>JAKSMC010000035.1 GCA_024400835.1 Bacteroidales bacterium
TCGTTATGTTATTCATTTTTAATAAATTATATTATATCGAACTCACGTTATTTATAAGGAGACTATATGGGGTGTTAACAACAAGTATTTGGAAATCAAACGATTATTTATATACTCATCTTTTTTGTAAAAAGTTGCAACAAAGCACCACCTTTTTTCGTTTATGAACTGCATGGACGCTGTAACGTTCCAGTTTCCGAATACGACAAACTCATTAGACAATCAATTGCACAATTATAAACTAAAACCTACACGTATGAAAAAAATCAGACTGTTTCTTCTTGCACTTTTGCCAGCGTTTATGCTCGTATCCTGCGACCCGAAACCGGGTCCCGACCCAGTAAACCCCGATGACGGTCCAGTTCCAGGCGCTTTGAAAGGTGAGTTTTCCGTCAGCCCAACCAAGAAAATCGTATTCGCCAAGGGCAACTTGCAATACCAGGCCAGCACCAAGACCTGGCGCTTCGCCGATCAGCAGTACGAATGCATCGGTGAGGGCAATGCCAACATCTCCGCCACCTACGACGGCTGGATTGACCTGTTCGGTTTCGGCACCAGCGGCTGGGACAACGGCAATCTGTACTACCAGCCTTACAATACCGAAATATGTGGCTGTAATGGCTGCGGTTACAACTACGGTCCTACTGACGGCAATGGAGCTTATGACATCGACCTGACAGGCGACTATGCCAATGCCGACTGGGGCGTTTATAATGCCATCATCAACGGCGGCAACAAGCCTGGATTGTGGAAATGCCTGACCTATGAGGAGGTGAGGTATCTAATCTTGGACAGACCCAATGCGACTGAATATCGATTTCTAACAACCATCAATGATATAAATGGCCTCATCCTCTTGCCCGACAACTGGACGGCTCCTGCAGGATGTCCCGACAATATGACACAACTCACCTTATCACAATGGGCGACTTTGGAAGACGCTGGTGCTGTGTTTTTGCCGGCCGCCGGTCAGCGTTACGATAAGGAAATACGGGTGCTGAATAATATGGGGTATTATTGGACCTCAACAGCCATTGGCGGATTCATACCTGATGCTGCGCACGGATTATATTTCATTATGGAGAATGGGGATATTGCCTATTATGGACGACCCACACGCTATTATGGTTGCAGTGTGCGATTAGTGCGCGAAGTGGAGTAATCCATAAAAAGAATCTTTTTTATAATACTATAGTATAAAATGAGCCTTTTTTATGTACGTTTGCCGTTTCGTTTTTTAAAATAAAAATGGTAAACAAAAAAGGCTCATTTAAAGTTATAACTATTATATTAATAGTGTTTTGCATGATGGTGGTCTGTCCTTCGTGCAAAAAAAAGAAAGTTGCTGTGCCGGCAAAGGTCACGGCAACAGAAACCAACATCAAGGCGGTGGCGGTCGCCCCCGAAGAGGACGCCTCCGGGTTTTGCGTGCTCACGGATTCCATCCCGGATGCGATTTTGGAGATTCGTTATTACAGCACCTACAACTTCGTCGGCAAGCGCATTGACGGCTATGAGGAGCCCATCGCACTGATTACCAAGCAGGCCGCTTCCGCGCTGCACAAGGTCAACAACGAATTGAAAAGCAAAGGCTACAGACTGAAAATCTACGATACCTACCGGCCGCAACGGGCGGTGGACCATTTTATGCGCTGGGCGCAGAACTTCAACGACACGGTCACCAAGTCCATTTTCTATCCGGACCTCACCAAGAAACAGATTTTCAACCGCGGCTTTGTCGCGAAAAAGTCCTCTCACACACGAGGTTCCACCGTCGATCTCACCCTCGTGGAAGCCCAAACCGGCAAAGAAGTGGATATGGGCGGCGTCTTCGATTATTTCGGTTCCTCTTCACATACGAACTATGACGGTATCACGGTGAAACAGCACAACAACCGAATGATTCTGCAAGAGGCTATGAAACGCAATGGTTTCGAACCGATTACAGGTGAGTGGTGGCACTTCACATTAGCTAACGAGCCTTATCCGGACACCTATTTCAATTTCCCTGTCAACCAAAGCGTCATTGCAAAAAAACATTAACCTTTCATTACGCGTATAAAACACTATTATGAAAAAAATATTTACCCTCGCTCTGTTTTTGAGCATCATAGGTTCAATTTTTGCCCAAAACACCTATACCATCAACGGTTCCATCGTGGACAGTCTGCGTAGTGACAAGCTTTTCTACGTGCGTGTCGGCGTCGTCACCCGCGACTCCACAATGCGCAACATCGGCATCACCTTCACAGATGCCGAAGGCAACTTTTCCCTTACGGACATCCCGGCCGGAGCATACAACCTCATGGCCTTCTTAGTCGGATATTCCCCGCTGACCATTCCCATCGAATGCGAAGGCATCGGCTCCACTATCGAATTAGGCGAACTCAGATTGACCAAACAGAGCAACACCCTGCAGGAGGTCAGCATCAAAGGCGAAAAACCGGTGTTCCTGGTAGATGGTGAGAAAACGATGTACAACGTTTCTGAGGACCCCTCCATTCAGGACGGAACAGCTGCCGATGCTTTGGAAAATGCTCCGGGCGTGGAAGTCGATATTGAAGGCAACATCACGCTGCGCGGCGTCTCCTCCGTGGAAATATGGCTCAACGACCGCCCCTCGCACCTCACTGAAGAGAACCTCAAGGAGTTCATCCAGCAACTGCCCGCCAACTCTCTGGAGCGCATCGAGGTCATCACCAACCCGTCAGCCAAATACAGTTCCAAAAGCGACGCCGGCATTATTAATATTGTAACCACTTCCGAGATCAAGAAGAACAGCTTCCTCAGTTTCGGCCTGCGTGCCTCCTCGTCTCCTAACGTAACCCCTTGGGTATCATACGTGTGGGCCAATCAGAAACTCTCCCTCAACTTCTATCTCAACGGAACCTATTCTATGAGAAAAAACACTACGGAAAATTCCTATACGCAATTCAACAACGAAATGGACACTGCCACCACCTACCACGGCAACGGCAATTCCAAGAACCACAACTTCTCCGGTGGTCTCAACTTCCACGGCTCCTACGTTTTCGACACCCTCAACACGATGAGTTTCTGGGCAGGCTCCTACCCCAGCTATCGCAAAAGTTCCAGCCTCAATCAGGAATACAGACAGGAATACCTTATCAATCCTGACATCTTCGAATACAACACCGCATCCGAGTCCGGCGGCCTCAATGCCGGAGCATACGCCGGTGTTGACTTCGAGCACAAGTTCAACAACCAAGGCCATAGAATCCAAGCCGACCTGTCCTTCAACTACAACCACAGCCACAGCTCCTCCGACTTCTTCCGCGACTATTTGGTGCAGAACTACTTAGACAAGCATCGTTTGGACACATCCTTCTCGAACAGATACTCCACTTCCGCCAGCCTCGACTACACCATCCCCTATCATAAAAACGGAGAAATCAGTATGGGCGTCAGCGGCGATTTGTCTTTTAACAAAAACCTCAACCGCTATGACACGCTGGTTTTCGACACGGACCTTTTCAATTTAGACTCTTTGCGTTTCAAAAACGTGGATGATAGAAATTACAACTTCGACACATACGTCACCATCCAGCACAAATTCGGCAACTTCACGCTCAAAGGCGGTTTGCGTACCGAATACGTTTATTACGACTACCAGATCTTAAATTCTCCATTAGACAACGTGGCAAAAGGCTATTGGAGCCTCTATCCGTCTCTGCACTTGAGTTACCGCACCAAGTCGATGCACAACTTCAAACTGAGTTACACCCGCCGTGTCAGCAACCCGTCGGCATCCACTCTTTCCACGTATGTCACATATAGTGAGGACTCCTACTCCACCGGCAATCCAGACTTGCTGCCCAGCTACACCAACTCCTTCGAGTTCGGATGGACGAAGTTCTTCCAGAAGTTCGGCAACGTGGGTTTGACGGCCTACTTCAAGAACTCCAAAGACCAGACCAGCACGCTCACGGACGTCTCCTTCAACGACTATTTCGGACGTATGGTTTCCTTCACGATGCCTGTCAACGCCGGAAAGTCCATCAACACCGGTGCTGAAGCCAACGTAACATACCGTCTGAAAGCCTTCATGAACATCCGATTCTACGCCAACGTCTATTACAGCCGTTCGGAATTCCAGTTCCGTAACGAAACAGACCCGCGCATCGTGCAAAACCTCGGCTACAGCTTCAGGCTCCGTTTCTGGGCAAAGCTCTGGAAGTTCTTAGAAGTCAACGCCTCAGCCAACTACCGTTCCAAGAACGTGACCCTCTTCACCACGACACAGCCCCGTTACAACATTGACCTGGGCCTGCGTGCCGACTTCTTAGACAGAAAGATTTCCGCCTTCATCAATGTCAGCGATATCTTCAACTGGAACAAGAGCCGTACCACGAACGAGAACCCGTACTACATCTCCTCCAGTTCGTCCAAATACGTCAGCCGTTTTGTCAGTGCCGGCATCACCTTCCGCTTCGGTAAGATGGAATTGGAAAGCAAGGCAACGCAAGACAGCGGTGTGGAATCTGTACCCGAATAACAGATATTATGCGAAACGCGCAACTCGTTTCCATATATCATAGGGCGAAAATCTACAGTTTTGACAACGTTTTTTATACTTATTGATTTTAAAATCAATATTTTATAAAAAAATTATAGAACACTGTTGCAGGATAAATAAAAAAGTGTATTTTTGCAGCCTCAAAACTGAGATGGTGCTGTAGCTCAGTTGGTAGAGCAACGGACTGAAAATCCGTGTGTCACTGGTTCAATTCCCGTCAGCACCACACCGACCCCGAAGAAATTCGGGGTTTTTTTTATTCCCGGTACTGGATGCTAACTGTTGGCTATTAGCAATTGGCTGTTAGCTTTGGGGATGCCTCCTTTAAACCTTGAACTTTAAACCTTAAACCTTATGATCACCGTAGGACTTGTCCAAGCCAACATCAAGACCAATGAAGTCATTGCGAACTTCAAGCATTACGAGGAAATTATCAAACGAGATTTGACGAAGCCCGTCAACCTCATTGTGTTTCCGGAGATGTACACCGCAGGATTTTCTGAAGACATGTATGCCGAGGCAGACCCGATGAACGGGCGCGGCACGGAGTTTCTGATTCGGACGGCGCAGCAGTTCCAATGCGACGTGGTGGCCTCCATGCCCGTTTTGCAAGAAGGAAAACTCTTCAACCGGCTGGTGTGGATGACGCAGACACGCATTTTGGGATATTACGACAAGCGCCATCTCTTTTTCGGGGAAGACCAGTTCACCGCTGGCACTCGGAAAACGATTGTGGAGACCTTAGGCGGCAAGTTCCTGCCGCTGATTTGCTTTGACGTTCGTTTCCCGGAATGGAGCCGCAACCATTGTGTAAATGGTCGTTTTGATTACGATTGCTTAGTCTATGTGACCAACTTTCCGGCCCCGCGTGAAGAAATGCTGACGAAGTTGGCGGTGGCGCGCGCCATAGAAAATCAATCATACGTGCTGGTAACCAACAGAGTAGGATATGATGGCAAACAGCGCCTCCATAACGGTGGCACCACCGTCATTGATCCCAGCGGCAACATCTTGGCTGCCGCCGAACCCGGCCAGGAGCAGATGGTCGTCGCCGACCTCGACTTCGACGCACTCGCCGCACTGCGCAAAAAGTTCCCCGTGGCCGATCAATGGGAATAACAGGCGAACAGAAAGCGGGTTTATGGTATAAAATTCCAAATTTAAAGTTTAAGGTTTAAAGTTTAAACAGCTAATGGCTAAAGTCAATGTCAACATTTAAACCTTACTTTTTTTTTCCTATCTTTGCCGCCCTTTTTAAAAAACCTAAAGCTATCATGAAAAAACAACTTTTTATCGTTCTGATTTTAAGTTTACTGTCAACTGCCGCAATGGCGCAGAACAAAAATTACCAAACTTGTAAAACAAAGATGGACCAACTCATCAACTCCATCAATGCCATGTATGTGGACACGGTGGATTTCGACCCGATGGTGGACAAGGCCATTTCGGCTATGCTGAAAGAGTTGGACCCGCACACTGCCTATATTCAGAAAAAGGACGTTCAAGCTATGACCGAACCGCTGCAAGGCACTTTTGACGGCATCGGCGTAACCTTCCAACTCATCAAAGACACCATCAACGTGATGGAAGTCATCATCAACGGCCCGTCCGAGAAAGTCGGCTTGCTGGCTGGGGACAAGATTGTGAAGGTGGATGACACATTGGCCTGCGGTGACAAAATCACCAACGACTGGGTACGCAAGCACCTCCGCGGTGACAAAGGTTCGAAGGTGAAAGTTTCCGTCAAGCGCGGCCGCAATCCCGAGCTCATCGACTTTGTAATCACCCGTGGCGCCATTCCGATGTACAGCATCAACGTCTCCTTCATGGCAGACGAGACCACCGGCTACGTGAAACTCGAGCGCTTCGCAGCCACCTCCACCAAGGAACTGACCGACGCACTCAAGAAACTGAAAGCACAAGGCATGCAGGACCTCATCCTCGACTTGCGCGGCAACGGCGGCGGCTACCTCAACGTGGCATTTGAAATCTGCGACCAGTTCATTGCCGGCAAAAAAATCATCGTTTACACCGACAACTTCCGCAAAACGGGCGAAAAATACTATTCTGAAAAAGAAGGCCTCTTCGAAGAGGGCAAACTCATAGTTTTAGTAGATGAAAATTCAGCGTCTGCTTCTGAAATCACCTCCGGATGTATCCAAGACTGGGACCGTGGCTTGGTAATCGGCCGTCGTACTTTCGGCAAGGGCCTCGTGCAAAAGCCCCTGCGCCTCATCGACCAGTCTGAAGTACGCCTCACCATCTCCCACTACTACACCCCGACCGGCCGCTGTATCCAAAAGCCCTACAACGACGGCCTGGACGCATACTACAAAGACCTGCAGACGCGTGCCAACAACGGCGAACTCTACACCGCCGACAAAATCAAATTCCCGGATTCACTCAAATACAAAACCCCTCACGGCAGAACTGTGTACGGCGGTGGCGGCATCATGCCCGACATCTTCATCCCGTTGGACACCACCAGATACTCCACCCTCTACAACGAAATCGTCCGCAAAGGCATCTTCGGCAATTTCGTCGTGAACTATCTTGAAAACAGCCGTGACAATATGAAAAAACAGTATCCGACTTTCGAAGACTTCGAAAAGAACTTCAAAATTTCGGATTCATTCTACAAAGAGTTTATGGATTTTGCTAAAAAAGAAGGTGTTAGCGACAGCGCTGCCTTCAAATTCAGCAACTATGCCGAAAGTTTCCTGAAAACCAACAAGGGCAAACTCGACTCCTTGTTCACCTCTGCCAAAGACCTTGACATGCAGACTTTGGACACGATGTTCCACAACTATGTGGTCAAAAACTACAACGAAGCCACTCGTCTGCGCAACGAATCCCACGCCGGGGAATACATCAAAGACTATCTGCGTTATGAAATCGCACGCGGCCTTTACGGCTACGGTGATGCCTACCGTATCTTCTTGGAAACCGACGACACCTTCCAACAGGCTTTGGCTGTCATGCACGATAAGAAGATATTTAAGAAATTCAAAGTCTATTCTGGAAAAAACGGCAAATCCGATAGCGAAGACGACGAGTAATGATATCTAAGAAGACCATAGACGAAATCATGTTCGCCACCAAAATCGAAGATGTGGTGGGCGACTTCGTGACTCTGAAACGGCAGGGTCAGGGATTTGTCGGCGTGTGTCCTTTCCACAACGACAAAAATCCCTCTATGCACGTCACACCGCGACTCGGCATCTACAAATGCTTCGTGTGCGACGCCAAGGGCAACGCCATCCATTTCCTTATGGAACATGCCAAGATGACCTACCCCGAGGCCTTGGAATATCTTGCTAAAAAATACAGCATTACCATTGAGTACGACCGTGAGGAGACCGAAGAGGAAAAGAACCTCCGCAGTGAAAAGGAAAGCCTTTTCTTGGTCAACGAGTTCGCGGAAAAGTACTTCATGGACCAACTGCGCAACAGCGAAGAGGGCAAGATGCTGGGTCTTTCCTATTTCAAAGAACGCGGTTTCAAAGATGCCACTATGGACAAGTTCCACCTCGGCTATTGTCCGGGCGGCTGGGACAGTTTCACCAAAGAGGCCCTAAAGCAGGGTTATAAAGAGGAATTCCTGCTCAAACTCGGCCTCACCAAAAAGAGCGAAAGCGGCAAATTGTACGACTTCTACCGCGGGCGCGTCATCTTCCCCATTCACAACACGGTGGGCAAGACTATCGGCTTCGGCGGCCGTATCCTGAAAAAGGACGACAAAATCGCCAAGTATTTCAACTCCCCGGAGAACGAAATCTACCACAAGAGCGACACCCTGTATGACTTGTACCTGGCCAAAAAGGCCATCCGCCAGAAGGACAACATCTACCTGGTGGAGGGCTACACGGACGTCATCTCCATGTTCGAGTCAGGCGTTGAAAACGTAATTGCCTCCTCCGGCACGTCGTTGACCGACGGCCAGGTGAAGATGATTTTCGCGCTGACCAGGAACATCACCGTCCTGTACGATGGCGACGCGGCAGGCATCAAAGCTTCACTACGCGGTATCGACATGCTGCTCGAAAAGGGCATGAACGTGCGCGTCTGCCTGCTCCCCGACGGCGAAGACCCCGACTCCTTCGCGAAAAAACACCGCGACAGCGAACTCCAGGACTACCTGACCAACAACACCACGGACTTCATCCTCTTCAAAGCGCAAATCCTTTCCGAAGAGGCCGGCAAAGACCCTATCAAACGCGCCAACGTGGTGAACAGCATCCTCGAAAGCATCGCCAAGGTGCAGGAACCCATCACGCAATCCTTCTACATCAAAGAGTGCGCCCGCATCTTCGAACTCCCCGAAAACACGCTCGGCAGCAAAATCCGCTCCATCATCTGGAAAACCAATACCGACAAGAAAAAGGCCGGGCAGGACAGCAACGTCCAAATGCCTGTCTTGCAGGATGTCCAAATCCAGGAGCAACGCAAAGCCGAACAGCAATTACGCCCTCAGACCAATCTGCTTTACGAAGCCGAAAAAGACCTGGTCCTGCTGTTACTCAAATATGGTCTGTACGAAATCACCACGGACAGGAATGTGGAAGAGGGCATCGTCACCAAACAGCGCATTGACCAATACATTGTCAATGACCTGTACAATGACGGCATCGTGTTGCAAGACAACACCCTGCGCAAAGTTTACGAGCACTACGGCAGAATTGCGGAAATCCTCAATGACAAAGACGAAATCCAACGTACGTTCCTCTTCAGCGAAGACAAAGACGAATATCAATTCGCCATTGACAACCTCTCCAACGAAACCTACCAGTACAGCCCGCAATGGGAAAAGAAACTGGATATGCTGACACGCTTTGCGGACAACAACATCCACAACCTACAGCAAGTGGTGGCAGACACCCTGTTGGCGCTGAAACTGAGAATAGTGGAGCAGCAAATCGCCTTCCTGACCAACGAGATGAAGTCCGGCAATTACAATGAAGAAGAGACTATTGGATTAATCACCCATATCAACCAATTGAACAAATGCAGAAAAACCATTGCCGAAGGACTCAACCGAGTAATTAGCAAATAATCATAACGACAAATGAAATTATTCAAAAATATAGATTGGAAGAACATCAACTGGAAAGAGTTCATACAGACCTATTCTCTGATTGTGGTGGGCACTTTCATCATGTCCATAGGTTATGTGGTATTCGTTTCCCCGTTGAAATTAGCCCCGGGCGGTGTTTACGGTATCGCCATCATCTTGCACCACCTTTTCAATTTCCCCATTGGTCTGTCAGGTATCTGTTTGGACATACCGCTGCTGATAATCGGCACGTTGTGGTTAGGTCCAAAGTTCGGAGCCAAGACCGTGGTCGGGGTTATCACACTGCCGACATTTATCTCCCTATGGGAAAAGATTTACGGATACGAGCCTTTGATTAGTCTGCCGGGCCAGCCCATGGTTCCGGATCCGGCCGCCAACTTCATCATGGCCCTCTGCGGAGGCGTGATTATCGGCGTCGGTCTCGGTTTGATCTTCAAGACACGGGCCACCTCGGGCGGCACGGACATCATCGCCATGATCCTGGGCAAATACCTCAAGCACATACCCTTGGGCACGCTCCTCATCATTGTGGACTCCGTAGTCGTGTTGGGCGCACTGGCCGCTTTCAAAGACTGGACCATCCCCTTGTACTCATGGCTCATCATCTACGTCACCGGCGTAGTGATGGACAAAGTGGTGGCCGGCTTCCACTCCAACAAAGCCGTACTCATCATCTCCGACCACTATGACGAAATCCGCCAGCACATCTTTGACGAATTGGACAGAGGCGGCACTTTCCTCAACGGCGAGGGTATGTACAATCAAGATGAAAAGAAAATCATCTTCACCTCCATTTCCCGCAAACAGCTCCCGATACTAATACATTTTGTTCATGAAATCGACCCCAAGGCGTTTCTTTCCATCTTAGATGTGTCCGAAACGTTAGGCGACGGTTTCATATCCTTAAAAGAAAAAGCATTAGAATAATTTATGAAAGAAGAAGTTATCAAAGTTCTCCAAGACATCTACGACCCTGAAATTCCAGTAAATATTTGGGAATTGGGGTTCATTTACAAATTAGAAGTCAGCAAAACCAACGACGTGGACATCCTGATGACCTTGACAGCGCCAAACTGTCCGGTGGCCGAAAGCCTGCCGATGGAAGTTCAGACCCGTGTGTCTATGATTCCCGGTGTCAACAAAGTAAACGTGGAAATCACTTTCGACCCACCCTGGGAAATGGAAATGATGTCCGAAGCCGCCAAATTAGAACTCGGACTTATATACTAACATATATATATACCTTTAAAAGAAATCCCTCCAATCCGTATATACGTTTGGAGGGATTCTTTTTTTATTAAGAATTAGATACTTGTTTTATAACCCTTCGGCATCAAAAAAAGCCGTTCTTCAGCAGCCCACTAATAATTTATTGCAACATATCCTTGGCGCGGATAACGCCTTTCACCAGAGTGTCGATTTCCTCCTTGGTGTTGTAAAGTGCGAACGAAGCCCGAACGGTTCCGGGGATGTTGTAGTGCGTCATCACAGGTTGAGTGCAGTGGTGGCCCGTGCGCACGGCAATGCCCTGATGGTCAAGCAGCACACCCATATCGTAGGGATGGATGTTGCCCACTAAAAAGGAAATCACCGCAGCCTTGTGCGCGGACTGCCCGTAGATGCGCAATCCGTCGATTTGCAGCAACTGCTCGGTGCCATACTGCAACAGCTCGTTTTCGTAATCGGCAATCGCCTGCACGCCTACCGACTGCATGTATTCGATAGCCTTGCGCAACCCTATGACGTCACCCACTGCCGGCGTGCCAGCCTCGAACTTGAAGGGCAACTCGTTGTAGGTGGTCTTCTCGAACGTGACGTTGCTAATCATCTCGCCACCGCCCTGGTACGGCTTCATGCGATTCAGCCACTCCTCTTTGCCGTACATCACGCCAATGCCCATCGGGCCGTACATCTTGTGTCCGGAAAAACAGTAGAACTCGCAGTCGAGGTCCTGCACGTCCACAGGACAGTGCGCCACCGCCTGCGCTCCATCAATCATCACGGGGAGGTGGTGCGCATGCGCAATCTCGATAATCTGCTTCACCGGATTGATAGTTCCCAATGTGTTGGAAACGTGCGTCACAGCGACAATCTTCGTGCGCGGCGTAATCAAACTCTCGAGTTGGTCGAGCAGCAGCTCTCCGTTTTCGGCAAACGGCAGCACCTTCAATACCGCACCACGGTCTTCGCATAAAAACTGCCACGGCACGATGTTGGAGTGATGCTCCATCTCTGAGATGATGATTTCATCACCCGCCTCGATAAAAGTACGCCCGAAAGAACTGGCCACCAAATTGATAGACTCGGTGGCGCCACGCGTGAAGACGATTTCGTAATCGTGGGCCGCATGGATGAACTGCTGCACGCACTTGCGCGCAATCTCAAATTCCTCCGTAGCCTTCTGACTCAGACAGTGTACACCACGGTGAATGTTGCTGTTCAACGTTTCATAATAATTCGACAGCGCATCTATTACCTCTTTGGGTTTCTGCGTCGTAGCCGCGTTATCAAAATACACTAAGGGTTTCTTATATACGAGTTCTTCTAATATGGGGAAATCAGAGCGATTCATTATGAGTTTAAAGTTTAAGGTTTAAAAGTTCAAAAGCCAATGGCGAATGGCTAACGACCATGGTTAAAGTTAAAGTCAATATTAAAGTTCAATATCCTCCTCCTGCTCATCATCATCTGAATCATCTTTCGGAGGTTTGGCGGCGGGCCGGAACACGCGCATCTGCATTGCATAAAGCAACACCAGCATAACGACGCACAGAATGGTCATCATATCCATAGTCATCAGGCCTCCGATGAGAATATTCCGAACAAAGAAGGAACCTAACTGGCCACAGGTGTAGAAATGAAATCCTAAAGGATTGAGTTTCCACAACATAAGCAATGCGCCCACAAACATGGCAACTTCGGTGAGCGCCAAAAACAGATACTGTCCCTTCGATATGGAAAGATACATGTCGAAAACTTTCCTGTACATGTCGTCTTTGAAAAACGGCAGTTTCATTGAAGCCTCAACCATACTCTGCATATATTTGGGAAACAGCATGAACAGCGAATAATCAATGAAATTCAAGGCAGCACTGATCATCGTGCAAAGAGCTAAAATCCACAATATCGTGGTCCGCTGCGGGGCTGCATTTCCTTCATTTTGGTTAAAATACTCCATTGTTGATTATTTTATAGTAACTTTTCATCTTTTTTCTATCGATTTTGAAAGATTCGCTGGAACGATATCCCACAATCCAGACGATTTCTTTCGGGGTGCAAAGTAACCATATTTTTTGTTTGGTAAAGACATCAACTTTGTGGTCAATGAAAAAATCACTCAGTTTCTGCCGGCCTTTGGCACCTAACGGGTAAAACGAGTCTCCTTCCCGCCAATGACGCAACTCCAAAGGAAACAGCAACTTGTCTTCTGGAACGAAGAGTATGTCGGAGTTTTTTGGGAAGACGATTTCCTCTGATTGTGAAACCAATTCCACTTGGAAGTACTTTTTCAGGACCTCTATGGAATCTATCATTATAGAATCTTGATACTCAATATTTTTAGGTTGAATAATATACTTGTCCCGATTGACAAGCAAAACATATTTTTCAGAGAAAAACTGACGGCCGCTTTGAAGTTCCGACCCTAAATTCTCAACAACGCTGTTGTTAAAACCGAAATCATTCAATATTTCATAAAGAATGACATCTTTGTCTGGATAATTTTCCAAAATGGAAGCATCCACAACAAAAGCATCCTCCTTGGAAGTCATCACCTGCTTTTTTACATTTTCAATAGAATGCTGGTAAAAAGCAAGTTGTCGTTGTAAAATTTCACGATTATGGGAAAAAGTGTGAATGAGGTTGGGGTTGATTTCTTCAAGTTGCGGCACCACCGAATGTCGGATTCTGTTGCGGCGAATGGTTTCGTCGGCATTGGTGCAATCAACGGCATAGTCAATGTGGTGCTTGCTGGCGTATTCGCGGATTTCCTTGGCGGAGAAGCCGAGCATGGGCCGGATAATCTTCCCGTTTTCTGACGGAATGGAAGCCAGGCCTTTCAGCCCGGTGCCGCGACAGATATTGAGCAGCGTGGTTTCCAAAGCATCGTTCGCGTGGTGCGCGGTCACGAGGTAGTCGTAGGCACCACCGATTTCCTCGAACCAGTCGTAGCGCAGCTTTCGGGCCATCATTTCCACGGAAAGTCCGGAATCCTTTTGGAGTGCTAATGTGTCGAACTCCTTGACAAAAAGAGGAACCTCCAGCGTCTTGGCCAGGTCCTGCACCAAGCGCATGTCGGCATTGGAATCTTCGCCGCGCAGATGGAAGTTGCAGTGGGCAATGGCAAAGTCGTAGCCCGCGTCATAGAAGAGGTGCGCCATGACACTGGAATCCGCACCGCCGCTGATGGCGAGCAGATACCGCTGCCGGCCGGGCTCCCCGACCAATCTTTCCAACGCCGTGCGAAATCGCTCTGTCATAATGCCGCCGCCTCAGGGTTCTTGATTTTGAAATAGCGCTTGATTTCCATCTGCATGTATTCAAAGCCGCCGAAATTTATAGCCTTGGGATTCTCGCCCTTCTTGAAGAGCACCATGCCGCTTTCCATATTGGTTATGAAGGGATTGATATCCACCGTGACAACCGGTCCCAACGTAAAATCGCGAATGTTGACCTTGTCATAATTGTTGTAAACCTCTTCGTAGAAGATGTTGTTTTCCTCGCAGAAAGCCTGAAGTTGCGGAATGTTGTCATCCCAGCGTTCGGGTTTGAGGCTGCGGTTGTAGAAAAAGACAACGGCGTCGTATTCGGGCACGGAGTCTAAGACTTCGGAATATTCGAAGCGGCCGGATTCGTTGATATAGTACTTGTCGAGGTAGGAAACGCTGCGATGGAACTTTTCAGGATCAGCCTTGTAAGCCTGTTTCGTGGCATTGGTCAGCGAGCGTGTCCATTCGTACTCCTTGCTGACGATAAACGCGCCGTCAGGTTCGCGGTAAGTTGTCCACCTTTCCGTTTCCAGCACATCGTTTTGCTGATTGGTGATATCGAGTGCCACGGGTATCAAGTCCAGGATGCGCTGGGTGCCGTAGCCGGAAGTCACAGCCAAGTACATCCATTCGCGGGACTGCGACTGGATGAGCCATATTTCGCGGCCTTCGGGCAGACGTTCCACACAGCGCACGCCCCACTCTTCGGGCAGCGCTACACGAGCCGTCATATGATGCCCCTCATATTCGCCAGCCTTCTCCATAAAGGATTCCATAAATTCTTCCGTTATGGGATACAACTCCGTTTTATCCAGCACATTGATGGATATGGTATCTTTTATCACGGTGATGGGATAGTCATAGTTCTTGTTTTCCTCTTCGCTTTGGTTGCTGCGCATTTTACAACCGCTGAGCAACAGACACAATGACAAAATGGTTAAAAGGTATGGTTTCCAGTTCATAATATAAGGTGTTTAACAGGCGCAAATATCCGCAAAAAAAACACTTGTTTTTTGTTAGAATAAAAAAGTTGTTAGACATTGATAGTTAACTAACTGGGTGACGTATCCCGGCTATTTTTCGTTACCGATCAACAAATTGCCGGACTATCACATTTTTTATTATTTTTGCCGCCCGAAAATTCGTGGACAGATTTGACTGCTTGCAACCACATGAAAAAATGCTAAAACGACATTCAGGCTCTCCACGTTTTTTCATTGTATCTTATTTAAAAACAATATTTTAAAAACGTTAGACATGAGCTATCTATTCACATCTGAATCAGTATCTGAAGGACACCCGGACAAACTGAGTGATCAAATTTCAGACGCTTTACTGGACTCTTTTCTTTCCCAAGATCCAGAATCTAAAGTGGCTTGCGAAACTTTAGTGACTACCGGACTGGTAGTGTGCGCAGGAGAAGTTAAAACAAACTGCTATGTTCCTGTGGACGAAATCGTAAGAAATGTTATTACCAATGTCGGATACAACAAAAGCGAGTATCAGTTCGACAGCAAATCCTGTGGCATCATCAACACAATCCACGGCCAATCCAACGACATCAACCAGGGCGTGGAGCGCAAGAAGGCCAAGGAGCAAGGTGCTGGCGACCAGGGAATGATGTTCGGTTACGCATGCGACGAAACCGAGAACTTCATGCCGCTGACCATCGAACTGGCCCACATGCTGGTTCGCGAACTGGCTGCTATCCGCAAAGAGGGCAAGAAGATGAAATACCTCCGCCCGGATTCCAAATCCCAAGTGACCGTGCGCTATTCTGACAAGGGCAAGGCCGAGGCCATCGACACCATCGTGCTCTCCACTCAGCACGACGAACCCGTTTATGGGCCAAACGACACCGCCGAAGAGAAAAAAGCCAAGGACGATGCCATGCTGGCACAAATCAAACAGGACGTCCGCGACATCCTGATACCGCGCGTCATCAAACAGTGTCCGAGAAATATCAAGAAGCTGTTCAAAGCCTTCGACTACGACCATAAACTGTTCGTCAACCCGACGGGCAAGTTCGTGATTGGCGGCCCGCACGGCGACACCGGTCTCACCGGCCGCAAAATCATCGTCGACACCTACGGTGGACACGGCGCACACGGCGGCGGTGCCTTCTCCGGCAAAGACCCCTCCAAGGTTGACCGCTCGGCTGCTTACGCCACCCGCCACATTGCAAAGAACATGGTCGCCGCTGGCCTCTGCAAGAAAGTGCTCGTCCAAGTGGCCTACGCCATCGGCGAAGCCAACCCCGTGGGACTCTACGTCAACACTTACGGCACGGCCAAAGTGAAAATGAGTGACGGCGCCATCGCCGAGAAAATCAACAACCTCTTTGACATGACCCCTTACGGCATCATCGAACGCCTACAACTGAAAAACCCAATATATCAGGAAACTGCCACCTACGGCCACTTCGGACGCCAATGCGAAGTTAGAACCGTCAACGGCAAAAATTACAAATTCTTCCCCTGGGAGGAACTGAACAAAGTTGAAGATATTAAGACCGCATTCGGCTTATAATACAAATATGGGATTAGAGAGTGAGCTCGTTTCCCCTCTAATCCCTTAATCCTTTTTTCCAAAATCTGCAAATGAAATCCTATCTTTTCCCCGGACAGGGCGCCCAGTTTTCCGGTATGGGCAAAGACTTATTCGACCAATATCCGTTGGCCCAAGAACTATTTGCACAAGCCGACGAGTTGTTAGGCTTCTCCATTTCCGACATCATGTTCAACGGAACAGATGAAGAATTAAAGCAGACGAAAGTTACGCAGCCGGCGGTTTTCCTGCACTCCTACATAGCCTTCCGCTGTTTGGCTGAGAGCCAGCCCGACATGGTGGCAGGTCACTCTTTGGGAGAGTTTACGGCGTTGGCCGCCAATGGAGCCTTGCGATTTGAAGACGCCTTGACATTGGTGTCCAAGCGCGCACACGCCATGCAGCGTGCCTGTGAGATGAACCCTTCGGGTATGGCCGTCATCCTCAAGTTCGAGGAAAAGGTCATCGAAGAGGTGTGCGCCTCCATCACCGAGGAAGTGGTAGTGCCAGCCAACTACAACAGCCAGCAGCAGTTAGTGATTTCCGGCAGTTTGAAAGGCTTGGAACTGGCCATGGACAAACTGCGTGAGGCCGGTGCCCGCAAGATGATGCTGCTCAACGTGGGTGGCGCGTTCCACTCTCCGCTGATGCAGCCCGCCCAAGACGAGTTGGCCGAAGCCATCCGCCAGTGCGAAATCCGCCAGCCATTCTGCCCGATATACCAAAATGCCACAGCCCAGCCGTCTTCTGACCCGGCAATCATCAAAGAGAACTTGCTCAAGCAACTGACCAGCCCAGTGCGCTGGACCCAGTCCGTGCTCAACATGGCCGCTGACGGTGCCACCGAATTCACGGAATTCGGCCCGGGCGACACCTTGAAGAATCTTGTTAAGAGAATCTTACCGACAGACGTATAAACTTGGAATATTGGCTTTTAGAGCATACATTGAACTTTCAGTTGTTAATCAAAAGTTTAGTGAAAAATAATTTTTTATGCATCCGTAAAAAGAAGGACAAAAAAGACGATTCCTGATTTTTTTTTGCACAAAAACTTTAAGCACCTTATTCTCAGTCAGAAAAATTATTAACGTAATTTTGTTAATATTATGTGCATTCCGAACAAGGTGTTCATTCATTCATTTTTCTATTTTAGCCACCTCATAAACGGAGTCAGAATGATTCGGCAACAATTTCTATTTTAAGATGTTACGTTAATTTTCCATTTGCAAGTTTGCTAAACTATCAAAGCCTTCGTCTGATTTGATTAACCTATGTATTAATTTTATCGAACGTGTCTATGAATAATGAGTTATCCCTTTTTGGATTTCCTGAGGATGAGGATGTAGTGGTGAAGGATCAAGTAAAGAAACAACAAAGCGAACAGTCGGGCAGCCTACTGTATTCGCGTGAAAGAGCCATGCACAACATCTCCCAGAAGATTGAAGCAGAAACAGTAGAGAACCCAGTCGTAGATGCGTCCGAAAGTGATGTCATCATGCCTAAAGCAACTACTGAAAATCGTACTATTTATACTAAGGTGGAAATATTCCAAGACGTCGTGAAGTACTTCGGCGGCGACGAACTGGCCGCAGGCGTATGGATTGACAAATACGCGCTGAAAGACCGCAACGGCAACATTATGGAGAGAACACCGGAAGAGATGCACCACCGTCTGGCCAGCGAATTCGCAAGAATCGAAAGACGCTACATCCGCCCGATGAGTGAGGAACTCATCTTCTCCCTGTTCGACCATTTCAAATACATCATCCCGCAAGGCAGCCCTATGGCCGGCATCGGCAACCGCGACCAAATCGTGTCGCTGTCCAACTGCTTTGTCATCGGTAACGACACCAACTCCGACTCATACGGCGGCATCATGAAGATGGACGAAGAACAAGTCCAATTGATGAAACGTCGTGGCGGCGTAGGTCATGACCTTTCCGACATCCGCCCGTCCGGCAGCCACGTGCAGAACTGCGCACTGACTTCCACCGGCGTGGTGCCCTTCATGGAACGTTACTCCAACTCCACCCGCGAAGTGGCCCAAGACGGCCGCCGCGGCGCCCTCATGCTCTCCATATCCATCAAACACCCCGACTCCGAAAAGTTCATCGACGCCAAGATGACCGAGGGCAAAGTCACCGGTGCCAACGTCTCCGTCAAAATCGACGACGACTTTATGAAGAGCGTCCAAAATAACGCAACCTATACTCAGCAATATCCCATCGATTCCGATAATCCTCAGTTCAAGCAGGACATCGAGGCCGACAAACTGTGGAAGAAAATCATCCACAACGCCTGGAAATCCGCCGAACCCGGCGTGCTCTTCTGGGACACCATCCGCCGCGAATCCGTGCCCGACTGCTATCAGGACGAGGGATTCCGCACTGTTTCAACCAACCCCTGCGGAGAGATCCCGCTCTGCCCTTATGACAGCTGCCGTCTCATCGCAATTAACCTGTACAGCTATGTTGAAAACCCATTCACCGACAAGGCATACTTCAACATGCCTCTCTTCAAAGAGCATGTTCAGTATGCCCAACGACTGATGGACGACATCATCGATCTGGAACTCGAGAAAATCGACCAGATCTTGGCTAAAATCGACAGCGACCCTGAAAGCGAAAACATCAAACGCGTGGAAAAAGAACTGTGGCTCAAAATCAGAAAACAGTCCACCAAAGGTCGCCGCACCGGCCTCGGCATCACTGCCGAAGGCGACATGCTGGCAGCTCTGAACATCCGCTACGGCTCCGACGAAGGCAACGCCTTCTCCACCGAAGTTCACAAACAACTGGCTCTCGCCGCTTACCGCTCATCTGTAACCATGGCCAAGGAGCGCGGTGCCTTCCCCATCTACAGCTGCATCAAAGAAGGCCACAACCCCTTCATCCAGCGTATCCGCGAAGCCGACCCCAAACTCTATGACGACATGGTCCGTTACGGACGTCGTAATATCGCCCTGCTCACTATCGCTCCTACGGGCAGCGTAAGCATCTGCACCCAAACCACCTCCGGCCTCGAACCCGCCTTCAACGTGGTTTACAAACGCAGACGCAAAGTCAACCCCAATGACATGAGCATCAAGAAAAACATCATCAAAGATGTCGTGGGCGACTCTTTCGAAGAATATCTGGTCTTCCACCAGAAATTCGTCACCTGGGCTGAAACCAAAGGCTACACCTACGAGCAGATGTCCACAATGAACGAAAAGGAAATCCAAGCCCTCGTAGAACAGTCTCCTTACTATAAAGCTACGGCTGCCGACACCGACTATATCAAGAAAGTGGAACTCCAAGGCTCCGTGCAAAAATGGGTGGACCACTCCATCTCCGTCACTGTGAACCTGCCGGAAGACGTTTCCGAACAGACTGTCGCCGACCTCTACCTCAAGGCTTGGCAAGTGGGCTGCAAGGGCATGACCGTTTACAGAGAAGGTTCCCGCAACGGCGTCCTCGAGTCCCTCAACAAGGATAAGAACAAAGAAAAGGAAAGCGCTCCCCAACCGAAGAACTTCAAACGCCCGAAAGAACTCCAAGCTGATGTCATCCATTTCAAAAACAACAGCGAAGACTGGGTGGCTTACATCGGCATCTACAACGGACAGCCTTACGAAATCTTCACAGGTAAGACTGGTGATGAAAGCTTCCTGCTGCCTAAGTGGGTGGAACACGGCATCATCATCAAAAACAGACACGAAGACGGCACGAAATCCTACGACTTCAAATATTACGACAAGGCAGGCTACGAAGTAAGACTCTGCGGTTTGGACCGCTGTTTCGATCAGGAATTCTGGAACTATGCGAAACTGACTTCCGGATTATTGCGCAACGGCATCCCAGTCAACAACATCGTCAGCATCATCTCCAGCCTCAACTTCCGCCAGGAAAGTATCAACTCATGGCGTAACGGTGTCTGCCGTGCCCTGAAGAAATTCATCCAGGACGGTACCAAGCAGAAGGATCAGGAATGCCCTCACTGCCACGAAAAAGGCACTATGGAGTTCAAAGAAGGCTGCCTCGTTTGCACCAAGTGCGGCTATTCCAAATGCGGTAACTAATCTTTACAGCCATGGCAGAGGAAAGCAATATAGTAAATGTATTCATACCATGTCAAATGGATATGTTCCAACCGAATTCCGCGTACAGCGTGATGACGGTTTTGGAACGTCTGGGCCTCCATTGCCAATATTATGACGAACAGACCTGCTGCGGACGTCGCTTCTATATGGAAGGCGAAATCGAAAACGCCAAAGACTTAGGCATCCAGATTATTGACAATTTCGGTTCAAAAGTGCCTTTCGTCGTTCCCGACTGCGGTTGCGCAGGCTATATGCGCAAATACTTCCGCGAATTGCTGAAAAACTCATTTTCTACAAACGAACTGCGCATTTTCACGCAACAGATATATGAACTTTGCGACTACATCGTCAACGTCAAACATATTGAGAATTTGGGGAACACATTCAGCCACCGCGTTTTCTACTTCAAATCCTGTTCTGCTCGGAACCTCTATCCGCAGAACAACGCACCGGAGACACTGTTGCGCAACACCCTCGGCCTCGACCTGCTCATGTCCGACGACCTTCAGGGCTGCTGTGGCGGTAACGGCCGTTTCTCCATGGCCAATCCGGTAACGGCCGAAGCTATGACCGGTGAGATTGTAACCAAAATCTACAATATGGGTGCCGAATATGTCACTTCCACCGACATCCACTGCCTACAGATGATCGACGCATACAAGGAAGCACACGATGTCGGCATCGAAGTCATTCACATTGCTGATATATTAAAAGGAGAATAATAAAAAAAAGACCTTCCGTTTGGAAGGTCTTTTTTTTTATTCGTTGTTCTGGCTGTTCACCAGTTTGTCGTCAATGAAGATACGGCCGCAGGCTTCACAAACGATAATCTTTTTGTGAAGGGCGATATCGAGTTGGCGTTGCGGCGGAATCTTGCTAAAGCAACCACCACAGGCATCACGTTCGATTTTAACGATGGCCAAACCATTATGGGCGTTCTTACGAATACGTTCGAAAGCCGTCATGAGGCGTTGGTCAACTTTGGACTTAAGGCCTTCTGCTCTTTCCAAGAGTTCGGCTTCTTCCTTCTCGGTATCGGCCATGATGTTCTTCAACTCCTCTTTCTTTTGAACGAGAATTTCTTCCAGTTCCTTGAGTTTCTCTTCAGTTTCCTGAATCAAGACTTCCTTTTCGCCGATTTCCGTTTCATATTTGGCTTTATGCTTGTCAGCGACCTGGATTTCAAGGTTCTGATATTCGATTTCCTTGCTCAGGCTTTCATATTCGCGGTTGTTACGAACATTGTTCTGCTGTTCTTCATATTTCTTAATAGCAGCCAGTGCTTCTTCCTTCTTTGTACCTTCAGAAGCGATTTTAGAATTCAAATTACTGATTTCATCGCGGAATTTGGCGATTCTGGTACGTTTGCCTTCGCATTCGTCTTCTTTGTCGCGGATTTCCTCGGGAAGTTCGCCGCGCACCATGCGGATGTTGTCAATCTGGGTGCAGATTTGTTGCAGATTGTAAAGGGAGAGCAACTTCTGTTCGATGGTGATTTCCTCAGCATGGCTTTGGTTGTCTTCATGTTTCTTCACTTCGATAACGCCATCGGCAGTTTTTTCAACGGTAACGTCATCTTCGACGATGGTTTCAACAACCTTAGGAGCCTTGACTTCTTCCACAACGGCTTCCACCTCTTGAATTTCCTCTACCACTTCAGCAGGAGCTTCTTCTACCACTTCAGCCTTCTTAGTGGTTTTCACAGCCACTTTCTTCGGGGCAACCTTCTTCGTTTTGGAGGTTTTTGTTTCTGCAGCTGCATCTTCAACAGCAGCAACGATTTCTTCGTCAGTAACTTTTTTCTTAGGCATAATGTATCTAATTGCTTATTTATCAGATTTTTATAAATAACAAATTTCCAAAATATCCATTTTAGAAATTTCGGCCGCAAAAGTAGTAAATTTTTCTTTAATAGCCTTATAAATAATTTCCCTAATATAGAACTCACCTTCGTAGTGTCCGATGTCGGCAATGAGCATCTGCGCATCTGCGCGGAAGAAGTCGTGATATTTGATATCGCCGGTGACGTATGCATCTGCGCCCGCGCACATAGCGTCCTCGATAAACGAAGCGCCACCGCCGCCGCAAACTGCCACGGTCTCTATGTTCTGCTCCTCGCAACCATAATAGCGCACGACCTGCAGGCCCATTTTGTCCTTCACATACTGCAGGAAATCGTTGCGCTTCATAGGCTGTGGCAAGCGGCCGATTCGTCCCAATCCGTTCTTGTCAGCCAGAGCAGTCTCGTGTGTGGGCACCAGCACTTTAACAGCCTGCAAACCCAATTTCTCGGCAAACACGTCATTGCCGCCGCCTTCGGCGCTGTCAATGTTCGTGTGCATGGAATAGAGTACCATGCCGTTGCCCAACGCTTTGCACAGCACGCGCCCCACGCGGTCCTTAGGCTCTATTTTGCATATCCCGCGACGCAGCATCAGCGGGTGGTGCGATATGACTAAGTTGGCCTTCATGGCAAGTGCCTCCTCAATCACCTTTTCGGTCATTTCAAAACATACCAACACGCCGGTGACCTCCTGCTCCACATCGCCACATTGCACACCGCAGTTATCAAAATCTTCTTGCAAACAGAGCGGAAAACGTTGCTCCAGATAATCCGTGACTTCTTTAATTTTCATTTTTCTTTAATTTTTTGGGCGGCAAACTTACATAAAAAACAAACGTATAAAATGCCAAAAACCACTTTCCAAAAATATCATTTAACAAAAGTTTTAGGATGATGGAAATCTCGCCTTTTTTTGTACTTTTGCACGTTTTTTAAATAGTTAAAAATGAAAAAAACTGTTCTTTGTAACGTATTGTTATTTATGGTATTGGCAGCATTTGCCCAACCTAATTCCATAAAAAACGTCATCTTTATGATTCCTGACGGAACTTCAACCAGCGTGCTATCTGCTGCCCGCTGGTATCAAATCTACCAAAATCCCAGCCAGAACAATTTAAATCTCGACCCTTTTGTTACAGGACTTATCCGCACCAACTCCTCGGATGCGCCCATCGGGGATTCCGCTCCCACAACCTCCTGTTACATGACGGGTTATCCAACACAGACGGGCTTCGTTTCCACCTATCCTGTAAAAACCGACCACGACTTGGTGCCGGTTGACGCCACCCGCGCCTATCAGCCCCTGGCCACCGTGCTCGAAGCCTGCAAACAACTGCGTGACAAGGCCACCGGACTGGTCTTCACCTGCCAGTTCCCGCACGCCACTCCGGCCGACTGCTCATCACACTCCTATAACCGCAATCTGTACAGCATGATTGCCAAACAGATGGCTTACAACAACCTCGACGTGGTCATCGGCGGTGGTGTCTCCTTCCTCAAAGAACCCGAACAGAATTATCTGAAAAGCAAAGGCTACAGTCTCTTTTTGGACGATTACAAAGGAATGAAAAGCTGCACTAAATCACCGATGTGGGCGCTTTATGGCAAAGAAGCCATGAGCTACGACATCGAGCGCGACCCCAGCACCACGCCGTCTATCGCCGAGATGACCGAAAAGGCCATCGACCTGCTCTCCGCCGACCCTGAGGGCTTCTTCCTGATGGTGGAAGGCAGCAAGGTTGACTGGGCCGCACATGACAACGACGGATTGGCTGTCATCACCGATTTTCTGGCCTTCGACAAGGCCTGCAAAGTGGCACTCGACTTTGCCAAGAAGGACGGACACACCCTCGTCATCATCGTTCCCGACCACGGCACCAGCGCCATGACCATCGGCAGTATGAAATACACCAGCGGTTACGACAGACTCTCCCTGCAGCAAATTATGGAACCCATTTCCAAATACAAAATCTCCACTTGGACGATGGCCGACAAAATGAAAGCCGTGGAAACCAGCCAATGGCCCGCACTCTTCAAACAGTATTTCGACATCGACATCCAGGATGCTGAAATCGAATACCTGCAGAGTGCGAAAGACTACGACAAGTCTCCGCTTTCCAAAGAGGAACGCAAACACAACCTCAGTCTTGAGAAAATGCTGGCGCAGACCATCTACGGGCGTACGTGCCTCGGATTCACCACCTTCGGACATACGGGCGAAAACGTCTTCCTCGCCATGTACCATCCAGACGGCAAGGAACTTACCGGCGTCCACACCAACGTGGAACTCAACCACTACATGTGCCAGCAGATCGGCTTAGCCGCTGACGATCTCGACAACATGACCGCCGAGAACTTCGTTGACCACAGACAGGTCTTCGCCGGCTACAAATACCAAATCGACAGCCTCGGCGTCGACAGCTACCGACTCACTGTCAAAAACAAGAAAACAACGCTCACCGTGGAAAGCAACACCAACTACGTGACCGTGAATAAAATAAAATACGATCTCGGCTCCCTCGTGCTTTACTTCCCGATCAACCAGACTTTCTACCTGCCGAAAAACCTCGATATGTATCTCAATTTGAAAAGATAAACTGACACTAAACCGAAATCAATATTCGCAAACAATAAAATATCAATATGGAAACCACAAGTCTTAATTCAAACAACCAACAAAACAACGAAAATCCGTTGAAAAAATGGGTAGTCATCCTCGGCATTCTGGCCGGTCTCTTCTTCCTCAGCACACTCTATTTCGGATTCTTTGCCAAACCGACAATGAACAAGGAATTTGTAAAAGTTGAAGAAGCCAACAACGAACTGCAAGGCGAGCTCGACTCCTTGCTCGCCGAACACGAGAAAATCAAAGCACAGTACGGCGACCTTTCCGACCAACTCAGCGAGAAGGACAGCATCATCATGGCACATGCTGCTGAAATCGAACAACTCATCAATTCCCAAGCCGACTACAAGAAAATCAAACGTCAGTTGGCCCGCCTACAGAACATTTCCCAAGAATATGTAAAGGAAATGGACAAACTCTATCAGGAGAACCAGACATTGAAGACGGAAAACACCCAAGTAAAGGCTGATTTGGAACAAGAGCGCCAAGACAAGGCCAACATCCAGAAATCCAACGACGACCTCAACGCCAAGATTTCCAATGCGGCCGTATATAAGGCATACAGCATCCACAGCGGCGGCTACAGCGTAAAGAACAAAGGTGTGGAAGAAGCTACTGACAAGGCTTCCCGCGTGAAACGTATCAAGACATCCTTCGTCTTGGGTGAGAATTCCCTGATTGAACCGGGTCCGGTCAACGTATATTGTCGTATCGCCATCCCAGGCTCCGGCAAAGTGCTCACCCCGGGTTCTTCCGACTCCTACACTTTCGTACATGACGGACAACGCCTGCAGTATTCTGCTAAAAACACTGTCAACTACAATAACAAAGCACAAAACGTCACCATGTCCTGGGATTTGATGTCTGACGACAAAGCTGTCAAGGGCAAATACATCGTGCAAATCTTCACTGACGACCAATTGCTCGGCGAAAGTTCCTTCACCTTGAAATAATTCTCCAACGACTCAACATCTCACTATGATTAGCCGCAGATATATTAGAACCAAAACTATGCAGGCGCTCTACGCGCACAGCCTGAAGCCGTTTGAATCCGTGACTCAAGCGCAACACGACCTCATCTTCACGGTGAAAAACTGCTACACTCTGTTTTTATGGCTCTTCTCCATTCTTCCAGAAGTGGCCTTCTACAGAGCCAACAAACTCGAAGACCTCAAAGGCAAGAACAACCCAACGCCCGAGGACCTGCATCCTAACTTGAAATTCGTCGACAACGAGGTGATTCGACAAATCGAAGAAAACGTCACCTTGAAAAAATTGTTCCCCCAACATCATATCAACTGGTCCGAAGACACCGACTTCATCGTCAATCTCTTCCACACCATCGAAGAACTCGATGAATACCAGGCCTATATGAACAACCAGAACGGCGATTATGAGGAAGACAAGAAATTAGTGCTCACCATTATCGAAAAAGTCTTTGCCACGAACGACCTCATGCGCTGGTTCTTCGGCGAAAAAGATCCCAACTGGATTGACGACTACGAAGAAGCCCTCTCCATGCTCTATATGAACATCAGCGACTTCAAGCAGAAAAAGGGTGACAACTGCAAAATCGCAACGCTCTTCAAAAATACCAGAGACGACGAACAATTCTGCAAACAACTATTCCTCAAAACTTTGGAACATGATGCAGAATACGAAGAGATCATCGAATCCAAACTGCAGAACTGGGAACTGGACCGCATCATCGGTATGGACATGCTGCTCATGAAGATGGCCATCTGCGAACTCACGGAATTCCCGGAAATCCCTGTTAAAGTAACATTAAACGAATACATTGATTTAGCCAAATTATACTCTTCCGACAAGAGCAAGGTCTTCATCAACGGCGTGTTAGACAGAACCATCGTGGAACTGCGCGAACAAGGCAGGCTGAATAAGACCGGAAGAGGATTGTTTCAAAATTAGCACTATGAGAAAATTAACTTTTATTTTGGTGATTTTCAGCCTTATCACATTGAGCTCCTGCCATAAAAAACAGGCTGAAGAGGGCGACTTCAAAGTCAGCGACGTCCACTGCCCGCAGACAGCCGAAGGTATGTCGAAGAAAGACGCTGGCAAACTCCCCGTCATCACTTTCGAAACCACCAATTATGATTTCGGCGATGTCATCCAAGGCGAGCGCCTGACATACGCTTTCAAGTTCAAGAACACCGGCAAGTCAAACCTCATCATCTATTCTTCGGAAGCCACTTGCGGCTGTACCACTTCCACACCGCCGAAGGCTCCTATCCGTCCTGGCGAGTCCGGCGAAATCCAAGTCACTTTCGACTCCAAGAGCCAAAAAGGCAAAGTGACCAAGCGCATCTTGGTGGGCGCCAACACCTATCCCGCAGAAAACATCATCACCATCACGGCCAATGTCTCTGTTCCGGAATAAGTCTTTTATTAACATTTTAAATATTTAATTATGAATTTATTACTTACAACATTATTACAAGCAGCTCCCGCAGCAAAAGGCGGCGGCAGCATGAGCCTCATCTTCATCCTGCTCATCATCCTCATTTTCTACTTCTTCATGATTCGTCCGCAACAGAAGAAACAAAAACAGGTTGAAGAATTCAGAAACAGCCTCGAAAAAGGTGCCAAAATCACAACCATCGGCGGTATCCACGGCAAAATCAAAGAAATCAAGGAAACCACTTTCGTAATTGAAATCGCCAACGATGTCTGCATCGAAATCGAAAAGGCTGCCGTCTCTATTGACGACGCACAACTGAAAGCTCAAAAGAACCAATAACAACAGCTAATCATGTCCGGACAACCGAAACTCAAACTGCCCTCATTTGCCTTTTTGGTGTGCCTTGCCATTGCCACTGCTGGGTGGTTTGTCGTGACTTTTTCCAAAGAATATCGAGTGACCATGGATTATAAAATCCAATGTTACAACCTACCCGAGGATAAAAAGTCAGTTACGGTTTCCGACTCTGTTATATCTTTGACTTTCAATCAAAAAGGTCTAAAATATCTGATGAAGCCATATTCCAGCAAGGAAAAAGTCGTCTATATTTCAGTGGCCGATTTGATTAAGACAAAAAACAAAGTCACGGTATATTCCTTCTCGAACCGCGACCTGCGTGACTTCCTGTCGCACAATGTCTTCGGCTCGGAATTGGTATCCGTGGAAGCACCTGAAGTAATAACCTTCTATCTGCACTGACATGTATAAAATTGCCCTGACGGGCGGCATCGGCACGGGGAAGACCTATCTTTCGAACCATTTCGTACAAATGGGCATTCCTGTCTTTTATGCCGACGACGAAGCCAAGAAAATATATCAGGACAAAGAATTCATCCAATCTCTGTGCCGAGCATTCGGCACGGAGATTCTTTTTTCCGACGGACGGGTCAACTTCAGACAGCTCTCGAGCCTCGTCTTCAGTGATGAAGATAAGTTGCAGACACTTAACGCGATGATACATCCGTGGGTGATGCGGAAATTCGAGGAATGGGCGGCTAAGCAGTCCTGCAACACGGTCATGATGGAGGCCGCCATCGTGTTCGAAGGCAACCTCACACACTACTTTGACAAAATCATTGTAGCCGATGCTCCGTTGGAACTGCGCATCCAGCGCATCATGAAGCGCAATCCCGAATGGACGCGCGAAGAAATCCTGCAACGCATGGCCCGACAAATGCCACAAGAAGAAAAATGCCGCCGCGCCGACCTCGTCGTGTGCACCGGCGAAACATACGCGGAAGGACTGAAGTTTATATGAAACTCTTGAACAAACTGCTCATTTCGTTTTTTTGTATTGCTACGATTCTTTTAACAGCCAACGGCAATGCCCAACCCATCCAATCCAACAAATTGGGATTCGACTGGCTCCTGACCCCGGAAAAATCACAGGCATACGTACGCACGTCCGCCGATGGCAAAGAGCTGACCATCGGTAACGCCATGGTGTCGAGAACCTTCCGTTTAGAACCAGCCCTTTCCACGATCAGTTTGAAGAACCACATGACTGGGGAGGAAATGCTCCGCGCGGCCAGCCCCGAAGGGTTCCTGACCATTGACGGCAGAGAATACCCCGTGGGCGGATTGGCTAACCAACCAGAGCTGGCATTCTTAAAGCACGAATGGCTCGACCAGATGTCCCCATTAGCAAATGCCTTTCTCTTAAAAGACTATAGTGAAGGAACTATTGAAGAAAAAATCCACTGGGCCCGCAAACGTTGGGCTCTCAACAAACAAGTCCCTACTGGGAAGAGCGTGACCTTCACCTTAGAGGGTCAAGGCAGCGCCAAAGGGATTACCGTGCGCATCACCTTCTCTGCCTACGACCATATTCCCGTCATCAGCAAGCAGATGGAAGTCGTCAACCACAGCGGCAAGGAAGTCTGCCTTGACGCATTCCGTCTGGAACATCTTTCCTTTGCCGAACCCGATGGCCCTTATGCCGGCGATGCGCCCTGGGCTCTGCATGCTAAAATCCATGTCGAATCCGATTACAATTGTGCCGGGCAATCATCGCACAGAGGGACAGACCGCACCACACATTGGGTTATGGATACGACTTTCACCAGCCAGCGCGAATACAATTGCACGACCTTGTGCATGCTTGATGTAAATCCCTCCATTGGCCCTGCCCAAAGAATAGGGGTTGGCGAAACCTTCCGCACCTTTACCGTCTGGGAAATGCTATTCGACACCTTCGACCACGAACGCCAAGGACTGTTCCAACGCCGATTTTACAGCACCATAGCGCCTTGGGTGACCGAAAATCCCATCTTCGTGCATCTCACTTCCAACGATCCCACCACCGTACGTGCCATGGTGGACCAATGCGCAGAAACCGGTTATGAGATGATCATCCTCAGTTTCGGTTGCGGACTGAATGCGGAAGATGTCTCCGACGAGAACATCGCCCGCTACAAAGAGTTGGTAGATTATGCCCACTCCAAGGGCATCGAAATGGGCTGTTATTCGCTTTTAGCCAGTCGCCATATCGACAATGAAAACGACTGCATCAACATCCAAACGGGAGAACCCGGCGGGATGACCTTCGGCTATTCACCCTGTATTTGCAGTTCCTGGGGACAGACCTATTTTTCCAACCTTGAAAAATTCATCCAAGAAACAGGTATGGACTGTCTGGAACACGACGGTTCCTATCCCGGCGACTTTTGCGCCAGCGAAAACCATCCTGGACATCGGAACTTCAACGACTCGCAGTGGAATCAATTCTACACCATTGCCAACTTCTACCATCGCATGTGCGAAAGCGGAGTCTATCTGAATGTTCCCGATTTCTATTTTCTAAACGGTTCCACAAAGACCAGCATTGGCTACAAAGAGGTCAACTGGTCACTGCCACGCGAAATGCAGCTTTTGCACACCCGTCAGTTGAACTACGACTGTACCTTTGAGCGGCCGCAATCTGCCTGTTGGAGTTTTGTTCCCCTCACGCAATATCACGGCGGCGGCGAAGCAGCCACTATCGAGCCCTTGAGCGAGCACCTATTGGAATACAAGACCCTGATGTTCCAAAACTACGCCGCCGGCGTACAAGCCTGCTACCGCGGTCCGCGCCTTTATGACACAGAAGAGACCAAACAAGCCGTGGTAGAAATCATCCAATGGTACAAGAAATACCGCAACATCCTCAACAGCGACATCATCCACCTGCGCAAGCCTGATGCCCGCGACTGGGACGGCATTCTGCATGTAAATCCCACTGAAAAGGAAAAGGGATTGGCCGTTTTCTACAATCCCCTAAATGTGCCCATCACCCGAACCATCAACCTGCCGCTCTACTATACCGGTTTAGAGCAGACAGCGCACATTCGCGAACAGGAAGGAAAATCAAAAACATATCATTTGGACCGGAACTACAACGTTCAACTCACCGTAACCATACCCGCCAATGGCTACACTTGGTATGTAATAGAATAAATAGGTAGCATTAAAAATGCCTCGCTCCTAATTTCCAACGACTAACCCCAAAAAAGGTCAATAGCCAATGCCAACTGTCAAAGTTAAATTCCTATCTTTGCATCCTCATAATCGCATAATCATATAATCACATACGCACATGAAAAAACTCTTCTCCCTCACCCTCGTAGCGCTTTTAGGCATTATGGTTGCCGGCGCTCAAAACCAAGTTGACCCGATGACCGAAGGTATGGAATGCACCACCATCACCGTGGGCAAGAAGGCCTCTGCGGACGGTTCCGTGATGACCTCCCACACCGACGACAGTCACCGTTCCCGCACCAACATTATGGTGGAACCCGCCAAAGACCATCAGAAAGGCGACAAGCAGACGCTCTACAAACGTGTCTGGGCCAAGAACGAGCCTGGCAAGATGGCCCGCTACGAAGATATCCCCGTAGGAGAAATCGACCAGCCCGCACACACTTTCCAATTCCTGAACACTGCCTACCCGTGCGCCAATGAAAAGCAGTTGGCCATCGGAGAATCCACTTTCGGCGGCCGTGCGGAACTGAAGTCCGACAGCGGTCTTATCGACTGCCAGCGCCTCTGCATGTTGCTGCTGCAACGCTGCACCACCGCCCGCGAAGCCATTCGCACCGCCGGCGAACTGCTCAAACAGTACGGCTGGATTGATGCCGGCGAGTGCCTCACCATTGCCGACAAGAACGAAGTCTGGCACCTCGAAATCATGGGCCCCGGCAAAGGCAAACTCGGCGCCGTATGGGCTGCGCAGCGCGTGCCCGATGACCACGTGGCCGTCAACGCCAACGCCTCCACCATTCGCGAAATCAACCTCAAGGACAAAGACTTTTATATGGCCTCCGACAACGTCTATTCGTTAGCCAAAGAAAACGGCTGGTGGGATGGCAAATCCACCTTCCAGTTCGCCTACGCATACGCGCCCAGCACCCGCACGATGATTGCCTGCCGCCGCCGCGAATGGCGCGTCTTCGACTTGCTGGCCCCATCCCTCCACCTCGACCCCAACTCCGAAAACTACCCTTTCTCCGTAAAACCAGATTCCGCAGTAACGGTGGAAAAGATGATGAGCATCTTCAAAGACTACTACGAAGGCACTCCCTACGATATGCGCAAAAACCTCACTGTCACGGACAAGGACGGCAAGACCGTAATTTCCCCGATGGCCAATCCGTTCATGAAGAGCGACGAACTCAAGTTGCACAAAATCAATGGCGGCTGGAACGAACTCGGCGAACGCAACATCGCAGTACACTTCACCGTCTATGGCACCATCATCCAATGTCGCGCCGATATGCCTGACGAAGTAGGTGCGCTCTGCTGGTTTGCCCTCGACAACGTGGCCTCTTCCATCTACGTGCCCATTTACGCTAACGTCACAGACCTTCCGATGCGCTACAAAACCGACGCCCGCGAAACCGGCTTCAGCAAAGATGCCGCATGGTGGGGCTTCAACCGCGTGGGCACCATTGCCTGCCAACGCTGGGGCGACATGCACAAAGTCATCGACAAAACCTGGGAGCCACTGGAAAAAGAGTTCCTCTCCGGCAGCAAGCAGATAGAGACCGAGGCGCTGCGCCAACTCAACACCGGCAATCGCGCCGGAGCCATCAAGACGCTCACCGACTACACGAACCAATGTGGCAACCGCGCTGTGGATGCCGCTTGGAACCTTGGCGACTACATCTGGACCTCTTTCGATGGAATGTGGTAAAACGATTCTCTACTTTGATTTTTTCAGCCATTAGCCGTTGGGGAGGATCCCTTTAAACTTTAAACCTTAAACTTTGAACTATTGGCAATTAACAATTCTCTGCACAAACTGATTTGTCTCACCTTCGCATCATACAGCAGCGCTCGAAATTCTCGATGACCATTCCGCACAAAGTGTGGATTAACGGCGTGTTACTCGGCATAATGAAAGGCAATGAAGTGAACATCGAGATTCCGGAAGGGCATTATGTGGTCACCATTCAGAGCATGGTGCCGATATTGTCTGCCTCCACCCCGATAAACGTCACCGACGGCACTGTCAACGTGGTGGCCTTCCACGACCGCGAAAAGTGGTGGGACTACCTCTTCGTCATCGACATCGTCTGCTGGTTCGCCGACTTCTTCTTCACGCTCCCGCAACCCTGGGGACTCATCTACAAAATCTTCACCAACGGTTACTTCGTGCTCTGGCTTATCTACGAATGGCTTATCAGAAAGAAGTATTTTGCGATGGAAACATATCGGGTACAGGAAACAAGAAACTATGAACAAGATGAATGGATTTCCTCAAAAACAATTTAAAAATAACATAATCTATATTATGAAAAAAATATTTTGCCTTATCGTCATTTTAGGTATCAGTCTGACTCTTTTCGGACAAAAAAAAGACAAACTTCCCATTCCTATAGGAGAAGAACTTGCGAAAATCAATGCGGATCTTGACAGTATTCTCAAGGAAGCCTATCACCTTTATCTATCCGAAAAAATCAACTGGATAGCCTCAGACAATTATATGGAAAGAGGCATTTATCCACCGGCCAAAGGCAGTTTTGTGATGTTTGAAGATTCTATTGCCAAAGTGCTCTTTGTTACAGTCAATGACTCGTGCGTTTATGAAGAGCGGTATCATCTGGCATCCCAAACAACGGATTACCTAACCGAAAGAAGAGCCCTTTCCGAAACAGAAAAGCAATTTTGCGATCGACAAGTTCGACTAATGGGGAAATTGACAGAATCCGGCATGCAGGTTTACGCATATCCAGAAGACCAAGCCAGTTTCAACATCGATGTCATCCGTATCAACGACAGCATCACCCGCATTTACCTCATTTTGGGCGCATTAGCCAACAACCTCATCCCCTTCGGCAATGACTTCTCCTTTGATTTCGACAACAACGATTCTTTAATCGCCAGCCGCGAATATCATCATTCCTACATTCCCATCAGTTGGGAAAACAGCCAGACTATTGAGCATGTAACGCACTCGCACACAAAAGACAACCCCTATATCACACCTACCGACATTTGCACCTTCGTTCTCTATGGTTATGAACTTTACGGAATACAAAATTTGAGTGTGTATAGCAGTGCCCTGCATCAATATTTTTTGTTTAATCCAAAAGATTGGAATATTACTATGATTACTACAGATGAATTATTGAAACAAAATGATTCCTCCAAGAAAAATCATAAAAAAAACCATAAGAAAAAATAGCTGTATTTATGAAACGGCAGGTATTCTTTCTCATTATAACATTATGGTGCTGGGGTTTTGTTCAAGCCCAGAAACCCAACTTTGCGGACACGTATTACTGGGCATATTACGAGACAGCAGCGGACAAAAGTGCGGATGTGTTTCTTATTTGCCCGACTGTTGACTTTGGCAAAAACGGACAAATGAATATGGCATTGGACGACAGTGTCGCGCGCTATCGTTTTTGCGGAGCGCTGAATATGGAGCGCGGCATCTACGACCACAATGCCAACCTCTACGCGCCCTATTATCGCCAGGCCACCTTTGCTGCGTATCAGGCCGACAGCGTAACTGCCACTGCCGCACTGCACTTAGCCTATAAGGACGTGAGAGCTGCGTTCAAACACTACCTGTCCGTTTCCGACAAAAGGCGCCCGCTTGTCCTGGCCGGCTTTTCACAGGGCAGCGATATGCTGCTGCGATTGATGAAAGACTGCTTCCGCAAGAAATCCCTGCAGCGCAGGTTGGTGGCCGCCTACGCCATCGGCTGGCGCATCACGGACGAGGATTTGCGACAGTATCCTTTTTTGAAGATGGCGCAAGGTGAATTTGACACGGGCGTGATTGTCTCCTTCAATTCGGAGGCCCCCGGAATGGAAACTTCGATGATGGTACCTAAAGGGACATTCACCTATGCTATCAATCCGCTGAACTGGCGCACCGACACCGTGCCCGCCGACTGCACGCTCAATCTTGGGGCCTGCTTTATGAATTACGACGGCACCGTCAAAAAGGAAATTCCGCAGCTTTCCGGCGCGTATTTGGATGCCCTGCGCGGCACGCTCATTGTCACAGACGTGACGCCCTCCGACTACCCCGGCATCATCTTTCCCAACGGCATATACCACATTTACGACTACCAGTTTTTCTACCGCAATCTGCAGAAAAATGTCGAGGACAGGATTAGAGGAATGAAAGGAGGGCCCCACAGTCACAGCAATTTGCAATAAGAGGTCCCAACCTCTGTAGGGACGCGATTCATCGCGTCCGCTGGGATGGTCGCTGGCGCTCCGCATTCACAAATGAGAATAATTATTCCAATTATTCTCATTATTCTAATTGGTGAAGGCGCGCCGCAGGCGCATTTGTCTTTTCCTGATTTAGGTTGACCAGTGAGGGTCTAAAAACTGCTAAAAGT
>JAKSMC010000036.1 GCA_024400835.1 Bacteroidales bacterium
AGGTTGCCGTGGGAATCGGTGACGGAACTGACGATGTAGTTCCAGAATTTGCCCGTCGGCTCTTGGCCGGAGTAGGATTTCACCCAGTCGAAGTGCTGGGCATGGGCGGAAAAAATTGGTAAAATGATTATGGCTGTGAGCCATATTGTTTTTCTGATTGTCATAATCTTGATTGTTTTTGAGGTGGGTTCTATAAATTCATTTTTTGACCTAAAGATGGCATAGAACCCGTTATTCCTCCTTTTAGGTTATTTAACTTCTTTTACAGCCTCATTTATCGAATAGGTTTCGAGGACTGATTTCGGTTACAAAGTTACACTTTTTTCTTCATTTACGACAATAATTAACGTGAGTTCGATATAATATAATTATTTAAAAATAAATAACATAACGATATTTTTTGTATATTTGTAGTGTCAAATCAAAATACAAATCGTTATGTTATCCGACGGCAAAATTACAGAAATTTTTTGTATGGCAGACGACTTCTGCAAATTTTTCAACGCAACTGTCAAAAAACACACTCTAGAACCGGCTGACGGCAAGCGTCACCGCAACAAGCCTAACGGCATGTCTGATGCTGAAATAATCACCATCCTGATAATGTTTCACTCTTGCGGACATAGATGCCTTAAGCATTTTTACAAAAATTACATCTGCGAACATTGTTCCTATCTGTTTTCAAAATTGTTGTCCTACAACAGATTTGTCGAACTCGAAAAGGAAATGTTCGGTTGGATATAAAGCTGAGCAAAATAACGTCACTGGGTTTTCCGCACTACCCGCCGGGGAATACTTTGGGATTAACGAATACAACCATTTTCGCGAATACGCCAGTTTCTGGAGTTCCACCGAGCAAGATTTGGGGACGGCCTACTACCGTTGTCTAAAGGTCAATTACGAAGTCATATTCGGGTCCGCTTCAACCCTGCCTAAATACGTTGGCTGCTCCGTACGATGCGTGCGTAACTAAAAATCAGTAAGAGAGAACGAAACAATAGTCAATGGTTCACCGCGTAAAGCGACAATCATTGACTATTTTTTTACCGCTGTGCAGTCCAGGAACGTTTGACTGTACTGTGCGGTGTGTACCTCGCAAACCTCGGCGCCCTGCATCGCTTCAAACTCCTCTTTGCGCACCGGATACCACAAATGGCCTATCATCACATAATAACCGGCCTGATACAAGTCGTGCACACTTCTGTCGCTGGCCGAGAAAGGGCCGCCCACAAAAGTTCCCGTCTTCGGATTGACCTCTAACTTTTCAATCTTGCGGACCGTGATAATCTTCTCATCTTCTGCCAAATCACGTCGGAGATCCCTATTGGAGAGATAGTCAATGCATCGGCCGCCGCCGGCCAGCACGAACGCCCCGACCAGGCCCAGCCAGTATTTATCGAGAAGAATGACAGCCAACAGGAAAAAGGCCACACTCAATGCCACGCCAATGTAAAAGCACGTTTTCGCCGGACTCATATCCGTCTTGAGCACCTCGCGATCGTGCTCCTCCAAACGCGCCAATCGCTGACTTCCTATGTTGTTTGTATCCATATCATTAAAGATTAGCTTTCAGTCGTTAGCATCGGGGAGTCCCCATACTTCTCACTTCTCACTTCTCACACCAGTCCCCTAATAAGTTGTTCCTCATCGCCCGGCAGCATATAAATCGGCGGGATTTCGATCATCGTATAGGCGCCCGGACGGCCTTCGCGTTGGAGACGTACGGCGGCACGCGCGCAGGAAACGAGCACCTGGCCCGTAAGCGCGGGATTGTTGATTTCCATATTGAACTCAAAGCGCTGGTTATGGGTATCGCCACTGACACCGGAGCGCACCAAGTTCACGCCGTGGGCCACATTGTTGAGGGCATCTACGGAAGGAACCTGTACCACGTGGGTTTCGTCGTGCACGAAGTAGTCGTCATGTAGGATGGCCTGCTCCACGGTTTTGAAATCGGCGCCGTCCTCCAGTTCCACATAGACCATGCGGCGATGGATGCTCGTGCCCAGTGGGATCGTCATGGAAAGCGCGTCCTTCACGCCGGCGATAGCCTTCACAACCACGGTATGGCCCATACTGCGGCCCGGTCCGAAGTTGGTATAAGTGATGCCCTTGGGGGCCATTGCCATCAGCAGGGCGCGGATGACAGAATCGGAGCCCGGGTCCCAACCGGCGGAAATGATGCTCACCGCCTGGTGTTGCTTTGCCAGAGGCATCAGCTTGGCACGGAGGTCGTAAATCTGTCCGTGGATGTCGAAGCTATCGACAGTGCAGATGCCGCGTTGGAGCATTTGCTCGGCAAAGCCCGGCACTTCGCGCGTGGGCGTGCAAAGTGCCACCACATCCGCATCGATATGGTCAAAATTGTCATTATGATGGTAAATGCCAGTCAGTTGCATATCTTCGGAGGCCAGCACGGCCTGTTCGACGGCCCGACCGATGTTGCCGTAACCTATAATCGCTATTTTTGTCTGCATAATCAATAAATTAAGTTCGCGTAAAAACGGCCGCAAAGGTACGAAAAAAAATCAAAGTTCGTGGTGATTTGAACATTGACTTTTGACGTTGACATTGACTTTTGACGTTGGCTGCCATTAGTCATCGGACGCAATGAATTGCGTCCCTACATTCCTATAGGCAACTATATGCTTGTTGACCGATTTATTTTGATTTTATAGATTTGGGCGGCCCGGCACCGCCGCCACACGTTCCAACGCCGTGCCGTCGCGCTTTCCGCACTAACTTGCTGCCCACCCACCATGCGCCGTCAGGCGCAAATTTGCTTTAGATTTGCTCTTATTTGCTTCCATATAAAACACACCCGTTCCCCACCCGCACGCAAGTAAATGTGCTTCAATCGCTGCCGCGGTCCCCTATCGCATAGCCCGCCGGCCCTATTCGCTTAAGATTTGCATAGATTTGCTTTCCCTCCCGGCGAGCCACACCATTCCGCAAGCGACCGGAGGAAGCGCAGCGGAATCTCCAACTCAAGAGACCTCGGAGGGCGCCTTCGCGTTAATTTTTCTCGCTAACTTCCCGGAAATATGTGTACCTTTGCCGCCCCAATTTCACATCATCATGACACAATACAATTTTGACGAAATCATCACCAGACGCGGCACCAGCTGCGTGAAACACGATATGATAAAGGATGTCTTCGGCACTGAAGACCTGCTGCCTATGTGGGTGGCCGATATGGACTTCCGCACGCCGGACTGCATTATGAAGGCCGTACGAGAAAGATGCAATCACGAAGTTCTCGGCTACACGTTCTCATCCGAACACTACATCTGCGCCGTCATCAACTGGCTGCAGAAGCATTACGGCATCGAAACCAAATGGAAGAATATGCACTTCATCCCCGGCATCGTGCAAGGCATCGCCTTTGTGCTGCAGACGTTCACCCAACCTGGCGACAAAGTCCTGATCACCACGCCCGTATATCCGCCGTTCATCAACGTGCCGCACCGCAGCGGCCGTGTGTTCGTGAGCAGCCCGCTCAAAACGGAAAACGGTCGGTTCACCTTCGACTTCCACGACTTGGAAGAGAAAGCCAAAGGTTGCAAGGTGATGATCCTCGCCAACCCGCACAACCCGGGCGGAAGAGTGTGGACCAAAGAGGAACTGCAGCAGGTGGCCGCCATCTGCAAACGGCAAAATGTGCTCGTCATTGCCGACGAAATCCACGCCGACCTGACCCTCCCGGGCAACAAGCACACCTCCTTCTCCACTGTCTCCGACGATGCTTTCCACAACTCCATCACCTTCATTGCACCAAGCAAGACCTTCAACATGGCGGGATTAGCATCTTCCGTATGCTACGTACCCGACCCTGACATCAAGAAGCAGTTCTTCGGATTCTTAGACGCCAACGAACTGTCGTTAGGTTCTCTGTTCGCCTACGTCGCCGCCGACGCCGCATTCTCTTACGGTGATGAATGGCGCCTGCAACTGCTTGACTACCTGCAAGGAAACGTAGAGTTCACCGAACAGTATCTGAAAGAGCATCTGCCGCAAATCAAGATGATGCGCCCGCAGGCTTCCTTCCTGCTCTGGCTCGATTTCCGGGGTTTAGGTATGGAGCACAAAGACTTGGTGGACTTTCTACTCCACAAAGCCAAAGTGGGCTTCAACAGCGGTCTCGACTTCGGTCCGGAAGGCGAAGGCTTCATGCGGATGAACATCGGCACGCCGCGCGCCAACATCGAAGAGGCGCTCCGCCGCATCCACGACGCCCTTTAACAGAAACGCGGTACCACATTATAATAATGGGGACAGTGCAATAGCATTGTCCCCATTTGTTTTTTATCTAAAACAATTGTTTAAAAAAGCCAATAGTCAATTTTTAAAGTTTAGGATAAAACCCAACACTAAAAGCAAATAGCAAACAGCCGGTATCAGGCATTCAGTTCCTTCTGTGTACGCCACATGAAGACGATGCTCATTGCGGCAACAACGGCGCAGGTAATCACCATCGTCGTTGAGCCATGGATATCCGTGAATTTGATTTCATCTACCAAGATGCCACGGCCTTGGAGCGTAAAGGACACCAGCACAGTCAGAGCATTGTGGAGGCAATGGGCCATTACCGGCAGCCAAATAGACTTGCTCCAATAGAAGAGATAACCCAAATAGGCACCCAACAGCATACGCGGAATGAAACCGGCAAATTGGAAATGTATCGCACTGAAGATAAAAGCTGTAACCCATATTGCCAAATGCGGCTTGCCCGTCCATCTGTGCATCGCATTCTGTATGGTTCCACGGAAAAGGAACTCCTCGCCGAGAGCCGGTATCAATGCAAGGACCAATAAGTTAACCACCAACGTAAGATTGTTGTGTTCAAAAGTCATCAGGGTCATCAGCGACTCAGCCTGCTCTTCCATGGAGTCCATCCACTGCTGAATGCCAGCCATGGATTCAGGCAGGCGGATAGCGGAATTCCATTGGTCCAAAATAGCCACAAGCGGCAAAAGGACGATGGAGAGAACCAACGTCACGTTAGTCAGCAGATAATGCGGCTTACGGTTGGCGAGTTCATAATTCCACCACTGTTTGTCCTGACAATAGGCGAACAGCAAAGCAGGAGCTAAGAACATGCCCAGAGAACTGAAAGCCTGTACAATGCGAGCATAACCTGCCGGAGAACTCGCCTCATACATATCCATAGTATGGTAAACTGCATAGGCAATCAACTCTCCGAGGCCTGAGAAGATGATGGCACCTGCCATCAGGAAAAGTATCAGAAAAAGAATCTGTTTGAAGATGCTTTTTCCTTCGAAAAAAGGTTTAATAAATTCCATAAACTTCTTTACAACAAAACAAACAGTTCACTGAGCACAATTCACAGATCACTATTTGATAAAAGCAATGACATCGCCTTTGGAAACTTTTTCGCCCTGTTTTACAAGGACTTCGACAAGTTTGCCATTATATGGAGCATGGACTTCTTCCTGGCCATAGTAGGCTTGGATGAAGCACACCACGTCATTTTCCTTATAGGCAGTTCCAACCGGTTTGGCCATAGATTGTTCTTCCACAGCAAGTTCCCAGATGACCTGACCGGAAACGGGGGCTACAATCATCTTGGCATCAGGTTCTTTGGCAAGGACCTTGTCAATAACCTCCTGTTTGACAACCTCAGGCAGTTTCACGATCTTGACGACCTCGCGGATATTGGATTTCTCTTTGGCCTGAGCCAGAGCGGCCTCGAAATTCTTCTTAGCCCTACCCTCCTTATAGTCAATATACTGGCGTTCGTGCATAGCCAGCTCGAAGAGTTCTTCGTCATCCGGACCGCAGTCCCAGCCGCGTTCTTCCATCATGGCACGGTACTTCGGCAATTCATCGGGATAGTTGTCTTGCGGGACACCCGTGAAGAACTCATAGCCTTTTTCCTTGGCGAGGTCAATGATTTCCGGGGCAAGCGGGCCAGGCAGACGGCCGCAGCGTCCGAGAATCATATCCCACATCTTGTCGTCCATGCTGGAGTAACGAGGTTTGCCTTGAGCCTCTGCGAGGATGTTCATCAGGGCGATATTCTTGACATACTGGCTGAACGGCGTCACCAAGCCGGGTGTGCCGACGCGCGGCCAGACATATTGGACTTCGTCGAACAATTTCACCATCAGTTCGTCTTCGGAGAGCTCCTTTTGGTTGTTCTTACGCAACGCCATGTTGATAGCATCTTTCAGTCCTTTCATATCGGCCATCATAGAGCCCATCATGCCGCCGGGAAGGCCGCAGCCGAGCAACAACGATGTACATATTTTATTTTTAGGTTCAATGAAATAGCCCAAGAAGTCATCCATAAATTTCTGCGTCAGGGAGCGGGCTTCCATATAGGCGCTCATATTGATGTCGGGGACGTCATAACCGGCGTCGCGCAACATAGCCTGAACGGAAATCACGTCCGGATGGACCATACCCCAGGAGAGCGGTTCCATAGCCACATCGATGATGTCAGCGCCATTTTCGCAAACTTCAAGAACAGAAGCCATAGAGAGACCCGGGCCGGTATGTCCGTGATATTGAATGACAATGTGCGGGTATTTTTCCTTGATGCATTTCACCAATCGTCCGAGCGTCTTCGGGCGGCCGATACCGGCCATATCCTTCAGACCGATTTCCTTGGCACCATATTCCACGTATTTATCTACAATCTCCATATAATGTTCAATTGTATGAACCGGAGAGTGTGTGATACTCAAAGCTGCTTGTGAAATCAGATCGAACTCGTTGGCATACTTAATGGAAAGTTCAAGGTTGCGATAGTCGTTCAATCCGCAGAAAGAGCGGACGACATCGACGCCCTGGGCTTTCTTTACCTTGAACATCAGGCGGCGGACGTCAGCGGGGACGGGGTACATACGCAGACCGTTCAGCGCACGCTCGAGCATCTGAGTCTGGATGCCGGCCTCGCGAAGCGGCTTTGTCCACTCACGCACTGCCGTATTAGGGTTCTCACCATACAAAAGGTTCACCTGTTCAAAGGCTCCACCATTGGTCTCCACTCGGGAGAAACAGCCCATTTTCACAATAACCGGAGCGATCTCCTTCAACTGGTCAACACGTGGCTGATACTTTCCTGAAGATTGCCACATATCGCGATAAACCAAGCAGAATCTAATCTTTCTTCCCATAATTATGCTTTTTATTTTATTAATATACAATAAATTATTATAACAAATCCTCCTTATTGGATTTTGCGCAAATGTACATTTTTATTTCCAAATAGCAAAGCCCAATATTCATCTATTTATTCAATCACTCATTCACAATCAGCGTCATTGTTTTTAAACAAATTTTATCAATTTACTCCGAAATTTATTGCAAACACCAAACAAACCGATTCCGAATTTCAAAATTATTTTTTCAATTATTTAATAATCAACGATAAAAAATTTTACTAAAACTCTTGACAAACGCTATCTCGGCGTTGTATTTTTGCGACGTCACAAAAGACAAAAGGGCCGGCAACCCCATCAAAAAGACAAAGTGACATCACTATACATTAACAAAAAAATTAATACCGCCTAAAATCAACACAACTTATTCATCTTCGCCAAAGCCGAAGACGTTAGTTGGCCCCAGCACCTACGATAGTGGTAAGAGGCAAACACAATTATTTACCTTTTAAAACATACACATTATGAAAAAGTTATTATTACTCTTAGGATTATGCACCCTCACATTAGGTTTATGGGCAAAAGAGCAACCCTTTGTTATTGTGCACAAGAGCCACGGAGGATATCTTGCATGGTTGAATCTCTACAATGACATCACCTACACCCCATCCTCAGACCCCAATGTTCCCGCCACATTAGACTGCTACGGCAGTGGATGGAGTTTCTGCCGTGTACCGCGCATCAGCATGAACGATTTCTCGGCTATTTCCGGTGGCATGAACAACACCATAGCCAACCAGACCGCCGTACTCAATGCCATCAACAAGCTTATCGAAGACAGTGAGGACCTAGGACAGAAAGGCGCTCTTAGCGGCACCAAGTCCAAGACAATAGCCGCAGCGAACGGAACCACCTATTTTGTAAAAAGTACCTGGTCTTACAATTCCTACGGCGAGGGTGACATCTACATCTACGTCAATGCAAACAGCAACTTATTTAAGATTCGCTAATTAGCGGCACAATCTGAAAAATCCAACATCTGAATCACCGATATATTGAATTGGCAATGAAAAAGCACATAATCACCATACTGTTTTTGGCAGCTACGGCCTGCTGCACGACAAGTCACGCCCAAGACTGGATTGGGACTCAATTCGAACTCGACACTGCCGTTACCCTATCCCCAACGAATTTGGACCTCGGCATATCAAACATTCGATATGAGATTTGCGATGGTGTCTTCTACTACACTGACATCAAAGGATTTCAGAACAGTGAAAACGGCCACACTGCTACCATTTATTCGGTATCGCTGTACGATTATGCGCAATCGGAAATAAAGCTGTCATTGCCCTCAGGCACGCGTCAGAAGGATTTCCAAGCCAACACATTCTGGATAAACGATTTTGACATACGCGACAAAAAGCTCGCTATCTCAGTTCAGAACCATATCTTACTCTATAGACAGAACGAAAACTTTCAATATGAATTCGACACCATGTTCGACCATCCTAACATCAAAGCGACATATCTGCATCAAAACGTCCTATACTATTTGGAGGAAGACCATGATACCGGATACAAATGGTTCAGACAAACTCTGCGAGGTGGTGATGAGACCCTAATTCGAGAGCTGCACTATGAAGCACCGCACGTAGTGCAGGCAAATCCTAACCGTTATCTTTTCCGCGACCAGCACCACCTCTTTTTTCTTAGCACAAGGTATCCTGTGCTGCACCAATACTCGTTAGACGGGCAATGGGAAGGAGACATTGAATTCGACATTCCCAGTTGGCATCCATTTGAGAATGCATATATCGAAAAGACGCTATCTGTTCCATACGGCGTTGAACGAATCTATGCGACCATGTCGGACATTTTCAAATACTCCTATCCCAAAGTCGTCTTTCCCATTGGCGGCGCATACCTACTCTACCACACCCAATACGACAGCATCGTAGAAAAGTCCCATCTCCAATATGCCCTACGCGACAATTCCGGCAAAACGATTCCATTTTCCATTAGGCGAGACGGCAACGAGGCATATCGAGAGGGCGAATTTCCATTCAACCTATTTCAGGCGCAGACCGACAAAGCCCACATCAGCTGGAACGACCTCCTAATAGAGATATCAGCTGAAGACACAGCACATTGGACAGGCTTGACGCCAACCGCATACAAAGAAATTAGAGACCGCTTCTTCAAGCAGAACGACCCTGTTTTCAAGCTCAGAATCATGCGTCACAAAAACACCGACTGGCCAGCATCTGCCTTTTTCATCGACACGGAAGCCAGACTGCATTCACTGGAAGACCTACCTCAAGGAAAGCACATGCTGTTAGTCACCAACGAACTGGAATGTTCTGCCTGTGAGCGGCAGCTGCTCCAATTTCTCAACGATTCACTGAACCACGATATTCGTATTGGAATTCTACATCCCTATATTCCGGGAGCTCTACTGGAACGTGAAATTAGCAAACGCATCAAGTTGCATCTGGAAAGGCCCTTCAGGCTGTATTATCTGGCTCAGAGCAGACGGGGAACCTATCCGTGGGAAACTGCGGAACCGCTTTCCTACCCCGCTCTGCTACTTTACGAGACAGGTAGGGCTCCCATTCTATTCTCCCTCGACCAAATCTTCAATGACGATCCATACAATCCAAGCTACAGGTCAGAATTCCTCAACACATTCCACCGATTCGTCACTGCATCACCTTCAGCGGAAGACTCAAAAAAAGTGCATTCTTCAGATGGCTGTATATCGAAGTAATTATTACTTTTGCGGCTCAATTTTTCAGAGAACATGTCATACGCTATAGATCTCACAAAAATCACGCAATACGACAACGTAGAGTTCGTTGCGAAGCAAGTGGTTGAAGGTTTCATCACCGGTCTTCACAAGAGTCCGATGCACGGTTTTTCCGTGGAATTCGCCGAACATCGCCAGTATAACACCGGCGAGCCCATCCGCCACATCGACTGGAAATTGTTCGCCCGCACCGACAAATTGTTCGTCAAAACATTCGAAGAAGAAACCAACCTGCGCTGCCATCTTATCATTGACAATTCGTCATCCATGTACTTCCCCTTCCGCGACAAGTACTCCTTGGCAGCCCCGAACAAGATTTTCTTCTCCGTCTATGCGGCGGCCATCCTGATGCAGATATTCAAAAGCCAACGCGATGCCGTCGGACTGAGTGTGTTTTCCGACAAGTTGGAATTGCAAACCCAGGCCCGTGGCGGTGACGCACACCACAAAATGATCTACCGCGAACTGGAAAAGATACTACAACCTATCGGCACGGAAGTCCACCGGAACTCCATGGTCACAGACACGTTGCACCAAATCGCCGAACAGATCCACAGACGTTCGCTCGTCATCATTTTCAGCGATATGATGGAAAGCCAGAAGGACATCGACGAGCTCATGCTCGCCTTAGGCCATCTGCGGCACAACAAGCACGAAGTACTTCTTTTCCACACATTTGACAAGAGTTTGGAATACGACTTTGCCTTTGAGAACCGATTGTACAAATTCGTCGATATGGAAACAGGCAACGAAGTGAAGGTCCACGCCAACAACATCCGGGAATTCTACCAGAATGCCATCCACGAGTACTTCCACGAGATAAAAGTCAAGTGCGGACAGTACCAAATAGATGTCATACCGGCAGACATCACCCAGGGATTTGACCAGATTCTTCTCCCCTACCTCCTCAAGCGCGCACACACCGTTTAATGGACAATCCAGAATCCGAATTCTCCCGGCTGACCATTCGTGAATGGAGCCTGGAAGACCGACCGCGTGAGAAATATGCGGCCAAGGGGGCCTCAGCCCTATCCGATGCCGAACTCATCGCCATCCTGCTCCGCACAGGCACATCCACCGAAAGTGCCGTGGACATCGCCAAACGCATATTGCACCTCTGCGACAACCAGTTGAACAGACTGGCAGACCTCTCATTATCACAACTCACGCACATCAAAGGCATAGGCACTGCCAAGGCCATCACCTTGCAAACGGCATTCGAAATAGGCCGTCGCGTGCGCGCCGAAAAGGTGTCCAAAGAGCAGTTCATCAACTCCTCCGACGACGTCGTCAGCCTCATGCAGAACAAGATTGCCCATCTCAAGCATGAAGAGTTCTGGGCCATCTTCCTCAACCAAGGCTCCCGCATACTGCAGGTCGAGCAGATCGGCAAAGGCGGACTGACGAACACCATTGTGGACGTCCGCATCATCATGCAAAAGGCCTTGGCCTACGAAGCCACAGCCATCATCGTCTGCCACAATCATCCATCCGGCTCCCTACGCCCCAGCAGGCCCGATTTTTTATTAACAAAACAAATACAAGAAGCCGCCAACATATTAGACATCAAACTTTTAGACCACATAGTTATTCACAAAGAAGAGTATTACAGTTTCATGGAGAACAACGTACTCTAATTTTTGTATTTTTGCAAGCTTTTTAAAAAAGTATATATATATTAAAAAGGCTTTCAAATTATATGACACCACATATACTCTCTGTTCCGCAAATCCGTACCAGTGAGCAATTTACAATGCGAAATATCCCTTCGCTTGATTTGATGGAAAACGCAGGCAAAGCTTGCGCTGAGGAGATCACACAGGTAGCCTTTTCCAAAAACATTTACGAATACGTCATTTTCTGTGGCAGCGGCAACAATGGCGGCGACGGCCTCGTCATCGCCCGACACGTGGCTGAAGAGTGCTGTATAGGACAAAATTCCGTCACCGTCGTCATCTGCGAAAATGACCCCACACATCGTTCTCTGGAATTTCAAAAGAACTTTGAACGTTGGACTGACATCACCAATTCCTCTGAATTCCAACACACGGTATTTTTTGACAGCCAGAAGCCCTATCTAATTCCAGAACACTGCATCGTGGTTGACGCCCTCTTCGGCATCGGGCTGAACAAGCAGGTCACAGGTCTCCATGCAGCAGCCATTCAATGCATCAACGCTTCGGATGCATACGTCATCTCCGTAGACATTCCCTCGGGGCTCTTTGCCGACCAGCGCACGCCCCGTGAGTACGACGTTGTCATGGCCGATTTGACGCTGTCGGTACAGTTCCAGAAGGCGGTCTTCATGCTGCCAGAGGCTGCGCCATATTATGGTGAAGTCCGCGTGGTAGACATCAACATGCAAACGCCGGAAGACTTTGTTCCAGAGCGCGAACTCCTCATCCGAAAGAACGTCCGCCCATTGCTCAAGCAGGGCAACGACTACGCGCACAAGGGCACATTCGGACATGGGCTGCTGATTGCCGGCAGCGATGCGATGCCCGGAGCGGCCATCTTAGCAGCCACTGCAGCCATGCGCGGCGGCATCGGCAAACTGACGGTTCACACCTCTGGCAGAGCGCTCCAAACGCTGCCTGTCGCACTCCCCGAAGCCATCCTCAATCCCGACGACAACGACAAGCATTTCAGCAATATTGACTGGGGCACACTGCAATCCAGCATCAATGCTATTGCCATGGGACCGGGGCTCGGCACTGACCGACAAACAGTCAACGCCATCAAAGACGTCTTAGACGCCGTACAGGCCCCCATAATCCTGGATGCCGACGCGTTGAACATGCTGGCAGACAACAAGACCTGGCTGGCATTCCTACCGCAAAACAGCATTCTAACTCCGCATTTCCGCGAATTCGAAAAGCTCGCCGGACCTGCCACAGATGATTTCGACCGCATTGACAAAGCTAAAGAATTTGCCAAACGGTATTCCGTCATACTCATTCTCAAAGGCCATCACACCGTCATCAGCATGCCTGACGGCAAGCAGTTCTTCAACTCCACAGGCAACAAAGGCATGGCCACCGCCGGCAGCGGCGACACACTGACCGGTCTGCTCCTCGCACTACTCGCCCAAGGGCACAACCCAATGGAAACCGCTCTGCTCAGCGTCTACCTGCACGGACTTGCCGGCGATCTCTACACGGCCGGCAACGCCTACCAAAGCCTCATCGCCTCCGACCTCCCAAAATATTTCAGCAAAGCCTTCCAAGAACTAACGCACATTGATGAACCGTTTATCAACCCTTTCGAATCCGACAGCTATGAATAAACATTGCATTTTCATATTAGCCCTTATTTTCCTGCAAACCCTATGCAGCGCGCAGACGCAGATAACCTTTCATTTCAACAACGTCCAAGCCGACTCTGTTTTCATCAAGACTGCGACCAGCGACACCGCCATATCCACAATCTGGAGCGTGCCTTTTAAGGAAGAACTGACATTCAAGAGCAAGACCCCGCTCGAACCTGGCATTTACTGGGTCTTCAGCGACCAATCCATCTTAGATGCCTTTCTGATCTCCTCCGCCAAGGATCAGAACTTCACTGCCAACATCGACACCACTGCCTCATACACAGGCAGCATAGAAAACGCCCGCTATCATCAATACATTTACGAGACGATGAACTTCGAGAAACGGCTGGCCAAACTTGATGAGGAATACCAAGAAGCACAGCAGCGCATGCCCCAATACATGCTACGGGTATTGGCAGACACCCTGACGGTCAAAGCACAGAAAATCAAAGCGGAGAAAGTGGACTACCAACGTCAGCAAATCCAAGAGAACCCCGGCACGCTGATGGCCTCCATCATCGCCGCCAACATCGAGATGCCCAATCCGCCACAAGAACTATACAACAACAGACCGGAACTGATGAAATACGTCCTCCAGCATTACTTCGACGATTTCCCTTGGAATGACCCCCGTATTTTCAAAACCCCCATCGGTTTCAACAAAATCAAAGAATACGCACAGCTGGTGTTCAGTTGTAACAATCCGGACTTGGATTCATACGTTATGGAAACCGTCAACAAATCCAAAGTCAACGAAGAATCCTACTATACATTTTTCGACGGAATGGAGAAAATCATCGGCTACCATGGTTCGACATTCCGCGTGGAGCGTCTCTACATAGCCATGCTCAAGGACATGCTGAAGCAGCCCAAGCTTTCTGATTTGAGAAAGCGCCATTGCAACTACGAGCTCAGCGTCATCGACAAGAACCACGCCGGCGACATCGCGCCCGACTTCAAAATCGTCACGGACAAAGGCGACACCACGACCCTGCACAAAATCCAAAGCGAGTACATGCTGCTCTATCTGCAGCATCCAACCTGCCCCACCTGTCAAAACGTACGCCACATGATTGCCGACTTCCCGACACTCAACCGCGCCATCGCCTCTGGCAGACTCAAAGTGCTTACCGTCTATTTCGAAGACGAAGCTGAAATATGGAACAACTACATTCACTCATCTGAAGCCAATCCATCCTATATGCACGGCTGGAACTTCGACCAAACCATCTCTGACAAGAACCTCTACGACACCCGTGCCATTCCTTACATGTTCCTTCTTGACAAAGACAAACGCATCATTGTCAAGAATGTGGATGAGAACAAATTGGAAGACGAAATTAAGAAATTAAACATTCTCAACTGATAATGACGAAGATTGCATACATATTACTGTCTTTCGCTCTTGCGTTTGCGACTGTCTGTACCTGCTACGGACAATTGGAGGTGTCTGTGAAATTGAACGGACTTTCCTGCGATTCCGTCAGATTGCGAAGTTTTAATTGGCAGAAGAAAGCGGGCACGAACTTGGTAATGCCATACAGTGAGACTGTCACTTTCAAGCAGAAATCGGCTTTGAAACCTGGAGCCTACTGGATTACCGCAGACAGCACCCCTGTGGCCACCGTCATCCTATCCGCCAAGAAAAAGCAGAAGGTCAGCATGATGGTCAGCCCGGCAGGCGTGACATTTTCCAACAGTCCGGAGAACACCCGCTACGAGCAATATCTCACTCAAATCAAAGAATACGAACAACAGATGGCGGGCTTGGACCAGGAATTCCGCGACGCCCAGAACCTGCCGGCCTACATGCTACGCACGCTTGCAGACTCACTCACCGCGCGAGCCCGCCGCATTGTCGCTGCCCGCACCGCCTACGAGCAGCAGGTCATCCACGACAATCCGAACACCCTATTAGCATCCATCGTCGCGGCCAGCATTCCAACCCCCGAAGTGCCTGTAGAATACTACAACAATCCCCGCAAAATGCAGGAATTTTTCATCTCTCATTTCTTTGACAACTTCCCGTGGAACGACCCGAGAATCTTCAACACACCTGTTGCCGAAGAAAAATTCAAGAGTTACGTTGACTTCGTGTATCAAGTCGACCGTCCGGACCTGGACACCTTCGTGGTGGAAGCACTCAAAGCCTCCAGCATTGATACCGCATCGCACCGGATGTTCTTTGAGCGCCTGGACAAAGACCTTGGCTATTATATGTCCAACTACAAAGTCGAGCACACCTATATTAAAATGCTGCAATACGTGCTAAGCACGAAGGACTTGGCCGACTACCGACGCGTTTTCTACGAGCACGAGTTGGCCACCATCAACAAGAATCTGCGCGGCAGCATCGTACCAGACTTCCGTATTGTAACCGACAAAGGCGACACCACCACCCTGTACCAAGTCCAGACCGAGTATATGCTGCTGTTCCTTCACAATCCCAGCTGTTCCACTTGTCGGAAAGTGCGCAGCATCATAACCAAGGACGAAGTCCTCAACAAAGCCATCAACAGCGGACGGCTCAAAGTGCTGACCGTCTATCTGGAAAACGACGAGCACTTGTGGGACACCTACCTCCGAACCGAAGCCTTCCCGCAATATATTCACGGGTGGAACTTCGACCAAGCCATTGAAAAAGAGGCTCTTTTCGAAACTCGAACCATACCCTACATGTTCTTCTTGGACAAAGACAAACGCGTCATCCAAAAGAACATTCTATACGATGAAATAGACAACTATATCTACAATTATTTGCAAATACACTAAAAATGATTGATTTAGAGAACGCACAACTTATCGATTCAGCGATTCACCGCGTGGGCAACAAGTCTGCCGACGACGGGTGCATATTTTCCAAGCAGCCCCTCCAACTGAACGAGCATCTGACGCAGGTCCTGTCCAGATACTTCCTCACACCGTTCAAATCCGAGGAGTACTTCCACTTCTACCACGACACCAACCTCAACTTCAACGAGGTTTACACATACATCACGGCAATTTTCGACAACCCTGACAGCCTCTTCGACCAGTCCTTGAATTTGGCCAAACATCTGTACGAAAACAGCGAGCACCCGAACATCAAGCCGGGCGACTTCTACACCGTATATTTCGAAGACTGCTACATTGACGGCGACACTGTTGACGCCATCGGTCTGTTCAAATCCGAGAACAAGGACACCTTCCTGCGCATCATTCCCGAGGGCGGTGTCTTCACCGTGGAAAGCGAACAAGGCATCAACATCAAGAAGTTGGACAAAGGCTGTATCATCTTCAACAAAGAGCGGGAGCAAGGCTATATTGCCACCGTAGTGGACAACACCAACCGCAATATGGAAGCCCAATACTGGATTGAGGACTTCCTGCACGTCACATACCGCCAAGACGACTACCACCACACGCAGAACATCATGGCGCTGACCAAGAGTTTTGTGATGAACGAGCTGCCCGAGCAGTTTGCCGTCACCAAAGCGGAGCAGGCCACGATTCTGAACGACTCCGTGAAATTCTTCAAGGAAAAGGAGAACTTCACCATAGAGGAATTCAACGAAGAGGTCATCCAGCAACCGGAAGTCATCGAAAGCTTCCAGCAGTACCGGACGCATTTCCAGCAGGAAAACGACATTCGGATGCCCGACAGCTTCGACATTTCGGAAAGTGCCGTCAAAAAGCAGACCCGGAATTTCAAAAGCGTCATCAAACTCGACAAGAACTTCCACATATACATCCATGGCAATGAGAATTTGATAGAACAGGGAGAGGATGAAAAGGGAAAATTCTACAAACTATATTTCAAAGAAGAGATTTAATATAAAATATTAAACTTTTTAATTCACTTATTTATTAACCAAAATTTTTAGTTATGTTCAAGCATTTACTAAACAACGCCAAGACCTGGTCATTCGCAATGGCCACAGTATTGGTCATGATGCTGGGAATGAGCGCATTCGCTCAGTCCACCACATCCACCATTTCCGGTAACGTGAATGATGGTAAGGAAGCAATCGCAGAGGCAGTTGTCACAGCTGTGCACATGCCCACGAACACTGCTTTCTACGCAGTCACCAACCAGAAAGGTAATTACGTCATCAACAACGTAATCGCCGGCGGCCCCTACAACATCAAAGTTGAAAAGATGGGCTTCCGTCCTACGATGGTGCAGAATATTTATGCACCTATCGCCGAATCCGTTGTTGCCAACATCGTTGCTGAAAAGTCAGCCGTTCAATTGAAAGAGGTTGCCATCTATGGCGAATCTGACGGTTCCGGCATGAACGTTCAGCGTTCCGGCGTCGGCACACGTATCGACAACCACGCAATGGAAGCAGTTCCTACCGTTGACCGTAGCCTCAACGATGTGATGAAACTCACACCGCAAGCTGCAGTCGTCAATGGCGGTTTCTCCGTCGGTGGCGGTAACTACCGTGGTTCTTCCGTGGCAGTCGATGGTGCTATGTTCAACAACACCTTCGGTATTGGTACCAACCTCCCGGCTGGTGGTGCTCCTATTTCTTTGGACGCTATCGACCAAATCGGTATCAACATCACTCCGTTCAACGTCCGTCAGAGCGGTTTCCAGGGCGGTGCCATCAACATGGTCACCAAACGTGGTACCAACACTTGGCATGGTTCTGTTTACGACTATTTCACCTGCAATGATATGCAAGGTAACAAAGTTGACTCCAACCTGCTGACCACCTCCTCTACCCTCAACAATGTTGTTGGTTTGACCTTGGGTGGCCCGATCGTCAAAGACAAACTCTTCTTCTTTGTAAACGGCGAATATATCGTTGACAACCAAGCCGGTTCCACCATCCAAGCTCGTACCGACGAAGGTCAGGAATTTGGTGGTAGCACAGGTTACAACCGTCCTACTGTCAGCCAGATGGATGCTATCAGCAACTTCTTGCAAGATCAGTTCGGTTACAACCCCGGCCGTTATCAAAACTACTCTCTGAGCACTCCTGACTACAAAGTCATGGCTCGTATCGACTGGAACATCAACAAGAGCAACATCTTCAACATCCGTTTCAGCCACACCCACACTGCAAACTCCAACAACGCATCAAGTTCTATGAGCCCGCTGGGTGGTACTAACACCAATTTCAACATTAATGGTGAAAACTACACCGTTAACCGTTACAACGCTGGTCGTCAGTCTGAATACGCTATGCCGTTCGAATCTGCTCGTTACTTCCAAGAGATGAACTTCACCTCTATCGCTGCTGAACTCAACAGCCGCGTATTGGATGGCAAGGGCAACAACATGGCTCGTTTGACATGGTCTTATCAGAATGAACCTCGTTCTTTCGTTGGTGACCTCTTCCCGACAGTTGATATTATGGAACCGTACATCGATGCTAACGGCCAAACCCAATATGGTATGTTCACCACCTTCGGTCCGGATCCTTTCACCTATGCTAACCTCCGTCGTGTAAACACCATCACCGCAACTGACGAATTCACCTACACCAAGGGTATACACAACATCCTCGCTGGTGCTCAATTCGAATGGAACCGTATCGTCAACGGCTTTATGCAAGGTGGTGCAGGCTGGTACATCTATGATTCTTTCGAATCTTTCATGAATGACGCTTTGTATGGCACATCTGCTCCTGCCGCATTTATGATCACTCATGCCAACGATGACGATCCTACCAAGACTCTCTATCCTACATTCGACTACAGCCAGCTTTCTATCTATGCTCAAGATGAAATCGAATTCAGCAAATTCTTCAAACTCACATTCGGCTTGCGTCTTGAAGCTCCGTTCATCACATTCCCGAACAACAACTTCAATGCTGATTTCGATGCTGTTGCAGCTGCTAATCCCGAAAGTTCCTTTGGTGGCCTCAGTACTGCTGACCTTCCTAAGTTCACTGTCAATCCTTCTCCTCGTATTGGTTTCAACTGGGACATCACCAAGAACCGCAAACTCATCCTTCGTGGTGGTACAGGTCTCTTCACCGGTCGTATTCCTAACGTATGGTTAGTTAGTGCTGCTGGTAACTCCAACTGTCTGCAATATCAATACATCGCTAACTTGAGCACTGGCAATCCTGTGGTTCATTTCGATCCTAACCGCGCCAACATCATCAACAGCGTATATGCTGGCGACGCTTTCGTACAACAAGACCTCGCTGCTCCTACAAGCGCAACTATCATCGCTAAAGACCTCAAAATGCCGACCAGCTGGAAGTCTTCTTTAGCTTTGGATATCAAAATCCCAGGTGACATCAAAGCCACTATCGAAGGTATCTACTCCTACAACTACAATGAAGTCTATGCTTCCGTTCTCGGTTATGCAGAAGACGGCACCATCGAACTTCCTGGCGAAAACGGTTCCCGTACTCACTATGTAAGCGAAAACATCCGCAACAAAGACAATGGTAAGATGAACGGTTACTATCTCCACAATGTCAAAGGTAAAGGCCTCCACGGTCAATACTTCTCCATCGCTGCTCAATTGCAGAAATCCTTCAAATTCGGTCTCGACTTGATGGCAGCTTACACCTACAGCTACTCTATGTCTCTGTCTGATGCTTCTGGCGACCAAGTTTCCTCTTTCGCAAGCACACCTAACGTAAACGGTGCTAACGCTCCTGAACTCGGTTACTCCAGCTTCGTTGCTCCTCACCGTGTAATCGGTGCTATCGGCTATACCATCAACGAAGGCAAACGTACCGCTACAAAATTAGGTCTCTTCTACGAAGGTATGAACATGGGTATCTTCAGCGGTTATCTGTACACCAGAAACTCCTACCTCATGAACGACGTTACGGGTTCCAACAGCACACTGCTCGTTTACATCCCGACAGTTGAAGAATTGGCAAGCATGCCTTTCATCTCTGACGAAAACAGAGCTGAATTCGAATCCTTCATCTCTAACGACAGCTACCTCAGCAAACACAGAGGTGAATATTCCAAACGTAACTGCGCTAAGGCTCCTTGGCTGAACCGCATCAACTTCAAGATTTCCCAAGAAATCTACTTCAACGTAAATGGCCAAAGACATACTCTCGATGTTGGTGTTGACTTCAACAACATCGCCAATATGTTCTGCAGCAAGTGGAGTGTTTACAAATCTCTTGATAGCGATGTTATCTTGAACTACAACAACGGTACTTACACCTTCACAGCTCCTACATGGTCCACTTACAACAACCTGTCTTCTACCTGGCAAGTTCGCGTACACTTGAAATACGCTTTCTAACAGTATAGTTGATATGAATAAAAAAAGCGTGGGTTTTCCCACGCTTTTTTTTACCATATACTTGCTGACCTAATTGTTTGTGATTTAATTATGATTTGGGCGGCCCGGCACCGCCGACCCACCTTCCGACCCTGTGCCGTCGGGCTGTCTGCACTAACTCGCTGCCCACCCACCATGCGCCGCAAGGCGCAAATTTGTTTCCGATTTGCCCAGATTTGCTCCATAAACAAAACACCCATCCACCCTACCCTCACGCTCGTAAATGTGCTCCCATCCCTGCCGCGGTCCCCTATCGCATCGCCCGTGGGCCCTATTCGTTTCCGATTCGCATAGATTTGCTTCCGACACAGGCGGCGACAGCACGCTTTGTTCTTCGGCGCAAGCCACTCCGCGCCGCCACCACCGCACTTCGCCATTCCTCCCCAGATTGCGCCCTCCACTACAAAGATTCAACCACGCTGGAGTTGCTCAAGGTACGGCTCCGCATCGTCATTCCGTAGCACCGCAAAGTAATCCCAAATCAACATCCCCACAAATCCTTTCATCCCTTCATCTCTTCATCTCTTCAAAAAAAAAAGCGGCTCGATGTAAACACCAAGCCGCTTTTAACATATAAATGTATATATATTACTTAATCAGAGCTTTCAAGTTGATGACTTGAACAGGGTTGTTAGGATCGTTTGTGATAACTTCCAAAGAAGCTTTCTGAACACCGGCACGGCTGTTTGCCTTCATATTGATTTTGATATTTGCAGTTTCGCCAGCAGGGATATTCGTAATGGAAGCACTTGCTTTGAAAATTCCATTGGAAGAAACGATATTTCTGATAACCAACGGATTCTTACCATTGTTGGTAAGGGTGATTTCTTTTTCCTTCTGGGTGTTCTTTGCAACTTCAGCGAAATCACATTCTGTTGCACTGTACACAGCAACTGGAGCTTTCTTCATCTGTTTCTTTGTCCAAGCAGAGAAGTCTTCTTTAATATTCACTGCGTAATGAATCGGTTTCTTAGCCTCGATAGAGTCATTGGTGACATAGGTTACCATATCTTTTTGTTGACCGAAGGCATTGCGTTTGCCAGCATCATAACGAAGCACGATGATACCTTCCTGTTTAGGTTGCAATTCATTGCCAAAGCTTCTGTAAGCTTCGGTGACGCATTCCAATCTGCTTTCCAATTGGAGGGTAACAGGTTTTGTCCAGAAGTTACGTACTTTGAAAGTATCGAGAATGACATCCGTATTCAAAATGTTGTGAGTGACATTCGGATCGAGGAAGCGCACCATGCCGCTGGTTTTGGTATAGCCAGCCTTTTCAAATTCAGTAGCCGGGCGTTTGAGGACTTCACCCTTGATGAAAATCATGTGAGGAGAAGCATTGCTGCCATCGCTGAACTGAGGTTCGTTGGTTGTGACACGGATGCTCTTATTGAAAGCGCCCGGACGGTTATAAGGGTTATAGGTAGCTTGGATATAACCTTTCTGGCCAGGGGCAACAGGGTCCTTGGAATAGTCAGCTGCCGTACAGCCGCAACCAGGACGTACATTCGTCAGAATCAAATCTTCAGTACCTACATTAGTGAATTCAAATCTGCCTGTAACTTTGCCACCTTCTTCTTTGACTTTGCCAAAATCATAGGTGTTTGAATCAAATTGGATCTTAGGTTGGGCATTACAAAGTACAAATGCCAACACCAGCAAAAATGATAAACTAAGCTTTTTCATTGTGTATTAATATTTTACGTTTATATTCAAATTAAGGCCGCAAAGATATAATTTTTTTACCTAACTCGTTCAAATTAATTCCATTAAAATTACCAGAGGACATCATCAGCAGCACAGTATTATCGGGATTGATGTGCATCAGTTTTTCCTGCATAGCAGAAGAGTCGTTGAAAACGGTCAGATCCTCGCGACCGAAAGCCTTCATAATCATCTCAGCCGTGATGGGCGGCAGTTTCTTGAGTGCAATAGCTTCGGGAGAGAAATAGACGATAGCCTCGTCCGCCTCGCGCATAGCGCCGTCGTACTGTTTGAGAAACTCTTCTGTCAGGCTGCTGAACGTATGCAGTTCCATACAGGCGATGAGATGGCGCATCGGGAACTGTTCGCGCACGGCAGCAATCGTAGCCTTCAGTTTGGACGGAGAATGCGCGAAGTCCTTGTACACATTGCAGACCTCGTTCTTTGCCACCAATTCCAAGCGTTTGGAGGCGCCTTTGAACGTGGCGATGGCCTTGTAGAAGTTCTCAGCGCTAACGCCCACGGACTCGCATGCATAGCGCGCCGCATTGAGGTTCGTGAGGTTGTGCTTGCCGAAAATCTGCAACGGGATGTCGCCGTATTCGGTTTCCAAATAGGAAATGCCGTTGTCGATATGATACGGGTGCACGCCGTAGGGCTGCTTGTTCGTACCCGTGATTTTCTCGCTCAGCTTCGGGAGTTCTTCGTCATCCTGGCAGTAGATGAAACGGCCGTCGGCAGGTATCATGTTGGCGAAGATCTCAAACTGTTTCACGTAAATGTCGAATGTGGGGAACACGTTGATATGGTCCCAAGCAATACCGCTGACGATTCCAATTGTAGGCTGGTAAACGTGGAACTTCGGGCGTCGGTCGATGGGCGAAGTCAGATACTCGTCGCCTTCGATGACCATAATTTTGGCCTCCTCGCTCAGTTTCACCATCACTTCGAAGCCGTCCAACTGCGCACCGACCATGTAATCGCAGTCGATGCCGTTCTGCTGCAGCACGTGGATGATCATAGACGTGATGGTGGTCTTGCCGTGGCTGCCGCCCACCACAATGCGGATTTTGTTTTTGCTCTGTTCGTAGAGATATTCGGGATAGGAGTAGATCTTCAGTCCCAATTCCTTGGCTTTCAGCAGTTCGGGATTGTCAATGCGGGCGTGCATGCCCAAAATGATTGCGTCGAGTTCCGGAGTGATACGTTCGGGATGCCAGCCTATGGAATCCGGCAGAATGCCGTATTTCTCCAAGCGGCCCTTGGCAGGCTCGAAAATCTCGTCATCAGAACCGGTAACTTCGTAACCTTTAAGACGGAGCGCAATCGCCAGATTGTGCATCGCGCTGCCGCCAATAGCGATAAAATGTACTTTCATAGGGTAAAATGATTTGAGGCGCAAAGGTACACAAATTTTCGGTCCGCAGTGCAACGATATGGACCTGAGCGGACGCAATGAATTGCGGCACTACTCCGTGATTGTCCTTTAAATTTTTTGTATCTTCGCGGCCATGAAAAAAATATACACCATCATTTGTCTGGCGGCGCTCTGCTGCATTTCCTGCAAGCAGCAAGCCGTGCAGCACCTCACGGGCGCAGCGTTCGGTACCATGTTCAACATCACCTACTTGGGAGAACCCTCTGCCACCCTGCCCCACCAGGTGGACTCTGTGCTGAAGGAGGTCAACAGCACGTTTTCCATCTTCGACACGTCATCCCTGATATCGCGCATCAACGGCGGCGATGACCTGGCGCTGAACCACGATTTCGCCACTGTGCTGAGCAAGTCCCTCAGCATCTCCAAGCAGACCGATGGGGCTTTCGACTGTACCTGCCAGCCGCTCATCGAGCTCTGGGGCTTCGGCCGTGAGAACCAAAAACACGTGGTGCCACAACACGAAATCGACTCCGTAAAGCAGTTCGTCGGCTGCCAGTTGGTCAGCATCCAAGACCGGCACGTCCGCAAAGCCGACCCACGCGTGCAGCTCAACTTCAACGCCATAGCCAAAGGCTTTGCCGTCGACAAGGTGGCCGACTTCCTGCAGGCGCAAGGTTACAAAGACTGCTTGGTGGAGATTGGCGGCGAGATTGTCGCCCGCGGCACCAAGAACGGCAAGCCCTGGAAAGTCGGCATCCAGGTACCCACGGAGACTGCCGACGGGGCCATCGAGAGCAGCAAGAGTTTCACGCTGCAAGACCGCGCCGTGGCAACATCCGGCAACTACCGCAACTATTTCGAGGCTGACGGCGTTCGCTACACGCACATCCTGAACCCCGTGACCGGAAAGCCCGAACAGACGAACCTGCTCAGCGTCACCGTCATCGCCCCTGACTGCACCACTGCCGATGCCTACGCCACCGCATTCATGGTGCTCGGTTTGGAACGGTCTTTGCAGATTGTCCGCGCCCACGACGAACTCGACGCCTGGTTCATCATCAGCGAAGGGAAAAACTTTAAAATCATTAGGAATTAAAACATTCGGTGATTTCCCTATATTTGCATCGTTTTTGCGTCGTATGATTTTTTCAAAACAAAAAATCGAAAAGACAATGGATAAAGGAATTACAAACAATAAATAAAGAAAACAATTAAACAACGTGGAAAATTTATCTAAGAAAATACTCGAAGCGCTTGCTTCTGGAAAGAACGAAAAACTGAATTACAAACAGATTGCCGCCAAGGTCGGCATATATGACAAAGCAGGCCGCGAGCAGGTGAAAGAACAGATTGACCGCCTGGTGCAGGCCAAGCTGATGCTCAAAGCCGGACGCGGCAAATACAAACTCAACTACAAGGAACTCGGCCGCAAGGAGACCAACCGCAACTACGTCATCGGACGCATTGAGATGAAACGCAGCGGCATGGCCTTCGTCATCCCCGAGAACAAATCCGACGACACCCCCGAAGAGTCGCAATCCGAGGACATCTTCGTGGCCGACGGCAACTTGGGCAACGCCCTCAACAACGACATTGTGAAGGTCGTGCTCTTCCCGTCACGCCGCGGCAAACGTCCCGAAGGACAGGTCGTGGAAGTGATTCAACGCAGCAAAAAACAGATTGTGGGCACCGTCTCCATCAAAAAGGGCGTGGCCTACTTCATCCCCGACAACGTCTATTACCGCCGCGACATCATCATCCCGGGCCGCCTGCTGAAGAAGGCCAAGTCGGGCGACAAAGTCGTGGTCGTCATCGTGGACTGGCCGAACGGCACACGCAGCCCGTTAGGCGAAGTCATCCACGTTTTGGGCAAGCCTGGCGAGAACAACGTCGAGATGCTCGCCATCCTCGCTGAGAACGACTTCCCGCTCACCTTCCCCAAAGAGGTCGAAGAGGAAGCCAACAGCATACCCACGGAAATCACCGAGAAGGAAATCCTCCGTCGCCGCGACTTCCGCAGCGCCACCACGTTCACCATCGACCCCGCGGATGCCAAGGACTTCGACGACGCCCTCTCTTTCGAGAAGTTGGACAACGGCTTCTACCGCATCGGCATCCACATCGCCGACGTCACCCACTACGTGCGCCCGGGCTCACCGCTCGACCACGAGGCCTACGAGCGCGGCACCTCCGTGTATCTCGTCGACCGCACCATCCCGATGCTCCCCGAGGCGCTGTCCAACAACCTCTGCTCCCTGCGCCCCAACGAGGACAAACTCTGCTACAGCGCCGTGTTCGACCTCGACGACAACGCCAAAGTCCATAAGGAGTGGTTCGGCCATACCGTCATCAACTCCGACCGCCGCTTCAACTACGAAGAGGCCCAACAGGTTATCGAAACCGGCGAAGGCGACCTCTCCGACGTCATCCTCAAACTCAACGACCTGGCACAAATCATGCGCAAACAGCGCTTCGACAACAACGCCGTGAACTTCGAAACCGAAGAGGTCAAGTTCAAACTCGACGAGGAAGGCCACCCTGTCGGCGTCTATCTCAAAGTGCAGAAAGAGGCCAACTGGCTGATTGAGGAGTTTATGCTGTTAGCCAACAAGCGCGTAGCCGAGAAAATCGGCCGCAAGCGCGTCACCGACAAGAAACCCAACGTCTTCGTCTATCGTATCCACGACAAACCTTTGGACGAGAAACTCAACACTTTCAAGAACTTCGTCAAGAAGTTAGGCTACGACCTCAACACGAAGTCCACGAAGACGTTCAGCAGTTCGCTCAACAGCATGTTGGAGGCACAGAAAGGGAAAGCCGACTACGATATGCTGAGCAAGCTGTCCATCCGCATCATGGCGCGCGCCTGCTACAGCACCGAGAACATCGGCCACTACGGCTTGGCGTTCCCATTCTACACGCACTTCACCTCGCCCATCCGCCGCTATCCCGATATGATGGTGCATCGTCTGCTCGACCACTACCTGGCCGGCAAGGAGTCAGTCAACCAAGACCAATACGAGGAGTACTGCAAGCACTGCTCGCAGATGGAGCACCAGGCCACGGAAGCCGAGCGCACCTCGGTGAAGTACAAACAGGCCGAGTACCTGGCCGACAAGGTTGGCGAGGTCTTCGACGCCACGGTCTCCGGCATCTCCAAGTGGGGCATCTACGCCGAACTCACCGAGTCCAAATGCGAGGGACTCATCCCGATGCGCTGCTTTGACGACGACTTCTACTACATCGACGAAGAAAACTACACGCTCGTGGGCTTGCACCACGGACGCTCGCTGCGCTTCGGCGACAGCATAAAAGTACGCGTCGTAGCCGTTGACCTCATCAAGAAGCAAATGGACTTCGACATCGTCAGAGACTAACCCGCAAGTATCGAACTAACAATCAAAAAAGAAACGAATATGAAACGCACATACCTCATACTCATCGTATTGTCCGTAGCGTTGGCAGGCTGCCACAACAAACTCAAGAGCGAACCCGTTGTTGCCGAGCCGCAAGAGGCGCAAGACACAAGCCACGACGCCATTTATAATTTTAGCTTTGGCGACGTAGAGCTTTGGACGCTGAAAGACAAAGTCAACACTATGCCGGCAGCACTTTTCCCAGACGCAGACGCCAAGATTGTCAAAGAACTAATGCCCAACGGCGAAGCCGATGCCGGCATCAACGTGTTCCTTGTCAAGCACAACGGCCAATACATCCTTTTTGATGCTGGTTTGGGCGCAGAAAAAGGCGGCGAAATGATGAGTTTGCTCCAGGCCTTAAACATCCAAAGCAGTGACATCAGCGCTGTTTGCATCACGCACTTTCACGGCGACCACATCGGCGGCATGCTGACCAACGGGGATGCCAGCTTCCCCAAAGCGACGGTCTATTGTTCTGCCGAGGAGGTGAAAGCGTGGAAGACGGACAAGGGCGTCCAGAAGATGTTAGCCGCCTACGAGGGGCGAGTGCAGACGTTCAACGGGGGCGAGACCATCTTGGGCGACATCGTCACGAAGGCTGCACCGGGCCATACGCCCGGGCACACGTTGTACCAGGTTGGCAGCGTGCTGATTATCGGCGACCTTTTGCACGCCGCCGCGCTGCAACTGCCCCATCCGGAGTTCAGCGCCAAGTACGACCAAGACCAGAAAATGTCCGTCAAGACGCGCCAAGAGTACTACCAATATATAAAAGACAACCACCTCGTCGTTGCCGGCATGCACCTGCCGTTCTCCGGGGTGATGGAAGACTTCCCGACGAAGTAGCCGGTGCCCTTAACATTGACTTTGACCATTGACTTTGTGGAGTCTCCCACATTTCTCACTTCTCACTTCTCACCTCTCGAGTCCTACGTGGCTATTGGCCCTGCGTTCGGTGTGGAAGACGGTTACAGCACATTGTCGCATTGAGGGCAGCGGCCTTTAGCGTCGGCGTCGAAGGAGCCGCCGCATTCGCAGTCGGGCAGCGGTTCCCAGCCCAGGCTTAAATCTACATAGCGGCCCTTGCCACAGCGATTGCAGTAGAGGGTGGCCTGCCCCACGACATTCACGCCGTAGGTTCTTTCAAACGTGTGTCCGCAGTGCGGGCAAGTGAGGGTTAGGGTGTGGGACATAGGGAGGTTATTCTAAAAATGGAAGTTTAAAATGGTGGCCAATTTCAATCATTTTCATTATCTCTTTTAACAATTCTAATTATACTCACCATAACAGTGTCAATAATAAAGGTTGTCTACTTCTCAGGGACTATATAATCAGTTTTGTTTTGAAGATTGTCCATTATTTGAGATAGGCGTTTAACTTGCCTATCAGATAAATTCCCTTTAGCTACACTTAGCGCACAGATGCGAACCGTCTCTCTATCTGCATAATTCAATAGTTTCAAACGATTCATATCATCATATAATCTTTCGAAGTATTTAGAACCAAGAGAGATATATTTTGCCCACATATCAGTAGCAATATCAAAACGTGCCTTGCGCTCCTGTGATTTTGCTTCCTCTTTCTCAAACGAGGTTTCTGTAGCATCATTCAGGAACTCATCCGTTAGCGTTAAAGGCTGCTTACGATACTCTTTCCACGTTTCTTCTTTAATAGCCAAGGTACGTTCGTTACCACCCTTGCTAATATCATGCAAGAACCTCATGGTCTGCGGAGCAACAATCTCTATTTGACGCGCCAAAGACGGATATATTTCCTGCATACGCCAGATGCGTTTCCAGTCAAGCTCTTTACCTTCCGGAAGTGATGCGATTATCTTGGCGATTGTATAAGGAACGTACATAGCCTTGTAACCACCAACCGGATACCAATCGGCCTTGCCTATCATCTTGTCAGTCTGGTCAAACAAAATCTTAACGCATACCATTTTGCGGAAGAAGTAGCTATTGATAGCTGCCGGATTTTTCTTCTTCAGGTCAACGATATTTGCCGAGAACAAATCCCAGTTGTTAACAGGACCCTTACAAACGCTATCTGGACGGAGTTCGAGCGTATTGAAATAGATGCCCAACTTCTCCTTGGTAACAACTTGATTCTTGGGATGTTGTTCAAGCCATTGCTTACGCTTGGTCGTTGACATATTGAAGGTCGCCTGCTCGTGACGATGGGCAGAGCGCTCATAGAACCAGAACGTACCATTGACCTGACCGGGCTTGGGAGGCGTTTGGTTCTCGATAAGCAAGGAGAGACGCTCCATATCACGATGGAAGGGATCGTTGGAGAAGAAGTCGGCTTCCTTAGTCGGGTTCTGCCAGTTGGAACTACGCGCAATTTGCTGAACAAGTTCGTTGTAATCGTCCTTGCTCTTTTGAAGCAGTTCGGGATCGTCAATATCGTCTAAGGCGAAATTGAGTACCGTCAGTTTCATAGGAACGAATATTTTCTCCAAGTTACCTTCCGGAGCTTCGCCCTTGATATAGGCATTACAAAGGGAGACCGTAGTTTGACCACCATTCACAATCTGGAAGCCATCGAAAGCCGTAATATAATGTCCGTCAGGCGAGAGCGTAACTGAGTTAGCCACAACTGCGATACCGTTGTTGTAGGTAAAGAAACGTTCCGGGCTATCTCCAATGATGGTTGACTTGATGGCTTTGTTCACCTTACCCTTTGCACTAAGGAAGCAACGGATATTTCCTTCCAATAGTGGGCCTTGGTAACGTTTGAATAGTTTAGCAAGCATGAGCCCCGGCACGATACCCATATAAGAATCGAACTGGTTGGATTGGGAGATATTGGCTTTGAGACATTGGATGCCATCTACGCCCCATTCTTTACAATCAATCATAATGCGCTCGCTCTGCGAACTACGGAAGTTGTCGTAGAAACGTTCGAGCGTCCACACCTGAAGTATAGAAGGACGACCAAGCAGATTCTCTTGCTCTAACGATTTGACACGATTAGATAGTGTTTTATTGGTAACAATAAAGAAGCGGAAAGCAGTCACCTCGGTCGTTTCCATCTTGCCAATCTTCTGTCGGAACTCATTGGCAATATCAATAATATAGTCAGACTCATCACTTGCCGCTTTAGAGATAAGACCTTCAGCAGCATCCTGTATAAAATACTGCATCTTATTGTAGAGAGTACGAATATCCTCGTTGGTGAGGGCACCAGCATCCTGACTATCCACAAAATCGGTAATGAGCAACTGGATGGTAGAATCAGCTTCACCATAGGCATAAGCATGAAAACCAAGGTTGCGATTGCGCGACTTCATATTGCAATGGAAGATGACAGGGTTCATCAACTCCTCATTTTTCTCCAAGAGTTCAACAGCCTCCTTAATGAACTGGTGCTGATTGAGGTTGCCCTCTACTTGCGCATTATTTCGTAATTGTGCAAGAAACTCCTCACGGTATTCTTCGATGGTCATGGGGTGTAGTTATTTCTTATAGGGTAAAATTTCTGCAATAGTTAAGTCGAAACTTGCCTTGGCAATAGCCGGCGAAATGTTGGCACGTGTAATGCGTGGGAACTCCGAAGTTACACGATACTCGTCCGCAGCACGCAATTCGTACACAAATTCATCATATTTGGGATTGAACGAATAGTGTGCGTCTTGCAGCTTGGAAGCAAAGATGTCTTTATCGTTGACGGATGGAATGAGGCTGAGAATATGCGTCACCAGTTTATTAAGCGTTAGACCAATATACTCCTCTGCCATACGTTCCACCTGGAAGATAACGAGTGCGCCCTCAATAGGACTGTCCAATTGCTCGATGGATGAGATGTGAACCGTATCTTTGCCATAGTCGATGGTCTTGACCTCGTACCACTCATGATCGAGGGCAAAGTCCTTGCGCGTTTTTTCGGCACCACTCCATGCGCCAATAGCCTTTGTCTCTCCGAGTTCCGAAAACAATCGGTCACGCAAGAAGAGTAACTCACCTATCAGGCCTTTGATCTCTGCCTCTGATAAAATATCCGTATTGGAGCGGAACATCTTCTGCATGATAAAATAGACCTCACAAACGGCATGGTATGCATCCTGATTGGAGAGGCTATACTGAGAAGTGGCCTCAATCATCGAATTGAGGAAATCACAGAATGGCCGCAGCAGTTTGTTATCCAGCAGAGAGAATACGATCGATTTGCCACCATCGAGATTGTTGTAATGGGTAATCTCAATAACGACAGATGAATGTATTTTGCGATTGATGATGAACTGCCCCGAAAACTCGATAGCATTACGTCCGTGCTCATCCTTACCGTAGTAAAGATTGACAGGATGCGTATCGCCTACACGCTTCCAAGAGTTAGAGCCAGAGGCTAAGTTAAAGTCGTAATCAGTAATCATAGCGACAATATATTATTCGTCCTCCTCGGACTCGGGAAGACCATCATTATTTTGATATACTACGTTGGTATAGTAGGAACGTGTGTCGGAATCGTGACCATATCCAGGGAAACCGATAGAGAAACCCATAACAGGATTCTCCCCCACCTTGCGTAGATAATCGGCCAAAACGGGTTCTGCCGCAGCATAGTTGGACGCAATAACCGGATAGACAAACAAAGCCGGCTTGCGGTTAACATGCTTGAACCATGTGCAACGATTGACCTTGGTGGTATGTTCCTTCTCCATATACTCCTCCTTTACTCGCTTGGGGTCAGCCAATCCGATACTGCCATCGTTATTACCGCTAACAACGCCCTGTTGGGTAAACGAGAAGCCCTCACCATCGCCACGTACGCTAAAGATACGCTTTGATGCGTTGATGACGATATTGGGATCAGGGAAGAAGCCTGTAACCTCGGAACCAGTACCACCTACAACAATCACATCCCACAGAGCAAGTTCCTCTTTATTGAAACCTATAAAGTTGGTGATATTCGTTCTGTCGAATTTCAGGTTCTTGTCGGAAGTACGGATCTTGCCCAAGAAATCTGCGATATTGAATACCGGTACATCGTAAAGAATGAAGGACGCACGACCACGGACTTTCTCCACTTTAGCGCCATCGTTGACAATACCATGCAACCACATCTTAGTAGCATCTATATTGATAGTATTATCTTGCGGAATGGTGCTAAAATACGGAGTCTCAAAGACATCACCCCAATAAGAAGTACGCACTTCACACTTACCAGCCGTACGCATCTTGTTGCGAGCGGTAATCTCCAACGCAGTATCATCACGACGGATGCGCAGACCAAACTCGCGAGGAGTAAGTTCGAGCGAGTTCATGTGTGCCAGTTCGGATTTGAGTTCCTCGGTGGCTTCAGCAATCTCACGATACCAGTTGGCACTTGTATTGGTGATCCAAATACGGCATACTTTCTCGTAATGTGGACGATAGCCGAACCAACGTCCCATCTGCATAAGCACATCGTACGTACAGGTATTGCGATAGAAATAGCTGGTGGAAAGTCCCTTGAGGGTAAGACCTCGGGATAGCGCCAGACCACCTACGGCAATAAGACGCAAAGACGGATGCTTTTTATAGTTCGGGGTGTCCTCTCGCGACTCTTTGGAACCGTTGACAACAATTACTTTCGGTTTCTCTCCACGGAGCAAGTTCTCTTTCGCACCTACTTGTTCCCATGTGTAATCACAGTTGGAATAGTGCAAGTTGAATAAGCGATGAAGCTCATTGTATAAATCGTTTTGTGTATTACGACTCTGCTCCGTACTGAAGTTAACACGAATCTCCTTGTAATCATTGGTCACGAGTTGATCAATTTCCCCTTTCAAATACGAATGAACACTTACGAAACGGGAGATATTAACCAACATCGTACGAGGCGCGGCAAATTGCTCTAGGTCTAAATCGCGGATAGCATTAGCCAAATAGTAGCAGCGGATAGACTCTACAAGAGAATTAGGAAGTGGACCACGCCAAATCTTCTTGTGCTTGTAGTAAATCGGTCTCTCAATCTGCTGGCGCTCGGACATAGCACGAACATCTGCGATAGAAGGCTCTTTTATATCCGTAATATAGCAGTTATCCAGCATGTAGGAGCAATTGCCATAATTAGGATGTTCCTTAGATGGTTCTCCGAATATGCGTTGTGCACCAATATAGGGGTCGGGGGTCGGAAGCACATAGATGAAATCCTTTGGGAAAAGATCAGCAGCCACCATATCCTCATCCGTGTCCGGATTGATGAATATGTTGGCATAAGGCGTAGCCGTAAAACCGACATAGTTGGAGTTCATAAATACCTCACAAATCTCACGAATCTTGCGGTTGGTAGCTGTGGGATCAATCGTACTGTCCTTGGTGTTGATAGACGCATTATCTGCCTCGTCATCAATCAGGAGGAGTGAATACGGCAGTTTTCCCTCTGCATTAAGATGTTGGTTCGGCCCGGTAAGCCACTCCAGCAAGTGCGTAAGTACAGGGACATTCTTCTTAACCACAAAGAGGACAATAGACTGCTGCGTTCCGATAGATGACATGGACTTTGCACGTGCCATATTGAAGTCATCCTCATAAAGGGTAAAGGTGGTTACCTTGTTCTCCCATCCTGGAAGTGTACCCACACCCACATTGGAGGTCTTGGTAGCTTGGAAACTATCGGTACGAATAGTTAGACCAACAATATCCTCCTCTATACGTTCTTGTGTCTGCTGGCGAAGTGTCTCTGTAATACCAGCTAAAAGAATGATGACCTTAACTCCTGCATCCGCAGCCTTACAGATTAAGCCAGAATACGTACTAGTCTTGCCCGACTGCACATCACCCAGAACGAGACCATAACGCTTACGTTGTTTGGTTAGTTGCTCGTTCGGATTGCCGATACAATTCATCAAATTAGGGAGTGTAGTCTCACCGAGTTTGTTAAGGGAAGCACGATCAAGGTCGCCCTTCTGCGCATGATACAAGCTGAACAAATTCCAGAAATACTCGTTTTTTGGTTTGTTCTTGGTGTACCACGTATTATCGAAAGGCTCATCACTCACGATAGCATAGCCATCATGGTCATGTTTGACAAAGATGTAGTTCTCCAGATAGGTAACCAAAGCCTCTTTGTCCTCGGGAGTAGCAATCCACTTCTTCCAAAAGTGCGACTGGAACTCCACGAACATCACCAATTCCTCTTTGGTAATGGTGATAGCATCACGTTGTGTTTCGAGCGTTAAGCGCAAGGCTTTTTTCGCTTCCTCTAATTCTTCTATTGTCATAGCGCGTACTTCTTGTTAATGAGTTTCTGCAAATCCGGATTGTTACGGAACTGCTCACAATCCATAACAGTTTTAACCGCTTGGGCAAGCGGATTTCCCTTGCACACCTGCCAATCAATAGCCATAGCTGCTTGCTCGAACAGGTTATTCAACTGATCATCCTCTACTGCACGGTCGATATGGTTGTCGTCATGGTCGAGGTGCATCTGGTGGATTGGTATATTATTCTCAATCTGTTGCAACATGAGTTCTACAGCCGTCTTTTGGGAATCATCCAATTGGTCAAGGACGGATTGAATGAAACAGTTACTTCGATTGATTTTGTATGAGAAGTAGTCTTGGCGCGACTCAATACGATCCCAGACATAGACTTGTTTCTCATCAGGTGCAGTCACCTTGCGTCCGCGGAACTTGGTCTGACGAGTGGATTTGGCAATAAGGTTACCTATTGTTTTCTCCAGCAGTTTTGCCAATTCGGTCGGAATTTCTGCATTACGTTTCATCACATCCACCTTCCAGATGTCATCCATGCAGTTAGGGATATCCACTTTGACACGAGCGTACTTAGAAACCTCATGGCGAGGAGTACCAAACCAAGTGCCGTAGCGTATTAGAC
>JAKSMC010000037.1 GCA_024400835.1 Bacteroidales bacterium
TCCTTGCTACCTATTTTACACACCGTAAACATGGAGAAAGGGTGATGCCATTATTGTTTTTAGCATAAAGAAAATTATAAGACACAAAACAAAACAGATTTAGGTATCGATGGATTATAAAAGTTTAACCAAAGAAGAATTGAATATTTGTCCAGTTTGTGGATATGATGATTTGCCAGAAGTTCCGTATGACTCATATGGTTTCCCTACTTATGTTATCTGTCCTTGTTGTGGATACGAATTTGGTTTTGATGATGAATCAAAAGGTATATCTTTTTCAGAATACAGAGATAATTGGATTTCTAATGGTTTTCGGTTTTTCAATAAAAAAAGAAAACCAAAAAAATGGGGAGAAACTGAAATGCAAAGACAATTAGGTAATATAAAAAAAGTAAATTATAAATCACGAATTTTATAATACTTATTATAATCGCCCAAACAAAATGTACACTTTTTCCAAACAAAATGTACACTTTATAAGTTTTTAGCATAAAGAAAATTATAAGACACAAAACCTCAAAGTCATAAACCAGTAACGATTAATTATTTACAGCGATTTTTAATTAAAAAAATTCAATTAGATCTGGTCCTTTGAGCAATTCCTCACTCTTTTTTTTGGACTTCGGTCCCAAATAATGATAGGAAAATTCGGTCTGCTTGTCGCCAATCAAAAAGATACTCACACAACAGTTGTTCACCAGCATTTCTTTCCTTTCCCCTTTCTCAATTATTCTTGTATCTTTGCTGCCGTTTTTGAAAAATACATCTTATGAGAAAAATCCTTACCCTGACGGCTGTGATTCTGCTCTCCGCAATCACCTCTTTCGCACAAGACCACAACATCTTCGCTCCCCTATTCGGCAACGATCCTACGTACTTCCAACAAGTGCAACAGGACTACCAACAACGTAGGGAAATTCCTAAAGATGTTCAGCAGGCAATAGCAAACTTGTCGGCATCATCTGTTACATACACGGCTCAGCAAGCGGCCGCACTGCAATTTCTGTATGCCTATATGCCGCAAAGCGATATGGTGGATTACGGCATCGACTTCTTCAAGCAGCAGGTTGATATTGCCTTTGAGGCACGCGAGACGTTCAGCTGGGGCAAGACCATCCCCGCAGAGATCTTCCGCCACTTCGTATTGGTTCACCGCGTCAACAATGAGGACCTTGACACCGCCCGCGCCTACATTTTTCACCAGCTGAAAGACAGAATCAAGAATATGAGTATGTACGAGGCCGCCTTGGAGGTCAACCACTGGTGTCACGAAAATGTGGACTACCAGCCCGCGGATGTGCGCACCTCCGCGCCACTCGCCACCCTGCGCACCTCGCACGGCCGCTGCGGCGAAGAGAGCACGTTGGGCGTCACGGCCTTACGCGCCGTGGGCATTCCCGCCCGCCAATGCTACACCCCGCGCTGGGCACACTGCGACGACAACCACGCCTGGGTGGAAGTCTGGGTGGATGGCAAATGGTACTTCCTCGGTGCCTGCGAACCCGAGCCAGACCTCAATATGGGCTGGTTTGCCGTGCCCGCCTCCCGCACGATGATGGTACACACCAACGTCTTCGGCCGCTACAACGGCCCTGAAGAGGTGAACAAGAAAACGCAATACTACTCCTGTATCAACACACTCGCCAACTACGCCGAGACCGTCCAGATGACCGTCACGGTCGTGGACGAGCACAACCAGCCCGTGAAGGACGCCACAGTGCGTTTCCAACTCTACAATTACGCGGAATACTACACGCTCGCCGCCCGCCAGACCGACGCCAACGGCCAGGCCTCCATCCTCACCGGCAAGGGCGACCTGCGCATCTGGGCCAACAAAGACGACCACTTCGCCTACGCCAAGATGGACGGCCGCACCCAGAAAACGCTGACCCTGCAACTCAACCTTCAGGACAACAGCGCGCCCAAGGAATACACCGACAACCTCGACATCTGTCCGCCCACGGGTGGCGCCAACCTCACGCAATCAACGCCCGAGCGCATTGCCCGCAACGACCAGCGCAAGCACTACGAAGACTCCCTGCGCGAAGCCTACCGCAACACCTGGCCCACGAAGGAGACCCTGGCCAAAGCCGGCTATCACAACGCCAACTTCACGGACGAGCAACTCTACGACATCGTCCGCCGCAGCGAAGGCAACTATGCCGAAATCATGAAGTTCTTGGATATGCACAGCACGGTGAACGAGCACTATCTGATTCCCGAATACATTGCTGCGCTGAGTGACAAAGACTTGCGCGACGCGCCCGCCGACGTCCTGGAAGCACAGCTCCACTACTACAACAACGAGTGGTGGCCGCGCGACGTGTTCGTCAAGGGTATGCTGCCCGCCCGCATCTCCAACGAGCTGCTGCGCCCCGACCGCGACATCTTGGGTGTCTGCCACAAGCATATCTTCCACACCATCCCCACCATCGAACAGCTTCGCCAATATGTGGACACCACCATCGTGGTCGATAACGACTGCAACTACTACAACTGCCCCATCAGTCCGATGGGCGTGCTGGCCGGCAAGCGCGCCGACAGCCATTCCCGCGGCATCTTCTTCGTGGCCCTCTGCCGTTCCCTCGGTGTGCCAGCCTATATGGACAACTCCAACGGCGAGCTTTATGCGTGGGAAAAAGGCGAATGGCAGAATGTGAAGTTTCAGGTTTCAGGTTCCAAGTTTCAAGATGATGCCACCATCATTCTGCACAATCCCAACAGCTATGTCTATTACCCGCACTACACTTTGCAGCGCTTCGTGAATGGCGAATACGTCTCTTACGACTTCGAGGGCGACCCGCGTGTAGAAGGCAATCCTATTGAGTTGAGCGTTCCTGCCGGTTCCTATTGCCTATCCACGGGCAACCGTTACAGCAACGGCGACGTGCTCTCGCAGATGGAGTTCTTCAACGTGCCGACCAACGGCACCGTAGAGAAGACCATCACGCTGCGCCCCTTAGTGGCTCGCGCCAACGAGTACGGCCGTATCGATGTTGACCAGACTTTAGTCAATGGGCAGTCCCTGCAAAGTCTGATGACGCAAAGCGGCAAAGACCGCCTCATCCTCTGCCTCGTCACCCCGGGCACCGAACCGGTCAACCACTTGGTTAAGGAGCTGGAAGCCAAGCAGGGCGACTATGAGCAGTGGAACGGCCCGATGGTCTTCATCGCCAACAACGCCAACTGGAAATCCTCTAAGAAATTGCCCAAGAACCTTGCGGTCACGCAAAACGGCTATCAGAAGACGATGGACATCATCCTCCACGGACTCACCGAGAAGCACGACGGTCTTAACCCCGTCTGCATCGTAGTGGATAAGAATGGCACCATCCGCTTCTTCTCTGAGGGTTATCACATTGGGCTGGGAGAGCTGATGTTGGAGGCGGTGGAGAAGTAGTTTCAGGCAAAGGAGTCGGAATGTCAAACTACGTACTTGATGGCAAATGTTTAAAGTTTAAGGTTTAAAGTTTAAGGTTTAATAGGTAGGGACGCAATTCATTGCGTCCGTCAACAGCGTCCGTTGGTTTGAAAATCATCCTGATGGATTTCGAAAGATCACAACGATGAATAACGAATTTTAGGCTGATTTTATCATTTTAAACGAAAAACAAAACAATCATGATTGATACTGTATCTGAGCGAAATGCTTTAGCAACAAAACTAAAATCCATAGGAATGGAAGTCTATTTGACCATCTTATATCCTGCCCTAAAAAAAGATCCAAATATTACTTGGCAAGAAATTAGTCGTAGATATCCACGATATAACTCATTGTCTGTTCTTGCTCAACAAAGTAGATTTTCCAACGCACGTTCAATCATTCGAAATGGTTGGGAGGAAGATGCGTTACGTATGATAGCTGATGGTGGGCTATGTTATCGGCGACTACTGCCGTTTCCAGGGGTACATTCTTATCGGTTCGCGTTTCGGACAGCTCTTTATGAGTCTGTCCGCACCCGCCGCAGCCATCACGGGCAGACTGATGTTATGCGAACAAATGCGTCCCTTAGCGATTGTGGGTATGTGTGTCACCCTAACGGGCATCGCGATGTCCATTCTTTCCAAAGGTACTAAAAAGGAGGGTGAAACAACCTCCGCCATCAGGTTGAAACTGCCATTCAAAGGCGTGCTCTACGGTTGCGGAGCAGGCATCTGTCAAGGCATCGGATTGGTGTTGAGCAAATGCGGTATGGAAGTGACCATCCCCGTAGGCGTCACCGCCGATATTTTCGGAAAAACCTACGGAAACGGAACTTACAAGATTGGCTTTTAACTATTACTATTGGGACAATCGATTAAACTTTAAACCTTAAACTTTAAACTAAAAACCATCCCCCTTTGAACTTAATCTAGCCTTATGGCATCAGTCTTTGACGCAACGGACAGAGAGTCCGTTTGTCTTATCGTTGACCGTATGGTTTACATAAGGGGTTCCAAAACCAGTTTCTGGACCAGTGTACGCAGCCGTGTTATTGTAGTCTGTTGAGGACCAGAAATTAGTGTAGTAATGAAAACTTAAGAAGATTCCCTGATAGCAACCTCCTGCCGGAAGGATAGAGAAACCGGTCGCATTATTGGCGGAGCCACCCGCACCGGGAGCGTATTCCGTGCCACAGGCTTCCCAATACATGCCATCGTCAGCCAACGCCTGAGCGATATTGACGGGATCATCACCGCCGACATATTCGTCACGGCTGCTCACATAGTCCGTCAGCTGATGCCATTCTGCATCAGAAGGCAAATGCCAACCCTTGGGACATACACCTTGCACACCGCTGGGATTGCTTTCGGAAGGCTGATCATTCCCCAAAACGGCCATCCAATTATACAACATACCAAAAAGATTCACATTGGCGGGAAGCGCATCCGGATAATAGCAAAGCGGTTCTGTATAAGAAACCTCATACGAATCATCCTCCAGGCGAGCAGCCATTGGAATGGGCGTACCATCCGCATAGTGCGTGGTTTTCAAATTCTGCTTCATCCATACCTGCTCTCCGATTCGTACAGCATCATAGATGTTTCCATCATAATCCTTGACAGCGTTGTGCATAATACCATCTGCAGGCACCGGTTTTTCACAAGAAGCCAACAACACAATCATTAAAAGGGGTAATAAATACTTTTTCATAATATTAAAGGGGACTTCTATTTTTAACATTTTCGCGCCGTCCCTCTGAACTTCGTGAAGTCCGTTAGCCAAAATTCAAAGTGAACTGTTTTGGCCCCGAAAAAACCGAGGCGTTTTTAGTTGTTAAATGAGTTGCAAAAATACAATAATTTCAACAAGTTGCATTGTCTTCGACAATATTTTGTATTTTTGCGCTCTTCTTGAAAAGAGCCGCTCCTTATTAAAACAAACACTATGAAGCAATTATTACCCCTTATCTTATTATTGTTTGCTGTATCAGTCACTCGGAGCCAAACGGGAACGGTAACGCTGACTTTCACCGGATGCGATATCAATAACCAATATTGCCAACTCAACAGAGTGATCATCCACAACTTGACAAAAGGTTGGACGGAAACTATCACCTGGCCAGACACGACCCTGATAATGCAAGTCGGCACAGGCGTTGAGGACTATGTCACGACCAACACTTTAGAGCTATTGCCAAGCACCCCCAACCCGTTCAACGGCGTTACAGATGTCACACTGTTTGCGGCACACTCCGGGGATGTCGCCATCCATGTCATAGACGCTAAAGGCCAATTAGTTGCATCTGCAAAAAATCCCCTCCAACCAGGTCAGCACCAGTATCGCGTACAACTTGTCAAGGCCGGCATTTATTTCCTGACCGCCCGACAAAACGGTAAATCATCAACTGTAAAGATGGTGAACAACGGACGATGTGCGATGAACTCAGTGGAATACGTTGGCGCTGAAAACACTAACCAGACGTTACCACAAGACAAAGGCGGCATTAAGGGATCTACCAACAATCCGTTCTCTTACGGTGACCAGATGGAGTATGTGGGTTATGCCACCATCAACGGAACGGAATTGGAAAGTCAGCATATCCTACAAGATCAAAATGAATCGCAGGACTTCTTGCTGCAATTTCCCACTTTGGGCGAGCCAGTTGACGGCGGGCCTTGTCCGGGTACCGCCACCGTCACAGACATTGACGGCAATGTTTACCCCACCGTGCTATTGGGCCAGCAGTGCTGGATGCAGGAGAACCTGAGGGCCACACGATACGCAAATGGCACAATCATCGATTGTGGAAGCACCTCAAGTTTCAATGTGGCTTACCGATATTATCCCAACAATGACAGCAACAACGTGAGTTCATACGGCTATCTATACAATTGGAAGGCGGTGATGAATAATTCCACATCTATCAGCAACCCCGGCGGCGTACAGGGCATTTGCCCTACCGGCTGGCACGTGCCCAGCGAAGCTGAATGGACACAGCTGCTAACTTATGTGGGCAGTCAAAGCCCGTACATATATAATGGCGACAGCACCTGTGTCGCCAAAGCATTAGCCAGCACTCGGGGTTGGGAAAGCAGTCCTAATGAAAACACCCCTGGCTATGATCCAGAAACGAATAATGCCACGGGCTTTTCAGCGCTTCCTGCAGGTGCTTATGCCACCAGCCCCCACAATTTCGGTTCCTTCGCATATTTCTGGAGTGCCACTGAGGAGAATGTCAACATCGCCCGCAGGTTATTCCTTCAAACTTCAAATAGTATTGTGACATTTTCTTCTGATGTCAAAAGCACCGGCGTATCGGTTCGGTGCGTGAAAAACTAAAAATCGCAACTGTCCTTTCTTGTCTTGCAAAGAGAATGGCTGTTATTCACTCAATTTAACAATATAATATGGAAAAGGAACATCTCTTCAAATATGGTTTGGCCACATTGATTTTCGCTGGGCTGTTAGGTATTGTCGATTCGCTAATCCCGACAATCCCCAACATGATTTTTGACAAAGTGTTTGACTACAGTAGCTGGGCGCTTGTAGATTTGAATCTACTTAATGTGGTAATTACCGTACTGTTCACTGTAGATCTCTGCCGCCATCACAGATTTTCCTGGCTATACTGCTTGGCAACGCTGTTCACAGGTCTGTTCGGGGTGCTGTGTTATTACCTTTGCGAGAAGTATCGTGAGGATGAATCTTTTGTGCGTATGGCCATTAAATATATGGTTGCTGCCGCGTTATTGGTGTTGTATTCCAATCTACACGTCATTCTTGACCTGGCATCTCCTATCACTCGTCCAGACGGGACTTTGCTCTTTGACTTCAAGTTACATAATTCTCTGATAATATCCAAAGTGTTACGAGGAGTCATAGTCGTCATCGTCTTTTTCGACCTGCTACCCTATCGTAAGAAAGGCATCGGACTTATGATGACCATCCTGACCGCTGTTTTCACCTATTTCTATGCCGCTATAGGAATGGCATTCAGCTTATTCCAAATCATCCAAATCGAGCATTCCGAAACGATAAGCAAGCCCTTGCGTTTGTCCCGTTTTATGGTGCTATGCTTATGTGCCTCTATACTCACCTCGATATTAACATTGATGACCAATCTTTATCAATGGCAATTCACCTTCATCGTGCTTTCCTATATTCCGATGACCGTATTTGTGATTTTGGCGATATTGACGTTCCTCGAGTTGCGTGCTTACAACATGCAGAAGCGCATCTGGTTACTGCTGTTGACTGTTTTCGGTTTCTCCGAATATGGTTTGGGAATCATCCTGCTGGACTCGAAAGACTATAATGAGGAGTGCGATACTTCATCACAAGAAATTTGAAAGAAATAATAAATCACAAGACAATGAAAAAAATCCTCTTCTTTTATTTTCTAATGGCCGTGTGCCTGAATTTCGGTTGGGCACAAAACGAAGCCGACACAAGTGATGAATCCATTTATAGATTCGTAGAAGTGATGCCAGAATATCCGGGAGGAACGGATGCGATGAATATGTTCATCGTTCAACATATTGAATACCCAGAAGCGGCAAGGAACCACCATATCCAAGGAACGATTCTGGTGGAATTTGTCATTGAAAAAGACGGTTCCGTTTCTAATGTGACGGTTAAAAATTCAGTTCATCCATTGTTGGATAGCGCAGCCGTCAAGGCAGTGCGACAGTTTACGGGCTGGAAACCCGCCACCAACCAGGGGAATGCCGTTAGATGCTATTATACAGTCCCCATCACATTCCAGTTGCCGGACGATGATTTCGAACAGGACGTCGTACCTATGACGAAAAAAGAGGCCCGTAAGGCCGCCAAATTGGGAAGACGGTTTTAATAAATGGTCTGCATATTCAAAGGGAATCACATATTTGTATATTTCCCACGAATTAGCACGAATGGACACGAATTACTTTTGCACCACTTTACAACCCAGCATCTCCCCCTATGAAAAAAACGACACTCTCGATACTTATCTTATTGGTTACTTTCGGCGCCATGGCCCAGAAGCCCATAACCTTTAATGCCAACACCCACTACGTCATAGTTTTGCCTTCACATCCCACGGATGCGCAATGGTTAGCCGCCGACCAACTGTCGCTCTACCTCGGCTATCTTCGCTCTTTGATTGGGGACGATTCCTTAGCCTGCACCGACCATTTCAAAGGCAATCTCGCCATCTTCATTGGCAGATGCCAGCAGTCGGAAAAACTCTACAGAAAGTACGGCGACCAAATCCGCGACGACGGCTTTCTGCTCCACACCGACGGCAAGAATTTATTTATCCTCGGCAAGCACGGCAAGTCCGAGCTGTACGGTGTTTATCATCTGTTAGAGAACTATTTCGACATCACCATCACCGACAAGGGCAGCGAGGGTGTATTCTTCTTTTCCACTCCCAAGCAACGCACCCTCTGCCTCCACGACCTGCAGAACCCCTCGTTCCAATATCGCGAGACGCTGCACAACCTGCCCAACAAGGCCGCAGGCTATGCCGACTGGCACAAGCTGTCCTGCCGCGAGGAGTTCAACAAAGACTGGGGACTTTTCGTGCACACCTTCCAGAAACTCGTTCCCGTTGACACCTACTTCGACGAGCATCCCGAATGGTTCTCTGAGTTGCACGGTCGTCGCATCCGCGACGGGCAGCTCTGTCTAAGCAATCCCGAAGTGTTGGAAGTCGTGTGCCAAAACTTGGCGCAGCACATCGCCCAGGCGCCTGAAAAGCAGTATTGGTCTGTGTCGCAAAACGACAACGAGTTTTCCTGCACCTGTCCGCACTGCCGCCATCTCGACTCGCTCTACGGCGGCCCGTCCGGCACGCTCATCCACTTCGTCAACCAGGTGGCGGCCCGTTTTCCCGACAAGACCATCTCTACCCTCGCCTACCAGCAGACGCGTCGCCCACCGCAAAACATCAAGCCCGCCGACAACGTCAACATCATGTTCTGCTCCATCGAGTGCCAACGGCAGATGCCCATTGCCGAGAGTCCCGCCGACCAGTCGTTCCAACGCGATATGGAGGGATGGACCGCCCTCACGCACAACATTTTGCTATGGGACTATGTGGTGCAATTCCGCAACTACATGGATCCGTTCCCCAATCTGCATGTCATCCAGCCCAACCTGCAGAACTTTCACCAGCACGGCATCCCGATGATTTACGAGCAGGGCTCCGCCTTCGACATCAGCGATTGCCACGCGTGGCGCACCTACCTCATTGCGCACCTGCTGTGGAATGTGAACGTCAATGTCGACAGTCTGCGCGAGCGCTTCCTCATCGCCCATTACGGGGCGAACCGCGCACCGTTCATCCGCCAGTATCTCGACACCCTGACGCAGGCGCTACGCGACTCCAAGCAGTTCCTCAACATCTACGGCTACCCTATTGACGCCAAAAACGGCTATCTTGCACCCGACAAAATCAAGTTCTACAGGGCCCTCTTCGCGCAGGCCAAACAGACAAAGCCCTTCGATGAGGACTCCCCTTGTTGCACTTTCCGCGACTGCGATCACGGTCCAAAATACGACTTGCGCACTTACGACGACCGCCTGCGGCTTTTGGAAATGGCCTTGGACTTCGCCGTCCTGGAACTCTCCATGAGCGAGGTGTCGCCCGAACTCTCCTACTTCAAGATAGAGAACGGCCAGAAGGTCGTGCGCCCGGAAATGCTCCAGATGGCCGACAACTTCGTGGCCGACTGCCAGCGATTGGGCGTTGCCAAACTGGATGAAATCAGATTCACGCCGGAGCAGATGCGCGGCAACATCGACAACTTCATCCGCAAATCCACGCAGCAGAACATCGCGCAAGGCAAGTCCATCACGAGCCTGACGCCGTGGAACAGCGCCTACGACGTGGGCGGCCCAAAAGCCTTAGTGGACGGGGTGTTCGGCATTATGAACTACAACTTCAACTGGTTGGGATTCGAGGGCAACGATATGGACGTCATCATCGACCTGGACAGCGTGCAGGACATTCACAACATCCACGCCGACTTCTTCTATTTCCCGCTGTCGTGGATATTCGCTCCAAAAAACGTAACCTGCTATGTCTCCGACAACAATATTGACTGGCGTGAAGTGGCCACGCAGGATTACGAGAACGGCACCGTCTTGGCGGAGAGCAAGCTCGTGGGCTTCGACTTTGCCGACCTGCAGCAGCACGCCCGCTATATACGCATCAAAGCCGAGTCGCTCAAGGTCTGTCCGGAGTGGCATCGCGGCGTCGGACAGCCCTGCTGGATATTCTGCGACGAGGTGCTGGTGAAGTAGCCAGAGGTTTCCGTTAAACTCATTTCTATCCAATGGCTGTCCCTGACCAAGACATAGGCACCATCAATTATTACATTATCGTATTGCCGCGATTATCTAATCGCTTTTTTGTGTAAATTTGCAGCCTTAAAAAAAACGATATGTCAGAACACGTAAAATGTCTTATAATAGGCGCTGGTCCAGCCGGTTACACTGCCGGCATCTACACCTCGCGCGCCGACTTGAAACCGCTGCTCATTGAAGGAATGCAGCCTGGCGGTCAGTTAACCATCACCAACGAAGTGGAGAACTTTCCCGGATACCCAGAAGGTTCGTCCGGTCCTGTCATTATGGACGACATCCGCAACCAAGCGCTGCGCGTGGGTACGGAAATGCGCTCCGGTATGATTACCAAGGTTGATTTCTCGTCGCGTCCATTCCACTGTTGGCTGGATGACGAACAGGAAATCATCGCAGACACTGTTATTGTGGCCACTGGTGCCAATGCCCGCTGGATCGGTATGCCGAGCGAACAGAAGTTTCGGGGTTTCGGCGTCTCCACTTGCGCCACCTGCGACGGCAACTTCTTCCGCAACAAGACCACGGTCGTCATCGGTGGTGGTGACACCGCGTTGGAAGACGCACTTTACTTATCACAACTTTGTACGAAAGTATACATCGTCCACCGTCGTGACCAATTCCGCGGCACGGCTGCCCTTCAAAGACAACTGCTCAACACGGAAAATATCGAAGTGGTCTGGAACACCGTACCCGTCGACATCATTGGCGAGCAGAAAGGCTTCATCAAGAAAGTCACCGGCCTGCAGGTACGTAACGTGCAGACCAATGAGGAACGCACACTCGAAGTCGACGGTGTGTTCGAGGCTATTGGTGTGACACCGGTTTCCGATATTTTCAAAGGCCAACTCGACATGAACGAGCAAGGCTACATCATCACTCAGCCGGGCACGGGCCGCACCAATGTGGAAGGTGTCTTTGCTGCCGGCGACGTGCAAGACCCCAACTACCGCCAAGCCATCGTGGCTGCTGCCTCCGGTGCCGTGGCCGGCATTGAGGCTTCTCGCTTCCTGATGGAACACTAGGACACGAACCACTTGAGAAATTTATCTTTAAAGTATTCTCTATCAACTATTCATTGATCACTGTCACAGATCACTTCAAATTTCTATGAAAGAAGAAAAAGACCAAGAACTACTTGACGAAATTACCAACGACGAATATAAATACGGCTTCGTCTCCGATATTGACGTAGAAGAATTCCCCAAAGGCATCAATGAAGACATCATCCGTATGATTTCCGCCCGCAAGGACGAACCGGAATGGCTTCTCGAATTCCGCCTCAAGGCTTATCGCCATTGGACGACTCTCAAAGAACCGGAATGGGGTCATCTGAATTTCAAACGCCCTGACTATCAGGATATCACCTATTTGGCTATTCCTAAGAAGAAAAAGCAACTGGCTTCTATGGATGAAGTTGACCCGGAGTTGGTGGATACATTCAACAAATTGGGCATCAACCTCCAGGAACAGAAAGTGCTCGCCGGCGTGGCAGTCGACGCAGTTATGGACTCTGTGTCTGTGAAGACTACGTTCTCCGAAACGCTGAAAAAAGAGGGCATCATCTTCTGCTCTTTCGGTGAGGCCATCAAACAATATCCGGACTTGGTAAGACAGTACCTGGGTTCTGTGGTTCCCTATACCGACAATTTCTATGCAGCCCTGAATTCCGCAGTTTTCAGCGAGGGCTCGTTCTGCTACATTCCCAAAGGCGTGCGCTGCCCTATCGAACTCTCCACCTATTTCCGCATCAATGCGGCTAAAACCGGTCAGTTTGAGCGCACCTTGCTCGTGGCCGACGAAGGCGCGTACGTGAGTTATATGGAGGGCTGTACCGCTCCGCAACGAGATGAGAACCAACTGCATGCGGCTGTCGTTGAATTGATTGCCATGAAAGATGCTGAAATCAAATATTCTACCGTCCAAAACTGGTACCCCGGTGACAAAGACGGCAATGGCGGTATCTACAACTTGGTGACCAAGCGCGGCCTCTGCAAAGGCGCCAATTCCAAAATTTCCTGGACACAGGTGGAAACAGGCTCCGCTATTACGTGGAAATACCCAGGATGTGTGCTCAAAGGCGACAACTCCGTCGGGGAGTTCTATTCCGTAGCAGTTACCAATAACTACCAGCAGGCTGATACCGGCACCAAGATGATTCATCTCGGCCGCAACACTCGCAGCCTTATTGTTTCCAAGGGCATCTCCGCCGGACATAGCCAGAACAGTTACCGCGGCCTCGTCAAAGTCGGCAAAAACGCTGAGAACGCCCGCAACTTCTCCCAATGCGACTCTCTGCTTATGGGCGACAAATGCGGTGCGCACACTTGGCCCGACATCCAATGCGCGAATTCCTCTTCCGTGCTCGAACACGAAGCAACAACATCTAAAATATCTGATGACCAACTCTTCTACTGCCAACAACGCGGCATTGATCAGGAAAACGCTATTGGCTTGATTGTCAACGGCTACGCCAAGGATGTACTGAGCAAACTGCCTATGGAATTTGCCGTAGAAGCCCAAAAGCTCCTCAGCATCAGCCTCGCCAACAGCGTCGGCTAGTCAATCCCTCACACTCTTCACTTTTCTCTATTTACTATGATGTATCGCGGAATTGTCATACACGGCTTGCAGAACGGTAGAAAATTCGGTTTCCCGACGGCTAATGTCAAATTGGATAACGCGCCCGAAATCGGCAAGGGTGTCTATGCTGTCAAGTTGGAAGTTATAGGCCAACAATATAAGGGAATGCTTTATGTGGGCACGCGCCCCACATTGGATCTCAATGAGTTGTCTTTTGAAATCAACATTTTGGATTTCCACAAAGACATCTATGACGAGATGCTTTCTTTTGAAATCATCAAGAAAATAAGGGATGAGCAGCGCTTTGATAATGTGAACGCACTCATCGAACAGCTGAAGATGGACCGCAAAGCCGTACGTGCCGCGCTCGCTGATCCAAGACGCCGCTTGGCTCGAAAATCTGACGTGCCCGCTATTATGGAAATCATAAACCAAGGCAAGCGCAGACTCAAATCGTTGAATGTGGACCAATGGCAGGAAGGCTACCCCAATGAGGAGGCAGTCTTAGAGGATATTGCGCGCAAACAGGGCCACGTGTTCGTTTTAGATGGTGAAATCATTGCCTATGCCGCCTTCGTCTTCGACTGGGATCCTTATTACGAAAACATTGACGGCAAATGGCTGACAGACAATCCTTACGTCGTCGTTCATCGCATTGCGGTTGCTGACAAGCACAGCCACCAAGGTTATGCCAAGTTCATTTTGAAATGCGCTGAAAAAGTGGCCATAAAAAAAGGTGTCCACGCTTTTCGCATAGACACCCATATGGCGAATCACTATATGCGGAACCTCATTCGTAGTGCCGGCTTCATGCTCTGCGGCATTGTGCAAGTGCGCGATGGCAAGCGCCTGGCCTACGAAAAGGCTATTTCACAATAGCATATTATTTCACAACTATTTTTTTCGTTCCAACGCACTGGTTGTCGGAATTTACAACGCGGAGCAGATAACTTCCGCTGGCAATGCCGTTGATATTCACCTTGCCGGATGAAAATGTATATTCACCAATCAACTGGCCGTTAATGGCGAAAATCTGAGCTTTGCAATTGTCAAGCGCGGAACCGGCAACGGTGAAATTACCATTGTTGGGCATAGGATAAACGATAATCGGCTGCTCGCTCATATCACGAATGCCAACACCTTCTAAAGTAGCAAAAATGAACATTGTAGTATCGCCCCACTCTCCATCTGCATTCTGGCCAAAGGCGATGGCGTAATAGTACGTATTCGACAGCAAATTTATCCAATTCCAGGTGTCCGTCTCATAAAAAGGATAGGCGCTGTTTTCAATCAAAATAGTGCAAACGGAATCGGCACCAACCTCTGCGAGGAATTCGGCAGTTACCAGACCGTCATAAAAAAGAGCGGTTTGGTCGTTCGGTGTGCAAGTCACAAGTGCAGATGTTGCCGTAATATCGGTAACGTCAACGGAGACGACTGCCGTACCGTTACCGCCGATAGCACCGGTTGTGACGTCAATAGAACTATAGGTATAAGAGTTACCATCTGCATCAAAAGGAAGAGCGAAAATCCGATACAGAGTGTTGGGAGCCTGTTCCGTCCACGTATAGGTTTCCGGGCCGGAAGTCTCTATGCCCCATTGAGTTATGAGCTGATCAATAGTCATACCCATCATCATCGTCCACATGCCGATTTCCGCATCAGCCATCGTAAGATAGTAATAATGATCACATTCCGCATTAGGAGTGAACTCTACAGTATAGGAAGTCTCACCCACATTTGTAGCCGTCAAACTGACTGCCGGATCAGTACAGATGCCTTTGGAATGGCCGTCAATAATAGTTCTTTGTCCGAAACACATGCTGCATGAAATGGCAGCAACTAAAAGAAGTAAAGTCTTTTTCATAAGCGTTGTTTTAAAATAGTCCGCAAAAATACATAAAATAACAGTAATTTTGTACTTTTGCGCCGTTTTGAACGCTTATAAAATGAGAATCTCTGTTGGCCAAGCAATGCATATGATTTGGATGAATAAATTATCCATATTCTATATTGTTATTTTTTCGATAGGAACACTGATGGTATCTGCACAGAAGACGTCCGTTTTGCTATATGGTCCGAACGACAATGGCAGCACCTACACGTCCTTGGAAGAAGCCTTGACAGAACCTCAGAAAGTATATCGGCTGAAGTTGACCAAACTTCCGGAACGCGATTCACTGCCTGAAGATTTATTCAAACTGACAGAACTTAGAGAACTTACTGTCAAAGGCTGTCGGCTATGTGTCGTCAATCAACGTATCGGCGAATTGACAAAACTACAGTATCTTAACTTGGACAGAAACAAACTGTTAAGATTACCTGAAACTATTGGACAGCTCACGGACCTGCGCTTTTTGATTATAAGTAGAAACCTGCTCGAAACATTTCCGAATTCCATCTCCAATCTCAAGAGGCTTTCCTCTATAGATGCTTGGGATAATCCTCTTTATGTCCTCCCCGAAAGTATTTCCTCCTTGGAAAACTCGTTGAAGACATTGGACCTCAGGCAAATCCCGCTGACTAAATCGGAATATGAGGCGATGGAAAGACTACTTCCCAAGACGGAAATACTTTTCACTGACATTTGTGAATGTGAAAACAGACGAGACCATGAGTGATTCCGAATTGTTGATAACTTTTTAATCCAACTTGTTTAGATTGTTGATTTTTGCATAATCCGATTGAGTTATTTTTATATTTTTGCCGCGTTTTAACTAAATCGGTTTTGCAATGAAAAATAAGTACATCGACCTCATTCAACAAACTTACGATTTTCCTCAAGAAGGATTCGACGTCCAAGACAACCAGCTGTTATTCAATGATGTGCCACTTATGGACATTATCAAACAGTATGGGACTCCATTGAAAATCACCTATCTGCCTAAAATTTCACAGAATATTCAGAAGGCAAAACGCTGGTTCAACGTTGCCATTGCGAAGTCTGACTACAAGGGTTCCTACCATTATTGCTACTGTACAAAGAGCTCGCATTTCGAATTCGTTCTTTCCGAAGTGTTGAAAAACGATGTGCATTTGGAAACTTCATCTGCTTTTGATTTGAACTTAATTGAGGCCTTATATGATGCAGGTCAGTTCCAGAAGGACAACTACATTATATGTAATGGTTTCAAAAGGCAGCTCTACATTGACAATATTTCTATGATGTTGGAAAAGGGATTTGTCAATACGCTTCCTGTTTTAGACAGCAAAAAGGAATTCGACTTGCTGGATATGAACATCCAGTCTAAATGCAAAGTGGGCATTCGAATTGCTGCGGAAGAAGAACCGAGATTCGAATTCTACACTTCTCGATTGGGCATTCGTTATAACGACATTGTTCCTTTTTACAATGAGAAAATCAAGAACAACCCGAAATTCGAATTGAAGATGCTCCACTTCTTCATCAATACGGGTATCAATGACACCGCTTACTATTGGAACGAATTGGCAAAGTGTGTCAATATTTATTGCAAGTTGAAGAAGATCTGTCCGGAATTGGATTCGCTCAACATCGGTGGTGGCTTTCCTATCAAGAACTCACTTTCATTCGACTATGACTATGAATATATGGCCGAGGAAATCGTGTCCCAAATCAAGCAGATTTGCAACAAGGAAGGTGTGGAAGAGCCCAATATCTTCACCGAATTCGGTTCGTTCACAGTGGGTGAAGCCAGCGCGGCGTTGTTTTCCGTGTTGCAACAAAAGCGTCAGAACGACCGCGAGTTGTGGAATATGATTGACAGTTCGTTCATCACCACCCTCCCCGACACCTGGGGTATCAATCAGCAATTCATCACACTCGCCATCAATCACTGGGATCATGAGTACGAGCGTGTCTTTCTCGGCGGCATCACTTGCGACAGCCAGGACTACTACAATTCGGAATCACATTTGAACGCCGTATTCCTTCCGAAAATCGCATCTGACAAGTATCCTGGGGAAGATTTTGAGGATATGCAGTACATCGGACTCTTCAACACAGGAGCCTATCAGGAGGCCCTCGCAGGCTATGGCGGAATACAACATTGTATGACTCCTGCTCCGAAACACATCATCATTTACCGTGACGAAGATGGCGAAATCTGTACTAAATTGTTTGCTAAAGAACAGAGTTACAAGTCAATGCTAAAAATTTTAGGATACTAACAAAAGCAAAGGTTTTTTTTCTACTTTTGCGCCTGGGTAAGTCTTGTACGATCTGCTCCCTTCTAACTCCCCCAGGGTAGGAATACAGCAAGGGTACGTCGGTTGTAGCGATGCGATGCAAGTAGCTTACCCTTTTTTATTTTCAATTGTAGAGACGATGCACTGCATCGTCTATTTTATAAAGGAAACATCTTTTATTTATAGATACAACAAATATATTGAACTCCATAAATCAAACATTGAACTATGCTTTTAAAAATCTATCCTGAAAATCCCAATCCACGTGCTATCGAGCAAGTCGTGAAATGCTTGGAAGACGGCGGCATTATCATTTATCCTACGGATACGATTTATGGCATCGGCTGCGATATCTTCAAACCCAAAAGTGTCGAACGTATCACGGAAATCCTTGGTGACAAGAAGAAAAAAAACGCCATGACTTTTATCTGCCACGATTTAAGCCATATTTCAGACTTTACCAAGCCCATCGCCAACAACGTCTTCAAAACCATGAAGAAAGTGCTTCCTGGACCGTTTACCTTTATTTTGGAAGCTAACAACAACGTCCCTAAGTTGCTGCAAAGCAATAAGAAGACTGTGGGCATCCGCGTTCCCGACAACAACATCATCCGTGAAATCGTCCGACAACTCGGCCATCCGATACTTTCAACCTCTGTGAAAGACGATGACGAAGTTATCGAATACACAACAGACCCTGAACTTATTTACGAACGTTACGGCGATATGGTGGACATTGTGATTGACGGCGGCTACGGCGACAATATTCCGTCCACCGTGCTGGACTGTACGGACAACGACATTGAAGTGATCCGTGAAGGCAAGGGCGACATAGACCTGCTCTAATCTCTATTCTTTATTTGAAAACAGCATCAAAGGCACCAAGACCGTGAACATCATTCTTCCGGTCTGCGTCTCCAAAGTGTCTTCGGTAAGTACTGATAAGAACAAAATGACAATCAGGCACACGTACAGAAAGGTGACTTTGTCTTTCATCCATACAAATGGGTATACCAATATGAACAGGAAATAGGCAACGAGGAGAATGCCTCCCATAAGCCAGAATGTCAGCAACTGGTTGTGACTGCCACGGTTATGCTTGTAGGCGATAGATGAATGTTGGGCCTCCAACTGCTGATCCAAAGCGTCCTTATAGTCACCTAAACCGACACCGAGCAGCCAGTTGCCTTCGATAACAGATAGTGAAGCCTTCCACAATTCAATGCGTTGCAAGAATGAAGAACCTTCGATGTAGTTGTTTTTCTGGTATATGGAAAAACTGATAAAACTCTGGTATAAGGCGCGACGTAGTCCGAATGTGCGGGTGTAGTCGTAATTAGCAATCTTATGCTCAACATTGCGGACGTCATCGTCGGTCAATGCCATCACCGCTGCATAATCTTTGTGCATGCCTTTGGAATTCAGATAACGAATCAGCGTCTGCTCCATCAAATCGGAATAAGCTGTGTCAGAACGCAGGCTCCATGCGGCCTCTAACTCCAGTTTGCAGACGTAATAGCCGATTCGATGGCCACATTCGATGATAGACTCTTCGTCAAATTCGTAGGGGTTTCCCATAGCAGTCCTAAGTTCCGTTTTCTGCTTGTCGTTGTCTTTGAAATAACGCAAGGTGATAATGGATGCATACGCGAATATGCCTATCAAAGCCGCAAGCATGAGACCTATCAGGCCTATTCTCAACTTGCTCTTTGGCATTTTTAAGAGCAAATAGAAAATGTATATCACGGTAAGAACGGCCAAAATCAATATCCCCGTAAGGGTTTGCGCAATAAACAAATATACGATTTGGAGAATTATGGCTCCAGAGAAAAAGCAAGTCGTCAGACGATGGGCATTGTTGTTTTCTATAAGAATATGTATGCAGAAGACAATTGACAATACGATACATAGACTGAAACGAATGTGGTCGATGAATATGGAAATACGGCGAATGTCGTCAACGGTGTGCGTTAGCCAATAGCATATTGAGTATAAGCAACAGAATATCGTACTGAATACAAAGAATTTATACGTCCAAGTCAGTTCCTGCTTGGTCAATGGTTTGGTTGTTATGACAATCAGTGGTGAGAACAAGAACGGAACCTTGGCCAGCACGATATGCGCCGCCATAGGCCAGTTGTCGGTTTTGATAAGCCCAAGAAGGCAGACGACGAACAGCCCGGCAAAGAGCAATCCTTCCTTATTGTCTTTCAAATTCTCCCACTTTTCCCTCCAATTCCATTCGGCAATCCAGTTCAGAAAGAGAATAAATGAAGCCAGCCCCATCACAAAATGAGACAGAGACATGGAGACTGCGAGAGTCATCACGCCTAATATATATATGTAATGATGGATGCTGCTTCGTGTCAAGGAAAACTATTTTTTCGGAGAGAGAATGGATTTGTAACGAGCCTGGTCTTTCAAAATGGATTTGGCGACGGCAATGTCCTTGTCTTCGCTCAGCAAATTGATAATGCGGCCTTTCTGATAGTAATAGCGGACAACAATTTCAGAAGCCAGGTATTTGCTGATTTCGTCTTTGAATTTGTACAAATCCTGGGCTTTCTCCTTGTCAAGTTTCTCTTTCAATTGATTGTAATAGGATTCTATCTCTTTGAAAACTTTGTCTTCGTCTGCTGCTTTTTTCAAATCTTCCAAAACTTCCTCGGTTTCAGTTTTATAGCTGTAATCCTTGTCTTTCAAAAAAGCGACAAACTCTTCGTACAGTTTGTCATCGACGGTGAATTTGTCAGCCGCCACGATGGTGTCGTGCGTTGCGCGGTAGTTGTTGGCGAAGTCGAAGATAAGGTTGTGCATGACCAGAGATGCGAGCACTTCGCTCAGCAGGGTGTCCTCAGTAAGGACGTCAGGCTCTACCCCGCCCTTGTCATAAACGGTTCTGCCGTTTTTGGTCTTGAAAGCGACAGCCAGGGAATCTGGAATTTTGAATGCGCCTTTTGCGGTGTCTTTTTCAAAATATTCGATATTCTGCACACAGCGTCCGGACGGGATGTAGTACTTGGCCACTGTGATTTTCAACGATGTATTGTAATCTAACGGAAGTACATTTTGGACAAGGCCTTTGCCGAATGATTTCTTGCCGACGATAACGGCGCGGTCCAAATCCTGGAAAGCACCTGACACGATTTCGGATGCGGAGGCACTGTGCTCGTTGACCAATACGACAACCGGGATTTCCTTGTCTGTGACTGGGGCCATCGTCTTGTGAACGCGTTGTTGCTCAGGGATCTTGCCTTTGGTTTCGACAATCTGAACGCCACGGTCAACAAAGATGTTCATAATGTTGACGGCTTCATTGAGCAAACCGCCGCCATTGTCGCGGAGGTCCAGAATGAAATACTTCATCCCTTGGTCTTTCAGCTTGAGGAATGCTTCGCGCACTTCGGAACCGGCCTTTTCAGTGAATTGGTCTAACTTGACGTACCCGACCTCATTGTCCAACATTCCGGAATAAGGGATATTCGGGAGCTTGATTTCTTCACGAACGATGTTGAATGTCATGTTCTTGTTGGCTGACGGGCGGAAGACTTCCAGTACCAGTGTCGAACCCGGCTGGCCTTTCATAGCCGCGCTGACGTCGGAGGAGTTCTTGCCTTCCAAAGACTGCCCGTTCACTTTGCGGACAATGTCACCGGCACGAAGGCCTGCCTTCTGAGAAGGCGAACCTTCATAAGGCTCGGATATCACCACATCCTTGCCATGTTGTTGGATGAGCGCGCCTACGCCGCCATATTGGCCGGTGGTCATCATTCTGAAATCCTCGATCTCTGATTCCGGATAGTAAACGGTGTATGGATCCAGCGATTTCAACATAGCATCGATAGCCGTCTGGGTAAGTTTGCCCGGAGAAATCTCGTCGGCATACTTATCATTCAGTTCCTTTAATATAGAAACGAAGATGTCAACGTTCTTGGCAATTTCGAAATCGTTTTGAGCAGTCATCGGTGCTGCCAACAGCAGCACTGCAATCGTCGTCAGGAAAATTCTTTTCATTGGCAATTTGAGGTTTATGATAGTTTTTATAAGGTTTCTATTGATAATCAGTATTTAGTTTTTCAAGCATCTCACCGAATATGCTGCGGCTTTAGGCGTGCAGTTGATTTCCACCGTGGCATTGGTATAGTAGAAATGATGAATGGGCGAAGTGATCTCGCTACCGTCAGAGGCGGTCCAGAAGCCTGCATCCACGCCAAAACCGTCAAAGGTGTTGAAGAAGTTGCCTGCAGGCAGAACATTCATTCCGGAAGTGTTGTTTTTGGACAAATCGTCAATGATACAGCATTCAGGGCCTTGAGTGCCGAATCCTGTTGCCCACGCGGATGTTGAAGCCATGGCTTTGGCCACGTTGTTGACATCCGTTCCACAACGGTATTCGTCTTTGTAACCGAGATATTCCTCTAAGTTCATCCATTCGAAGTTGGAAGGCAGATGCCATCCGTCAGGACAGATACTCTGAATCCCGCTCGGCACGTTTTCTGTCGGTTTGTATCCCGTCAGGCACGTGTTCCAGCTGTAAAGAAGGCCGTATTTTTCCACGTACTTCTGGTCTCCGTTTGGATAATAGTAATAGAATTCCGTTTCGGAAGTCTCACTGCCCAATTGCAAAGGCCGTCCGTCCGGGAAGTGCGTGACGCGCAGATTCTGCGCCATCCAACACTGGCTGCCCAATAACGTAGTCTGATAGACATTGCCGTCATAATCCGTCACAGTGCCGCAGTTCTGCGCTGTAACTGTACAACCTAACAGCAAAATAAGGCCTGACAATAAGAAACTATTGAGTTTGTTTTTTTTCATAACGGATTGGTTAACGTAACTAATTCAAAATTATTTCATCGCAGAAAATATAGGAATCCTGTCCTTTGGCCTGGTGCCAGGAGGGCAGCGGACCAGCGTTCTTGATGATGACGCGGACATAGCGGGATTTGATGGCTAAGTCGTCGGCCTGAATCGTATAGATACCTTTGGATGTGGCGCTGTAATCGGCACGGGTAAGTTTCAGTGTTTTATAAAGCGTATAGTCGTGACCGTTGTTGGAAGTGTAGATCTCCACCGTGTTGGGCGACATAATCCAGTCGTAAATATCTTGGAAGAAACGTGTCTTGAAGAAGTGAATGTCCGTTTTCTTGCCGAAATCGAATTCCACATTGATGTCAGTGCCCCAATAACCCTGCCATTTGCCGTCGGAATAGGAGTCACCACCAACCACGCCATCTGCCAAGGCATTAGAACCACCGGCCTCATATTGCGGACGATAGGAGGAATATGTGGAGTTCAGTCGTAAGATTTTGCCTAAAGCCTTGTGCAGAAGCACGTATTGTTCACTGATCACTTCCTCACCCATGTCGTTGATGGTCAGTGCGCGCACTAAGGCGGATTGTTTCAGCAGGATGGGCTTGGTGTAGAGGTTCTCCCCTATCAACGGCTTGCGTCCGTCAATGGAATAGAAAATCTCCTTGCCGCCAAAAAGGGTGTGCAGATTGACTTCGGCACCTTCGTCGTTTTCCAATAATTTGGACTCCACAAAAACTCGGTTCGGGACATTGAGGATGTCCTGCGCAGTGCGGTCAAATCTTTGTTCCACAATATCGCGACTATAGGAACGGCACTCCTCATCCCATAATTTCATATACTCTTTCTTGGTGGTGTGCAAGTCATCCAAGAGCGTCTTCAAATCTTTTTCAATTTCTTGTTGTGTGAACTGTTTGTTCCCGATTCTGAATTGATAGATCTTGTAGCGCAGCGTATTGCGTTCGAACAGTGTCTTCTGGCGTTGGTAGACATAATGCACAAATCTCATGGGCGCTGTATATTGCGGGCAGGCCGGATCGGTCTGGGCCATTTTGTGGAAGTCATATTGGACTAATGACTTTTCCATAAGGTCTTGCATTGCGCCACAAATCAAAAAAGACTTATCTGTCATGTCGGAAGGATAAACATCCAGCAGGGACTCGTAGAGGGAACTGCTTTGGAAAGTGCCAGGCACATCGACTTCCAATCTGCGCAATGTCTTTTTCTGACCGAAAGACTGCACGAATGTTCTGTTGAAAAGAGAATCGAAGGATTCCAGTCTTTTAATGCGTTCGGCATCGGCCATTTCAAAATTTGTGCTTTCAATCGGTTTCCAAGACATTTCGGCAGACCAGGTCATGCCGTGCCAGGCGCTGTTGAAAAGGGATTCGCCGGAATCGTCCCACGCCGTATTCATCATACCCAACGCACCGTGCTGGTATCCGTCACGTACAAGGTTGGCAATGTTCTTGGTATATGTGTCGTAACTCGGATGAACGGTGCTCCACATGCTCATGCCGGGAGCCACCATGAATTCGAGACCTTGTTTGGTGAACGGCTCTATCATCTGCACGTAAGTGTCGGCGGCGCCATAACTCCACACAATCATCAGCATGTCTTTGGGCAGTTGAGCTGTTATTGCAGAATCTTTGGCAGCTATGTCTCCCCACATCATCACTCGTTTTCCCAACGGTTTCAAAATATTGTAAACCTTGTTGATGTGGTCGGCATACACTTGGGATGCGGAACCGTTTTGAGATACAAAATCCTTGGCTTTGCCATTGCCCAGGGCCTCGGTTTCATCGCAATCGATGTTGAAGAATGGAGACGTATAGGCTTTGGCAACAGTCTCCAACTGATATTTGAGGAAATCATACGTTCTTTCGGCTCCGGGGTTCACATTGGCTTTGGTGTCGGCCATATCCTGGTAAAAGGGAATGCGCAAAGTCTTCTCGGCGTGGGCCAGACACTGCTGGTTGCCGAATATTTCAATATGGTATTGTGCGGCAAAAGCCTCCAACTCTTTGATTTCTTCAGCCGTGAGCCCGTCCGTGGGTGCGATATCCGGATATTTGTCCAACTTGAAGACGTGTTCTGTATAAAGATTGAAGAAGTTCATTTTATACTGAGCCATTGTGGAAATCACGCGTTTGAGGAAATCCATGTTGGGAATGGGGCCACGACTGATGTCGTCCATCCAGCCACGATACTTCAATGCCGGATAGTCCGTGATGAGCATGCACGGCAGTGTGCAGGCGTCACCTGATTTGTAATAGTCCACCATTTGCTGCAAACTCAGTTTGGCGTAATATTGTCCGACTTCTGTAGTATAAGACAGGATGACCTTTTGCGGAGTGACTTCCAGCGTATAGCCTTGGTCCATATTGATGGAAATAGGCAGAGAAGACACCAAATGGTTGTCGACTTGCGGCTCGCCGGAAAAGGTGTAGGACCCGTTGCGCATTTCCACTTGCTGTGGCGACGGGATGATGCCGACGTTTTGTCCGAATATTAATGTTGGAGCCAGTATTGTGATAATCAATGTGATGAAGCTGGCGAAATGGGTGAAAACTCTTTTCATAGGGCCGATTTTTTAAAGCCGCAAAGATAACATTTTATCCCAAGCATATATATATAATATTGTAGCACGCTGTAAAAGCATTTTTACTATCTTTGCCAGCGTTTTTTTCAAATAAGACTTATGGAATACAACTTTTTAAAAATCAGCACATCGGACGCCATCTGCACGTTGGCGATATCTGCTCCGAAATCTCTTAACGCCCTCAATTCAAACATCCTCAAGGAACTGGATGATTTTCTAACGAACATCTCCCCCGACATCCGCGTCCTCATCATCACGGGTGACGGTGAGAAGTCCTTCGTGGCAGGCGCTGACATCTCAGAGATGCAGAACCTCAATGAAGCAGAAGGCTTTGAATTCGGCAGACTGGGCGCACAGGTTTTCCGCAAAATCGAAGTGCTTCCCATTCCCGTCATTGCTGCAGTCAATGGCTTCGCATTAGGCGGCGGCTGCGAATTGGCTCTTTCCTGTGACATCCGCATCGCTTCAAACAAGGCTAAATTCGGCCAGCCGGAAGTCGGCCTGGGCATCATCCCCGGTTTTTCCGGCACATACAGACTTGCCAAAATCGTAGGCATGGGCTATGCCAAGGAGATGATTTACACCGGACGCGCCATCAAAGCAGATGAAGCATTGCGTATCGGTCTTGTCAATGCCGTTTACGAACCAGAACAGCTGATGGAAGAAGCCAACGCATTGGCCGGCAGAATCGTGAAGAATGCCCCTATTGCCGTCCGCTATGCCAAAGTCAGCATCAACGAAGAATATGACCTCGCTGCCGATGACGCTATTGCATTCGAGAACAAGATGTTCGGGAAATGCTTCGCGTCCAAAGACCAGAAAGAAGGCATGACCGCTTTTCTTACCAAAAGAGAAGCTCATTTCACCAACGAATAAATTCTATTAACTAACATCTAAAATACATTTATTATGAAAATTTGTGTTATTGGTACAGGTACAATGGCTAAAGGCATCGTGAAAGCTTTCGCTGCCAAGATGCCCGTCGTCATGAAATCCAGAACCCAAGCCAGCTTGGACAAAGCACTGGCTTCATTTGCAAAAGGTTACGGCAAACTGATTGAAAAGGGCAAACTCACCCAGGAAGCCGTTGACGCTATCATGAACAACATCACTACAACGACCGACTATGCTGCATTTGCAGATGCCGACCTCGTTATCGAAGCTGCTGTGGAAGATATGCAGCTCAAAAAAGATGTGTTCACCGAATTGGATAAGATTTGCAAACCGGAAACCATCTTTGCAACCAACTCTTCTTCCCTCTCCATTACTGAAATCGCAGCTTGCACAAGCCGTCCGACTCAGTTTATTGGTATGCACTTCTTCAATCCCGCCGATCGTATGGCATTGGTAGAGGTTATCAAAGGCCAACTGACCACAGAAGAAGTCTGCAACACCATCGTTGAACTTGCCACCTCTATCGGCAAGACTCCGGTTCTCGTTAACGAAGCTCCCGGTTTCGTCGTCAACCGCATCCTCATCCCGATGATCAACGAAGCTGTCGGCATCCTGGCTGACGGTATCGCTTCCGCTGAAGACATCGACAAGTGTATGATGCTCGGCGCCAACCATCCAATGGGCCCGCTCGCATTGGCCGACCTTATCGGTAATGACGTCAACCTCGCCATCATGGAAGTTCTCTACAACGAATTTGGCGATCCCAAATATCGTCCGCATCCGCTGTTGAGAAAAATGGTCCGCGCCGGCTTGCTCGGCCGCAAAACTGGCGAAGGTTTCTATAAATACTAATAGTAATCAGTTATCTGTAACAGCAAACTGATATTTTGGTGGGCATTTGTCCACCTTAACTAATAGAAACGTTTACTTATTATTAAATACAAGAAAGGGATGACCGAATGGCCATCCCTTTCTTATTTGTCAGAATCCTATCTGCTAATTAGGCGTGTAGACATCGAAACTTTTATCATCATAAAAGAAGATGATTTTGGCAATTTTCTTATCCGCCTGAGAATTGGATATTTTTTCCCGTTTTGATTCTCGTACGGGAATATGTGAATCTTGGATTTTGGCGCGTGGACGAGTAGGCTGTGGCTTCATCGGTTCAGGTTCGGGCTCGGACTCTTGTTCGCGAACGCTTTCCACAGCAACTTCTCGAGCCTCATCAACTTCTTCGGGTTCGTTTTCTTCTTCCACAGGTTCGGCAATAGGTGCAGCGGGAACGGCGGCAGGCTTTTGCTTTGTCAATGGCTTGGGGGCTACTTGGACAAAGGCTTCCGCCATTTCCATAGCCGAAAACAAATCCGTTTGCTGCATATTATCTACAGTGGAAACAGACACGGGAATATCATCGGGGAGAACCTGCTTTTGCGCCGGAACATTTTGCAACATATTACCAACTCCCATTATCAACCATTCGGTAGATATCTCCGGAAATGCTGTCAAGATCTTTTTGGCAACATCAAGACTGGGCTGATTTCGCCCGGAAAATATATGCGTAAGGCTTGATCTATTAATGTCAATTGTATCAGCAAATGCAGTTGGTGACATTTGTTTATAATCCATTACTTGTTTTATTCTATCTACCATGATAAATATTTTAGTTATGTAAACAACTATCGTTGATAGTTTGAAAATCAAATTCAGTTTTGTAAAACATATAATACGTGCATTATTTTACAATGTTACATAGAAAGCATAGGAAAATCCATTTTTCTTCAATTGTTCATAAAATCTATATCTTATACTTTACATAAACAATATAACTACCTAATGATGTGTAATATATAATATAATATATTTAAATTTAACACTTGTTAGTTAAAATCACATAACATATAAATCTCTACTTTATGAAAACAATATAAATATATTGGGTATCAATTAATTAAAAGATATTATATTTCTATTAAGTGCCGAGCATCGCCCAAAACGAAACAACTGTAACAAATCATATGGATCCAACTATTGTTGCAATTGTAAAGCACACTGAATTGACTAATTCAAAAAGTTGGCGTTGCATGTGATTTACACTTGTATTTACATTTGTTATATTGTGTTACAAATGTGTTAAAGTTCGTGGATTTACATTTGTTGCAAATTCGTACGTTTATACAATTGTAACATCGTATCAGTAGTTATATTTGTAAATCAACTTGATGTTTCTCAATTATCTGATAATTGTTCAGTGATATGGACCATGGGGTGAAAATCAAATTCTCAGAGAGATGTTAGAATCTTTACAGGGAAGGTAAACATAGTGTATAAGTAATTGCTATTTTTGCCGCCGTTTTCAACTACCCTATTCATTAATAATATTATGTGATTATGCGAGGCTTATACTGTGTTCTGCTACTTCTCTGTTCCAATGTCTTCATGACCATTGCCTGGTATGGCAATTTGAAAATGCAAAGTTATCCTTGGTTCAGCAAGCTTACTTTGCCGATGATTATTTTGTTGAGTTGGTTAGTGGCTGGTGTCGAATACTCTTTTATGATTCCTGCCAATCGTATTGGATACGCAACTAACGGCGGGCCGTTCAATCTCTGGCAGCTCAAAGTCATTCAGGAGGCTGTCTCCCTTACTGTCTTCACTATTTTCACATTGCTGGTATTTCGCACCGAAAGTCTCCACTGGAATCACCTGATCGGCTTCGTGTTCTTGATTTTGGCCGTCTATTTTCTTTTTAAAAATTAATTATTCTGTTATAACACAGCCGTTTGCGAATATTTAAAAAAAAATCGCCATCAGCAATAATAATATATCAGTGTTTGCGTTAATGTAAACGTATTTTTGAAATAATTGCCAACCAAACACATTGCTTATGGAGATTAGCTCTACCCCTTTTGAAAAGAAGACAGTCAAACGATCAAAGCCATCCAGACGCGTTATTGAAAACATCCTCAACTATTCAAGGACATTAGCCACGGTCTCTACACCACTCGGAAAGGCTATTTTGATTGTCAACAATTAACCTTAGAGATGCTTGCGATGCAGGCATCTTTTTTTTATTTTTGCGGCCTGTATGAAAAAGGCTGTTATAGGCATGGGAAGCAACATGGGTGACCGTGCGGAGAACCTAACACAGGCCCGCAAGCTCATGAGTGAACGCGTAGGTGTCATTACGCGTTGTTCGTCTGTTGCGGAAACCGAATCCTGGGGTTTTGATGCTCCGCCGTTCTTGAACCAAGCAGTCATCCTGCAAACCGAACTGCCGCCACTGGCCCTGTTGGATGAGTTGCAGCAAATTGAGCGCGAGCTGGGCCGCACGCAGAAAACGCAGATTGTGGACGGCGCGCCAGTGTACCAGAGCCGCACTATAGACTTGGACATCCTGGACTATGACGGAATGTGCTATCAGGACTCCAGGCTGACAATCCCCCACCCTCATATCGGAGACCGGAACTTTGTCATCAACGAACTTGTCGAACTGGGGCTCCAGGAACTTATCCCTACCAGCTGCCTTGAGACATCTAAAAAACAACCACGAAAAATGATACCTTATAATTATATAGTAGTAGAAGGATGTATCGGGGCGGGTAAGACGACCTTGTCTAAAATGCTGGCTGCCGATTACAATGCGGAAATCGTACTGGAACGTTTTGCCGACAATCCTTTTTTGCCGAAGTTCTACAAAGATCCGGTCCATTATGCGTTTCCTGTGGAGATGACGTTTCTCATGGACCGATATCAGCAGCTCAAAAGCCTGCTGTCTGCCCGCGACCTTTTCACGGACTGCGTCATCGGGGATTACTTCATCGACAAATGCATCATCTTTTCCAAGAACAACCTGCTGACCGACGAATACAACCTCTACAAAAATGTCTTCGACACCATCTCCTCGTTTCTCCCCAAGCCCGATATGATTATGTATCTATACAATGACACTGATCATTTGCTGAAAAACATTGCCAAGCGAGGAAGGGAATATGAGAAGGAAATCACGGCCGACTACTTGCAGAACATCCAGGACTCCTATCTGACCTATTTCCGGCAGCATGCCACCATGCCGATCCTCCTTGTGGACACTTCTCAGTTGGATTTTGTGCAGAGCAAGGACGACTATGAACGCTTGCGTCAACTTGTCGAGCAGACATACCCCACTGGTATTCAGAGAATAACATTCTAATATTGTACAATATGCACTGTTAAAATTATTTTTGCTGGCAGAAGTCAAACATAGATTTTTTTTTGCTACTTTTGCGCGCATTTTAGTTATCAAAGAATAATAAAATAAAATCACAATAAAGTTATGAAGACTAGGAAAATTTTCAGCATCTTATTAATCGTCGTTGTAGTCGTTTTGGCCATTTTCGCCGCAAGAAGCATTATGCGTCCCGAAAAGTTCAGACAAGTTTACGAATTGCGTAAGACTGCAAACGTTACCAACTTGACAACCATCAGAAGTGCGCAAACCATTTACAAGAACGTTTACAAAAAATATGCTTCCAGCATGGACAGCCTTGTAGATTTCGTTGAAAACGGCACTGTACAAATTGAAAAGAACGTAGGTCACTTCCCTGACACTATGAGCGAAGCCGAAGCTTTCAAATTGGGCCTTATCCACAAAGAGGTTGTTGAAGTTCCCGCCATTGAGAAAATGCTCGAATTGGACAACAAACTGACACGCGAGAATTTCAAGAACTTCCAGTATATTCCTTTCAGCGACAAGAAAGAATACACCATCCAAACCGGTTCTATCGCATCTAAGACTTACGAAATCCCTGTTTACAAAATCGACCTTCCTTTGGATGACATTCTGGTCAATATGGATAGAAGTATCAGCCCTGAAAACAGCGGTGCTTTGAAGAAACTCTGGAACAAGATTTTCTTCAACAAACTTTCCGAAGAACAACAATACAAATCACAATATGGCGACATGTATATGGGTTCTCTTACAGAAGCCAGCACTGCCGGCAGTTGGGAATAATTTATACGTATGAATCAACTAATATCCAACTATTATAAGAAATCCATCCGGCTCACTCCGGATGGATTTTCACTTTATGAAATGCAGGAAAACGGTTCCCTGCAGCAGGCTCATTATCCTACAGCCGAGAACGCACTCATCACCAACAAGGCTCCGGAATTCTTCGGCATGTCCAACGACAACAGCCAGTCTGTGGATGTCATCATTGCCACCAAGATGCCGATGTTGATTCCCGACATCATCTTCGACGAGAGCAGAGTGAAGGACTATCTGCAAATGCAGTTCGACATTTCGCAGATGGGCAAATGCTTCAGCGAACAACTCGGACACTATCGCTCGCTCAGTTTCATGACCCAGAACGAAAGTGACACCATTCGCGAGCTTCCATGTCAGGCAAATTGCATCAGTGAGGCCTCCCTACTCTATCAATTCCTGCTGGAACAGAATATGGACGAGGCCGTGCTCCTGTCTGTGAACGACTCTTTTGCCGACATCTTGGCTATGCAGCACAATGAGCCGCTGTTAATCAACAGAACCAAGCATGTGGAAAACGTGGATATCTTGTACTACACGTTGAACAGCGTCCAGCAATTGGGGATGCGCAATCCTACTTTGTTCGTTAATTATTTTGGAAAAGCCAATAAGAAACTGAACGACTTGTTGGCCCAGTACGTTGACAATATTATATTATTGTAATATGAGAATCATCAGCGGTAAAAACAAAGGTCGTCAAATCGTAGCTCCGGACAATCTGCCCGTCAGGCCGACCACGGACTTGGGCAAGGAAAGTCTGTTCAACATCTTGAACAACTACTTCTATTTCGACAGGATCAAGGTGCTTGATCTTTTTTCGGGCACGGGCAACCTCACGTATGAGTTCGCGTCCCGCGGCGCGATTTCGGTAATTGCTGTCGACGCGGACCAACGATGCACAAACTTCATCAAGAAGACCATTGAGAAGTTGGATTACCAAAATGTGGCCGTCATCAGACAAGACGCATTCCAATACACGGAGCGCTGCCGCCAGAAATTCGACATCATCTTCGCAGATCCTCCCTACCAGTTGGAAGGCATTGAAAAGATTATCGACAACGTTTTCGCCAACGAGCTGCTGAACCCTGACGGTTGGCTGGTCATGGAGCATTCCAAAGAACATGATTTCTCGTCGCACCCGAATTTCTTCCAACATCGAACCTACGGAAAATTAAACTTTACATTCTTAGTGAATATGACCGAGGACGAAGAAGGGAATGAAGGCGAGACAAACACTGAAGAAACAGATAAAGATGAATGACAAGAAATATTTGATAGTGGGTTTGGGCAATGCCGAGCAGCAGTATGCCGGAACACGTCACAACTACGGTTTTGAAGTGGTCAGTGCGGTTGCCCGTTCGCTGAACGCAGAGTTCAAAGTCGACAGGCTGGCCTACGTGGCACGGGCCAACTACAAGGGCCGCACATTGGTTCTCATCATGCCCACGACCTATATGAACCTGAGCGGCAAAGCCGTGAAGCATTGGATGAACGCGGAGGAAATAGAAGCCGACCACGTAATGGTGGTATGTGATGACTTGGATTTGCCGGTGGGCAGTTTCAAAATCAAACCCAAAGGCGGTGGCGGTTCACATAACGGGCTGCTCAACATCATAGAATTGCTCGGGCATTCCAACTTTGCCCGTCTGCGCTGTGGTATCGGCAAAGACTTCGCACAAGGCTACCAGGTGGACTACGTACTGGGAAGGTTTTCCAGCGAGGAACTCAAATTAATAGAACCGTGCATAGAAAGATGCTCGGAGGCCATCAAGTCGTTTGCTACTGCTGGCCTGCAGCGTACGATGAATCAGTTCAACACCGTGCCCTCCCCCACTCAACCCAAAGAAGTCAAACAAGAAACCAAACCAGAATAATATGAAAAAGCTAATAGTTATTATTGCCATCTGTCTGGCCACCGCATTCAGTGCAAACGCGCAAAACTGGTATCAAGCCGGATTCAAAATTTCCACCAGTTTCCTTACCAATCGCGACTATTCCGTCCAAGGTGACTACATCAACGGTTTAGTGGATGCCGACTTCGGATTCTTCTTCCGTGCCGGCAAATATGTTTTCGGTGAAGTCGGCTTGGGCTATGCATTTTACAAAGGCGATTTCAGCAATGAGGCAGAAGGATTCTCCATGGAAAGAGTTGAGACGAGGCATCTGCAGATTCCCGTCAAGGTCGTAGGTGATGTTCCGATGGGGCGGGCTTCCGACTTCCTGCCATTTGTAGGCATCATTTACCAGCCCTTGTTGCAAGTGACCCCCAATGGATGTGGTTACACCAAGAAGCCGACAGAAGGCGGAAAGCTTGTCGAGAAGAATATGACGCTGCTCACAGCCGGCTTTGATTTCAAATTCGGTCCCATCGTTTTAGGCGTCAATTACCGTTATGGTTTGCAGAGTTTCTTCCGAAATATTGACGGAAAGCACCCTCAGTATGTGAATATATGTGCTGGATTCCAATTCTAAACCGTTCATATTCAGCATTAAAAAAAATACCGCAAAAAGCAGGCAGATAAGAAAAAAATACTATTTTTGCCGCGTCATTTTTGGCAGGGAGCTTAGCTCAGTTGGTTTAGAGCATCTGCCTTACAAGCAGAGGGTCACTAGTTCGAATCTAGTAGTTCCCACCACTGATAAAACGAAGCCAAAATGACCGGGAGCTTAGCTCAGTTGGTTTAGAGCATCTGCCTTACAAGCAGAGGGTCACTAGTTCGAATCTAGTAGTTCCCACCAAGACAAAGGACTTGCGAATGCAAGTCCTTTTTTCGTTTAAGGCGGTGCAATATTTGGCCGGATTTTTTCTCATAAGTGGCGTTATTTTTCGGAAAATTGCGGCAATTGGCCGTTCAGATTACGTTTTCAGAAAAAACGCGCAAAGATAGATAAAAACACGTCATATTTTCATTTAAAATAGAAATCTGCGAGTAGCAGGGAAAATCCCCTCGCGGGTGAGCGAGGGGAAAACATATAATATTAGATATCTAACAACCAGTCTAATGCATATCGCTGAACGATGCCGTTGTGGCTTATTTCCCGGGTCCAAAGTGATATTTTTCAAGTTTTAGCACTCCACTGCTAAAACTTTCATTTTTTTGATACTTTTAGCAGTGGGTGACAACTGAATGGAAGAGGTAATTTGATGAAAATCTCCACTTTTCCAAGATGATTTCGATAAAAATCTCCACTTTTCCAAGAATTAGATGGCAAAAAAATCCCCTCGCGGGTGAGCAAGGAGGCTTGTCAAATCGTAATTACCACGCCTTCACCAAATCAATAAACTCGCTTTTGGTGTAAGCACCATCTACTTTTCTTTCTTTGTAAACCAAGCAATATTTGTAGTTGTTTCCTGCCTTGCTCGCCCAAAGATTGCCCAACTTGATTTTCTTCTCGGCATCCAAATGGTCGCCTTTGGTTTCTAATAACACGATTTTGCCTTTCTTTGTCTTGATGATGAAATCAGGATAGTGATTGATAAAACCGTTGATACAGAAACCTTTGGCACGTTCCAGATTGCGAGTCCAAAACTCAACGCTTTCAAGATTGGCCACATCGTTGATGACTTCCCTCTCGAATCCGTCAATTTCGCCCTCTTTTTCGTAAA
>JAKSMC010000038.1 GCA_024400835.1 Bacteroidales bacterium
ACTTTTAGCAGTTTTTAGACCCTCACTGGTCAACCTAAATCAGGAAAAGACAAATAACAAGTATGATGAAATAAGATTATTTCAAATAATCTTATTTCATTTGTATCCTTAGAATAAAACGGATATGGAATCACCTTGTATTTGTGGATTGAGAGACCTGATAGACATTCCAATTGGCAGATATTCCCCCTCCGGCAAAACATAAATATACAATGATCTTTCCACATTCCTATACCACGCATAGGAGACCGTCAATTTGTAAACGTCGTAACCATTGCCAGGCTCGCAGTCGTTCAACGACAAGGATAACAATGTCTTCTCCTCCGCTCTTACACCAGTGGATTGCACAAGGGGACGGAAACGGATGGGCGCCTCTTCGTACGTTTCCGCACCCAATAGGGAATTTAGATGAACGGATGTCCCATCCGGTTTCGTCAAATAATATTGAACGTGTCCCAGGAAAGGCTTGTTGTCGGATGGTCCGATGGCGTCAATCAATATGTTGATTACGGAATCTGATGCGTAGGTGTAAATATACGGTGACAGTATCTCATTTTTGGTACACTGCTGTATTTCTAATTCAGGGTAACCGAGAACCTCATAAAATCGGAATTGGGGAGGAATGAGTTGAGGGTCCTGACATCCAGTTAGGAACAATACCAAAACGAAGGAGAGTATGGTGATTCTTTTCATCGTATAAAACTTTTTTCTGTTAAAATTCATATCCTACGCCTACGGAAGCGAACCCCTTGAAGCCATAACCGAACTCTGCGCACCCGAACCAGTGCTTGGCTCCGGCCTTGATGCCGAAGGCCGTGAGATGGAAAGTCGGAAGCAGGGGCAGATCTTCAAAATGTTCTCCCCCTGAGGTGGTCAATTGGATTCTGTTTTCGTAAGGCATAAAAGAAAGTCCTAAGGCAGCAGCAGAATACAGCGTGCAGTGCGGACGGTTGAAATAGGAAAATCTGACATCCGGCATCAGACAGAAGGTGTTATAGTGGCTGTCACTTTCAGCCAAAGATCTTATTTTTGTGGAGAAATGGTTGTAATTGATGCTCATACCAACCCAAAACCATTTTGCTGCCCGGTAGTGATAGCTGAACGCAAAGATGGGGGTGGATAAGTTTGTGGAGTAATCATAACCATTTGGCATTTCGAAATTTTGTCGTGCGAGCGGAAGGACAAATTGCGTGAAAAATATTGACGGATCTGAAATTTCCAGGCGGAATTCGTGTCTGCTCAGCAACTTGTCGTCATTCCAATGCGGTTGTGCATGCATCTGGATCTTGTGGTTTTGAAATGTGTGGATATAGGCCCACTGCAGCGCAAGATGGTTGTTCTTGGAGTAAAAGATGCCCTCATGGATCTTATTTTCTGCATCACCGTAATAATAAGTTCCGGTGGCATACTTGTGCAGGGCGTAGTTCAACCCTACGGAGGCACGTATCAGGTCCGAATTGGGCAGCTTGAAGTAAAAGCCCGCATCCAAAAGCAGATCCACATTGAAAACGGCCGCATCCTTTGAGTAATCATAAATGTCTGCCAGAGCCATATTCTCCGTATTCACGCCTGCAAATTCTTCAAATTCGTAGAAAGTGCTATGATAGGGGGAGAATCCTTTGAAACCTTCGGTGAAAGTTTTGAACGGAGCCCGCAGACGCGCGCCGGCATCCAACGCAAACCAGACGTTAGGTGCTATCGGACAGTGAAATTCGAATTTCATCGGCAGGGAAAGTCCGTAGGATGTTTTCTGTAGTTTCTCCGTAGTACATTCGTTATAGACGGGACTGCCCAAGTATCCGTAGTTCAGGGCGGCGGAAACGCCGAAGTACTTGGCGAAATTGTAGGAAAATTCCAACCCCGCCTGCCAGCCGAATTTGCCCGAGTTGTTCGTGTATTTGCCGCTGCGGAGGTCGGTGAAAATCGTGGGTTGCGCCCATTCCACTTCCGCCAGATAGCCGAAATGCAGACCGTCGAAAAAATCATCATGGAATACAGGATGATTTTTCCGCTTCTCGCGTTTGCCCCGTTGCCTGAACAAATCGTGCTTTCGAGCATCTTTGGATGCTTCTGCTTCCGCAATGTCTTCCGTCGTGGGCACGCCCGTGTGTTGCAGATGCAGCGTGTCGTGCACCCAAAGCGTGTCGTGTACGAAGACGGTGTCATATTCCACGGTTGGCTCGTAAATGTATAGGGTGTCCACCTGCTGTGCGGCCAGTCGGAAAGCCACAAGAACGAGGACGGATAAGAGCGTAAAATGTCTTTTCATTGTACGTGTGAAGTTGTTACGAGATAAGGATGCAAAAATAGGAAAAGGTTACAAAATTATGGCACCCATACCGTGTCGCGTCGGGTGATGGTGTCTTTGATGACGATGGTCTTTTTGACAGGTACGTACTTGGTGACAACTATCGGTTCCGATCCCGTGGCGGCTGCTTCTGAAGAGGATGGAGTAGTGCTTGGACTGCCGTTTGCCTCTTCTTCAATGGCTGTTTGGGCAAGATGATTGTCGGCAATAATGGGGACGACAGTGCTTCGAGTGCCTTCGTCCGTTGTGCTGTCGAAGGAGGTAGCAGTGTTGGCGCTTGGTGCTGTTGCCGTGGGTGTTGGCACTGCGGGATGCACCGGCTCGTGGAGGGCGAAATAGGTGAGGCAGGCAATGCCCGCGAGGCAGGCGGCTGCGCCAACCCCGATGGCGGTTTTGTGCGCGGCAATCGCTATGCCGGTCCCGCCGGGCGACGCGGCCACCGCGGCTTTGAGCTTGTCCTCCGGCAACTTGTTGGCCGGGGCGCATTTCAGATTTGACAGTCCGTTTTCGTAACAGCTGTCCAATGATTGGGCTTTCGGTCGGCCCTTGGCAAACAAAAGCAATAGCATAAGAAGTCCCTTTCTGCGTTTTTCTTTTTCCTTGGCCTTGGCCAGCAGCATCTGTTGCAGTTGCTGGCGGGCGCGGGATAGCAGCACTTTGGAATTGGCCACGGAGATGCCCATGTTTTCCGCAATCTTGGCGTGTGGGTAGTGCTCCAACACGTAGAGGTTGAAAACCGTGCGCGGCCGCAGGGGAAGCTCGTGAATGGTCGATAGCAGCTCCTCTTGCGTGAAGTCTAAATCCGCCAATGGAGATTCGTCGGGCAACTCCTCGTCTGCCGTCAGCGTCTCGTCCGCCTCCACCATTTTCGGACAGTGCCGCAGGTACATCAGCGTCTCGTTGACGGCAATCTTCATCAGCCAGTTGTCGAACTTCCCGGTGGCGTGGTAGGTGTCCGACTTCTCAATGGCCTTGAGGAAGGCGTCGTGCGCCAGGTCCTCGGCCAATGGCAGGTCGGCCACATAGCGATAGCACACCCCGACCATCCGGTCGATGTTCTGTTCGTACTGCCTTTTCCAAAATGCCTCTTGGTTCATTATTTTCTTATCAAAAATAAAGGATGCAAAAATACGAAAAGGTTACAAGACAAAAAGGATTGTCTTGATAAAAATTGCCGTGGTTGTTCCTCCGAATTATTTGTATCTTTGCCGCCTGTTTCTCAAAAGCAAACATTATGTTCAAAGGAAAAAACACTTGCAAGATTTTGAAGGACATTCGGAAACAGATTGCCGAATCGAACGATATTGAGTTCGTCACTTCGGAATGCAAATATCAGGGCGACTGCTCCGGCACCTGCCCCAAGTGTGAAGCGGAACTCCGTTATTTGGAGGCAGAGCTGAACCGCCGCCGACAGCTGGGTAAGGCCATCACTTTGGCAGGGCTCTCTTTAGGCCTATCTACATCGTTGGGTGGCTGTCATTCGGCTCAAACTGAAGGGGAGGCACCGTTTTCTTCTCCATCGTCGTCTTCTCAGACAACTGAGCAGGTAGTTCAAAATCCAGATGGGCAACCGATTCCTGAACAGGTTACGAAGGATACTACAGAATTGGAGATAAAAGAGGTGGAGACTCTGGGATTGGTTGCGCCCGATAAAGAGGATCCATTTGCCCCATCTTCCTTGTGTGCGAATGGTCAGGATTATGATTTGGTGGGGGATGTTGAACCTGAAGGATTTATAGTGGAATCAGAACCGGATCCTTTTATGTCGGATGTAGTCTATTTCACAGAAGAGATGCCCGAGTTCCCCGGAGGAGACGATGCCTTAAAGGCTTTTCTGCAACGCGAAATCAACTATCCGGATGTGGCTAAGTACAATGGAATTGTAGGTACTGTGTTGATAGAATTCATTATCGAAAAAGATGGCAGTATTAGCAATCCCAAAGTCAAAGTTCCTCTTTTTCCGGACTGTGATAATGAGGCGGTTCGCGCTATTATGTCGATGCCGAAATGGAAACCTGGAAAGAATATGGGGAAGCCGGTACGCTGTTACTATCAGGTGCCGGTATCGTTTAAGATTCGATAGGGAATAATTGTACCGTTGGAAAGACCTTTACAAAGTGATAATGCCTTTTTCCAAGGCGTATTTGACGATTTCAGCCGTGCTTTTCAAGCCTGATTTGTTGAAAATATTAGCTTTGTGTGCCTCGACGGTGCGTTTGCTGATTTTCAGTTCTTCGGCAATTGCTTTCACACGCTTGCCGGCAGCGCACAATTGGATGATCTGCCTTTCTCGTTCCGTGAAGTTGAGGTCGTTGTTGGCATTCCCCACGGCGGCAATGATTTGGCTTATGTCTTTGCCGAAGAAGGATTCGTTGTCGATAACGGTTGTTATGGCCGAGGCAAATACTGATTCATCTGAGAATTTGCTGATAAAGCCGTCAACGCCAAGTTCTACAAATCCGACGATGTCCATATAGGAGGAATTCATAGAACATACCAGTATCTTGGTCTGCGGCATATTTTGTTTTATATATTGGGCAATCGGCATACTGCTGCCATCTGTCAAGGTGATGTCCAGCAATACCAGATCTAAAGTGGGGTTTTCATGGAGAAAGAACAAGGTGTCTTTGACAGATTCCTTCTCTCCAACAATTTCGCAGGAGGGGAAATTTCGACTGACGCTCAATTTGATACCCATCCTTGTTAATGGATGGTCCTCAACAATAAGTATTTTCAAGATTTTATCCATATTTTGCAGTCTTTATTTTCAAACTGCAAAAGTGAAAAATACCTGGCAGAGGTCCAATAGGTAAAAATGCGTAATTTTCAGAATCGAACTATTCCGTTCACCAATGCGTAATGGACGAGTTCTGTTGTGGACCCGAATCCCATTTTCTTGAAGATGTTGTTTTTATGAGTTTCCACCGTGCGCATGCTGATATTCAGTTCTGTGGCGATTTGCTTGGCGGAATATCCTTGCGCGCAAAGTCGGACAATGTCTAATTCACGTCCGGTGAAGACCTTGTCCTCACAACTTTTGGCAACCTTTACGGCATTGATGATTTGGGCGATGTCGCGGCCTAAATAGGATACGCCGTCAGCCACCGACCGAATGGCGTCCACCATGATCTCAGGACTTGAGTACTTGCTGATAAATCCAGTTGCTCCTAATTTCAAAACTTTGAGTATGACTTCAGCTTCTGCTTCCATGGAAATCACTAAGATTTTGATGTCGGGCCTCCTTAGTTTCGCATATTGGGCCACTTCCGTGCCAGTCCCATCCGGAAGGCCGATGTCCAGCAGGATGAGGTCTATAGGCAGCGACGAGGATACGATGTCTTTGGCTTTTTGAACGGTGTCTGCTTCGGCAATGATTTTAAAATCGTCTTGATAACAGCCCAATACCATCTTTATCCCCAATCGGGTCAGTTGATGGTCTTCTACCAACAAAATATTCATCATCTTATTCGTTTTTGGTTTCCGCTTTGGGAAGGGAGAACGAGAACGTACATCCTTCACCTTCTTTGCTTTGCATAGTAAGTTGTCCGTGATTCTTCTCCACCAGGGCCTTGCACATCTTCACGCCCAGCCCTGTGCCGGGTTCGCCGGCAGTCCCTTTCATGGTGACGACTTCCTGCTTGTAGAGTTTTGCCAAAGTCTCCTCACTCATGCCGATTCCTTTGTCGGTTATCAACACCCATACTTCATTGTCGTGCTCTTCCATTTTTATTTCTACCACGTTGTCGTTATGGGAGAATTTCACGGCGTTGGTGCAAAGATTTCGGAGCACGGTTTCCAGCATGGCCACATCCGTAAAGACGAAGCTGTTGGGGCGCACTGAGTTTTCAAAGCGGATGTTCTTCAGGTGGGCTTGCATGGAGATTTTTTCCAAAGTGGAGTTGATAACACTATACAAATCTGTGCGGATAGGGTGGTATTCTATTCGCCCGCTGTTGTAGGATGACCATTCGAACAGGTCCAATAGCAAGTCGCTGAGTGAATCGCACGACTGCTTCAACATCGAAATCATCTCCTTTTTATCGGTTTCGCTGATTTGGCCATACTGGCTGTCCAAATAGCCTAATACCTGTTTCTGGGCGGTCACGGGATTCTTTAAATCGTGTGATATGACGGAGAAAATCTTATCCTTGGTGGCGTTTGATTCGGCCAGTTCTTCTTCTCGGATCTTTCTCAATTTGGCGATTCTCCAGGTGTGGAAAGATAATAGGACAAATAGGAAGAGAATGGTTCCTAATAAAATGATTACTATGATTTTATGCTTGTTTTTCTCTTTTGCCAGCTCTAATTGGTTCTCTTTTTCCTGGGTGTCGAATTTGGCTTTGTAATCGCCTAACTGGTACATATATTCCTCTTCGATCACAGAATCTCTGTTGGCGACACTTTTTTCGAAATAGGATAGAGCCGTGCCTAAGTTATTTTGGTCTTTATATAGTAAAAACAATTCTTTTTGAATCTCCCAAAGCAACGATTTGTAGCCGATGGATTCGCAAATTTGCTGCCCGGACAAGAGATATTGTTCGGACTTGTCGTACTGTTTCAGATTTCGCTTGCAGGTTCCCAGTTGCAGGAGGGTCTTGGCTTCGTCCATCACAGAATTTGATTTTTGAAATATGGAGCGTGCTTTCAGGCAGATGGCTTCGGCTTCATTCCATTTTGCAAGTTGGATGAGGATGTCGGCCTTCTGCGACAGTCGGATTCCGATCTTGTCTTCTCGATGTGCCTGCTCGTCGATGGCGAGAGCTTCGTCAATGTAAATCAAAGAGCTGTCGATTTTGTCCAATTTCAAAAAGATATCGCTTTTCATGCCTAAGCAGATGGCCAATCTCTTCGTGTTCTTGCTTTTGCGCTCGATGGTGATGGCCTCATTTACGTAGTCAAGAGCCTCTTGGTATTTGAAGAAAGTAAGATAGATGCCGGACATCGTGGCCAGTGAATAGCCGATGACCGTGTTGTTGTTTGCCTTTTTTCCGATTTCATAATTGGATTCCACCAACTTCAAGGCATCTCCCATTTTACCTTTTCGGAGATAGACTTCTGCAAGGATTTCCTGACAAGCCACCTTCCACAAAAGAGAATCTTCATCCACGGCAGATAATGCTTTCTGGGCGTATGACTCGGCATTGTCCAAATCGGCTTTATGGTATGCGGCTTTGGCCATACCTAATTTCACCAGCATATCCAGATGTGTGCGTGGCTGTTTCTTTTGAAGGTGGATAGGGTAGTCGTAGTAATTCTGTTGGATGAAATACGTCACTAATTGACGGCCGGCGGCTTGTTTGCCATAGCTGATCTTATTGTTGTACTCGTGATAGAGCGAGTCCTCGATGTTCTTGGAAAACAAGAAGGAACATATAAGAAGGAGAAAAGCGGTCAGAAGAAATTTTTTTTCCATAATTGAAATACGTGAAAGTCGAAAACTTTCCATAGGTATAAAACAAAAAAGAACTCAACGGTTCATTGAGTTCTGAATTTTGGCGGAGAGAGAGGGATTCGAACCCCCGGAGGTGTTACCCTCAACGGTTTTCAAGACCGCCGCATTCAACCGCTCTGCCATCTCTCCAAAAAGGAGCGCAAAAATAACATTTTTACAATATATATCAATTTGCCGTATCTTTTGAAGGAAATATGGCTGTAAAATATTTGTTTATAAAGAATTACTGCTTTGTTTTGAAAATATTGCCTTCTTCTGTGATTACGAAATCCTCTGTCAGATGGAAGCAGTTTCGGAGATTTTCCGGAGAAAGGACTGCTTTGATGACATCATGATTCAGTATTTTACCATCCTGCATGAGCATGGCATGTGTGGCGTATTCCAGTGCGATGGAGAAGTCGTGCAGGATGATGAGAATCATGACGCCCTGTCGGTTCAATTTGGCTAAGATGTCCATGATTTCATAGCGGTGTGCTACGTCGAGATTGGACAGCGGTTCGTCCAACAGCATTATAGGAGTTTGCTGCGCCATCGCGCGTGCAATGAGCGCGCGTTGCATTTCGCCTCCGCTCAACTCGCTCAAGAGCCGGCTGCTGAGGTGCGTGAGATTGCATCTGTCCAGCATCTCGCGCACTATCCGGTCATCTTGCGCACTCGCACCCTGCCACTTCTTCTGGTAGGGGTAGAGACCCATCATAACAAGGTCGTAAACCGACACGTCAAACACGTTGTCTTGGTGCTGCGGCACGTAAGACACTAATTTGGCGAGTTCTGTGCTCTCGTACTCCTGTATCGATTTTCCGTTAACTTTGATGTCGCCGTTGGTAAAGGGCAGCATCCGCCCAATGCATTTGAGCAATGTGGATTTCCCGGACCCGTTTGGCCCCATCAGGGCACAAAACTCGCAGTCCGCAAAGTCTGCCGACAAGTCTTGGAAAATCTGCTCTTTCCCATATGCAAAGGCTATATGCTCAATGTTGACGGTGTTCATTGGTCGTTTTATCGATTCATCCATTCATCCCTTCATCTCTCAAAATATCTCCCAACCTCTTCGTTTTCAAGAAGATGCAGAATGGCCTTGTTGGAAGGCGTGGTGCCTGAGCAGCTGCAGGCGAAGAGCTGTTGCAGCAGGCTGCGGACTTCTTCAGGCGTGGTGAGTGGCTTGAAGCGGCTGCGCTGTTGGCGGGCCATGCAGATGGCCATGTTCCGTTGGCTGTCTGCCCGGTAGAGGAACTGGTTGGTTTTGAAGTCGTCAAGGGCCTTTTCGATGATGGTTTGCACGTCGCCTTCATCGGTCCCGTCGTTGGGCGTGCCGTTGACTGCGAAATGGGTGTTGTCTATTTTTTCCAGTTCATAGCCCAACTTCAGGAAGTCGGCGGTGAGCGACTCGGCAAGGTCGGCCTGTGCGGGCGTGAGCGTGATGGTCATGGGGAACAGGCTCTGTTGTACGCGCACGGGCGTGTGCTGCAGGGCTTCCATATAGCGGTCGTACATGATGCGCTCGCGGGCGTGCACGATATCCACAATCATGGCTTGCTCGTTGAGTTTGCAGAAGATGTATCGGTTCTCCGTGATGAAGTAGGGCAGCTCTTCGGGAACCTCCTGCGTGATTGTCTCTTGCGGAGAATCGGTACCCATGTCGGCTTCGAGTTGTGTCTCTTGCGGTGTGTTGACCTGCTCGGTCTGTATGCCCTTTAGGAACTCTTCCCAGCCGCCTGGTGAGGTGGAGCGCTCGCGCCACTCTTTGGAAAAACTGCTGAAACTGTTCCCATGCGAGGTGTGTGCAGGCACGGTGTCGAACGGGTTGAAGTTGGGGTTGGCACCCGTGGACGGCATCACGATATCGTGGCCGGCGGGCATCTCTGGAGTCTCCAAACTTCTATCCACGTCAAACTCAATTTGCGGAGTCAGTGACATGGTGCCGAGAGACTTCTTCACAGCGGAGTTGAGGAATCCGAACACGAGTTTCTCGTCTTGCAACTTGACCTCGACCTTGGTGGGGCTGACATTGATGTCTATGGATGAAGGATCTATTTCAATTTCAATAAAATATGCGGGCCTATAGCCTTGGGGGATAAGTTCGGAGTAGGCTGTTTCCACCGCGTAGTTGAGCAGGTTGTGGCGCACATATCGGTGGTTGATGAACATATACTGCTCGCTTTTTTTCTTCTTGGCATTCTCCGGCTTGGCAATGAAGCCCGTGATTTTCATGAAATCGGTGACTTGCTCTACAGGGAACAATTTGTCTTTGAAACTGTTTCCGAAAATGTTGACGATGCGTTGTCGGAAGTTGGAGGCGACGAGTTTGAGCAACAGTTTGCCGTTGTGATAGAGCGTGAAGCCGATATCGTGGTGGATGAGGGCGACGCGGTAGAACTCTTCCTCGATGTGGGTCATTTCGATGTTGTCAGACTTCAGGAAGTTGCGGCGTGCGGGCACGTTGAAGAAGAGGTTCTTGACGGCCACGGAAGTGCCGTCGGGGGTGGCGATGACCTCGTGGGCTTTGATGTCGGCGCCTTCTACGAGCACGAGGGTGCCGGTGGAGTCTGCCGCCTGTTTGGTCTTGAGCTCCACGTGGGCGATGGCTGCGATGGAGGCTAATGCCTCGCCGCGGAAACCCTTGGTGGTGATGTGGAACAGGTCGTCGGCGCTGCGTAGCTTGGAGGTGGCGTGGCGCTCGAAGCAGAGCCGGGCGTCGTTGAAGGACATACCCTTGCCATTGTCGATGACCTGGATGAGCGTGCGCCCAGCATCTTTGACAATGAGCTGTATTTCTGAGGCCCCGGAGTCAACGGCGTTTTCTACCAGCTCCTTGACCACAGAGGCGGGGCGTTGCACCACTTCGCCTGCGGCAATTTGGTTGGCTACCGCATCGGGAAGAAGACGAATGATATCCATGGGATTAGTCAATAGTGATTATAAGAAGAATTTGAAGCAGATGACGGCCAGAATGATGGCGAAAAAGAGCATGGTGACGATGGTCAGCCAGGGAATGTTCTTCTTGTCATCGGCATGACGGCGTTTGCTGGACCACTCGCGGTGGAGCTCGTTGGCGAAATCCTGTTTTTTGTCACCTGTGCTTAATTCCTCGTCAGGCTTGTAAAAACGGGGTTTGTAGTTGAATTCGCGGGCCTCGTGTTTGTCAATGTTGAATAGTGCCATAGTCGTTGTTTTTTTTGAAGGTGCAAAGATATTAAAAATCCACGATTCTACTAAAAAACGAAAAATGAAAAATCACGAAATTTGATAATGAAAAAATGCCATCGGATTTTCTATTTTTGTATCTTTGCAGCCTTTTTATAACATGGTAAATTATATAAAATAGAAAAATGAATCCCAGAGTTAGATTTGCCCCGTCACCTACGGGCCCGCTGCATATCGGCGGCGTGAGAACAGCCTTGTACAACTACCTTTTTGCTAAGAAAAACAACGGTACGCTGTTGCTGCGTATTGAAGATACTGACCAAACCCGCTTTGTTCCGGGCGCCGAAGAGTATATCGTCGAAGCTTTCAAATGGCTCGGCATTGAGTTTGATGAAGGCGTCGGCATCGGCGGCGAATACGGCCCCTATAAGCAGTCCGAACGTAAGGCAATGTACAAACCTTACGCAGAACAGCTGGTGAACGACGGCTGGGCCTACTATGCGTTCGATACTCCGGAAGCCCTGGATGCCAAGCGCAAAGAGGCCGAAGCCAACAAGAAGACTTTCCAATATGATGCCACCACTCGTATGGATATGGTGAACTCGCTCACCCTTCCTGCCGATGAGGTGACCCGTCGCCTTGAGTCCGGCGAGCCCTACGTCGTGCGTTTCAAATATCCTGCCAATTTGGATATCCACGTGTTCGATTTGGTCCGTGGCGAGGTGGTCATCAATTCCAATCTCCTGGATGACAAAGTCCTCTACAAGTCTGATGGTATGCCGACCTATCATTTGGCTAATATCGTGGATGACCATACGATGAAGATCACGCATGTCATCCGTGGCGAGGAATGGCTTCCTTCTGCTCCGCTGCACGTGATGCTCTATAAGGCCTTCGGCTGGGAGGCCCCCCAGTTTGCACATCTTCCGCTGCTGCTCAAACCCGATGGCAACGGCAAACTCAGCAAGCGCGACGGCGACCGCCTCGGCTTCCCTGTCTTCCCCCTTCAGTGGCACGATCCCAAATCTGGTGAGACTTCTTCCGGCTATCGCGAGTCCGGCTACCTGCCCGAAGCCGTCATCAATATGCTGGCCCTCCTCGGCTGGAACCCCGGTAATGACCAGGAGATGATGTCTATGGACGAACTTATCCAATATTTCTCTATCGACAAAATCAGCAAGGCGGGCGCGAAGTTCTCTTTGGACAAAGCTAAGTGGTTCAACCATGAGTATATACAACTCAAAAGTGCCGATGACATGTATCCCTATTTTGAAAAAATTTTAAAAGAAAAGGGAATTGAGTGCAACAAAAACTATGTAAATTCCGTCTATGAACTGATAAAGGACAGATTGAACTTCATTGGCGATTTCTGGGAACAGGCCAACTACTTCTTCGTGGCTCCGACAGAATATGACCCGCAGGCTTTGAAAAAACGTTGGAAAGAGGGCACAGGCGATAAGTTGAGAGTCATTGATTCTATGTTGCAGGAATTCAAACCTTATGATAAGGAAAAAGCCCACGATGCGGTGATGAAATACATCCAGGACAATGAACTCAATATGGGTCAGGTGCTGAACAGCCTCCGTATCGCCATTGTTGGAACGGCTCGCGGCCCCGAACTCTTCACCATGATTAACGTCATTGGCGTAGAAGAAGTTCACAAACGTGTGGAGCGCGCCATTGCCACAGTTGAAGCCTAATCTGCGTTTTGTATAATTTTTTTAAAGCATATCAAATGAAATCAAGAATCCTTTGGGTGGTAACAATGCTCCTGGTGTGTTTTACAGGACGAGCCCAGAACGTAACAGTGTCTTCATCAGTAGGTCAGAACCCGCAGACGCTGATTGACCAGCATTTGGCTGGCGAAGGTGTGAAACTGACGAACGGGAAGTTCAACAACAGTACGGCAAATATCTCGTCCGCACAGATTGGAACATTCTCGCTGCCGGCTACGGCGAACACCTTCCCATTCCATTCCGGCTTGGTGATGACCACCGGCAATGTCTCTGTCGCCGCTGGCCCGAACAGCGCTTCCAGTGAGGCTAACACTTCGGGTGTTAGCTCTTATACGGATACGCAGCTGTCACCACTGACTTCCCCGTACACGGTCAATAATAGTGCCGCCTTGGATTTTGATTTCGTGGCTTATTCGGATACCTTTGCTTTCAGCTACATCTTTGGCTCTGAGGAATATCCCGAATTTGCCTGCTCCAGCTTTAACGATGCGTTTGCTTTCTTCCTGTCAGGTCCGGATCCGGTGACTTATACAAATATGAACAGGAATATTGCCATTATTCCTAATACGATTACTGCAGCCAATCCGAATGGCGTGCCGGTGACCATTAACAATATCAACCAAGGTGCCGGAACTTCTGGATCTTCTGGAAACTGCCATCCGCAACAAGCCCTATTCGCACAATATTACCATAGCAATCCATCTGGAAGTCAGGGTGTTGAATATGATGGCTATACGGTGGCTTTGACTGCACAGGCCACCATTCTGGCTTGTGAAACCTACCACATGCATTTGGCTATCTGTAATACACAGGATAATGGTTATGATTCCGGTGTGTTCCTCAAGGAGGGTAGTTTCTACAGCCCTACGATGCAGATTGAAAAAGATTTCAATTTGAATCCCGTTGGGATGGACTTAGGTGATACGTTGATTCAGAATTGCCGCGATGTGGATATTCGTCTGCAACTTCCCCGCCCGGTGTTGCAAGGTATTTATCATACGGATATCCAATTTTTAGGAGACGCGACGCTGGGTGTGGATTATGAGATGTCTATAAACGGCTTCCCAGTGACGCAGGTGGAGAACTCTTTTTATTTCCAGGCTGACTCCGATAACGTGAAATTGCACATGGGCATGCTTCCTACGGCAACTTGTGAAAACGGAGTAAAACAGGCAATCCTGATTTTGACTACAGTGTTCTGCGATGCTTACGAAGATGCTCGGAGAACGGATACCCTTTATTTCTATCTGAAATGCAACGATACCATTCGTTTGAAAGATAGAGAACAGGCTTGCTGCCACGAGTGCGACAATATTCTTGTGGAATTGGAAAGCGGTGCTGATGATCTGCTGTACGAATGGTCTCCGGCAGTCGAAATTGACAATCCCAATGCTCAAACTTCTACAGCCCATATTACAGAGAACAGAACGTATACGGTAATAGCTAAAGACCGCTACGGTTGTTTGGCAGATACGGCAACGGTGGATGTGACCATCCACACGCAACCAGAGGTGGATTTGCGTATCACGCCGGATCATGGTTGTGCCCCGTTAGGCGTCAACATCAGAACGATGAATATGCCGGAAGACTGTAATATTTATTGGCACGTCACGAATGATACGTTGTTCGATCACGTGGATTCAACCAGCAATCCGTTGCTGCTGACCCTGGATTCCGCAGGTTACTATGATGTCTATTTGTGGCTCTCTACAGCTCCCGGCTGCTCTGACTCCATTATGATGGGCAATGCCATCCGCGTTTCTGGTTTCCCACATGCAAGTTTCACGTTCTCTCCCGAAGAGGCCAGCAATGGTGAAACGGTCTATTTCTACGATAATTCCACGGGCGGAATTACAAACTGGCATTGGAATTTCGGCGACAATGGAACTTCCAACGAACAGAATCCGCAGCACGCATATCATCTCACAGCTTCTGATAATATGACAGTCCGCCTGAGTGTTTCCAACGAGGACGGCTGCTCGGATGATACTACTGCCGTTGTCCCTGTAGTTGATGATTTCGCATTGTATGTCCCGAGTTCATTTACTCCTAATAATGATAAATTGAACGATGTGTTCCAGCCCAAAGTGAACGATGTGGCTTACTATCGTTTGGAACTTTATGACAGAAATGGCAATTTGTTCTTTGTGACAGAGGATCCTGATATCCCTTGGGACGGAACAGTCGGCGGCAAACCGGCCCCGTCAGGCGTTTATGTCTGGGTCATCCAATATATTCGCTATTCCAATGTGAATAGAAAATTGATAAAGAAGGGTTCGGTAACATTGTTGAGATAATGAAAGAAAGAAACTACGCGCTGCAGATTGCCCAAGAGTTGCAGCTGACAGAGGAACAGGTGAAAAACACACTGACCTTGTTGGAAGGTGGCGCCACCATCCCGTTTATTTCCAGATATAGGAAAGAAGCCACAGGCAGTTTGGATGAGGTCCAAATCGGCCAGATCCGTGATTTGCATATCCGTTATGTGGAATTGGACAAACGCCGTGCGGCCATTTTGGATTCTATTGCGGAACAGGGAAAACTTACGCCCGAGCTGGAATCGAAAATCAATGCTGCCATGACGATGAGCGAGTTGGAAGACTTGTATCTTCCGTATCGTCCCAAACGTCGTACGCGCGCAATGATGGCTGCTGAAAAGGGCTTGGAGCCCCTGGCTAAAATCATCAATGCGCAACAGCCTGTGGATTTGCACAAAGTTGCATCTGCCTATGTGAACGAAGAGAAAGGTGTGCATAATGTGGAGGAGGCTCTTGCCGGTGCTCGCGACATCATTGCCGAGCGCATCAGCGAGAACGTCTCTGTGCGCGCCCGCCTGCGTGGCACGTTCCGCCAGCATAGCACGATTACCACCAAACTTATCAAGGACAAGGTTGACGAAGGTGAGAAATACCGCATGTACTATGACGCACACGAGAAACTGGCCAAGGCGCCGTCACATCGTGTGCTGGCTATGTTGCGTGGCGAAGAGGAGGGCATTTTGCGTGTCTCCATCGCACCTGATGAGGAACGCACTCTTGACTCTATGAAACGCTGGCTGATACATGGCAACAACAACTGCTCCCAGCAAGTGTGGATGGCTACTACGGATGCCTACAAGCGCTTGTTACAACCGCAGTTGGAAACGGAAATGCGTAATTTCTTCAAAGAGAAAGCCGATACAGAGGCCATCAACGTTTTCACGCAGAACCTGCGCCAACTGCTGTTGGCGGCTCCATTGGGACAGGTTACCACATTGGCCATCGACCCGGGTTTCCGTACGGGTTGCAAGGTCGTCATCCTTGATCCTCAGGGAAAGCTGCTTTACAATGAAACCATCTATCCGCATCCGCCTGTCGCTCAGTACAAACTGGCATCCGACAAAATCAAGAGGCTGGTGCTCCAGTATAAGGTGGATGCCATCGCCATCGGCAATGGCACTGCCGGCAGAGAGACGGAAAACTTCCTACGCTATATTCCTTTCGAACGCGACGTGAAAGCCTATATGGTCAACGAGAGCGGTGCGTCAGTGTACTCCGCATCTCCGGTGGCGCGCGCCGAGTTCCCCAACTATGACGTCACCGTCCGTGGCGCCGTCTCCATCGGTCGTCGCCTCATGGACCCGCTGGCTGAGCTGGTGAAGATAGATCCTAAGTCTATCGGTGTGGGTCAATACCAGCACGATGTGAACCAAAAACGTCTGCAGGAAAGCCTTGAGGCTACCGTTGAAAGCTGCGTCAACTATGTCGGCGTGGAACTCAACACGGCCAGCAAGGAACTGCTGTCGTACGTTTCCGGCATCGGGCCGTCACTCGCCCAGAACATCATAGACTATCGCAACGAACACGGCCCGTTTCCGTCTCGCGAGAGCCTGAAGGCCGTGCCGCGCTTCGGCGCCAAGGCCTTCGAACAATCCGCCGGCTTCCTGCGCATCCGCGATGCTGAGAATCCGCTGGACCGCAGTGCCGTGCATCCTGAAAGCTACGCGGTGGTGAACAAGATGGCCAAGGAGATGAAATGCACCGTCGCCGACCTTATCCTGAAAGAGGAAATTCGAAAGAATATAAATCTCACGCATTTTATATCTGCAAAGGTAGGCATGCCTACGTTGACCGACATCATGAAGGAATTGGCCAAGCCGGGCAGAGACCCGCGCAGCCATTTCGAAAAATTCGAGTTTGACAAAAATGTGCACAAAATCGAGGACTTGCAACCCGGCATGGTGCTCCCCGGTATCATTACCAATATCACCAATTTCGGATGTTTCGTTGATGTGGGCGTCCACCAAGACGGCTTGATTCACATCAGCAATCTTTCAGACAAACGGATTGATAACCCCAATGAGGTCGTTCATCTCAACCAGAAGGTGATGGTCCGCGTCATTGGCGTTGAGGTCGAACGCAAACGAATCAGTTTGTCGCTGCGAGGCGTGGAATGATGTTCCGAGATGCCCTTTGAACTTTAGGTGCCTATTCAGGATGTAGGGACGCAATTCATTGCGTCAGCTCAAAGTTTAAGATTTAAGGTTTAAAGTTTAAGAGGTCAACGTCAAATCAACACAGCTCCTATAATAAGGCCTAACAGCATTGTCAGGGTTTTCAGTACGAAGAAGTTTTTGCGGGATTGTGCCAGCAGCGGCAGACCGGCGTGGCCATTCTGCGAAATGGAGTTCGCAAGCAGAATGCCGAAGGGCAGGCCGCCTTCCAAAAACATGATGATGAATACCAGGTTCGGGCCGGATTCGGGAATGAACCCAATAAGGACGGCTAACAGCAGCAGCACGTATTTTGCCCAGACATGAGTGCTCATGATGGTTTCAATATCCACAAAGTGACCGGCAATTTTCAAAAACAGCAGAACACCGAATGACCATAAGAAGATGGTGAGCAGGTGCTGTTTGATGACGTGCTCCCAAAGATGCTCTTTGAAGAAGTGCACGCACCAAGCCTTGAAGCCGTGACTTTCGGATTTCTCGTGATGGTGCTCGTGAATGTCCGCTTCCTCGTGGATGGCAAATTCGTGACTTTCCAATGGGAGTTTCCATTTTTTCGATACAATATTTAATATAGTACCGACGCAGATGCCGAGGGTGAAAAGAATGCCAGTCATAATCATGGCCCATTTGGGATCTTTGGCGAACAGGAAGAAGGCTTCGTCGCCGAAAGTGGCTATCATGCCGCCGGCGAGTGCGCCGAACGAAATGGCGTTGTGGGTGAACATCGATACTACCGCAAAGCCGCCGGCGCATCCGGGAATCGCACCCAACAGGCAGGCAATGGCCAATTGCAAAAATGGATAGTTGTGCAACTTGGCTATCAGTTTGCCCGAAGAAGAAACGTTAATCAATTCGATAACGGCCATCATAAGGATGACCAAACAGGTGATTTCCAGGGTGTCGGCCAGTACGTCGCCTAATATGGATGGGAGTGCCTGCCCGAAAGTGCCTTCTGCGGCGTGTTCGTGAATATGTAGTAGTACAGTGTTATGGAGTAGCATTGATGTCTAAATTTTGAAGCCGCAAAAATAACAATTTAGAGGTTCAAATTTTTAGCAATCGCGGGGTCATTCTTTTTTGCACCCCAGATCTTGATATTGACACGCATGGCGTCCAAGAAAGACAACTTCTCAGAGTGCTCGAGGGCGCGCTGTACGAAGACGCATTGCTCGATTTCGGCTTGGCCGTTGACAACGGCTTCGGAAAGAGCTTTGCAGGACTGGTAACCGCAGATTCGGCAGTCAACCTGTGGCAGGTTTTGGTTGATTTCGAACGCTTTGCGCATTTTCTGCATGGCCACTGCCATGTTGTCGTCCATCTTGTCCATAGAGCGCGGCTCCACTTCGCCGAGTACGCGTTTGTGCTCGTTCAGGTGGTCGACGTAGTTGAGCAGGTCGTTGTCTTCGGCATCGATTTCGTCAGGTGAGCGCTGCATACGCTTGCGTTGGCGTTCTGCGGTGAGAAAACGATTGTTAGCACACAGAATGCCGCCGGCACAACTTTCATCGCAGGCGCGAAGTTCCAAATAGCCGATGTCCTGAATGTCCTCGTCTTCCAATTTCTCTAAAAAATCAGATACGTTGTGGATGCCGTCGATGGCCAGGTTACGTCCGTTTTTGAGGAGGTTGACTTCGCCGCCGGTGAGCGTGTAGTTCAGACTCGACTTGGAAAGGCGGTGGTTGTGCGTGCGTGAATCTTCGCAAAGTTTGTACTCGCCTTGCTTGATGACGCGCATCACCTTGTTGTATAGGTAGTTCATGTTGATGACGCCGGTGACGTAGGATTCCTCTTCGGTAGCCGGGCTCTTGATGGCGGCAATTTTGGCCGCACAGGGCGTGACGTAGAAGATGCCGATGTCCTCAACCGGAATGTTGTCTTCCTCCGTGAGCAGTTTGCGGATGTAGAGCGCGGTGAGGTCCAATGGCGGTTTTAGCAGATAAAGATTTTGCACTAATACGGGGAACTTCACCTGGATGAGGCGCACGATGGCAGGGCAGAACGTGGAGATGATGGGCTTGAACCCATTGTTCTCGTTGACAGTCTTCTGCATTTCCTCTTTGATGAAGTCCACACTTTTCTCCACTTCGAAAACATGCTTGAAGCCGAGGTGGTAAAGCGCGGAGAGGATGGTCTTCTCCTTGATTTTCTCTTCGAATTGCGCAGTGAAGATGGAGGGCAGCAAAAGGACCGGGTACTTGCAGTTGTAAACGGTCTCGAAGTCGTCTTGCTCGATGTAGATGGCGTTTACGGGGCAAGCCTGGTAGCATCTGCCACAGTCGACACAGCGGTTGGGATTGAGTTGCGGGTGGCCGTCTTCGATGTGTATGGCCATGGTCGGACAGATGCCCGTACAGTGCGCGCAGCCGATACAGAGGTCGTACTTGAATTTCAGTGCGTGGTGGAAATCTTCTGCCATAATAGTTGCTTTTTATTGCCCGAAGGCGGTGGTTCGAAAAATAGAGTAGGGCAGGAAACGAGTTATGGGAGCGGGATTGTCTAATGGGTGAAATAGTTGGTGAAGTCGATGGTGGTGCCTTTGCCGACTTCTGTTTGGATGTTTAATTCGTCAGAGTTGTTTTTGATGTTGGGAAGCCCCATACCGGCGCCGAAGCCCATTTCGCGGACTTTCGGGGAGGCCGTGGAATTTCCTTTCTGCATGGCCCAGTCCACATTGGGGATGCCGGGGCCTTCATCTGCTAAGATGATGTGTATTCTGTCTTCTTCGAGGTTTACGGAAATATCTCCTCGGTAGGCGTGTGCCACAATGTTGACTTCGGCTTCGTAGAGAGCCACTACGGTGCGCTTCACGATTTCCGGGCTGACACCGAGCTTCTTAAGCATCCTTTTGACTTCACTGGAGGTAGAACCCGCATTGGTGAAATCCCCTCCTTCAACGTGGTAGATAAAATCCATAGTAGTGTGTTTTGGTTAATAAATGGATGAAACGCCGGATCCGTATAGGATACCCGCGGCTTTGTACATGGAGAACCCCGTCGCCACAATGACCATGTCGTTGTCTTCCGCCAACTCTATCATCTCGTCTGTCACAGCCTTGCCGCGTACCACCAGCAGCATGTCAATGTCTGACATTTCGCAGGTGCGGATGGATTGGAGGTTGCACAATCCCGTCATCAGCATCAAGTTGTCCGTATCTTTGACGGTCAGCACATCGCTCATCAGGTCAGATGCGATAATGTGCGTCACCTCGCGGTTCTTGAAGCTTTCTCCACAAACAAATTCTCCTTGTACTAATGTTGCAATTTCTTCAACAGTCATTTCTGTCTTTGATTATTAAATGGTTAAACGAAATAAGGGCGCAAATATAAAAAAAAGATGAAAATATGAAAAGATAAAATGATAAAAAGATGAAAATAGGGGACTGGTTATTCGTCATACAAAGGGGTGGTGGTGTTTGTAAAACCTTTATGCTAAATCTTATTTTTTGTTCTCGACTCTCAACTCTTTTTGCTATTTTTGCGGCCCTAACAAAAGAACGGACATGAGTATGTATGACGATGTTGAAGATGATGAATTAGAAGAACTTGCGCAGGAATTCAAGCAGGCGGCAGACAGCGGGTGCCCGGTCTTTTTCGACAGGGACGATTTCGAAGATGTCATCGCGCTGTTTCTGGAATCCGGCCAGATGGACTATGCCCGCAAAGCTATTACGGCTGCCATCGAGCAGTTTCCCAACGAACAGTATTTCAGACTGCAGTTTGCCAAGTATTATGCTCTGGTGATGGATTTTGATGCCGCACGACGGGAACTGGATTATATCGAACAACATTACGAGCCGATTCCTGAAATGTATATTGAAAAGGTCCTTATCTCACATGCCTTCAATAAAAAAGTCAATGGAGTGGAATTACTTCAAAAGGCTCTTGCCTTAGATCCTGATATCCCGGAAGCCCATCTGCTCCTGGCGCACGAATACCTCTCTGACAACGATTTGGAATCCGCAGTGCAACACGCGGTACGCGCCATCCAGTTGGACGAGCTGGCCGCCGAAGACCTCAAAATCGTCATGATTGATTTCCAAGGGCTGCTCGTCATGCACCAAAGCAATATCATTATTGATTTCTATACCCGTCTTACCGAGGAACTGCCTATGTGCGGCGCCCTTTGGAGCGGCTTGGGCCTCGCCCACATGAACCATAATGATTTCGAACGGGCCATCGATGCTTTCCAATTCCAACTTTCTTTGGATGAAGAGGACTCCAGTGCGTATATTAACCTTGCGGAGGCACAGTCCGCTGCCGGCAATTACAATGAGGCCCTTGACAATTTCATTGTCGCACGTGAAAAGTGCAACGTATTGGAATTCAATGTCCAAATAGGACGCTGCTATTACAATATGCATGATTATGAAGCGGCTTTGTACTATTTTTTGAAAACCACACCTGACGACCCGATGTATGCTTTTGTGCCTTCTGAGGTCGTCCGCGTATTCAAGGCTCAAGGCAAGTTTGACGAGGCTCGGGCCTATCTGCGCAACCAGATAGACAAAGATCCTCAGAATGTGGATGCCATAGAGGAACTTATAGATTTGCTGGATCCGCAGAAACATGCGGACGAAATACGAGGACTGTGTGCTAATGCCATCAGTAGCGAGTTCAATCCCAAGTACGGATTCCTCAGCTTCTTTGCATACTACTGCTGCCATACCGAAGGCGCGGACCTGGGCATTGAAATTTGCTCCGAGTATATTGACGATCCCGATGTCTGCACGGACGTGCACTATTTTATGGCGGCCTTCTATTTGGAAAAAGGCCAGGTGGAACGTGGCTGCGAGTATCTCGAACTGGCTCTCCAGGCTGATCCGCAACCCTGCCATGTCGATTTCGAGGATATGGACCCCGACTTCGCCAATATCCCAGAAGTGGCCGAACTGCTGCGTGTTTACAAAGATGACGAACGGCCTTCTGATCCGACTGAATTTTTAAATTAATAAAGATATATGAAGAAAATATTCTGCTGCATATTGCTGGCTGCCCTGACGTTCAATGTTTTCGGACAAACAGCAGATACCTTGGCAAAACAGGAAAAACTTTCTGCTACAGATAAGGTTATCTCTTGGTATAACAGTCATTTGAATTATGGAACTGTCACCCTGCTGATGGCAGTCGAAAGTTCTTTTATCCCATTCCCTTCCGAGGTGATTGTCCCACCGGCTGCCTATCAAGCCTGTGATAGAGAGAACGAAGCACTCTATAAGACGGACTCCAAAGTGGTTAACGTGATATTTGTCATTCTATTTGCTACGCTGGGCGCGCTGATCGGTGCACTCATCAATTATGTGCTGGCACTGGTCTTGGGCCGTCCCATTGTCTATTGGTTCGCCGACAGCAAAGTCGGACACCTGTTGATGCTGAATGGCGAGAAAGTCAAAAAGGCCGAAGACTATTTTATTGATAATGGGAAAAGTTCGACCCTCATCGGCCGTTTGATCCCGGCTATTCGCCAATTGATATCCATACCTGCCGGCTTGGCTAAGATGAATATCGGCGTTTTTGTCTTGTTCACCACGTTGGGTGCCGCTCTTTGGAACACTATCTTGGCGTTTCTGGGATATTTTGCACACGGACAGAAAGATTTGATTGACAAGTACAACGGAGAACTGAAGATTGCGCTTTGGGGACTCTGTGCTGCGTTCGTCGCTTACTTAGTCGTCAAGGGTATTAGAAGTTCCAAGGCGGCTAAGGCAAAGGCTGCAGAAAAGGCTGATTCCGAAAACGTGGAAACACCTGCCGAATGAGACTGTACGGACTTATAGGGAGGAAGTTGGGACACAGTTTTTCAAAACGGTATTTCGAAGCGAAATTCGCTGCGGAAAACCGTTCCGACTGCCGTTACGAACTTTTCGAACTTCCGGATATTTCCAATTTGAGAGATTTTATATGCAACCATCCGGACTTGCAGGGATTGAATGTGACCATTCCTTACAAGCAGTCGGTGATGGCTTTGCTGGATGCGGTTGATCCCGAGGCCGAGCAAGTCGGGGCTGTGAACACGATACGAGTGTTTCGCGACAACGGGAATGTGGAGCTGGTGGGTTTCAACACGGATGTGGAAGGATTCCGGCTCTCATTGGCGGGGAAGAGGATTCCGTCGCGGGCTTTGGTGTTAGGCACAGGCGGTGCGGCTGCGGCAGTGGCACACGTGTTGCGGCAGTGGGATGTTCCCTTCCGGCAGGTGTCGCGCCACCCCGAAAATGATGAAATCAGTTACTTGCAGGTGTCCGATTCGGTCTTGCAGGATTATCCGTTTGTCATAAATTGCACCCCTTCAGGTATGTATCCAGCGGTGGAAGAAAAGCCGCAGTTGCCATACGAGGTGCTTACTTCGAACAGCTTCTTGTACGATTTGGTGTACAATCCTGAGAAGACACTGTTTTTAAAAGAAGGGGAAAAAAGAGGCGCACAGATTCAGAACGGAATGGAAATGCTCCGCCTGCAGGCCGAGGCTTCATGGAAAATCTGGAACGGGGCTAAAAGAACAGAATGTCTTTGACTACGGGCATAGCATAGTCGGCGTTGATGCGTGCGATGATGGTGCTCTTCTGGCCGGCAAGCTCGAAACGCATGGCTGCATTCGGCACCTGCACCTTCATAACGCCGTTCTTCAGGGAAATACATTTCGACTGTTGGGCGCAAATCTCACCGACATATTCCGGCCATTTGTCCATCACCATTCGGTCGGCATATAGCTTCTGCTTCCCTGACTTATTGACGAAATCGTATATTAAATCCTTTAAACTTAGTTCGTTGTTGTTGCGCATGACCGTTTTTTTTGAGCAGGCAAAAATAACAAAAAGAGTTAAGAGCGCCCAATTTTTTCAAGCAAACTATATACTTATAGACCAGTTTGTATAAAAATATCACGGCGTAGCCGTACCTTGAACAACCCCAGCAGGGTTGTATATCTGTAAAGAAGGGCGCAATCTGTGGGTGAAGGATGGCGTTGTGCGGTAGTGGCGGCGCGGAGTGGCTTGTGCGAAGAACAAAGCGTGCTGTCGCCGCCTGTCGGGGGAGCAAATCTATGCAAATCGGAAGCAAATAAGACCTACGGACTATGCTATGTGGGACCGCGGCAGCGATTGGAGCCCATTTACTTGCGTGCGGGGGGGGACGGGGTGTTTATATGGAAGCAAATCTTTGCAAATCGGAAGCAAATTTGCGCTTGGTGGCGCATTGTGGGTGGGCAGCAAGTTAGGGCGTAAAGCGCGACGGCACAGCGTTGGGAAGAGCGTGGCGGTGCCGGGCCGCCCAAATCATAATAAAAACAAAATAAATCGGGTCAACAAGCATGTGGTTGCCGGAATTTTTCCTTTAATGGATGTTTTTTTTGTATCTTTGCCGCCCTTAAAAAACAGACAAAAATGGATACAGTAGCAAGCGGCATTCGCCCAACAGGTTTTCTTCATCTCGGCAACTATTTCGGAGCGCTGAGAAACTTTATCAAGATGCAGAACGAGAACAACTGCTTCTTTTTTATCGCTGATTATCACTCACTGACAACTCATCCCACACCTTCGGACTTGCGTACGAATGTGAAGAATGTGCTCATCGACTATATCGCAGCCGGCCTCGATCCGGAGAAGGCCACCATCTATGTGCAGAGTGATGTGCCGCAAGTTTGCGAACTCAGCTTGTTGCTGTCTATGAACGTGTATGTGGGCGAATTGCAGCGCGTGGCTTCTTTCAAGGAGAAAGTGCGCCGCCAGCCCAATAACGTCAATGCCGGCTTGCTCAACTATCCGGTGCTGATGGCCGCTGACATCCTGCTGCACCGCGCCGACAAAGTTCCCGTGGGCAAGGACCAGGAACAACATCTGGAGATGACACGCGACTTCGCGCAGCGTTTCAACCATATCTATAATCACGAGTATTTCAAACTGCCGGTAGCCTATAATTTCGGCAACGACCTTATCAAGATCCCCGGTCTCGACGGCTCTACCAAGATGTCAAAGTCCGACAACGAAGGCTCCTGCATCTTCCTTTCCGATGCTCCCGAAGTGGTTCGCAAGAAAATCATGCGCGCCGTTTCCGACAGCGGCCCCACAGAACCCGGCCAACCGAAATCACAGGCGGTCGAAAACCTCTTCAGCCTTATGAAGGCCGTGTCCAAGCCTGATACGCTTCAGTTCTTCGAAGACCAATACCAGGCCTGCCAAATCCGCTACGGCGATATGAAGAAACAACTGGCTGCCGATATGATCGAGTTCTTGCAGCCTATCTACGAACGCATTATGGAACTCCGTTCCAAAGACGACTATATCAGTAAGGTGGCTCGCGAAGGCGCTGAAAAAGCTCGCGAAAGTGCTTCCAAAACTGTTCGCGACGTCCGCGAAATCATTGGTTTCAAGGCTCTATAAATTGTTGATTGATGGCTCTTCTGACGGAATATCCTTTGTGGCTTGTCATCTTTGCAATCCTGCTCGGCGTGGGATATGCATTCTTCCTCTATTATAAAAACAATAATATCATTTTCGAAAAGAGGCCCCGTATCATTATGGCGGCTTTGCGCGGACTGGCTATCTCCCTGCTCGCCTTCCTGCTGCTCGCACCTATGGTGAAGATGACGGTGAAAAAAGCCGACAAACCGCTTATCCTGGTGGCTGTTGACAACAGCGAATCCGTGAAGTCCAACAAGGATTCCGCTTTCTATGTCAAAGAGTATCCGCAACAGGTTCAAAAACTCATCGCTGAGTTGGGCTCCAAATACGAGGTCAAAACGTATCTCGTAGGCGACGAGGACCATCTCGTGAGCGACAAGGAGACTTTCCATATCGACTTTTCCAATAAGTCAACAAATCTCTCATCGCTGTTCGACCAAGTTAACATGCTTTATTCCAATAGGAATGTCGGCGCAGTCGTGCTGCTCAGCGATGGTATCTACAATACGGGTTCCAATCCCTATTACAAAGTGCAGAATTCCGACTTCCCGGTTTACACCGTGGGCCTCGGCCGCACGGAACTGACTACCGACCTGTTCATTTCTGATATCGTCCATAACCGTCAGGCGCTGAAGGGCAACTTCTTCCCAGTGGAAATCAAAGTCGCTGCCAACAAACTGTCTGGCAAGACCGCTGAACTTACTGTGTCGGAGGGCAAGGAGGAAATCTTCCATAAGACTATATCCCTGAGCGGCAATCGCTATTTCGAAACCGTAAAACTCAATATCGAGGCCAAAAGCAAGGGCATTCACCAATATCGTGTCGATCTGACGGAACTGGATGGCGAAGTGACGCATAAGAACAACCACAGTATGTTCTTTGTTGAGGTTGTCGAATCTCGCGATAAGGTCGCTATCGTCTACAACTCCCCGCATCCGGACGTTGCTGCCATCAAAGAGGCACTCGAACTCACGGACAATTATGATGTGGAGGTTTCGCCTATTGCCGAATTCAAGGGCAATCCTTCTGATTACAGCCTGATTGTGCTGCATCAACTGCCTTCCAACGCTAACTCCGCTTCGAACCTCTTGTCGCAAATTCGCCAAAGCGGTATTTCCGCCCTCTATATCGTAGGCCCGCAGACCAACCTCTCGGCGTTTAACACGATGAACACGGGGGTTACCATCACGCAAAGTAAGTCGATGACGAACAATGCGATGCCGCTGTATAATGAAAATTTCACATCGTTCACATTCTCAGAAGAAGGTCGTAAGATGCTGCCGCTCTACCCGCCGATTAAAACGGTGTTCGGCACCTATAAGACCAGCGTGTCTGCCAACGTCTTCCTGTATCAGAAAGTCAGTGGTGTGGATACCCGTTACCCGTTAGTGGTTTTCAACGACCAAAATGGTGCGCGTACGGGTGTCATTGCCGGCACAGGCTTCTGGTCGTGGAAACTCTACAACTTCATGCATGCTGAGAATCACGAGGCGTTTAACGAGTTCGTGGACAAGACGGTGCTTTACTTGGCTGCCAAAGGTGACAAGAGCCAGTTCCGCGTCCAGCACGAGGCTGTCTTCGCTGAGAATGCTCCGGTGGAGATGACTGCCGAACTCTATAATGACAGTTACGAGTTGATTAACGAGCCAGACGTGAAGATGGTTATCAAGGGCGGGGGAGACACCACATACGAAGAACAGTTCTCCAAGCAGAACAACAGTTACTATCTGAATGTCGGCGAACTGCCGGTGGGCAACTACACGTGGACGGCCACCACGCAGATTGGAAGCAAACGTCTTGAAAAGAGCGGCCGTTTCTCGGTGCAGCCCGTTATGTTGGAGACTGCCAACCTCGTCGCTGATCACGATATGCTGAAGAGCCTGTCCAAAGCAACCGGCGGCAAGTTCTTTACAAAGGACAATATCCAGAAGATCGCTCAGGAAATCAAAAACAACGAGAATATCAAACCTATAGCCACCTATCAGAAGAAATACACCATGCTGCTCAACTCGCCGTGGTACCTCATTGCCATCGTGCTGTTACTTGGCGCTGAGTGGTTCCTGCGCAAATGGAACGGGGGATATTAGGGATGAAAAGATGAAGGGATGAAGAGATAATTTGCGGAGACTTCCGTTTTGAATTTTGAATTTTTATGAAAAGACTCTTGATAATAATCGCAATGACTATGCTGCTGCTGCCGATGTCGGCACAGCAAATCGCCTTGTTGAAGTACAACGGCGGCGGAGACTGGTATGCCAACCCGACGTCATTGCCCAATCTGATAAAGTTCTGCAATGCCAATCTGGGTATGTCGTTGGATTCCAAACCTGCTACCGTAGAAGTCGGGAGCGCGGACATATTCCAATATCCCTACGTCCACATGACCGGCCACGGTAACGTTGTTTTCAGTGATGCCGAGGCTGCCAACCTGCGTATGTACCTTATGTCAGGAGGCTTCCTCCATGCAGACGACAACTACGGCCTCTCCAACTTCATCCGCAAGGAGATGAAGAAGGTTTTCCCAGAATTGGATCTTGTGGAATTGCCGTTCAATCACCCTATTTTCCATCAGAAGTACAACTTCCCGAATGGCCTGCCTAAAATCCACGAGCACGACAACAAGTCGCCGCAGGCTTTTGCCCTTTTCTATGAAGGCCGTATGGTTTTCTTATTCACCTATGAATGTGACCTTGGCGACGGATGGGAGGATTTTATTGTGCATAAGGACTCAGAAGCCACTCGTACTAAGGCTTTGCAGATGGGCGCGAATATCATTCAGTACGTGTTTTCGAACTAAGTTCTAGGGCAATATACACTGTTTAGGTGATAATATACAAGTTGTCTTGATTTGGGCGGCCCGGCACCGCCGACGCACCGTCCGACCCTGTGCCGTCGGGCTGTATGCACTAACTCGCTGCCCACCCACCATGCGTCGCAAGGCGCAAATTTGTTTCAGATTTGCCTGGATTTGCTCCCATATAATAGCCCCCATCCGCCCACCCGCACGCTCGTAAATGTGCTCCCATCCCTGCCGCGGTCCCCTATGGCATTGCCCGTGGGCCATATTTGTTTGGTGCAGCTTGGTGAAGAAAGTTCTTTATGTCTATTGCACTACATAAGAAAAAAAGGTCACTATATACTTGTTGACCTAAAAAATGGATTGTTTAACAATTTGTAGGACAATATTTAGGCAGTTGAGAAGTCTGCGATATTTTCATTAGATTTTTTATCGGATTCTCAATATGATTTTAAGGAGTCTGAAAGACGACGACCCCATATTAAGCCAGTTTCCCCTGGCTATTTTTGATGGGATTTTCATTGGGATTTCGAAACTTGCATAGGTGACTGCGTTGTGGCAGAAATTTTTTTTTATGGATGTTTTAAAATCAAAAAAGAATCTACTCAAAAAATATCAGGGAAAAACAAGGTCGCTGCGCTCAAAATCAAACAAAAATCGTGCTGAAAATCAGAGAAAAAATTAGGTAACTATATACATGTTGACCTAAGTGGCAAGATATGATTTGAATGGTAAATATCATGCTGGCAAAAATTGGCACGTATTCAAAAGTTATGATCTCTTCAGAATCCTTATCAAGACGTTCATCTCACCGTCGGGCCTGCCCGAACGGAGGCACTCATTCCCCTTCTATTAGAAGGGGTGGCTGAAAGCCGGGGTAGTGACATAAACATCACGGCGCAGCCGTACCTTGTTTAAAATCAACATATAAGGATGCTCCGCAAACTTTCGATACCACTACCCCGCCCTACGGGCACCCCTTCTGCGAGAAGGGGAATTTATGGTGGCGCAAAATTTGCTTTTGCGCTATATGTGTGTGGGGAATGACAAGGTGATTATGTTAGATCTGTTTTACTGCCAACACGTATCTATCTTCCTTTTTATTTCAAGAGCTCGGGACAACAGGTATATAGTTCCCAATTTTTATACGTTAACATCTTGTTATCATACAAAAAAATACCGATAGAGTGATGTTAAGTTGTAAAATTTTATAGTTAGCCACAACTTATCGGATTTTTTTTATTTTTGCTGCGGCTTTTTAACGTAACTGTAATGATTATTGGAAGAGAAAAAGAGCAACAGGATTTGCTTAGACTATTGGAACAAGATGAACCCCAATTTTGTGTGGTTTATGGTCGGCGACGTGTTGGCAAAACCTTTCTTGTAAGAGAGACATTCGCTAACAATTTCACATTTCAACATACCGGATTGGCCAATGCCAGTAAGTCAGATCAACTACGAGAATTTCGGGAATCTCTACGTGCTGCCGGCATGAAGCATCCCAAAACACCCAAGACCTGGTTCGAAGCCTTTGGCCTTTTACAGGAACATCTCGCTTCCCTGCCTGTAGGGAAAAAAGTGATTTTCATTGATGAATTGTCGTGGCTTGACACTCCTAAGTCAAATTTTGTCAGTGCTTTGGAACATTTTTGGAATGGCTGGGCCACGGCTCGGAATGAAAAGGACATTGTGCTGATTGTTTGCGGAAGCGCAACTTCTTGGCTTATCAACAAGATTGTCAGAAACAGGGGCGGACTTCACAACCGGTTGACGATGAAAATATATGTACAACCGTTCACCCTTCAAGAGTGCCAGCAATATGCCGAACATTTGCGACTGGAGTTTTCAAAGCGCGACCTGTTGGAGACCTACATGATAATGGGTGGAGTTCCGTATTACTGGAGTTTTCTAAGGAAAGGAATGAGTTTGGCGCAAAATATTGACCGACTGTTTTTCAATATAGACGCACCGCTCTCAGACGAATATGACGCGCTGTATGCATCGCTTTTTAGAAATCCCGCCCCACACATAGCCATCATCACCGCACTTGCCAAGAAAAACTCGGGAATGCTGCGCAAAGAAATTCTTGCAGCAACGCACGCCGACGACAACACGACTTTCAGCCAGGCACTGCAAGAACTTGAGCAGTGCAACTTTATCCGCCGGTATATGGCTTTTGGTAAGAAGGAACGCGATATGGTTTACCAGTTAATGGACAATTATACACTGTTTTATTTTCGTTTCATTGCGGAAAATCATCACCACGACGAAAATTACTGGTCGCATTCCTTTGACACACCGCAACATGCAGTCTGGGCGGGACTTGCCTTCGAGAGAGTTTGTTTGTGGCATTTGCCACAAATGAAGCGGGCATTAGGTATTGACGGGGTTATCACATCGGCACAATCGTGGCGGACGAAGGCCACTGACGAACATCCCGGCGCACAGATAGACCTGCTAATTGACCGCAACGACAACATCATCAATCTCTGTGAAATGAAATTCAGCGATGCCGAATACGCCATCACACAACAAGAAAATTCCAAATTGCAAAGCCGGAAGGAAATCTTCAAAATGGAAACCGGCACCCGCAAACCCGTGCATCTTACTATGGTAACCACTTACGGCGTGCAGCACAATGCGTATTGGAACAATGTCCAAAGCGAAATCACGATGGAGGATTTCTTTCGCCAGTGAAAAAATGAGCCGCGTTTCGTCCGGAGACGCCGTCCCCGGTTACTCGTCTGCCGGCTTCCAGCCAGTTTCCGTAATGCCTCTATTCTGGAAAAAACTCAATATTGACAACACCAAAATTGCATCCCGGCAGTATTTTAAAAAATCTTATTTTTGCCCGCTCAAATTCTGTCTGCTGCCACTTCCGACCAGAATGGCGCAGCCGCAACTCTAAAAAACAATTATGAAAAAGTTTTTTTACATTTTAATCATTCTTGTTATATCCATATCAAATGGATATTCACAATTAAATGACACTATTCAGTCTTGTCAAGGATCATCTATTATATGGCCAATTGTCATAGCATCGCCAACTGATATCTGTATCATAAAGGATGATAACAACAATTTTGACACTATTCATGGCAACACTGTAGAATTAGCTCCGAACACTACAACCACATACGATTTAGTATCAATAAATGGTAGTGCTCCAATGCTAACAATGTCTCGTACAATAATCGTTAACATTCCTCCTACCTTCACGGTAGATTCCATCCATTCGCCTACCTGTCCCTACCCATACTTAGGACCCGGCTCACCCGACAGTCCAAATTCTGGCCCGTGGGCAGACGGCAGTTTTTCAGTGATACTGAATGATTCTGTTCAAAATTACGAATCAATAAAAGTTCGTTCAGATTCTTCCTTCTTTTTTGTTCGTACATTTCATGACAGTTTCACCACAGGTGGCTTACGTGGAGGGACTTACAACATCATAGCTCGGGGCACAAACGGATGTGAAGTGACTCAACAAGTCACCATCCAACAACCACCTGCTTGGGGATATAGCACATGGGAATGGAAAAATGTTACATGCAATGGGGGGTCTATTAACATAGAGATTATAGGTGGGACCCCACCTCTTTCTTACCATTGGTGGAATGCCCTTGACAGCAATATAACATTTCCTGATACCACGCACATTCATATACCAGATTTAGGTATATATAGATTGATAGTAACAGATTCCTTTAATTGTAATTATAGAAATATCGCTTACATCGAAATAACAATGGATACATTAATTGCTACAGATAGTGTCTTTTTAAAAAATAGAAATATCAATACTCTACTAAGTGACTCTATTACTATATGCAATCAATCATCCGTAAATATTGATGGATGGGCTCGTGGTCATGGCACATACCAATGGAATACTGGTGATACAAGTAGATTTATTGAAGGTAGTATCGACTCAAATTTAGATTATTTGGCTGTTGAATTTACAGACCAAAACGGTTGTACAACTACAGATACTGTATATTTAGATTTTAAAGAAATTCAAATCTCAATCACAGCAGACTCTATCATGAACGATGATTCTGTTTATACTGTCACAGTATCGCCATTAGGCGGGACTTTGTATCTTGATGGTATCGAAATTCCAATAGGAAATGGAACTATCTCATTTGATGCAAGTCAGTATCAATTAGGTGAACATTCCTTTTTTTATTCCGGAGAATGGGGCGATTTTGGTTGCTACTTTGACACCACTTTCCAATTCACCATCCAACACCAAGATGGTGTATCTGAATTCGAAAGAGCCACCAAACTCTGGCCAAATCCTGCTTCCAACATATTAAATATTGAATTCAGTGGAGAATTCTCAGGAGATATTTTATTATTTGATATGACTGGAAGGTTATTAAAGACTACAGAAAAAGAATCTGAAATCACATCTATTGATGTATCAGATTTAACTTCAGGAGTTTACTTTATCCACTTTGTATCTCAAAACGGGACATTCACAAAGAAATTTGTGAAAAAATAAAATGATAACCGAACACACAGCGCCCAGACCGGAAACGGCTTGGGCGTTTTTTTTCATAACTACTCTTCTAAATTGACTTTTTCAAATATTATTATTGCATTATTTCAAAGAACGATTCTCCAACTGCGTTAAAATTGCAGAATTGGGAGCGCAAAAATACAAAAAATCTATTGCTGTCCGATGAAATGTGTACTTTTGCCCATGTTATTTTTAATTTTGTAACACAGCAAAAATAACACAATGGGCTGACTTCACAAACCGAAATCAGCCCTTATTTTTGGCGTATAGGTCAAAATGCGGGCTGAAAAAAAGACATAGTTGTTCTATAGGTCAT
>JAKSMC010000039.1 GCA_024400835.1 Bacteroidales bacterium
TTTCTTCTGAATCAAATAAACCTTGGTTGCCAAGCTTTCTGTATGCCCTTTTGTAGGTATCCATTTTCTCTTCAAATTTGCGGCAAACATACAAATATTTATTTGATTATCAATGTGTTTTATTTAGAATTGCCCTTTAAGGTTTAAGGTTTAAAGTCAACGTCAATGTTTGAAAGTAGAGAAGTAGAAAGGTAGATAAGTAGAGGGTGGGACGCGAAGGTCAAATAACGAAGACTTTCATGTCGCATTGGGCAACTGCGCCTTGCGCTGTGGCACTTTCCGCGTGGACGATGATGGCGTCGAAAACTGCGGACTCGACGGTGACAGAGGTCTCTAAGGTCTCGCCAACGTTGGGCAGGCGAGAGACTTCAAAGTTGCTGATGGAGCCGATGACGCCGATGCGCACGGGCTTGTCCTGGTTGAGCCAGCCGATGCGGGCCGCACAGGTCTGCGCGATGTTCTCCATCAAACCGGCTTCTGTGAACTTGCCGTCTTGGACGAAAAGATTGTCCGCCGCTATGCTGAAGTTGGTGCGTACAACCACTTCATCACACGACAACAGATTGTCCACCATAACAAATGGCGGTCGTTGTGGAATATAGGGAAGTGCGGAAGGCATTTATATTGGTTTAAAGTTTAATGTTTAATGTTTAAGATGTAGAGAATTTGAAGAGTAGAGAAGTATGTGGGTGAGGTCAAAGTCAAAGTCAATGTCAAAGTTCTAACGTCTAATCTCGCACTCCATAATGCTGTGTCCCAGTCCGAGGCCGTCGTGGATGGTGACGATACGTAGGCCGGCGTTTTCCACGCAGCGGGCCATATCGCCGGAGTAGTACATCTTGCTGTTGCCGTTGGCAATGGCAGTGAAGTAGATGCTGATTTGTGCCAAGCAGTAGGAGGCGGTTTCAAAGCGCTGTCTGTCCCAGAAGGTCTCCATAATGTACAACTTGCTGTCTTTATCCATAGATTTGGCCGCGCGGGAGAGAATGCTGGTGACCTCTTCTTCGGAGAAGCAGTCAAGAAACTGGCTCATCCAGATGGCATTGAAGCCCGTCGGGAACGGCACGCTCTTGTCTAGCAGGTTGCAGCCGTGACCGTGAATGCGGTCGGCGCCGTCTAAATCTTTGGTCTGCTCACGCATCATCTCGAGCTGTTGCGGCAGGTCCATGATGGTGACCTCGACCTCCTTGTTGTGCGTTACGCATTGCGTTGCCCAGCGGCCGGTGTTTCCGCCAACGTCCAAAAGTGTCTTGGGGTGCTTGCTGAAGACAATCTCCAGAGCCTGCTTGAAGGAGTTGTCAGAGTAGAAATGGTCGAATCCGAACCAGCTTTTCTGCACTTGCGGCGGCAGCTGGGAAAGCCCTTCATAGACGGTCGGCCAGGTACCGAAGACTTTCAATCCTTCGGGTTTGCCGTTGAGGATGGCCTCTTCCAAGTTGAAAAGCCCTAGGTAGTTGACGTCGTGGTTGAAGTCCATGTTAACGCGGGCCATATCGTCATTGAGCAAAAACCAGCCGGCTTTGGCCAAGAAGAATTTATCCTCTCGCATCAAGATGGTGCCGATGGTCAGGGATGATTCCAAAAGCACTTTGGCACCATAGATGGACAGGTTGGCCTTTTGGGCGATTTCCTCCATGGTCATGCCCTCTTTGTGATCATCCAACATTTGGAAGATGCCGAACTTCACCATCAAACGTGAGACTTGGAAAACGATAGGGCCAAAGGCGATTTCCTGTGCTAAACGCTGTGCCTGAATGGCCGAGAAACGCTCTTTGGCGTACATTTCTTTTTGCGGGGATTCGAGTTTCATATATTTTGAATAATTGTGATCTGTGAACTGAATTGATATGTTAATGTGATGATGTGGTAAGACGAATCTTTAAACCTTAAACTTTAAATTTTGGCCAGTAAGCTCGGCCCCAAATATCCGGAGTGACTTCATCTGGCCCCTATACCCTAATTCCTGAGCCCTATTGTGTTTCCCAGAATTCGTAGAAGTTGAACCATTGTTCAGGGTTTTGGCGCAGGGTGTCTTCTAAGGTTTTCACGTATTGCCTTAATAGATTTTCAACCTTTTCTGTTACGGAGGTGACGCCCTCAGGGATGGTCAGCGGAACAAGATGCCCGTTGTACTGGCTGCCTTTGCCTTTGATGAGGAAGACGGAAATGACGGGGACTTCCAATTGCGCGGCCATGCGGAAGGTGCCAATGGGAAAGTCGGCGGGATGACCGAGAAAGTCCATTCTTTTTTTCTTGTTGCTGCCGAAAAGGCGGTCGCAGAGGATGGTGACGATTTCGCCGTTGTCCAAGGCATTCTTGATGGCAAAGAGGTGGCTCATGTCCTGTGCCACAGGAATCAGTTTGACGTTGTTTTCCCCGAAAGTGCTGCTTCGACGAGCTTGCATCACGGCACTTTCGCCGCCATAGATGACGCTGTTGACGGGCTTTGAATCCTGCTTGAGACAGTGCCCGAGCAGCTCGAAGTTGCCGATGTGTGAGCCGGCGAGGATGACCCCTTTGTCTTGGCTCAAAAGTTTTTCGAAGACCTCAGGGTTTTGTATGGACACCTGAAATTGCTCGCTGCGGCCTGCCAAGAGGGCGAACTTGTCGATGACGACACGCCCGAAGGTGAAGGCTGTGCGGACGTTGGCTTTGAAGGCCTCCCATTTTCCATAGCCCCAGATGCGGTGGTAGTAGTTGTAAATCGCGCGATTGGCCTTTCTGGCAAACAGAAGGCAGAACGGGATAATCGGGTAGAGCACAAAATAAAAGTTCTTTGCCTTGATATGTTTCAAGGCAAAGAATAGGAACTTCTGCCCGAAGGTCCCGCCGGCGGTTTTACCTCTCCATTGCTGGGACTCGGCCATATTAGTTTACTTTGCTGACAATGTAATCGTAGAATTGTCCCAAAGTGCGGACATCCTTCATCTCTTCCGGCTTGATCTTGAAACCGAACTTCTTTTCGACGATGACGACGATGTCGACAAAATCAAGACTGTCAATGCCCAAACCTTCTTTCAACAAGGCGTCTTCTTTCAAAAGGTTTTCTTCAATTTCAATCTCTTCTACTAAAAATTCGTTGACGGTTTTGATAACTTCTTCTTTTTGCATTTTGGATATGTATTAGTGAACTATTATTGGTTTAAAGTTTAAGGTTTAAAGTTTAACAACTATTGGCTAATAGCTAATAACTATTTAGTATTTCTAAATTTCTTGATGACCAGTGCGCTGTTGGTGCCGCCGAACCCGAAGGAGTTGGACAGATAGGTGTCGATGTTTTTCTCTTGGGTCTGGTTGACGATGTTGAGGTTCTGGGAGTATTCGTCGGGATTCTCAAAGTTGATGTTCGGAGCGATAAAGGAGTTGAGCATCATCAGATTGGAATAGACGATTTCACTGGCGCCGGCCATCCAGCACTCGTGTCCGGTCATAGACTTGGTGGAGCTGATGGGCGTGCGGTATTCGGCGAAAAGCTTGTCAAGGGCCTTGGCCTCGAGTTGGTCGCCCTGCACTGTGGAGGTTGCATGCGCGTTGATGTAGTCGATGTCCTTGGCGGCCACGCCGGCATCTTTAAGCGCGCGTTCCATAGCGATGATGGAGCCGGCGTCGCTGGGCTGCGAGATGTTGACGCCATTGGAGGAGAAGCCGTATCCGAGGACTTCGGCGATGATGGGAGCGCCGCGTTTGACGGCGTGTTCGTACTCCTCGAGGATGACGGTTGCAGCGCCGCCGCTCGGCACGAGGCCGTCGTGGTCGCGGTCAAAGGGGCGGGAGGCCTTGGTGGGGTCGTCTATGCGCGTGGAGAAAGCGGCAATGCCGTCGAAACTGCCCATAGAGAGGTAGTTGGTCTCCTGTGCGCCACCGCAGATGACCATATCCTGCCATCCGGCGCGGATGTACATCAGGCCGAGGCCGATGGCGTGGGAGCCGCTGGCGCAGGCCGCACTGATGGTGAGGTTGATGCCACGCAACTTAAAGATGGTGGAGAGATTCATCGTCACCGTGGAGTTCATGGACTGGAAGATGGCGCCGGACCCCATCATCTGCGTGTCCTTGTACTCCATGGCGGTGGTGTGCGCGTCAATCACGGCCTTGGCGGATGAGTCATTGCCGTAAAGAACACCCACTTCGTTGTTCTCTAAGTATTCTTGGTCGATACCGGCATTCTTGAGCGCTTCGGCGGTCGCCATGTAGGCGTACTCGCCTTGCTCTGGCAGACAGACGCGGGAACGGCGGTCCAAAATGCCCTTGAGCACGGGACGCTCCAAAATGCCCGTCAGCGGTGAACGGTATCCGTATTCTATTCTTTTCGGGTCGATGCCGATGCCGGACTTCCCAGCACGCAGCGAAGCAGTCACCTCGTCCAAGTTCTTACCTAAACAAGAGTAAATACCCATACCCGTTATTACTACTCTTTTCATCTATAACAAATTTATATATACTTGTTATTCAATATATTATAAAAAATCAAAGCAAACTCACCTCTGATCACAGATTACTGTTCACTGTTCACCATCACGTGTAAAGTCCTCCGTTAATGGAAATCACCTCGCCGTTGATGTAGGCGGCATCGTCGGAAGCCAGGAAGCCCACTAAGGCGGCAACCTCTTCGGGTTTGCCAAAACGGCCTGCCGGGATCATCTTCTTGAAGTCTGCTTCGTTGAAGTCCTTGGTCATATCGGTGGCGATGAAGCCAGGCGCGACGGCGTTGACGGTGATTTTGCGGGAACCGATTTCCTGAGCTAAAGCTTTGGTGGCACCGATGAGTGCGGCCTTGGCAGCTGAGTAGTTGGATTGTCCAGCCTGGCCTTTGATGCCGGACAGAGATGCCATATTGATGATGCGGCCGTCACGTTTGGACAGCATACCTTTGATGACGCGGCGGGTGATGTAGAAAAAGCCGTTCAATGTGGTGTTGATGACATTCTGCCAATCGTTGTTCTGCATGAAGATCATCAGCGTGTCTTTGCGGATGCCGGCATTGTTGACCAATATGCCGATGTAGTCTTCCGGATGGGCGTTTTGCCAATTTTCAATGGCGGTGTCAACGGCTTCGGAATCGCTGACGTTGAAAGGCAGGAGTTCTGCTTGACCGCCGGCGGCTTCTACTGCCTGCTTGGTCTCTTCGGCGGCCTCTTGGTTGGATTGGTAGTTGATGATTACCGGATGTCCCATGGCAGCCAACTTCAGACAGATGGCGCGGCCAATACCTCTGGAACCACCAGTTACTAATGCGTATTTCATATCTTATAAAATGTTGATTTTCTTTGTTCTTAAATAGTCGATGACGTGTTGGATGTCTGCATCTTTCGGCGTGTCTTCAATGAATTTCGGCACGATGTTGCGTACTTCCGTGTAGATCTCCTTTGTGAAAGGAGAAAGTTTGTCCGCGATTTCCAGGCAGTCAACGGCCTGCACCAAGGCGATGTAATGGATGGCCATGACTTGGTAGCTGTTGTCGATGACGCGTTTGGCCAGGATGGCGGAGTTGGTGCCCATGCTGACGATGTCCTGGTTGTCGTTGTTGTTCGGAATGCTGTGCACATACATAGAGTTGGACAGCGTCTGGCACTCGGCGGTTGTGGAGCAGGCTGTGAATTGCATGGCCTGGATGCCGTAGGTGAGGCCGAGGGTGCCCAAATTCAAGAACGGCGGGAGAATGCCGTTGATGCGGTCGTGGCAGAGGTAGTTGAGCTGGCGTTCCATCAACATGGTCAGTTTCGTGGTGGCAATCTTGAGTTTGTCCATCTCGAAGCTGACATAGTCGCCGTGGAAGTTGCCGCCGTGATAGACGGTTTCGGTGTCCATGTCAACCACGGGGTTGTCATCTACCGCATTGAATTCTTCGATGAGTATTTTTTCGGTAAACTTGAAAGCTTCGTAAATCGGTCCGAGGATTTGGGGCACGCAGCGCAAGGAGTAGTAGGGCTGCACTTTGTGCTCGAACACCTTCTCTTCGTGGCGGTGGAACATCTCGACGGCGCGTTTGCGCATGCACTGGGTGCCTTTGCAGACTTCGAGCATGAGCTTGGCGATCTCGCTTTGGCCTTCGTGGTTCTTGAGACCGTTGAGTACCGGGGACATGAAGTCGTCGTAGGAAGAGGCGATTTCGTTCATCATCACGGAAGCGATGACGGCGTATTGCAGCAGCATTTTGGCGTAGTGCAGGTTGACGATGCCGACGCCGGTCATCATGGCGGTGCCGTTGTTGAGGGCGAGTCCTTCGCGCATGGTCGGCACCAGCGGGGTGAGGCCTTCGATTTTCATCACTTCGGCCGTGCTGCGGCGCTCGCCTTTGTAGAACACCTCGCCTTCACCGATGATGGCAAGGGCCATGTGCGCCAGTTGCACGAGGTCGCCGGAGGCGCCTACGCTGCCATGTTGCGGGATGACAGGGTAGATGCCGCGGTTGATGAACTCCTGCAGGAGATCCAGTGCGCGCGGGTCAACACCAGACTTGCCGGCGGCGAAGGTGAAATAGCGCGCCATCATGGCGGCTTTAACGTACAATTCGGGGAAAGGTTCACCTGCACCACAAGAGTGACTGCGGATGATGTTATATTGGAGAGACTTCACGTCTTCGTCATTCACACGGTACTGGGCCATGGGGCCGAATCCTGTATTGATACCGTAGATGACCTTGTCTTTGGCAAATTTTGTCAGAAAACGGTGACTTTCAGCGATGCGCTCTTTGATTTCACCTGGGATGCATAACGGCTTCCCGTAAAATAAAACATCTTCAATTTCAGTTAATTGCATAATAATGCGCTTATATAATATTATATTATTTACCCTCTAAAAAGAAAAGCGCAAAAATACAAAAATTAGTCTATTTTTTCTATTTGAAAAAACATAGAAAAAAAGGGGATGGCGGGTCTCCTTCAGTGCAGCACGCTGGCTAAGATTTCAGCCGATTCGATGTTTCTAATCTGCTCATTGTGGGTTTTGTAGTAGAGGATGAGGTAGTGTAGCAGATTGTTGCGGATGTGCCGCGGCGCTGCCACGGGACTGTCGCTCCGCAAAAGCATTGACAAGTAGAGGCTCTCCTCTTTTGGGATTTCCTCTTTCTCGTCTATGAGATAGGATTGGAATTTGCTTTCGCTCAATGAGAAATAGCAGTTGCTATCCGAGTAGTTGTTCTCTGGGAAGAAACCGAGAATGACGCTCAACCTCAGCAAAAAGCGCAAGGGTAGGTCTGCGAGTTCAATGTCTTCTTCGAAGACTTTTGCGATTTCTTCTTCTAGGAAATGGAAAAGTACCTCGTCTTCACCGGATTCGAACAGGAGTTTGTAGAGCAATTCGTTGTAGAATAAGAGGATGGCGCTTCTTGCCGGGTCAAAGGACAGTTCCATGCCGGTGTCTAATCTGGAGACGTCTTTGAAGTATTTCAGCCGCTCGCTGTTGTGGTCGTCATAGGTGGCGCTGACCAGAGCCATGGGCGAAAACAGGGAGGCGCGGAAACGGCTTTTCTTGCTGAAGGCTCCTTTCACGATGAAAGACTGCACGCCACGTTTCTCCGTGAACAATTTCACGATGAGCGAAGTGTCGGAGTACTTCGTACCATGCAGTACAATGCCTTTGGTTGTGATTAACATGTGGCTGGGGAAGGTTTTCTCCTAATGGACGAACAGGAACTTGGTCACGATTTTCTCTTTGCCGTTCTCGTCAGAGGACATGACGTAGTAAACGCCGGTGGCGGGGCGGTTGCCGAAGTGGTCAACGCAGTACCAGATGAGTTCGCCACCGTTGCTGATACCTTGCCATACCAATTTTCCCGAAGCATCTGTGATTTTGCAGAGGGAGTTGGCCTTCAGTCCGTTGATGGCCACAGGTCCGGTGTAGTCATGACGCACGGGGTTGGGATATACGGGGAGGTCTTCGTATTTTTCGAAGCTGCCGGTGGCAGTGCCACGGTAACTGATAAGTCCCTTGGCAGTGCCGAAGAATACTTCACCGCTGATTTGGTCAATGCAGATGCTGGTTATCTGGTTGGAGAACATGGGGTCGTCTTCTTCCGTGAAATGAAGCAGCTCCTCTTGGCCGTCTTCACTCATCAGGAAGACCCCGGCCTTGCTCGTGCCTATCCACTTGCGGTTGGCTCCGTCCACGGCAATGGCTGTGATTTCTTCGTATTCGAAAAGTACGGAAACGTAGCCGTCCTGCTCCATCAGGATGTTGCGAGGATAGACATTGCCTTCGAATATTTTGGACGGGAAATAGATGACTTTTATGCCTTTGTCGGTGCCAATCCAGATTTCGCCATCCCGGTCTTCGGCCATGCAGTAAACGGTTGTGGATTTCACTTCGGCAGAGGCGTTCATGTCCACACGGGCGAACTTGTCGTCACTCATGTCATCGTAGGTGCCATTGTCGGAAAAGGCTATCAGATTGTAGAGGTTGAATTCGCTGCTACGGGGGAAATTCACCCATTTGTAGCCGCGTGAGTCTATCAGCAGGTGGTTGGCAACAACGTTTTTGCAGGAACTTGTCAGCACACCTCTGGTGATGTTGTATTGATGCCACGTGCCATTGGGCTCCATCATTTTCAACATAGTGTCGCACATGCTGTTGGTCATCCAGAGGTTGCCTTTCTTGTCGAATGCCAAGCCGTAGATGAAGGTCTGCCCTTGGTCTGTGGAGTCCAAAGGGCTGTTGGCAGCGTTGAAGTGCTTTGTGACGTGCTTGTCAGTGCACTTGAACAAACCGTTTCCCCAGGAGGCAACGTACCACTCGGATTCGTTGTTCGGGTTGATGATGACGTTACTCAAGTCGTAAGTCTTATGCTGTGGATCGTATTCGGAAAACTCGTAGGCGTTGAAATCCCACTTTTGGTTGGCGAACCAGCTGATGGATGGGTGGTTATATGCTGGTGCGAAGGCGCTGCCCAGAGGGGCGCCCGGCACGATGACCGTGACACCTTGGTGACTGCAGATGCTTTGCGTGGAGAGGCTGAACGGTCCGTTTTCAGTGTATCGGATAAGGTCGTAATATTCACGAACGGCACGCAACAGACCGCTTTGAAGGTCTGCCACCCATATCTGCCCGTCTTTGGCGACGGCTTCCTGGGCGGAGGGGAAACTGATTCCTTCGACGTATAGGCCGGCATGATACGTGCGGTTGAGCTCTTGGTCGAAAATGTCAACGTAGTCCATATTGCAAATCACCAACTCGTCGGCGGTACTGCGCAGGTCTCGGATGTCGAAATAGGCGAGCGTTGTGGGAATCCATTCGCCTTGCTCTAAAGTGTATAGCGTGTCTTGCGCAGGATGCTCTTCGTCATTCGGGTCCCCGTTTTTGTTGGCGAAAATTCTATTTCCGAAAGAGATTATATGGTTGTAATCCACATCTTGCGTGCTGCTGTAAAGATGCCACTCGGTAAAGTTCGCCGGGTTGTTGTTCGACTTGGATATACTGAAAATGCCTTCGGAAGTGCTTACATAATAGTTGTTGGCATCGACGGCTATGTCTTTGGCTGTGTATTGTGTGCCATTCTTTTTCGTGAACCAGGTGTCCTCTATGACTAGGTCTTCGAGGTCGATGGTGACCACGCCGAAAGGATAAACTAAGAAGGTTCGGTTGTCGTAGGTGCGGATGTGGGAAACGACTTTTGAGCCCGTGTTCTGCTTGTCGCGGATGTCCCTCATGTTGTAGAGCTTATCGTCCTTGATGATGTCGAGGTTGCCGTTTTCATAGCAGACAATGAGGACGTTGCGAGACTCCTCGTAGAAGATCTTCTTGATGGATATGTCCGAGAGCCCGTCCACCTTGCTCCAAGTGGAGAGGTCGGGGTGCTCTTTGTTGATAGTGCTCAGGTCCAGCAACATCAGTCCGTTGTCCGTGGCTGCGTAAACGTAGTCGTCGGCGACTGCGACGGAGAAAAATGAGCGCATGGGAATGTGTGCGCGGAATTTTCCGATGGCTGTCTGTGACCATCCCCAGGATAGGGTCAGCAGGCAAAATGCTATGAGGAGGGATTTTTTCATAGGTTGTTGTTTTGGAGGGATTTTTTCAGTTTCTGTGCGGGCAGAAACGAGGTGAGCAGGCTGATGAGCAGGATGGTGACTAAGACGATGACGAAGTCGAGCACGTGCATTTGGACGGGATAGTATTGGATGAGGTAACTGCTGTCGGCCCCACCGAGTTTGACGATGTGGAAGGTCTGCTGGATGAAGCAGATGATGGCGCCTAACACCATGCCGCCGAGCCCGCCGAGTAGCGAAGTCGCCATGCCTTCGTAAAGGAAGACGCGCTGGACGAGACCTTGGGTGGCCCCCATGCTGCGCAGAATGGCAGTGTCACTTTGTTTCTCTAAGATGAGCATGCCCAGGGAACCGATGATGTTGAAGGCCGCAACCAAAAGGATGAATGCCAGAATGACGTAGATGACTAACTTTTCGGACTGCATGGTCTTGAAAAGCGAGGCTTCCTGCTGGTACTTGTTTTGGATTTTATACTTGTCGCCAACAATGGCTTGTATTTTGCTTTGGACTTTTTGATAATCGGACAGGTTTTTCAGCTGTACTTCGATGGAGGTGACCTGGCCTTCGTACATCATGAGTTCGCGAGCGAATTCGATGGGGCAGAATACGTATTCCTGGTCGTAGTTGGTGTTGGTGCTGAACACGCCGGTGGGGTATAGGTACTGCGTGTTGAATGCGTCCGTCGGGTTGGCGAGGTTCTTTTTCGTGCGTTTCGGATAGTATAGTTTCAGGCGGTCGTAGCTGTTGAGTTGGATGAGCAGCTTGCCTGCGGCCACAGTGCCGATGACGGCGCAGGGCTGGTCGCCGCGGTAGAAGTCGAAGGTGCCGTCGATGAGCATGTCTTCGTAGTGGTTGCGGTCCTTGTAGTGCGTGTCAACACCCTTGATGCGCAGCAGCTCCTGACGCTCTTGGTAGGTTGTGAGCACCATGTCGCTGACCACTTCGCTGACGGCGGCCACTTCGGGCAGTTGCTCTATCTTTGCTTTCGGGAACGAGTCGACCTCGAAGGACTTGCCCTCCACTAAAGTGATTTCAAAGTCGGGATTGAAGGCGTTGAACCAGCCGCCAATCATATCCTGCATGCCGTTGAAAACGGAAAGCACCACAATGAGCGCGGCACTGCTGACCATGATGCCCAACATGGACACAATGGAGATGACATTGATGATATTGTGCTTCTTCTTGGAGAAGAGATATCTCAATGAAATGAACAGTGCTGTCTTGTGCTGTGCGGTTTTCACGGCTATTGTTTCAGAAGTCTGTCTATGTTTTCCATATAGTCCAGCGTGTCGTCAATGAAGAACTCGAGTTGGGGCACGACGCGGAGCTGGTTTTTGATTTTCTGGCCGAGGCGGAAACGAATGTCCTTGGTGTTGGCGCGGATGGCTCCGATGACGGCGTCTTTGTCGTTGTTTGGCGCCAGATAGATGCTCAGATATGCGCGGGCAATGGAAAGGTCGGAGGTGATGGTCGCATTCGTGACGGTGATCATACAACCATATACGTTTGTGCTGTCTTGCAGGAAGATATTGGCCAACTCCTTTTGGAGAAGTGATGCGATTTTCTGTTGTCTTGTAGAATTCATAGTCTGTTTTTTAAAGGCGGCAAAGATACAATTTAATTCCGAATTCGTGGATGAACATCAATCCGTTTCTCATAACCAAAACAAGGTGCCGGTTCCTATGCCGTGCACCTTGCTCTAACTTTATGTTAAAATGAAACTTAGATCGGATTTTATCGGGCGATAACGACTTTCTGATGGCAGACTCCGTTGTCGGTGTGGATGTTCAGGATGTAGTTGCCGGGGGCGAGCGTAGAGGCATTGATGGTTGCCTCTGTGCCAGTGACGTTTGAAGAACTGACACGTTGTCCCATTAGGTTGTAGATTTCCACAAGGCTCATCTCGGATTCCGCACTTACGTGGATGGCGTCTTTGGCGGGATTCGGGTAGACCAAGGTCGTCTCCATGGATTCCTCGGAGATGCCTGTGGAGTGGTGGATGTCGATGTTGTCGATGTAGAATGGACCTATTTCTCCTTCATATATGAAAGCGAATTTCAAGCTGCTTTGTCCAGCGTACTCGCTGAGGTTGATAATGGCTCGAGTGCTTTCCATATCGCTAATATATGCGTGATGGCTCAGTTGCCAAAGAGGATACTCTTGGTATGTCACGCCCCCGTCTTCGCTGAAGAAAACATTGAAATCAACCAACCCCTGTGCGGCGTATGACTGATAGCTCATGTAGTCGAAATACATGATGATGTGTCCGGAATAGTTTGATAAATCAAATGTCGGAGTGAAAAGTTTTTCCACATGGGAACTTTGTTTGCCTAAGCATCCAGCCCAGGTTTCTCCGTAATAGTCTATGGCAGTCCAGGTGGTGTCTGGATCGGTTGCTTCCAACTCCCAACCTGTCGGAGGAAAAACGCCGCTCTCGAAATCTTCGAACCATGGAAGTTGGTCGATGACGGTTTTGCTTGCGTTTGAATTGTTGGAAACTTGAGCGCTGGCGAATGACAAAAATGCAGCCAACAGAATGCATAATGCGTAAATTTTCTTCATCTTTATAATATTTTGGGTTGATAATACATGTGAAAACCTGCCGGATGAAACTGCAGGGCTGCCTTGTCAAAAGCAGTGGGCGAAAATAGCATTTTTATTAAAATGCAGATTTACTTTCTTTATAAAAAATTGTATGTTTGCGCTCTTTTGAAAAAACAGGAACAATGCTTAAAAACAATAAGATATGTGTGGTGCTTCCCGCCTATAATGCGGCGCAGACGCTCGAAAAGACCTATAATGAAATACCATTCGACATCGTGGACGAGGTGATCTTGGTGGATGACAACTCCGCGGACGACACGGTTGAGGTGGGGCGCGCGTTGGGCATCCGGCATATCATCAAGCATGAGGCCAACAAAGGGTATGGTGCCAACCAGAAAACCTGCTACAACAAAGCATTGGAACTGGGCGCCGACGTGGTCATCATGTTACACCCTGACTATCAGTACACTCCGCAGCTCATCGAGTCGATGGCGTATGTGATTGTCAACGGCGTGTATCCCGTGGTCTTGGGTTCGCGCATTTTGGGCATGGGCGCGCGCAAGGGCGGCATGCCGCTGTACAAGTACGTCTTCAACCGCTGCCTCACGCTCTTCCAGAACATCTTGATGAACCAGAAACTGTCGGAATACCACACGGGCTACCGCGCCTTCTCCGCTGAGGTGCTGCGCAAAATCAACTACCAAGCCAATTCCGACGACTTCGTTTTCGACAACCAGATGCTTGCGCAGATTTTCTACGCCGGCTACGAAATCGCGGAAATCACCTGCCCGACGAAATATTTTCCCGAAGCCTCTTCCATCAACTTCCGCCGCAGTTCCAAGTACGGCTGGGGCGTGCTTTGGACCTCCATCCAATACCGCTTGCAGAAGTGGCACTTGGGGAAATTCGGTATTTTCGAATTGAAGGGGGATAATTAATATAATGTAGAGACCCGGCGAAATAGGGACGATAGAGACGTGGCGCGCCGCGTCTCTACAGGCACGCTACGTCTCTACCTTTGAGGGGTGACAACCAAAATCACGACGATCAATAGAAACACGGCGGATAATGGCAACATCAATTGGTAGAATGGCATACGTAATATCATAAACAGGATACTGAATGATAGGAGAATAAGAAAGATGGCACTACATACCACGATGGATTTCCGAATGCCGCGCTTTTCCACATCTATTGCCATCGCAATAATAAATGCCGCTCCCAAAAACATTCCAATAAATAAAATCCAATTCGCAAAAATAGACTTCAACATCAGTTTGAAAAGCAATCCTAATACGGCTGTCAGGATGGTGATGACTCCGAGAACAATCACCGTGCGGTTGATTTTCAATGGTTGCTTTTCTATCTGATCGACTACACGACTGATTTTGCGCCATCGATAAATCTCATAACCCACTATCGCTAATATTAGGGGCAGTCCTATCAAAACTAAACGTGTCAGAAATAAGTGAAAATCAGTTTTTGTGCGGAAATTACTTATCAATAATATAAACCAAAGCAGGAGAATGATGCCAACCGCGAGGTAAAAAAGAGTATAGCCCAATTTCATTTTCCGCATTTCTTTGGCAAAGGTGAGCAAATCCGCATTGTCATTGGGCAGATGGACGATGCTGCTGTGAAGTTTGAACTCTACCAATAATGAAGCTAATAGGGTCAAACACAAACTGATGCTAATCCATATTGATAAATGTTTGACAAATTGAAGGCTATACACGCAGATTACCATCGCCAGCAAATAAGCGATGACGAGCATCACTCTGTTTTTTTTGAAATATGAGATTTGCTTGTTGGCGGCCTCTTCCAACGAACCCTCCTGTATGACTTTGCGCTTGGAAAATCGGTTTTGCAAATGATTATATTGTTTTTTCAGTTCTTCCAACTGTGCGGAAGCCTCTTGTGATTCTATGTTTTCCATAATTTATTGATTTTGTGTGTTACTCATTTTGATTAGCTTCTTTTTGATGCGCATCAGTCTGACACCGACATTTTGTGGAGAAATTCCCACTATGGCGGCTATTTCATCGTAAGACAGGTCTTCCAACCACAACATCACTAAAGCGCGCTCAAACAATTCAAGTGAGCGGATTCGCCGGTGCAGCTCCGTGATCTGCCCGTCTGAAGCAGACACTTCATCATACGGGTTGATTTCCAATGTGATGGGTAGAGTAATTGGACGACGCGTTTTGCGCTTTTCTTCATTCAGCGCCGTGTTCATTGCAACACGATAGACCCAGGTGTTCCAATCGCTTCTCTTCTCAAAACTGTCGAAACCGTTCCACAGCCGTATGAGAATTTCTTGAAACAAATCCTGCACTTCATCCTTGTCCTTGGTGAACAAAAAGCACACGGTGTAAATAGTGCTTTTGCTTTTTTCCAATAGATCCACAAATAATTGTTCCTTGATGTTCATCTTTCAAGTGAATTTTTAAAAATCAATCGTTAGACAACGAGAAGTGCATTTTATAACACGAAAATCTTAGAAATTTTCTCTTATGGTAATAAAACGGAAGAGACGGTGCAGTGCACCGTCTCCAAATGTACGAAAATCTATTTTCCAGGCAGCAGCACGCAGCGTACGAACTCATCGTGTTTCATATAGCGTGCAATCTGCTGAATATCATCAACAGTAAAACTGTTGACTAACTTTTTGTATTCTTCAAGTGAATAGAAAGGATCCCCATATAAATTTTCTATAGCAATGCCTGAAGTCCAGGTAGTGTTGCGTTTCATGGACACCTCATAATCACGCGTCAGTTGTTCCTTCACCTTGTCCAAATCGACCTGTTCCGGACCGTTCTGAATAATCTTGTCAATTTCTGTCCAAATAGCGTTGGTCAGTTCTTCCACGCGCTCGGGTTCGCAGCCCATCTGGATGTACATATTTGTCAATGGTCTCGGATCTTTATCGGCTGATAAAGAGAAATAGGTGCCGTAAGTACCACTCATTTTCTCGCGAATAACTTCCGTAAGCTTGATATCTACAATGCCGTTCAATATTTGGACAGCCATGATGTTGCGCTCCGAATACTCGAACGGCAGACAGGTGGCAATGCCCACTTTAGCTTTGTCGGCCAAACCCATCTTGAAAACGTCGTTAATCTGACCTTTTGCAAACTCAGGCATGCGGTCCACGTATTTTTCGCGTTTGTCGGAAGTAGGAAGTCCACCGATATATTTTTCTATCATAGGAATAAGAGTCGTTTCGTCTATATTGCCCACTATGGCGAAAATAAAATCAGCAGCATTGGTAAAACGCTCTTTGTAGATTCTGTACATCTCATCCAATTTCAACTGAGAGATCATCTTTTCGGTCAGCATCGCATAACCACGTTTATTGTCAGGATAACGGTCATTGTAAAAATTAATAGCAAACTGATAATCCGGAGAATTTGGAATCAGCTTGGCTTGGTCGCGCCATTCGGCACATTTGCGTTCAAAGACTTCGGCATCTTTGCGAGGCGCTTCAAATACCATATACACGTTTTGAAGCATATACTCCACGTCGCGCACGGTACTATTTGCTGAAATACCTTCGGAAAGCGAGTTGATAAATGGCCAAACGCCAAAACTTTTCCCTTTTTTGAACTTGTCGAGGTCGGTAGGTGAATAGTTGCCAATACCACAATCGCTGATGACGCGGGCGGCATTGTTGGCATTCAGCACCTGATTGTCAGGATACTGTGAGGTTCCGCCCTGACCGTATGCCAAAAGTTGAATCTCATCATTCTGAAAATCAGTATTTTTCAAAAACACTTTAACACCATTGCTCAAAGTAATTTCTGTACAGTCATACTTTTCGTTATGCGTATTAGATACCACCTTGCCTGCTTTTGGTTCTTTCACCAAGAAAGGCAATTCATTAACATCATCTATATATGGAGTGGTGTTCATCTTCTTGCATTTGTCCAGCAAGTCAAGTACCTGTTTTTCCGTTGGGACTTTCACACCTTTAGTTTCAGGCATCGTAATAGAAAGCGTAATGTTGTCATCGTGAATCCACTCTTTGGTAATGGCATTGATCTCTTCCAGCGTGATGTCTGGAAGGTATTCCTTGGCAAGCACCACATCCAGTGAGTCTGATGTAAGCGAGGTTCCTTCTTCCAGAAAATAGTAGGCAATGGAATAGCATCTCCAGCGGGACTCCATTTTGCCAACCTCCTTGGCTTGGTTTTCGTAGTCCGTAAGCAAGGCGTCTTTGGCACGTGTCAGCTCGGTTGCCGTAAAGCCGTGCTGCTGTACGCGACGCAACTCTGTGAGCAGCAGTTCCAAGGTTGTCAATCCTTTGCCGTCTTTTGCCTCGTAATAGTGACTGAATGCGGCATTGGCTTCTGACCAGTAGCTGCCAAAATAGGAATATCCATAGTTGAAGGGAGAGTTTTTCTTCTTGCCCAATTCATCGATACGCGCTTTCAGCATTCGGCTGTACAGCGAGCGCTTGATGTTTTCTCGGAAATCGGCGTAGGTTTGGTCTGGGGTGGGGGCGTGCTTATAGTTCAGTTCCACAGAGGTTTCTGTAGCTTCAGGATCGGTGGCGATGACAACAAGCGGCTCAACATTATCCGGAATGCTCTTAATAGGACGTTCAAACGGCGTTGTCGGCTTGTCATTCATTGTGAAGAAATCCTTGATGCGTTGTTCCATATCAGCCACATCAACATCGCCAACAACAACAATGGCCATATTTTCAGGGCGGTACCATTTCTTATAGAAGCCTCTTACCGTTTCATACTTAAAGTTCTGCAAGTTTTCCAGTGTGCCAATCACATCGTGATGAGGATAGCGAGAGCCTTTCAACAGAATGGGCATTGTTTTGCGTTGCAGACGTTCGTCGGCGCCCAAGTAGCTGCGCCACTCTTCGATGATGACACCGCGCTCCTTGTCAATTTCACTATCGGTCATCAACATACCGAAAGCCCAGCCGTCGAGGATTTGCAGACCCATATTGAACATCGTGCTGTCATCCGTAGGAAGAACCACATAGTACATTGTAGCATCATAACCGGTTGAGGCATTGATATCTCCGCCGAAGTAGATGCCTTTCTTTTCCAAATTATCCACCAATGAGTTGCCTGGAAACTGTTTGGTGCCATTGAAGCCAAGATGCTCGGTAAAATGGGCCAAGCCAGCTTCTTCATCTGTTTCCAGCACTGCACCGGCATCCACAGCAAGGAAGAAAACGGCGCGGTTTTCAGGCTTCTCGTTGTGCTGGATGTAATAGGTCAAGCCGCAAGGCAGTTTACCCGTCGTAATCAACGGATCAAGCGGCAATTTGTCGTTAGGATTGTGCGTTTGTCCAAATGCACAGAAGGTCGCCAATAGCAGTGCGACCAACATTGAAATTGTGTAACGATTCATAATTATTGGGTTTTGGTTTAAAATATTGGGGGATTTGTCGTGATCGCTTTATTTACATTGCCAAATGTGCAAAAACGGTTATAGTAACGCATTGACGGATAGAATTATTTTGATGAAAGACGAGTTTTTTTCAATGCTCCGTTTAGGTAAAGCTTGTCGGTAGAACAGAATGATGGAAACATTTTTCACCTTCCGAATGTCAGCACGAAGGTGGTCTGTGGGTGCGTGCGCAAGGCCAGCGTGCCACCGGATAGGCGCATAATCTGGCGCGAAAGACTCAGCCCGACGCCCATGCCGTTTGACTTGGTAGTGAAGAAGGGCACGAAGATGCGCTCCGCCAACTCCGGTGTGATGATAGTGCCGTTGTCGCTGATTTCGATGACCACGTCCTCGTTCTCGTTTTGGAATGCGCAAATTTCAATTTTCCCGTCGGGCTTGTCGCCGATGGCCTGCACGGCGTTCAGCAGCAGGTTGTGGAGCACTTGGCTGATAAGCGATTGGTCAGCATAGACGAGCAAATCATCGGGCGTGATTTGACATTGGAACTCAATGTTTTGGGCAACCCTGTTGCTTCGCAGCAGCTGCAAATTGCGCGCTACGCACTCCTTGACATAGAATGGTGAGGGCTTGGGTACGGGCAGGTGCGTAAACTGTCGGTAGGAGCTTACAAAGCCGACCAGTCCTTGGCTGGTGTCACGGATGGCTTCGAGTCCGCTCTGCAACTCCGTGTCTTCTTGGGGAATGTGGCGCATCAGACTTTCGCTCAGCGAGCGGATGGGTCCGATGGCATTCATAATCTCGTGCGTCAGCACGCGGGTGAGAGTCACCCACGAGTCGATTTCCTGGTCATTGAGGTCGTTGCTGATGTCAGTGAGCGTGACCACGCGGATGTTGCGGTCCTGAATGCAGCTTAGCGAGAAGCGCAGGGAGAGGCGCACCGGACCTTTGTCGCTGCGGAAGGTGACGGCTGCATTGCCTCCAGAGACAGCGGTTTGCAATAGTTCGGGCAGGTCTGCTCTTACGGTGGTGAGCTGGCACAAATGCGTGAGCACGGGCAGACCCAACAGACGCAGCGCTTCGTTGTTGGTCTGATAGACATAGCCCTGTTCGTCGTAGGCCACGATGCCGGCGTGCAGATTGTCGAGGATGCGGGCGTAGTGCCGCTCTTTGTCGATAGTCTCCTGCCGCGCCTTGGCTAAGAGCGCCGCTACCTGGTTGAGATTCTCAACGGTCTGGCGGTCTCGCTTCCAGGGACTTTGCGAGCGGAAGGCGAAGCTGTAGTCGCCGCTGGAAACGGCATTTAACATGAACTTCACGCGCTCGGCGCCGCGCCGGTTCTGGCGGAGCAGCCACCAAACGGACACACCCCAACCCACTATCAGTAGAGGAATAATCCACTTCATAGCTCGAATTTTTTCATTTTGTTGTATAAGGTCTGTCGCGTAATGCCCAACTCACTTGCCACCGCCGACAGGTTGCCGTGGTTCTTGTCGATGGACTTTCGGATCAGATCGATTTCCATCTCCTCCAAAGTGGTGATGTCGGAAGCCGGTTTGGACTTGGCCAGCGTCTGCAGGCGGATGTCGCTGCCTGCCACGTCGTTGCCGTTGCACATAATCACCGCTTGCTCTATGCAGTGCTCCAGTTCTCGAACATTGCCGTACCACGGATGCTGCAACAGTTTTTGTTGGGCGGCAGTCGAAAAGACAAGTCCGTTTTTGTGATATTTGTCCGCAAACTTCTGCAAAAAGAGGTGCGCCAAGGGAAGAATGTCCTCGGCTCGGCGGCGCAAAGGTGGAATTTCTAATTGGATAGTGTTTATACGGTAAAAAAGGTCTTCGCGGAATTCTCCGCGAATGACCTTCTCATCTAATGGCTGATTAGTGGCACAAACCAGCCTGAAATTCACGTTCAGCGGTTTGTTGCTCCCCACTCGGGTGATGATTCTATTCTGAATGGCAGTCAGCAGTTTGGCCTGCTGAGGAAGAGCCAAGTTGCCGATTTCGTCCAAGAACAACGTCGTGTCGTTGGCTTCTTCCAATTTGCCGACACGGTCGGACTTGGCATCAGTGAAGGCTCCTTTGGCATGCCCGAACAGTTCGCTCTCGAACAGCGATTCGGCAACGGAGCCGAGATCGACCGTGACCAATGGCTTGGAACGGTAGGCGGACAGCCGATGGATTTCCTTGGCCAGCAGGGTTTTGCCGATGCCGTTCTCGCCTGTAATCAGGATGGATGCGTCTGTGGGCGCAATCTTCTCCACCAGCATCTTCAGTTCCTGCATCGCGGCACTCACGCCCCAGAAAGTCTCCGACGTTTGGGACGAGCCTGCTTTGGACGACGGCTTGCTGCGCTGCACGGCATTGACCAACGTGGCGGTGAGCTTGTCGTTGTCCCATGGCTTGACCACGAAGTCGGCAGCGCCCTCTTTCATTCCTTCCACCGCCAGGCTGATGTCGGCGTACGCGGTGAAAAGCACCACGGGCAGTTCCGGATAGCGGCTTTTGATTTCGCGTAGGTAGAAAAGTCCCTCGTTTCCGGTGTTCAGTCCGGCGGCGAAGTTCATATCCAAAAGGACGATGTCTGGGCGTTGCTCTTCGAGTTGCCGCATTAGTGTGTTGGGTGAGGGTAGAGTGATGACATTGTCAAAGACATCCTTAAGCAATATCTTCAATGCAGTCAACACGTTGCGGTTGTCATCTATGATGAGGAGCGTTCCTGATTTTTTCATAATAGCGAATTTGAATCGAGCGCAAAAATAGTAAAAATCAATACCGATTACTCGCAATGCAGCACTTCGGCGGGGTTGGTGCGCAGCACCCGCAGACTTTGCAGCAGGACGAGAAAGACGGTCAGTAGGGTAATGCCGGCGAAGGTGGCAATGAAGACCCAAACCGGAATGTCGCATTTGAAGGCGAAGTTCCCCTGCCACTTCTTAAACAGCTCCAATGCCAACGGGGCGGCCAAGGCAAAGCATACCACACAGGTTAAGAGGTAGCGGCGCATCAGTTTCCAGAGTATTTTCCCGGATGTGGCGCCATACACACGGCGCAAGCTAAGCTCCTTGCGGCGATAGTGCCCGTCTAACATAACCAATCCTAACACGCCCACCAAGGTTACGACCAAAATCACCGCGCTGAACAGCAGAACTAACTTTGCAAATTCGTCCTCTTTTTCATATTCCTTGTTAATGTCATCCGACAAAGAGGTGAATGGCTCAAACAGCTCCCAATGGAATCCCGCGGCTTCAATGGTCTTCTCCATCTTGGGCAACAGCTCCTGCAAATTGTCATTTTCTAATTTAATATAGAGGTATGGCTCCCCATAGTTCAAATCGACTTTGTCAATAAGGTAAATGTTCGGGTCAATCTCATATTGCAAAGGTTGGTTGTGGAAGTCGCATACTACGCCGCTAACACCTGCTTTGCTTCGTACATCGGCTCTTTGCAAACACGGATGTTCTTTCAATGCGGATTCATTGAGTACAAAACAGAAAGTGTCCCCGTTAATTGTTGCGCGTGTTTTACTATTCTCCGCATTCTGATTGGCGATTTGCTCGTCATATATTTTCCCGCTTTTCATCTTTATGTTAAAGAAGTCGAAAAAGTCTTCTGCCACCGTACGACATTCGAGAGGAATAATGGAATCCCCTACATGCAAGCCACGCCCCTGAAGTACATTACCTATACCCATCACCGGATTAACAGCCCAAGTCAACTCATTTACTCCAGAAATGGAGGTCAGTGCCTTCTCCAGCTGTTGGATTTTTTGAATTGATGGCGCGCGATCTTGCCCTTCGGTGATGGTGTCCGGATCTGTAGATAGTTTGTCTAAAAATCTATAGTGGGTGACATAGATTTTTTCGGAGGTGAACCCCACATCTTCGGTCTTCATCTCGTGGTTCTGCACCCAAACCAAAAGAAGGAAAGTGACAACGGCAAAGGCACAATAGAATTGCACTACGGTGGCGGGTGTGGTGTTTAACCAGCGTAACAAGTTGCGCCAACGGCTGTGCTTGTGTGGTGCGGACAGACTGTTCTGCAAGGCCGTGCGCATACGGGAAGCCGACGTGCTGTAAAACATCGGATAGAGCGATGACAACAAGGCGATGATGAACACGGTCAAAGTTATCCAGCCCAAGACGGGAATATTGTCCTGCAATTTCAAGCTGATATCAATAAAAGGAATAAAGTCGGTGATGGCGCAAAGCTGCACGATGCCCAATGCGATGAGATAGGCGATGGCCACTAAAGCCATCAATTCACCAAACAGCGTAGCTCGGAGTTGTCCATTGGTGCGGCCCAGTACTTTTTTGATGTTGGTTTCGCGCAATTTAAAAGGAACCGCCGCCACAGCGAAGTTGCTGAAATTGAGGAACGCCACCAGTAATATCACAATGCCGAAAGCAAAAATCATCTTGGATGATTTATCAGCACTTGAATCTTCTTTTGTCCAGGGAAATCCTTGTGCTTTGAAGTTGTCGTGGAGGTTGGTCAATACAATGGAATCACAATCGCTGGGAGCATCGTGATATTTCAAAAAATATTCCTCGTCGTCTAAGTCTTCGTCTCCGGTGGTGTCGATGTGGTCCCAAAAGGCGTGGTAGCGTTCTTGATATTGAGCAAACATTTTTTCTTCCAGTTGCTTTTTATCAATCGAATTTTTCAATTTTAGATAAATATGATTCATTGTTTCTTTTGGCTGATAACAACGAATTAGCCCGTATTGAGAAAGGGAAGCATTTTGCGGTAAATCTTCATATACGGCAATGACGGTCAGGGTGTCATTTTGTTTTGGTAGAGGCAAGTAGTATCTGCCCCAAATATTTGTGCTTTGTCGAAGTATTTTCTTCCCAATGGCCGACTCTTTTGGAAATAAAAGTTTGGCTAACCATTCCGTGATGACCACAGTGCCATCCTGTGCAAACTTTTCCGTGCTGCCTGCTTTGATTTTCAGTCCAAAGAATTGAAATACAGAAGGCGTAGCCACTTGTATGGTCAGCAGGGTGTCAACTTCGGGATTATCTAAAGCAGAATAGTGCTCTTGGCCATATCCTTTATCTCGCATAATGCAGACCTCTTCTACTTCAGAAAATGGACATTTCAATTCTTTCTCTGGGTAAAGTTCGTCAGCGCCCGACAGCAATTTGATGTCACTGGGTTTGCAACTTAATTTACCGGAAAAAAAATTATTTGACGCAAACATACTGACGTCATAAATTCTTTCTGCATTGGGATATGTTTTGTCATAGTTTCTTTCAAAATACTGCACCATCATAATGATGATGAAGGTGGCCAAAGCCAAGCTGAGGCCGAAGATGTTGAACGCGGTTATCCAGCGTATGTGTTGTTTGCCTCTTTTCATAGCTATTCCTCCACAATTTTACCATCAAAGAGATGAATGATGCGATGGGCGAAGGCGGCGTCGTGCTGCGAGTGCGTGACCATCACGATGGTGGCACCATCGCGGTTCACGTCGGTGAGCAGGCGCATCACCTCTGCGCCGTTGGCACTGTCGAGGTTGCCGGTCGGCTCGTCGGCGAGGATGAGCTTGGGTTTGGCCACCACGGCGCGGGCCACGGCCACACGCTGCTGCTGCCCGCCCGACAATTGTTGCGGATAGTGCTTGGCACGGGGCGTCATATTCAGCTTGTCCAAAACCTCCTCCACCAATTGCTTGCGCTCTTTAGCTCCCATTTTGAGATAGCGCAAAGGCAGTTCCACATTCTCATAAACGGTCAGGTCATCGAGCAGATTGAAGTTCTGGAACACAAAGCCGATGTTGCCGCGGCGCAGGCGCGTGCGCTGGTTCTCTTTCAATGAGCCAACCTCTTGGCCTTCTAAAAGATATTGGCCATCGGTGGGATTGTCGAGCAGCCCCAAAATCTGCAAAAGGGTGGTCTTGCCGCAGCCGGATGGCCCCATCACGGCCACAAACTCACCTGCGTTGATTTCCAAACTGACGCCTTGCAATGCTTTCGTTTCCACCGTATCCGTGCAGAAACTCTTGGTAATGTTGTCTAATCGTATCATAGTCGTAGGTTTTAATAAAAACGACCTGATAAAAACCAATACCGTGCCAGATGTTTTACAAAATTGATTTATAGGTTGTTATGAAAATCCAGAAGAGCCGAAGCTGTAAAATATTTAGACAAATGTGTATGATTGTCGGGTATGTGGCGCGATGGGGACGGTGGATACGCGTCGCGATTGGGGGATTGTAGAGACGCGGCGCGCCACATCTCTACCTTTTCGGCACGGCGATCACACGGAAACCGATCTTCTGTGATGGTGCTGTATATTGCTGTTCACTTTGGATGCGGACGTCGTAGCCAGGGTCTGCATAACTGCCACCTAAGGCGATACCCTTTTCCTCAACCATCTCGGCCACATTGCCACTCATATTGTACAGACCGTAGTTGTTTGGATAGAAGGATGCGGCTGGACAAATCCAAAAGGCGAAATCGTGCAAGGCAGGAAAGAGTTCATTTTCATCTACAACGGTTAAGACACTATCTTTCATTGTGATGCTCTCGTCACCAACTCTTTTGTAATTACACAGAGGATATCCGTTCCTATTTGTGAGAAAAGGACCACCCCAAGGATAGGGATCCCAATTGTGACCTCCTCCGCGTGCGGCATACTGCCACTGCGCCTTGGTGGGCAGCATATACTCAAATCCTGCATCTCCCAACTTCTCGTTGAGCCAATGACAGAAAAGGATCGCGCCTTCGTAACTGATTTCAACAACAGGATATATAGCGTAGGCTGGATGTTTGAAATACTCGAATGTGTCCACTTTGAGAGGTGACTTTTCTGTTATAATTCCAGAAACGGACAACGTAGGATTGTTTTCCTTGAGAACTCTTGCCACTTCATAGTCGGCCGTGCGACCTTGCGCCTGAAGGTCATCCAAGAAAGCACCGTATGCTTTGTTGGTAACTTCTGAAGAAAGCATATAAAAGGTAGAAAAGGTGTACTCCTTTTTGGAGACGACCTGTCCTGTATCATTATAGACAACCTCCGTATAATGCCCAGCGGGAATTTCGACAAACTTACCGACCAACTGCTTTTCCAGTTTGACGATTGCTTTGGGGCGTTTCTGCGCGCCAACAGCCAGTACGACGGCTAACAAGACGATGATAAATGTGAACTTTTTCATAGGTTTGGTTTTTGCGTTATACTATAAGCAACGTAAAAAATGAAGTGAAGATTGGGAGATGGAGGAGAAAATTGAATTTCAAGATTATGGTAAACGTTGGAGGTTCCGCTTCGGCTGTTGCGCAGCCTTGCGGAATGGTGCATGGCGCATTGGCAAAAGACAGAATGGGCGGCGGCGCACGTGATGAAGTTTATGCTCTTTCGTGGTGCCGCCGCCCATCATCCCTTCTTCACGCCGCGCGTGTGCACCATTCCGCAAGACCGACGATAGGAGGTCGCAGCGGAATCCCCAAGGTTTATGGTGGCCCCGTTTGGCAGAATTGGCAGTCGGTTGCAGCGGAATTCCCAAGATTGACCACATCGTAGTTACACAAAGATTGTTGTCTGTTGGATGATATTCGTAAAATTTAGGAAACTATATACCAGTTGATCTGCAAACAAACAAAATCATACGTATACTTGATTTTTTTTCTATGATTTTCAATACGATTCTTATTAGATTTTGAGCGCAGCGACCTGGTTTTTTCCTGACATTTTTGAGCAGATTCTTTTTTGATTTTAAAACATCCATAAAAAAAATTCTGCCATACCGCAGTCACATATACAAGTTTTGAAATCCAAATACTAATGTTGCGATAAATTTTGAAAAAATCTTATAAGTTATTGATATAATATAAAATACAAACATTATTTGATTTTTTGATTTGAAAAACACTATTTGTTCATTTCTCAAAGGCGCAAGGTTATTATCATCACACATTAAGCGCAAAAGCAAATTTTGCGCGATCATAAATTCCCCTTCTTTTAGAAGGGGTGCCCGTAGGGCAGGGTAGTGGCATAAACATCACGGCGAAGCCGTACATTATTATCCGTTATATAAAGGTTGCTTCGCAAACACCCATATCACTACCCCGGCTTTCAGCCACCCCTTCTAAAAGAAGGGGAATGGGCGCCTCCGTTCGGGCAGGCCCGACGGGAATAGAACAGATATATTGGCATTCGAAATTTATCGCATCAGTAGTAAAATCCAAATAAAAATTCCACCAAAATAGCCAGGATTATCTGGCTTTATAATGGGTCGTCGTCCCGTGGACTCCTCAAAATCATATTGAAAATCCAATAAAAAATCTAATGAAAATATTGCAGACTTCTCAATTGCCCTGCCCTAAAAATTGTTAAACAATCAATGTTTTCGGGTCAATATGTATATGGTCCTCTTTCCACATCTCAACTATTAATGGATTTTTGATTTTTATACTCTTGCTCAAGTACGTACTTGGCATTGTCGCGGAGACTTTGTTCGATGGAAATGTGTCGCTCTTTGGCTTGCTTCTTTACGGATTCGAACCATACAGGGTCTGATTTTATAATCTTAATAATTTTTTGTATGGCCGTTTCTAAGTCATATTGGTCGCCGTGGGCTAACGTTTGCTGTACGGTGTTGGCAAATCCGAATAGGTATTCGTAGGCGAATACGGAAGTGTACATCACCACTACTACATCAACTTCTGAGAGAATTTGATAACGGTTAATAATACCTACTTTACCGGTGTTCTTTGGTTCGGTGGAATAGGCATCTTCGTTGTATTTCCAATAATCCACCACCTCGAAAGCATCTTTGAAACAGGTACCTTCCAGTTGTGTATAATAGCTGTCGCCCACGATGAGCAACTTAGGCTTCCGAGTGCCTTGGGATGGTTTTAATTTGAAGATGGGGTTGGGAATCTTCTCTCGCGACATTGGGAAAAGGAGATTGCTGAGTAGATCCAATTCTTTGTCGCTTCCCAAAACATATCTTCTGGAATAATTGCTGTCGAGATATTGGATGGCAGGAAGGTCGAATCCGCTGATTTCTGAAATTTTGCGTAATAAGGTGTCTGCCACAAATGGTATGGTCGAGGCATCCCAATGCGTGCCATAGCGCGTGTATAAGGGGTAGCTCGTATTTTTTTTCATCTCTTTGAAAATCGGCGTGAAGTCAATATGTGGGATGCCGTTTTGTTTATATAAAGAGGCGTAATAGTTTATTAGAGAGAATGGGGAAGCATTGTCCCGAATATGATCCGGAAGGTATTCAGGATAAATTGCTGTTTTGGAGGGCGCTAAAACGATTAATACGGGGATGTTGCGCTGCTTTAACGTATCAATGAGGCGTAAAGTTTCCTGTACATTTTCCATTGCGGCGATTTTGGCTTTCTCAATGGTGCCGTACTTTTTTTTCAAGGTGACGCCTGTATATTCGTCCGTATATTGTTTGTGGAACAAATGTCCATCTTTACCTATTACGATATCGTCGTTGCTGATTTCTCCGAACAATGAATATAGGACTTGGTTGTAACTTCGGACCAACAGGCTTTTGAAACCGAGTTTTTCTTCTGCCTTTTTTTTGCAATAATCTTGGAATTTGAAGTTCCGATAGTTGGCATAAGTGAGCTCAACAGGTTGGATGGGCTTTGTGAATCCATTCAGCTCCCAACAGTTGAAATGGCAGATTTCCGGTATGACGGGAAGCAGCAGTATGGTTAGGATGACAGCGAAGATTATATGGAAGTGTTTGTCGTTCATTAAAATCTGAAATATATGAAGGGGTTGAAGTTGGAAACGCAGAGGGCACCGGCAGATAGTATGAATAGAATAAGGACAATGGCGAGCATCACGAAGGTCGTGCGGCGACTGTAATGCTCAGCAAACACAGTGTTTAGCAATTTGTTTCCCAATGGGAAAGCGGGAAGGAAGGCAAATAGTGCGGCAATTAGGAAGAGGACGATAAAATGCGTTGAGAGGTCGATGTGTGTGCCGCTTCGGAAGGCGAACAGCGCGCGGTAGAAATGCAAGGCAGGGGTGAGTGATTCCACGCGGAAGATAACCCAGCCGAGTGCCACAACGAAGAAGGTGAGCATCATAGCGGGCAACTTGCCGATTCGCTCGGTGATACGCAACAAAAAGGCTCTGTCCATAATGAGGAAGGCCCCGTGAAAAGCACCCCAAAGCACAAAGTTCCAGGATGACCCATGCCATAATCCCGAAATAAGGAATACAAAACCGAGGTTGAAATAGAGCCGTGCCTTCGACACACGGTTGCCTCCCAACGGAATGTAAAGATATTCTTTCATGAAAGCTCCCAAGGTGATGTGCCACCGCCGCCAGAACTCAGTGATGCTGCGGCTGATGTAGGGAGCGTTGAAGTTCTCTGTGAAACGGAATCCCAACATACGGCCCAATCCAATGGCCATGTCGGAGTAACCTGAAAAATCGAAATAGATTTGGAAAGTATATGCCAAAATGCCTATCCAAGCCGTGCTTGAGGACATCAAGTCGTAGTCCATGGCGAAAATCTCATCCGCGACGATGGCCACTGTGTTGGCAATCAGCACTTTTTTGCCCAACCCGATGGCGAAGCGGTAAAAGCCCATAACACGGTCTTCCATCGTAATGTCGCGATGAACCAATTGCTCTGCAATGGTGTTGTAGCGGATAATAGGCCCGGCAATCAACTGCGGGAACAGGGCAATGTACAGCATGTAGTCGTTCCACTTGTCCAAGGGCTTGGATACTCCCCGATAGACATCTACCGTGTAGGTGAGCGACTGGAAAGTGAAAAACGAGATGCCGATGGGCAGTGCAATCCTGGTGAAAGAAATCAGATTGTGATTGGTAAGGTTGAGAAGGAGGTTGATGTTGTCAAGAAAGAAATTCATGTACTTGAAGTAGGCGAGGATGCCCAAATTCAAGATGATGGAAAAGGTGAGCAGCGTTTTCTTCCGCTTGGGCTTTGAGGTGTTGTGCATCCATCTCGTGATGAAGAAATTGCCTAACATAGAGGCAATGAAAATGAAGATGAAGTCGGGCGCGCCCCAGGCATAGAAAAGTAAGGATGCTAACAACAGCACCCAGTTTTTGCCGCCCTTGGGTACTAAGTAGTACAGCACCAAGACGGCCGGTAGGAAGAAGAATAAAAATTCGATACTGCTGAAAACCATTTTTTATATGTGTTGAATAAATATAAAACGTTCAGAATTGTGAGCTCAACCCCTCCCTGTCAAAAGTTACTACCTAATATGGAATGTCCGCGTGCGGATCTTTGGGAAATAAAATCTCTTTCACTGCGGTGCTGTCGTTGGCGATGGGTAGGAAATTATGAATGCGTTGTGTCTGCTTTGTCGGAGTGAAAACGCCTTTGTCTTCAAAAGTCTTCCGTGTCATCAAATCTGAAAATGACGGTTGTGAGAGTAGAAAATGCGGTGTGCACATTGTCTGAATGTTATGGCTGAGACTCCGCTCCAACAGATACGTGTTGAATGTGGGCAGCGGATGGCGGCAGCTGTCTGCCTGTTGCGCGACAGCGTGGCACTCGCTAAAACAGTAGAGCAACAATATGAGCTTCAATGCACATTTCATAATGGAGACTATTTCACGATAACGACTTTCTGATTAACAATTCCCTGCGTGGTGTTGATTTTGAGCAGATAGATGCCCGGTGCCCAGTTGGAGGTGCTCAGCTGGACGTCGCTGCCGCTGGCTTCGTGCGTGGTGATGTGCTGACCTGCCAAATTGAAAACTTCAATGCGTGAGATGGAAGTGGCGGTTTGGATGTGCAAAACATCGTGCGCAGGGTTCGGGAAGAGGATTGCCTGCGGACTGTCCAACTCGGCTACGGAGACCGGACTTGCGCCGTGGTAAAGGTAGATGTTGTCAATGAGAACTTGGCAAACGGCTCCTTCGTAACTGAAGGCAAACTTCACGTTGGATTGTCCAGCCAATGAGTTCACATCCACCGTGGCGTGCGTGCTTTGCTGGTCGGTGAATACGCCAAAGTCGCTCAGCGTCCAAATTGGTTCGTCAGAGAAGGTGCTGCCGCCGTCGGTGCTGGCGTAGATCTTGAGATCGACATATTCGTGCTCGATGTAGGCATAGAAGCTGATGAAGTCGAAAGCGAGGGTGAGACTGTCTGTGAACTGGGATAAATCGAAGTTCGGAGTGATGAGTCTCTCGGTGCGGTCGTCCTCCAATCCCTTGCAGGAGGCCCAGGTGCTGCCGTATGTATAAGGAGACCAAGTATAATTGGGCGTCTCGCTGACAATTTCCCAGCAGATTGGCGGGAAGGTGGCGCCTTCGAAATCCTCGTTCCAGGGCAGCTGGCTAATCGTTTGGCATTCAACGCCGGTGCCGGAAACGGCAATCGGCAAATCTATGGCGTTTGCAGAGGAGAGGGTGACGGTGCTGTTGCTGCTGCCCGAAGTGGTTGGTTGGAATCTCACATAAAGGGTGTCTTCTGTTATCAAATTGCTGGGGGCGAGTGTCGCAGTAGAACCGAAGTTGAGGTTGTCGGTGGAAACGGAGAACGGAGCGTTGGCGTTGATGCTGATGTCGTCGGCGAGCGAATAGGCGCGGATGGGCAGTGCCAAGGTGCGTGCCGTGCCGATGCCCACAGTGCCGAAACTCAAAGCCTCCTGGCTGGCGGTGATGGTGGGCTCGGATGGGATAGCCTCTATGGAGAAGTTGTCGAGGTAAAGGTAGAATTTGTCGTTGGAAATATACTTGACGGCAATATAACGGGTGTTGGCGGGCACGGTGATTTCGTATTGCTGAGTCGTAGCGCTGGATGTGGTGACCGGTTCCCAAGTGAAAGAAGACGGAAGGCTGTCGGTGGTGGAACAGCCCACCTGGAATTGCTCTCTGCCCATATTGGTGTCCCAGTAGTCGAATTTGAAGATTATGGGCATCTCGCTGGTCAGTTTCGGAGAAATCAGATACTGAGTGAAATTGCTGGCCGGCAGCATAGAACTGAAATGAAAGATATTGCCGTAGGGATCTTTGTTGAAGGGGCCGACGGCGTTGGGGTTGGCGGGATTTTCGTTGAAATACTGCCAACAGGGCGAGAAGTTGTCGCAGTTTTCAAAGAAGGGCAGGGTGGTGTGTTCGCAATCGGTGCGGAGTTCGGTGCCGTTGTTCCACCCGCTGTGGGCTTCCAAAATGAGGGAGGCTTGGGCCTGAACACCGGTGATGAACGCGATGAGGACGAAGAGAATAGCAAATGTCTTTTTCATTATCATTGTCTGTAAAATTCAAAAAATAAGGTTGATAATTTTTAGAGAGTGCAAAAGTAGAAAAAAATGGTGAAACGCGAACCCTGTTCTGAGACTGGGATGTTCGGTAACACCCTGTAGGGACGCGATTCATCGCGTCCGCCGTGACGGTCGCTACGCTCCGCATTCACAAATTAGAATAATTAAAATTATTAAAATAATTATTCCAATTATTCTCATTATTCTAATTGGTGAAGTGCGCCGCAGGCGGGAAACAGCTGCCCACGAATTTTCACTAATTAATACGAATGAAAATCAGCCTCTATATAATTCGTGTCCATTCGTGCTAATTCGTGGGAAAAGACAATTTGTGAACGCACGCCGCAGGCGCTCAACTGACTTGTGCGGATGAACGATGATTCTATAGGGGGATCTCTGAAAATATTGCGATAAGTCTTCAAATATCAGTGTTATGCGTTAACAATTAATGCTTAAATTTTGAAGCTGAATATTTTAAATCTTTGAAAACCAGATTCGATTTTTTTCATCGAAAACGCTTGACAAAGTCCTTCCGTTAGTCTATCTTTGCGGCAAACTTTTGATGATGAAAGAAATTGAAAACACTATTCCTGAAAATGACAAAATAATTGTTTATCGTCTGAACGATACCCTTACCGATTTGCAAGTTTGGATAGAGAACGACACCGTTTGGCTTTCGCAATTACAGATGGCTACTCTTTTCCAAAAGGACCAATCCGTGATTGCCAGGCATATAAGGAGTGTTTTCAAAGAAGGAGAATTGGTGGAAAATAGTAATATGCAAATTTTGCATAATACTTTTTCGAAATTCAAACCGACCAAAATTTACAATTTGGATGTCATCATTTCCGTAGGCTACAGAGTGAAAAGTCAAAGAGGTACTCAATTCCGCATCTGGGCAAATCGGGTTATAAAGGAATATCTGTTCAGAGGACAACTCGTTGACAAACGCTTTGAAGTGTTGGAAACAAGAATGTTGGAAACAGAAAACAAGGTCGCAAATATTGACGAACAATTCCAAAAGATCGTGCATCAGGCCCTTCCTCCCAAGCAGGGTATCTTCTACGATGGTAAGATTTTCGACGCGTTCAACTTTGTCTCTGACCTCATAAGGTCAGCCAAGCGGCGCATTGTCCTAATTGACAATTATGTTGATGACTCCGTACTTGTGATGTTGGATGCACGAGATGAGGCGGTTTCGGCGGACATCTATACGAGTGTCACGCCTCAGTTGAAGTTGGCAAACAAACGGCATACGGCGCAGTATCCCAAGAAGTCGGTGCGTATCCACGACTTCCGGTTCAGCCACGACCGCTGGCTGCTGATTGACGACAGCGTCTATCTTTTCGGAGCCTCTCTCAAAGACTTGGGTAAAAAGTGGTTCGGATTCGCGTTGCTGCAGGATGTTGGTGTGGACGAAATAATGGGGAAAATCAAATCTTGCCGCTGACGCTTCTGATCCACACATTAAAATAAAATTAGTAAAATAATTATTCCAATTATTCTCATTATTCTAATTCGTGGAAGTGCGCCGCAGGCGGGGAAACAACTGTCTTTTCCTGATTTAGGTTGACCAGTGAGGGTCTAAAAACTGCTAAAAGTTG
>JAKSMC010000004.1 GCA_024400835.1 Bacteroidales bacterium
CGTTATGTTATTCATTTTTAATAAATTATATTATATCGAACTCACGTTAAATATGAACAACTGAAAAGCGTATTAAAATGAAAAGATACATCTTCATATCAATATTGACATTGGCTTTGGCATTTGACTCTTTTGCTCAAAATAGGATGGATTGTAATACAGAAGAGTTGCAAGAGAAACTACAAGGTGTGTGGAGGCAAACCGAAGGGGATGCTTTAGCAATAGTGGACAATAATGCGTATTTCTTGTATGGAACAGATCAAGGAGCTTTGCAAGATACTCATGGAGAGTTGTTTAGCATAGTGAAGAATAACAATGGTGAATCCTATTTTATATGGTGGTCAGATATGATAGTTCAAGAATTTGTTCTTGAAAAAGACACCCTGTTGTTGTTGGATCGAAAGGGGCGTTCAGAAACGTATATTAGAGTCAAATAATCCACTATCTTTGCGCTATGAACAATAGCACGTATGCGTTTGCGGAGAACATGCCGGTGGGGGGTGTGGAATTTGAGGGGTTAGAGGTAGTCGCGGCTTTTAGTAGATCACAAAAAAATCTTGCCATTATTCCAGATGTAAGTAAGGTCAATCCCTCATTGAGTTTCAAATGGGTGTCTGCTGAGATATACTCAAAATTAACACCCTCTCAAAAAAGGAAATATAACTATGGTATATATGTTGAAAATGTTTTTTCCGGTGGACATGTAGAAGGAAATACCATTATGATGGGTGATCAGAATCATCCCGATGAGATTCCGATCCCACTGGGCGTATATAATATTTTGGAGAACAAAGGTAATGACAATCCAAGTCATGATAAATTCTTTGTATTAGACCCCAAAGACGATAAACCTTACAATAAAACAGATGATAGGGAAGGTGTCGTTAATGCGTATGGCGAACAGCGAAGCGGATACAATTTGCATCCTGGAATCGTGAGTCATGGCTGCGTGACAGCTTCAACAAGGGTTTCGGATATGAGTGAGGGAAAAAGATTGCAAGAATGGGATATCATCTATGAAGCTATTATCAATACAACAATAGAAAAAGTTTCAGATAATAGAGGAAAACACAAATTTATCCCTTTTACAAGACAAATTAAATTTGGAGAACTCCACGTAATCGAATAATAAGAATTTACAGTGTCATGAAAAGAAAGGTTTGTTTCATAATCATAGTTGTTTTCTCTGTGTCGTGCAATCGTCCAGCACTTGTTATTCCAGACACCTTAGAACTACAACTTCGTAACAGGGATTCCTACCGCCATTATGTTAAACTCGTTAATCGAGCTATGGCAAAGGACACTATTGCTCTTCAAGGACTCCTGATGATAGATGACCTAAGTGATGCCGCCAGCTATGAGCACGGCGATATTCTTATTCAGTTGTTGGAAAATCTTGGAGATGAACAATATAGCAAAGTGCTTTCATCTATACCGACAAAACAGAAAGTTTTTCTTCGAGGTTATTTTGAGGCTGGGATGGATATTCGAAAATTGGAATATAAGATTCGGATTGACAAGGAATATCCAATCACGTTCAATGAATTGGAATTTGATGAGAAGGAGAAAAGTATTTTCATCTCAATTTGTGGGTGTATAGATAGTTTGAATTAATGCTAAAAGTAAAGACAAAATACCATCTTTCTCCAAATTATTTCTATCTTCGCGCCATGATTTCCACAACCACATATCGGCCACAATCCTCCCGTTCCGCTAATGGGGGTTATCGGTACTTCTTCAACGGGCAGGAGAGTGACGGGGAGGTGCTTGGGGAAGGGGCAAGTTTAAGTGCAGAATTCTGGCAATACGACAGTCGGCTTGGCCGGAGATGGAACGTTGACCCCGTTTTCAAGGAGTATGAGAGCCCGTATGCGTGCTTCGCGGGTAACCCAGTGTGGTTCGCGGATCCTAATGGAGATAGTAGCGTTGTTGATGCCAAAGGGTATATTATTCATTATGACCCAAAAGACAAAGATTTACGCGTTTTTATTAGAGAAAATGGCGAATTGAGACAAATCGGAGAATTAGGTAAGACAATTGATGCTAACCCATGGTTTGCCAACCTTCTGAAAGAGAATGCTACTACTTCTAAAAAAATTATGAATCCTTGGAAATTTAAAAATAATGTGAAGCAATATGGTGTTTGGGATTATAAATATGCTAGTAAAGGCAATAAAGAAAATGAAAACATCCGTTATCACTTGTTAGGCATTGCCTTTTACAGAAAAGACAAAAACAACAAGGACGCTGATTTGCCAGAGACCTATTTCTCGTTTAATGGAATGATAGGAAGAGCCGAAGATTTGAACAACTTTCACTTTGGTGTTGTTGGCAAAGCATTCGGATGGTTCCCTGAGACCTTTATGCTAAAACAGGCTGGAAAAGCCGAAATGGATAAATGGGCGGAAGAAGGGCGGACTGTTCCTGCTGAATGGACCCCAAGAATAGAAGTTGTCAAATTTCGAGGCGGAATGATACCAACCTCTTATACCACAACAAAGTTACTGCCTCCTTACGGGGATAACCCTATTGACCATGAGTGGATAAAACGCGGATTTGAATATTATAATAATATGACACTATCAAATGACTGAAAGATGAACCATATCCCACGTATAATCGTCCTATCAATTCTGATTGTCATAGGTGTCGTAGGTGTAGCTTATGTGGCAATTATGGCGTATATACACTATGATGTATTCGGAAAAAGTCCGTCGTATGAAGGGACCAGACAAAATTTCATCAATAATGAGTTATATTTTCAGAAGACAGAAGATTGTTTTCAGAAAATTTTCCAATGCTGTTCTTCCGTCGATTCAACAATGGAACTCATCAGATTCACTATTGATAATTCTAGCAACAATTTTGTGTTTTTTCAATATTTTTCGATAGAAGACAGAAGGCAACTTCTATTCCCGATTAGGGATTCTGGACTTGAAATAAGCCAAAATCAAAAAGAAACATTGCAGTCCAACGGCATCACTCCTCAAATGATAGAAACACTTTATTCTAATCTAAAAAAAACAAATTGTCGTTCGGTGGAGAAAGATAAACTAAATTCTAACAACACGATATTTATGACTTTTAAAATACTCGATTATTGTTCTATTCAATATATGTTTTATCCTCAACCTTTTGAAGAAGATTCCATTAAGAGTCATATCTCCAACACGCCACTCGGTCGGCGAGTAAGGATCTATGTCGAATAATTCTACAAATGTTGTCCAAGTTGTCCAAGTTGTTTTTCATATCTTCAAAAATCCTATCTTCGCGCCATGATTTCCACAACCACATATCGGCCACAATCCTCCCGTTCCGCTAATGGGGGTTATCGGTACTTCTTCAACGGACAGGAGAGCGACGGAGAGGTGTATGGAGAGGGGGTGAGTTTGACCGCTGAATTCTGGCAGTACGACACGAGGTTGGGCAGGAGGTGGAATGTGGACCCGAAATACAATCCAATATTGAGTTCATATAGTTGTTTTGCGAATAACCCTCTTTCGTTTAATGATGAAAAGGGTGATACAACATATAGATTCAACAAATATTCTGGTGAATATATAGGAATGTATGATGTGGATCAAGAGGGCCAATATGGATCATACGGTTATTCAGAATCAATCTATTATGGGGATAATAAGTATGAATATTGGAAAGGGGAAAAGTTTTACTTTGCTGATCCAGTGGGTGATGCCAAGGATATTAGAGATGGGGTGATTACTCAACTTTTTTTTGTCCACGATGAAGATTTGGTATCTGTCTTACGAAATCAAGGTGCTTTCACAGTAGGAAAATGGGGGGTTGTCAATGAGAGTACGGGGGGAGGATCTTTTGATTACTCTTATTCTATCTTACCTAAGTACTATCCTGAAGCAAATTTCAATCCACAAACCGGGAAATCTAACAGCCTGTTCCTACCTGAAGGCGATCAAACAGCGCATAATTTTATGAACTTCGGGAATTATCTATGGGGAATGACAGGTTATGTTGTGGGCTTTAATTATGCAACTTTGCAAGTCGGTGCGCACGCTAATAGCCTCTTGAATCCTCGCAAAAATGGATATGACCCTCAAATTGATTCTCAAGATGATCAACTTTCGATCAGAAAAGGAATTACTCATTCGAAAAATAAAAATTATCGACAATATCGCAGAAAAAAATGAAAAGATTAATTCTAATAATTTGTTCTATTTTTGTTTTCTATGGGTGTTCTCGTTATAATACTCCAAAAGAAAAATTTGAATCGCTGCAAAATTCGGATTTTTCTGATTTTGTTGACGTGGGAATTGTTTTCAGACCGCCTGTATATTTTGTACGTTTTCATGACACGACATATATAGTGAGAAAAAACTTTCTCTCAAGTAGAATTAAGTCCATAACTAATTACGACAATCAGCCCGTAAATTTCAACGGAGAAGACAAAAAATATCTGGAATATCTGTTAAATCTGTTCGATAAACTTGATGTCATGGCTATGTCTGTTGACAAAAAAGGGAATGTTTTTCTTTCATTCAATCGTAAACGGTGTACATATAGTTATTTAAAATTATCGGCAGCAGGTTCATTGGAAGAGTGTGGATTGCAGTATTACAAAAGGTACAATGAAAATTGGTATTATAACGTGGAATGTTCTAAATGAGGAGGATGATTCATTTAAGGGACTTTCTCTTAGCTTTGGTCATCATTATTCTTTCTCCGTTGCCGTCAAAATAACACAGGCATACCTCTTTTAACCCAAATAATCCTATCTTCGCGCCATGAATTCATACAACATTGTGTCCCTGAAAAATAAATATAAAATGAGAACTTACATCATCCCTCTATTTTTACTGTTGACTTCCTGCGCCACATACACGAACAACGTCAGGAACGATTCTATCCCTTATTGTCATTTGGAGATAAAGCAGATCGTACTACCCTATTCTAAAGATTATTCATTTGTTGTTACGAATGGATATTTGTTCATTTTTGAATTGAAAACCAGCACACACGAAACCTCTAACAAGACAATACTTTTAAAAAGGAAATTAACCAAAAATGAAGTACTTGACATTGAATCAGCATTAGTGAAATTGGAGAATATAGAATCCAATTATACAAATGATACGTGGATTGATGGTGTTCATTGGGAAATCAATTATGTTTTAGGTGAAATATCCAGAAAAATCATCGTTGAAAATATGGGAGTTGATGAAGTAACAAGTCTTTTTGAAAACGTCAACAAGTTTATCCCTGACAATTCACCACCTATAATTATTTGGGAGCCATAAATTAATCCTCAAAATTAATTCAAAATATTTCGGGGTCAAAGTCGAGTTAAGAAGATAAAGGGATTGTTTTGGGACGACAGCTGGGAGACAAACATAACTAATTTTTACTCTTTTGTCAACTTAGTGACACTGTACTGCAACGCTGTCAGAGTCTCACCGTCCTTGAAAATGACATTCAAATGTGTCAAGAACGGATGGTGGCGTATTCAATTCTAAAATCATGCTTTCTGATATAGTCTATGTCTATGTCAATGTCTCTGGAATAGACATATTTATAGCGATTGTCACCTGACTTTACAAATGTATGTTGAGTAATAAAAAACTCAATTATTAATATATTGATATTAGGTGGCGTATTACTGCACGTGGGTAATGTCAAAGAGAAATTTCTTTTTAGATTTGTCGTCCCAGACAATTCAAAATAGAAAAGAGAGCTGGTCGTGTCCAAAAATACGGTCAGACCTGTCGGGTTGAAATAAACCAGCAAAGTATCATTGTGCACTACGCAGCTGTCTATTTTACTCCGAATAAGTGACAGCATTTCGTCGTTTTCATAGAGTCTTTTCATTGTGGACATAGAAGATGAACCTTGACATTTCTGATTATGGAGGTTTATAGGCAACCAAAAGGTCTGTTTGTCAATATGTTTGAACGCCAAAGTATAGTTGCTTTGGGCGTTTAAATGGGAGAAAAAAGAAAATATAACAATCGTTAATAAAAAACAAAGATTATCTTTCATGATCTTTTCCATCTCTTCTGGGGAGTTTTTGATTCTGCAAAGCAGCATTTTGATATTGAACTTCATCAATTGGAGCTGATTCTGGGGTGATTATATGTTTCACATAATAATTCAAAAATTCATCTAATAATTCATGAAAGTCATGGCTATATCTGCATTGTTGTGGACAATAACATATATTATCAAGTCGTTCGTCAAAAAGAAAGAGTTAGAACAAACATCAGATATGTAAGACATGAGCGTTTTTACTGCTGTTCCAATTGCTATCCATAAATCCAGATTCCTTGACTGGAAAAATCATATCATCGCGCTGCACGGACCCACTGCTACACCTCGGCCTTGCGTGTTGAAGCCCTTTCTAACACATCATGCCCTTTTTGAGGACACAGAGACCCAATTTTCGTATAGCATAATGATGCTGTTGATGCACTATTTCGCTTCTATCATCTAATAATGCCTACACATATCAATATTATTGCTAATAAAACTGGTATGGAAACAACCAATATGCCAATCAAATAGTTTTCTTTGTCATAATCGGTGTTGTCAAACACTTCACACTTTAGCTTGGTTTTGCATCCTTTCAGCAGCCATCGGACAAAAGCCCCGATATTTCGTAATTCTGGATATAACATAATTATTGATTGGATTTAATTGGGGATTCGGGTTGCGACTGTTCTGGTAAAAAATAGTTATTAATGAATGGTTTGGTGAAATTCAAGTTTTTGAGAAATATATTTGTCTCATCTAACATTTGCCCATTGCTTATATTTAATTGGAAGAGTCTCCCCGTTTCTGTCTGCCACTTCACGCCGACTGGTAGATCTGTCTGTTTTGGTAGTGTTCCCATGGCTTTGTTTTCTCTTACAAAATTGTTGTATCCTTGCAATCCTGTTCCAGCGCGAATGATTTGTCCTGAAAATGTCAGACTTTTCAGCATGATTCCTGGAACGAAATCAACAAATGCGTCCATACGCTGCTTTGGTGTCAAAAAACTGCCTGAGATAGTTTTCCCCAAGAACAAGGAATAAGGTGCGTTCACATAACTATAGCCAAAGTTGGCAAGACTTTTAAAGGTATAATCTACAGTGTTTTTCGATGGTGTTTCCAGCCAAAGTTCAAATAGAGAAAGTGTTTTGGGTTCCTTTATCTCTCCACAAGGATTCGTTTGGAGCCATGAATCATTTGTCGTTGCCACATTTGCGTTGTCACTAGCAAAGACAACTTGAATGGATATTTGTTCATTTGCGGTAGTTAAAGGTTTATTAGGAATCCATTCTAACCCCTCCAACTCAATTCCATCTATAACTCGATTTTCCGCAAACGCATACGTGCTGTTCCAGGGGAACTTCCCCGCCAATGGATCCACGCTCCAGAACCGCCCGGTGCGGGTGTCGTGCATACGGTACTCGAAGGCGTGCAGAGCCCCTTCCCCAAGCACCTCCCCGTCGCTCTCCTGCCCGTTGAAGAAGTACCGATAACCCCCATTGGCGGAACGGGAGGATTGTGGCCGATATGTGGTTGTGGAAATCATGGCGCGAAGATAAGGTTTTTTCGGGTTGGACAACCCTTAAGATGTGTTTTTTGACGACTACGGAGACAACACGGAACAACAGTTATTTATAATCATACGCCTCAATCTCGAACGTAAAAGTATCTTTCCCCTCAGGCAAATCGTAGAAATGCACCATCACCTCGGGCGTTTGCTGAATGTCTCTTGCCTTCAAATCCTTTTCGTATAATCTGAAGATGTCGTTGACGCACTGTTGCGCTTCTGTTTTCGCTCCTGTCGGTTTCCCCACAAAAATGGTTATGCGATGGAACCCGCGCTTGCTGCTTGAAAAAAAGGAGGTGATTTGATTTTTTTGACGGTTTTTTAGTTTAGATTGGTGAGAACTGAAGGCGAGTTTGTCAAAAGTCTCCATGTTTTCCAATCGAACCGTGTCACAGCCCGACATCTCATTGGCATCATACTGTTTTTGGAAAAAGTAATAATTTCTGTCTGTCACCTGCAAAATAAAAGAATAAGACATGTCGGCCTTATGGTGAAAGCATTTGGAACTATCCAATTTAAAAACAGCTCCTGTATTGTCCAACGCCAGCATTTCGGAAGGGGTTACTTCTGTTCCAAATTTGTCAAAAAATCGAAAACAGAACTCCTTTTGTGGATGAGTTACAGTCGGCAAATGATTATCGGCAACAGTCACTGTAATGCGACTATTGTATTTCTTCGCCTTGGATTTTTCATCGGCGGGGAGATTACGTTTAAATTCCTCATCCAAAATGTCCTTGAAATGAAAATATTGGTCGAATTCCTCCGGATGTAATATTTGATAAGGTTCAAACGGATGAATAAGGATCTCAATCTTTGACGAATCTACACCATATTGTACCAATATGTTTTTCACGCTATTTATTCTTTGTTTGCACAGTGTCTGGCCTTCTGTGTTATTCTCAAAAAGGCAAAAAGCGTTCAGTTGTATGGTGAAATCGTTGGCTTTCTGAATTTTTCCCAACCACCGAGCTGGCTCTGTATAAATAGCATTGAAATTGGTGTCGGGAACTATACTTGCACTGTCGAAAAAAAACATCGGCAATTGAGGTTCTGAAAAAATATAGTTCATTCTAACATGAATAGTGGTGTCGGATAAAGTTTTTGACACTTTTACATCAAAGATACTGTCGTAGTAGTGCGATTTGTGAACTCTAATTCTATGTGTGTTGTCTATGATATTATCCAACACGAAGTGCGCGGCATTTGTTTCATCAAGAGAATGGAAAACTATGGTGTCATCGATATAAACACTATAGTCTGTCACAATCTCTTCTGTCAAAGAGTCTGTGACAACTAAAGTGAATTTAAGCGATTGTGTTCTTGCTATGTTAGGCAATGCCAACAAGAAACTTAATCCAATCCACACCAAGATATTATTTCGATACCTGCTCATATAGGGCCTTCCTTTCTATTTGCTCATTTTCCTTTATTTCTATCATATCAGATGGTGTCTCAATAAAATCAGAATTATACGTAGAGGGGATTCCATCCTTAAAACGACCATTATTATACAATTTAAGTATGTTTTCGCAAAAATCAATAAAATGAATTGCCCTTATATGAACTCCACCTCCATACTTGAAAAGAACGTCTTGTTCATTTTCGTTGCCTGTCAAATGTTGTCTTAATCCAAACCCATGAAACATTTCGTGAATAAATTGTTTGGCGCCAATTGCAATCAATCCACCGCCATGATCACCCCATCCCATTGCATCACTTTCCGACTGTCCGGAATATTGTTGTAATTCTTGAATATTGTGTACTATTGATGCTATCATACTTCCTCCATACCCAGGCGAATTGTATGAATATTTTTTCCCGGTTTGAGGATCTACTCCGGTTACTTGACAATTAAGATCACTTATATCTTTAAGGTTATTATCTACTGTTTTGTTATTGCTTAAAGATTCTGTTACGACAAAAGTAACATTAACTGTCACAATCCAGGGCTTATTGTTCTCGTCGTAGTATGTGTATGAGTTAAAACCTTGTTTGACACCTTCTTTCCACGTGTTATTGGCTTCAATTGCAGCAGCTCTCGCACCTTCACCATATACAAAGATTATTGACTTTATAACGATTTCGCCACCTCCATTGGCTTTTGGGGTAACTGTAATTATTCCTGCTTTTCCCTTAGAATCAACAAATAATATTGGCGAATTATATGAAAAAGAATATGGACTTATTCCTGGTAAAAATTCACTTTGAAAATCCACTCCCCACCAGCGTCCCAGTCTCGTGTCGTACTGTCGGAACTCATACCCAGTTAAACCGCCTTCTCCGTACACCTCCCCGTCGCATTCCTGCCCGTTGAAGAAGTACCGATAACCCCCATTAGCGGAACGAGGCGAACTTTGCTGATATGTGGTGAAGTGGATCATTGCGCAGTAGATTTTTTACGGTCAAACGACATTTTCGTGCCACAATTTCCGTGGTATGGTTGCCCCCATCTCATTACATCAAAGTTACACGAAATGATTGAGTCGGAGTTGTGTGGCGTGTAGTACCAGTATGTACCATCTGTGGACAATTTTTCACCGTTCACATAATACACAGGGTTAAGGTCCGGATTCGAACTGATATAATTCGGGAGCAGCCGGACAACCCTGTTCCCCTTTTTGTCATAAAACTCACCAGCATATTCAATTCCAAGCAGTTCTACCTGATAATGGGATTGGTAAAACGACTCTATTTCATATTCTAAAGCGTAAAGCTGCACCACTCGGACCATCAAAGCAAAATTCTTCGAATCCATTTCCGTCCCGTTAATACCATAAGGCCAATGAATATCGTACCTTTTCATTAGGGAACGGAGTTCTTTGTATTTCTCCCGATACGGCTCTTGACTGGCGATCAATTGGTTGCATTTCGCCATAATCTCGTCTGCATATTCGCACCTGCGCATTTTTTCATTACTTTTCGACAATTGATTGCAATGGGTGTATCGGTCCTCCACCAGATTGGCGAGCATTATTTCGAGGTCTGATTGTTCAGACTGTTGTTGTGCTTTTTGATTGCAACTTGAAATGATAGCAGAACACAACACTAATAAAAAAAGTATTGTTGATTTATTTTTCATTTGAATGTTTTTTGCTGTACTTGCAGAGTCTTTTCGCGGAACACCCGATTTCGAGTTGTGAATTTTTCTCTTGGGACATCTCAGCATAAAGCGCGACTGGTCCTTCATGCCAGAGTTTGGTCTCTTCAACCTCCAGTTTTCGGTAGAAATCCGAATTGTAAATGCGGCGAATGGCCTCCACCACACTTGCACCGGTATCCTCCGACAACATTCCTGCTAACCAGCTCACTTTTGAGGGAAGTATAAGATATAGGTTGTCTTGAGTGATGTTTGTCATAACAATATTGTTTTGGCTTTGATGAATGATATGGCTTCCAATGCCTTGGGAGTGTGAAAAAGATATTGATCCACCAATTTGTAAGTCTTCAACTCTGCAATTAGATTCTGTTTGCTGAGCAGACCGCCCTCATAAAGTGCAAACGCGGCATAAACCTTGTCGTTGGCCACGGGACCATAAACGACATCGTAATCGTGGGTGAAACCTCTTTCTGTACGGTTTCTCATCACAAAATCAAGCCATTCTTCCGTCGGAGATTCGAAAGACAGACTGTTGAGGTGCTCTAACGATTCAGTGTTCAAAGAATACTCGTTGACATAGCCTTTGTTTGCAAAAGCCTCCCTCATGCGACGGCGCACCCATTCTTCCGCCTGCTCGAAAGATGTGGTTGCATAGAAACCAGCGCCATAGTCCAAAGTGCGGTTTGGCACTCTTATTTCTGGTGTCTCGATACGTTCCAAACTCCCGTGATATAGAATCATAACATCTGTTTTTGTCTTATATGAATGAATTCGTCAATATCCTCCAAAATCCACTGATGGCTTTGAGTGTGCAGAATTTCATAATTCTCTACCAAGTAATCAAGCACGCCATAGTTGTCGAGCAATGCCATTGCCTCGCCACCCGTCAACTGCTTTGCGTGCTTGTACTGTTCCACGCAAAACGACACAAAATACGATAAGTCCTGCTGTTTTTTCTCCATTTTTATTCTTGTTTGTGGAATTTCAAGTTTTTCATGCGGCAAAGATACATTATTTATCTATATGTTGACATAGGATTCCTGGCGCGGAGATAGGAGATTTGTTAATCAAAATCTAATGGTAACCGAATCCATTTTGTTCAGAATTGCATCCGAATAGTCAAACATTTCATGCAACGTGTCGATTCTGTACGGACAATACGAATTGCCGATAACTGTCAAACTTTCAATTTGACTATCTATTGTAGGTGAGAAAGAAGGGTAATATGTCAATTTTCCTATAGCATATCTACCACACGTCCCATTTTCCTCCTCTTTGATTAGTTCCTCGGCAAATTCCTTGTAAAAGAGCAACTTTTTGTCAGATGTGATTATGATCATCCTATATTCCGTGTTTTTATTTTTTCCAAACAGACTGGCAAACAATATGTTGTCGCGAATAGGGAAAACTTCTTCTATTGAAATGCCCTGACTGTGACCATCAAGACTTGAATTAATCTTTACGGGCCATTTTTCTGCTTCAACGAAACACGGTATAGAATCTTTATATGGCCTCAAAAAATCATATATTTCACCAACTTTATTTTCTAAAGTTCTGGTTTTTATCAACGAAGTAGGCTGGCACGAAACCAGCATAACAACAACTATTAAAAAACAATTTAGTACAAGACAAAATTTCAAATTTTTCATTATTTTGCTGATATATAGTAGGTTATCAACAAATTTTATTGGTGACTTTTTTTAACGAACGACTTGATAATGTATGTTATTGTCCACAACAATGCAGATATAGCCATGACCAATAATCTAACATTCTGCTTCTGATGGATCACCTGCTTCTCTTTGGCATACAATGCAGGGCACGACAGGATATTGCTCTCAACCTCGTACTTTTCTGTCACCAATAGACTTAAATACGCATTGAATTCTATTAGAAACAACACGATTAAAACAACGAGTATCACATTCAACACTATGTGAAGAGTCCTGCTATTTACTTTTCTTTGCATTTTCTTTTATGTTTTTAGTGCAATCATAGATGCGGGAGGGGCCATCAGAGGATGCGTATTTGTCCATTATTGCATCAATCATCAATTGCAAACCGCCTTCCCCGTACACCTCATTATCACTCTCCTGCCCGTTGAAGAGGTACCGATAACCCCCATTGGCGGAACGGGAGGATTGTGGCCGATATGTGGTTGTGGAAATCATGGCGCGAAGATAGTGAATTTTAGGGTTAGAGAGACATATAAATTGATTTTTGAAGACGACAAGAACAACTATGACAAGGTTGTCAATTTCTGTTGTTCAGATGCCGTCTGGCATACTCTTTCTTATAGCGTTTCAGTACTCTGTTGGCATCAGGAGCGTTTAGGTGGTGTGGATTGTAGGGCTTCCATTCTCCATTCTTCCACATAAATCCTGCATACTCCACTTGTGGATTCCGGCAATCGTAGATTCGAACAGTGGACAACTTGCCATAACCATATCTGGTGGCACAAGAAAAATCTCTTCCTCGATAACTAATTTTCCAACTTTCAAGTTCAACAAATCCAAACATATCATAATAGATGTATTGGGAATCCGTACATTCCCCCAAACAATAATGCTTTTCATTTCCCAATCTGCCATTTGAATGAAAAGTTACTGCTTTGCCATGAAGCAATCCGTTCAAATAGTTGCATTGTTTGTATAACTGCCCACTAGGATAATACTTTTGCACTATCGAATCATACCCTAACGTATCATATAATATCTTGGTGTGATTGAAGAAATCTGCCTCTATTTTATTACGACTTTCAGCAAGGCTCAGCTCAAACATCTGACTTCTCGATAAGGAATCCTGCGTTTGTGCCGTAAGGTCAATTACTGCACAAAACAAAAAGAGAAACAGAGAGAGAGAGTTTGATATTCTCATTATTTTTTCAAAAAGCACATTGACACTCGTAGTCATAATCGAATATTTAATAATTATCTTCCCACATAAGAGCTTCTTTACCAGAAGGATTCAATTCCTGTCCATTCTCATCTTTTAGATGGCCAGATTGGGCAGATTGATAGCCATTTTCCTCCAACCACTCTGTGTATTTGTCTGGAAACATCACTTCATAATAAATATGTCCAGAATTCAGCGGTTAAACTCACCCCTTCCCCGTACACCTCATTATCGCTCTCCTGCCCGTTGAAGAAGTACCGATAACCCCCATTGGCGGAACGGGAGGATTGTGGCCGATATGTGGTTGTGGAAATCATGGCGCGAAGATAGGATTAATTTCGATAATAGAAATGATTTTGATTAATATTTGAGGACAACTAAAATTTGGTACTTTCCCAGAATAGATTTGAGTTCATAGTAACTTTGAGTATTCCTCAATTCATTTAGAAATATTTCTGTGTCAAATCCTTCGTATGACAAAGGTGACAGCTTGAAAAAGTGCAAATTGGTCATTATCCCTTCGGTGTTCAATAATGCGAGAATGCCTAATTCTATAACAATCTGCCGGTCTGAATAGTCAGGGTATCGTTCGCGCAGCCGATGTTGTTCCACAAACCAGCGTACTTGTTCGTCATCATCCAACAATGCGAATATGTACTGCTTAAGTTCCGAATATGAAATGAGAGGCGATGAATCAAATAGCTGCTTGTGCCCGTGCTTTTTGCAGGAAATGGTTTTGGTGGGAACATGTCCCAAAATGCCGTGCCATGAATAAGGGCAATAATCCGTCGGGGATATTCCGGTTTCTCGAACATATTGTAACCCGTGCAATTTCACTGTATCCCACCATTGGAGGTAACTGCGGTAAACTTCATTGATGGTGGAATCCATACTGAAATGCGGTGAACCGCAACGAGCGTAAGTGAAATCCAACAAGCGTTTTTGGGTACTGTCGTTGAGCAGTGCATAAACAGTGTTCCCGTTATCCACTTTGTAAAGACGGAAAATAATCTCCATTTCATGCAACTGATTGGAACTGTAGGTGCCATAACAATACTTGCCTGAAAGAGCCCCTCGAGATGTTTCCTTCTCATCCAGCTTGTAGAAAGGCTCGTCATTAACAGGAGACACATCTGGGCTCTTGTGGGCTGCCACCAACGCACGATAGCACTTTTCCAATTGCTTTTCCTCGTTCTGCTGGGCAAAACAGGTTAGTTTACAAAAAAACAAGCAAGAAATAATAACAACTATATTAACGTATTTCATTACGACAATGGGGAAAGGTTAGGATAATATTCTCTATTTCAATCATCTTGTATTAACTCTGACACTAATGTAAAAAACAAACCTCCACACAACGAAAAACAAACGATTTTAGACATGTGTTCATAAACGTATTGCCACGTATTATGAGTGGGTTTAGAATAAGTGGCAGTTTTCCATCTACTATCTCCACTGCCACTTTTATAATGAATCACTAAGATAGCGAATGAAAGTAACAAAAAGAACATGTATTTTTTAACGAGACGTCTGATTTTCTTTTTCTGTTGATTGCGTTTGATTGGGTTTTTCATTGCTTTGTTCTGGCCTCGAAAAAAACAAGGCATTTTTTTGTTGTTAAATGAGTTGCAAAAATACAATAATTTCAATAAGTTGCATTTCTTTCATTTTATTGTTTTTGTGTCGTACACATAATTCTCTACGGTTGAGTAATTATGTTTCCAAAAATTGCGGACAATTGAATTTGGCGTTTCTTGAAAAATCATTCGCTGCTTTCGTGCAAAAAGTGTACTTTTGCTGGCTTAATATTGTATTATGAAGAAACACACACTCCTTCTTCTTTGCTTTATCTTCGCGCTGTCCGCCGCCTTTGCAGACGGGCCGTTCCGCGTGCACCGCTTCGACAGTTTCAAAAACCTGCCAGTTGATTCTACCCATATCGTCTTTTTGGGCAACAGCATCACGGATATGCACGATTGGGCGGAGGCGTTCAACAATCCGCACATTCTGAACCGGGGCGTGTCCGGAGCACTGTCGTCCGAAATTCTCGAGAATCTGGACCCGATTGTGTCCGGTCATCCCAAGGCTGTCTTCCTGATGATTGGCACCAACGACCTCGGCTCTGGCATTGCGCCGGCGCAGGTGGCCGACAACATACGGCAGATTGTCAAGCGATTCCGCAAGGAGTCGCCCGAGACGAAGCTCTACTTGCAGAGTATCCTGCCCAGCACTGTGGGCACGCGCACCCTTGAGAACGAGCGCGCCACCAATGACCTTATCCGGCAGATTGCCCGAGAGTATAAGGCGGTATATGTGGATTTGTGGGATGCGCTTTTCGATATCTGTATGGACCATAATAATACGCTTGACGGATTGCACCTCAAGGCTTCCGGCTATAAAATATGGTGCGACATCATTTCCAAATATGTGGGCTCCGATTGCGTCTATCCGGGCAAAACCTTCGAATTCCAAAATGCCGGAAACCTCTGGGGCTCCAATGCGATGCGAGCCACCTATTTCAGTGTGCTTCCCGTACGAAAAAACGACATACTCTTCTTCGGTGACGAAATGGTGAAATGCGGAGAGTGGCGCGAACTGCTGCACGGTTTGGATATCAAAAACCGAGGCACCGGCTGGGGCTATGATGGTACAAGCAACAGTATCGCCACGGTGAAGGGGATTGTGAAGGCTGCCTTCAACAATACCGTTGGGAAGAATGAGGAACCACAGGCTATCTTACTTTATACTGGAACTGGCAATGTGAACAGTGACGAACCTCTGAAAAGTGTGAAAACGCAGTATGCCATTCTGGTGCAGAGAATGATGAAGTACGCTCCGAACCGTAAAATCTATCTCGTGAGCCTTTTGCCGACTGAAGACAAAAACGACAGAATAATACAGTTCAATAGTTTCTTACAGCAAGTATGCCATGCTTACGATCAGTTGGAATACATAGACATCTATACGCCCTTAGTAAAAGATGGAGTTGCGAATCCTGAGTTTTTCTCGGGCAATTACTTGATGGATGAAGGATATCAAAAAGTGGCACACCTGATTGGCAATTGTCTGAAGGAAACTCCGCCCCTGACTCAAAAAAAAGAGGCAAATAATAGTAAGGTACGTAAACAAGATGACAAAGACATTCGTAATCAACGAGCCCTTTTGAAAAGAGCGTATAAGACTCAATCGGATGTCTTGTTGCAGAAGTTTTTTGAGAATTGGTCGAAGGCTTACAAACCCGATACGGCAACAACGGATCCCTACATTGCTGAGGCCTACAAAGTGTTCTACGCTTTTTATGATCCGTTAGCTCCTGATGGCACAGGCCTTAATGGACCTCAAACCCCGTCAGCCCATTATAATGAATCCCAATATTTTGTGGTTCGTCCTAAGTTGGAATGGCTGGGAATTGTCGATAGCATCATTGTCTCCTTTGACCCATTCCATATTGATTGTGAAAAACAAAATTGCTGCCTTTTTTATTACAAAAATGCAGAGATGTGGGATTCCAATATGGTTTTCTTTGCACCGATTTCTCATTCTAAATATCTCTATCTGACAGATGATTATCAAGAGGTTTTAGATGACTTCTTATTCGTTAAGAATAAAGACGAACAGAAATCACGAGCTGATTTTTTGAATCATTATGTGTATTTTTACAAGTGGTGGTATTGGGAAAAGTACAAATATGAAACAGATCCGGAAGCTATTACTATGACGCTGGATTTTGATATGAAACGGGCCTATATACGCTATGATTGTTATCACCGATACTATCGAGGGTATGCTTATTTGGAAAAACGCGATGGCCAGTGGACGGTGGTGCGAAGGATATGCGATGTATGTGTGGATTAAGATGTTTGCTAATTTGAAAGTTTTGATGAAATGCGTTATATTGCCGTAATATTATTCCTCTTTGTGTTGCTTTTGCCCGATATGACGGTGCAAGGGCAATCCCCTCGTCGGGGTATGATAAAAACACATCATATATCTCGAAAGGAAAAGCGGGAACAATACGATTATCAGTGCGAAATGCAAAACCGCCTCACAGCAAAAACCATCAATGGACATTATATTCCGAAAGATTTTGCCGACTGCTTCAAACAACTGGACAGCCTGCTGACAGACAAACAGATCCGTGCCATCCAATCGCTGTCGAATCGACGTGATGTGGAATGGTTTGATATGAGTGTCGGCCTTTGGATACGTAATCATTGGGGACTTTGGGAAGGCTCTCGTTTGTCGCAATATTTGTCTCATTACAAGTTGACTGCGCCCATCTTTCAATCAAATGCAATCTTACAATATTATTATGACTATCTGCACGGCGATTTCGAACTCCAATTCCAACGCGATCTTTTAAATACCGCTTATGAGAACCATTCAGACACGCTGTTGCAGGAGTTTTTTGAGAACTGGTCGAAGGCCTATCAGCCTGACACAACGACAACGGACCCCTACGTAGCGGAAGCCTACAAAGTGTTTTACGCTTTTTATGATACGTTATTTGTTAAGGAACATTATGGGGAATCCCAATATTTTGTGATAGAGCCGAAGTTGCATTGGCTGGGGATTGTGGATAGCATTTGTTTGGATGAGGGCAGTGAAGAACAATTCGTTGAATCGCGGCCGCTTTTTACATTCAACAAATATTATGTTAATTCAGTGATGTGGGATTCCAATATGGTTTTTTTCGCTCCGATTAAACATTCCAAATGTCTTTACCTCACCGATGAATATCGGGAACTGTTAGATGATTTTTTCCCGGAAGGTGCGCATTTTTCAAGAGAGGAATTGGAACAAAAACCTCGTGCCGAATTTTTGAGTCGCTATGTCTATTTTTACAAATGGTCTTATTGGACGAAATACCATTATGAGACAGATCCAGAAGTGACGGATATAACGCTGGATGTGGAGATGAAACGGGCCTATATCCGATATTCCTGGCTGCATCGAAACATTTTGGGCTATGCTTTTATGGAAAAACGCGATGGTCAGTGGATGCTGGTACGTATGGGCGGCGATGTGCTTGTGGATTGAGAATAATAGTTTTAAAGTGTGAAAACCGATTCGCGCTGTGAAAAGTGCAGATATAAAAAAAGTTCCAAACCGGCAAACGGTTTGAAACTTTTTTTATAAACTAAACTGATTTTCGACTTACAGTTCAGGACCAAACTTGATAAGGTCCTGACCTTGTTTGGTGTCGCTGAAGTTTTCGAAGTTCTTGATGAAGGAAGCGGCCAAAGTCTTGGCGTTTTCTGCGTAAGCGGCTTTGTCGGCCCAGCTGTTTTCCGGATTGAGGATGCTGTCTTCCACGCCGGTGATGTGTTTCGGGATGCGCAAGTTGAACGGTTTCACGATTTCCGTTTCGCAGTTCAAGAGCTCGCCGTTGAGGATGGCGGTGATGATGGCGCGGGTAGCCTTCAGGGAGATTCTTTCGCCTACGCCGTAGCCGCCGCCTGTCCAGCCCGTGTTCACCAAGTATGCGGTTGCATTGTGCTGGTCGAGTTTCTTGGCTAGTTCTTCAGCATACTTTGTCGGGTGCAGCAAGAGGAATGCGGCGCCGAAGCAGGAAGAGAATGTAGGCTGTGGAGTTACGATGCCGCGTTCTGTACCAGCCAATTTTGCGGTGTAACCACTCAGATAGTAGTACATCGTCTGTTCGCGGTTGAGAACGGAAACAGGAGGAAGCACGCCGAATGCGTCAGCAGACAAGAAGATGATCTTGCTCGGATGTGTGCCGCGGGATACCGGCTTTACAATATTATTAATATGGTAGATAGGGTAGGAGACGCGGGTGTTCTCGGTCTTCTCTGCGGAGTCGAAATCGATGTTGCCTTCAGCATCAATTACGAGGTTCTCAAGCAGAGCGTCACGTTTGATGGCGTGGAAAATGTCGGGTTCTTTAGCTTCGCTGAGGTTGATACATTTAGCGTAGCAGCCGCCTTCGAAGTTGAACACGCCGTTGTCGTCCCAGCCGTGCTCGTCGTCACCGATGAGTGCGCGGTTTGGGTCGGTGGACAGAGTGGTCTTACCTGTACCGGACAAGCCGAAGAAGATGGCGGTGTCACCGTCTTTGCCTTGGTTGGCGGAGCAGTGCATAGCAGCCATGCCGTTGAGCGGCAGGAAGTAGTTCATCACGGAGAAGATACCCTTCTTCATTTCGCCACCGTACCAGGTGCCGCCGATGAGGGCCATTCGCTCTGTGAGGTTGAAAGCAACATAGACTTCGCTGTGCAAGCCCATCTCCTTCCAATCAGGGTTGGTGGTCTTGCCGGCGTTCAAAACGACGAAGTCAGGAGTGAAGTCCTTGAGTTCTTCATCGCTCGGACGGATGAACATGTTCTTGACGAAATGTGCCTGCCAAGCCACTTCGGAGACAAAACGCACTTTCATACGGGAGTCTTCGTTGGCACCACAGTAACCGTCCATAACGTAAACCTTCTTGCCAGTGAGTTGCTTCTGGGTGAGGCCTTTGAGGTGTTCCCAGGTCTTGTGGTCGATAGGCTTGTTGTCGGAACCTTTCTTGTTAGGATCTGCCCACCAAACGTTGTTCTTGGTGTTCTCATCCATAACGATGTATTTGTCTTTAGGAGAACGGCCGGTGAAGATACCGGTATCTACGGACAAAGCGCCTGACTTGGTCAGATATGCCTTTTCGTAGCCGGTGAGTTCAGGGTTGGTTTCGTGTTTGTACAGTTCGTCGTAGGACAAATTGTGATAGATTTCAACGGGCTCGAGGACGCCGAGGTCTTTGAGTTGTTCTTTTAAGTCTTTCATGCTGTGATAGTTTTATTATTACTTATTAATTATTGTCAGTTTTAAAAATAGGCCGCAAAGATACGAAAAAGATAGTCTGAATTTTTGAGGCTGTTATTGTCGTGTCATTGCTTTGTGTAAATGTTAGATTTTGGAAAGTTCGCCCACGAGTCTGTCGATGTCGCCGGCGCCGATGGTGAGGAGCACGTCGGGTTTGTTGGCTTGCAGGTAGGCGGTGAGCTCGTGTTTCTGCAAGACGCATTTGTTCTCACTCTCTATGAGGGAGAGCAGATATTCGGAAGTGACACCCGGAATGGGCTTCTCGCGTGCCGGATATATGGGCAGCAGGATGGTCTCATCGGGAATGGAGAGCACTTCGGCAAACTCCTTGGCGAAGTCCTGGGTGCGGCTGTAAAGGTGCGGCTGGAACACGGCGCAGATGCGTTTGTCCGGATATATTTTGCGCACGGCGGTGATGAACGAACGCATCTCTTCCGGATGGTGCGCGTAATCGTCAATGTAGATGAAGTCCTCGCGGTCAACAATGTAGTCGAAGCGGCGTTTGACACCGGCGAATGTGCTCAGCTTGGCCGCTATGTTCTGGTCTGTGACTACGTCGCAGACAGCAGGGTTGCGTTTGGACTCTTCCAGCAGCGCGCCTACAGCTGCGGTGGCATTGAGGACGTTGTACAAGCCGTTGGCGCGCAGCTTTAACCCGTGGAATTCGCGGTCAGGCGTGTGCAGGTCGAAGGTGGCCTGGTTCGGCGCTAACGTGATGTTGTAGGCGTGGTAGTCTGCCTCGGGGCTTGTGCCATATACCAACTTGCAGGGGTGGTTGACTTCGTGTGCGACGGATTCTTCCACGAGCAGCGTGGCGGCCTGGTTGGCGTATTGGTTGAAGGCGGCGACGAGGTTGTCGCGTGTGCCGTAGATGTCGAGGTGGTCGGCGTCCATCGAGGTGATGATGGCCACGGAAGGATGCAGCGTCAGGAAGGAACGGTCAAATTCGTCGGCTTCGGCCACGGCCATGACAGGGCGGCTGCCGAGCACGAGGTTGTCGTTGAAATTCTTGGCGATGCCGCCGATGAATGCGGCAATGCTGACCTCTGGGGCGAGCAGGTGCGAAACCATTGAGGTGGTGGTGGTCTTGCCGTGTGTGCCGGCAACGGCTATGGACGGCATCTTCTCGGTGAGCTGGCCCAGCACTTGCGAGCGCTTGAACATCGGGACGCAGTGCTCGACGAAGTGTTGGAACTCGAGATTCGTCTTGGGCACGGCGGGTGTGTAAACCACAAAGTCGATGTCTGCGGGAATCTTCTCGCAGTTGTCGTCAAAATGGATGACCGCGCCTTTCTCCGTCAGCATATTGGTGATGGGGGAGGGCGTGAGGTCATATCCGAAAACTTCGGCACCTTCGGATAGGAAATATTGTGCGATGGCACTCATGCCGATACCGCCGATGCCGAGGAAGTATAGTCTGTTATTTTTCATAAATCAAGAAAACGGTTCTTCTGTTCTTGGCGCGTCCTATCTCGGTGCTGTTGTCCGCGATGGGCTGTGTCTCGCCATAACCTTTGTAGCGCAGCCGGCTGGCGGGAATGCCTTTGGCAACAACATAGTCGTATACGGATTTGGCACGCTGTTGTGAAAGTTTCATGTTGGCATCATCATTGCCTACATTGTCAGTGTGGCCTTGGATTTCGACCTTGACAGTAGGGTTGTCCTTTAGAAATTCAATGAAGAGCGCCAACACTATTTTGGAGTTCGGGGTCAAGGTGAAGGAGTTGGTCTCGTAGTAGATGTCACGCAGGTCACAAACCTTGCCGGTTTCGACTGCTTTGACTTCTGCATTCTTGGTCACAATTGGCTCCTTGAGTTGCTCCGGAGTGATGACCTGTGAGTCATAGGAGTGCCCCTCTTTTTTGACGGTGACAATCAAGGGCTGAGGATTGTCTTGTTTGATTTCCGTGGCGACGGCGTAAGTGTTGTTGGCGGCGCTTACCACGCCGGTGGATACCACATTGGCTGCGGTGTCGCGGATTTCCACAGTGGCACCTTCCAGGTCGCCGTCATCAGCGGTGACTTCGCCTTTGACAATGGCCATGGTGTGCGGACGAGCCTCTTCGTATAGCTCGAACTCGTAGAAATTCCAATCGGCATTGTCGATTTTGCGCGAACAGAAGTAGCCTGTCTTACCATCCAAACTGACAAAGAAGTTGACATCGTCACCATCGGAATTGATAGGATAACCGATGTTTTTCGGATGCTCCCAATTTCCCTTTTCGTTAAGTTTTGAATAGAAGATGTCTTGTCCGCCAATGCATTCGTGGCCGTTGGAGGAGAAATAGAGTGTTTTGCTGTCGGTGTGGAGGAAAGGAGAACGTTCGTCTCTTTCGGTGTTGATGGTTGGGCCGAGGTTGACGGGCTTCCTCCAAGTGCCGTCGCTGTTTCGCTGCGAGAACCAGATGTCAGATCCGCCAAGACCGCCAGGACGGTCGGAGGCGAAGAATAGGATTCTGCCGTCGGAACTCAGGGAAGGCTGAGACTCCCAGGAATCTTTGCGGTTGATGTTGGGGCCGAGACTCTGTGGTCTGCTCCATTCGCCGTCCTTGTATTCAGAGAAATAAAGGTCGTAGTTGTTGTATTTGACGTTGTTGATGGTTGTCGGCAGCAACATTGCGAAGATGATAAGGTCGTTCGTGATGTTGATGGTGGGGCTGCCTTCGCCCTTCGCAGTGTTGAAGGGCTCGTCCAGGGCTTTGCCTGCGGGGAATTTGCCGTTTTTCTTCTGACTGCAGCTGAAGAATTCCTTGAGGTATTTGTCGCCTGGCCCGAAAGGCGTTTCATCGACCACCTCCTTGCGACGGGTGAAATAGAAGTATTCGCCGTCAGGGGAGAGCGTGCCTAAGTATTCGTCCGCTTTGGTGGAGATGCCTTCGACCTGCTTGGGCTCGAAAGGCACGGGATTGTTGAGCACTTCGTTGAAGAATTTGGCCCTGCGCAAAATAGTTTCCGCTTCAAAGAGTGTGGAATCTGATGGTGAGGAAAACATGTCCGGGTTTTCGATAATCACCTGCGCGAACTTGATGGCTTCGGGAAAGCGCTCGTTGAAGTAGGCGAGTTTGGCAGCATAGAGGTTGTGCTTGATTTTGAAATATGGGCACACATCGTTGATTCTGCCGAAAGCGGCTAAGGCCTTGTCCAAATCGGAATGATTGGTGGTGCGGGGCCTGTAGTTGTTGGCTTCCATCGGACGATAGTATCCGAGGGCATAGTAGTAGTTGACCTCTAAATACTCGGGGTGCTCTTCCAAGATTTCATCATAGATGTCAAAGGCTTCGTCCTTTTTGCCTTTGTTCTGTAGGTCGCGGGCCTTTTTGTAAAGTTTTTCGCTTTCCTTGTCCATAGTTTGCTGGCAAGGATCGTCGTCCTGCGCGAATGCGGGCAACGTTAGCATAGCCAAAAGGAAAAGATAGAGCAGACGTTTCATGATGAAAAGATGAGGATATGGAGAGATGCAACGCATCTCTCCATATCGATTATTCAATAAGTTGGATTAGTTTTCGTGAAGAACGGTTTCGCCGGCTTCGATGATTTTCACAAAGTCGTCGGGCTTGAGGGAGGCGCCGCCGATGAGGCCGCCGTCAACGTTCTGTTGGGAGAAGAGTTCGAGGGCGTTCTTGGCGTTGCAACTGCCGCCATAGAGGATGTAGGTGTTGACAGCCATTTCGGTGCCGAATTTCTTTTCGATGAGGGAACGGATGAAGGCGAGCATCTCCTCAGCCTGTGCGGGAGTGGCAGTTTCGCCGGTGCCGATAGCCCAGATGGGTTCATAGGCAATCATCGTGCGTTCCATCTGTTCCGGTGTGAGGTTGTAGATGGATTCTTCAATCTGCTTTTGAACAACGTTGAAATGGTTCTCGGATTTGCGCTCTTCCAAAGATTCACCGCAGCACATCACCGGTACGATGTCGTTTTCGAGCAGACGGAGCATCTTGTTGAGCACGATAGCATTGGTTTCGCCGAAGTATTTTCTTCTTTCAGAGTGACCGACGATGCAGAAGGCAACGTCCATGTCAGCCAACATTTTGGCGGAAACTTCGCCCGTGTAGGCGCCGTTTTCGAATTCACTGACATTCTGCATGCCTGCATAGAAATGGGAATTCTCGTCGTTGGCGTGGTCGGTGACCAACTCTGCGTAAATCATTGGCGGGCAGAGCACGACTTCAGTTTCCAAATTGTATTCGTCCAGTTTGTCTTCGATTTGGCAGATAAGGTCTTCTGCTTCGTCAAAGCTCTTGTTCATTTTCCAGTTTCCGATAACGATTTTAGGTTTCATATTCAATGTTTTAAAATTAATAATACACTATTTAAAAAGGGCTGCAAACGTACATAAAAAAATCGAATCCCAAGTCGTGTTTTTTTCCTTCCGACTATTATTTTTGGAAACTATCCTGTTCGTAGAAGAAATATTCGGGGGCAATGGTCAATGTTAAAAGTTTCAGGTTTAAAGTTTGCACGGTCAATGCCAAAGTTTCATCATGGCAGAAAACAAATCTGAAAATTGTTTACCTTTGCAGCCTCAAATTTTCAGCCTTATGCGATACAAACCACTACCATCTAAGTTTTATGCCCGGAACCGCAAGAATGTGGTGGGCGAAATGGCCAAGAAATCCATTGCCGTATTAGTCTCACATGACGAATATCCGCGTTGCGGCGACACTACGCAGCCCTTCCGTCAGAATTCCGACCTGCTCTATCTCTGCGGTATCGACCAGGAAGACACCTATCTGACGCTTGCTCCTTGGCACCCCAATCCGGCATATCGGGAAATCCTTTTCATCAAGAATCCTTCTCCTGAAAAGATTGTATGGTTCGGACATCGCTTGAGCAAGGAACAGGCTTCACAGCTTTCTGGCATCAAGACGGTGATGTTTGCAGAAGAATTTGAGGGCGTGCTCAATGACCTGATGATGCACGCCGAGCACGTCTATCTGCACATCCCGGAGGACCCGCGTATCAAACCGGACTATCCGACGCACGAGGTCCGCTTTGCCAAACAGCTGAAAAGCGACTATCCGCTGCACGACTTCTGCCGCCTGGCTCCGATTCTTTATCCGCTGCGCTCGGTGAAGTCCAAAGAGGAACTGGCTGCTCTCAAGTATGCCTGCGATATTACCCGTCGCGCATTCGAACGCGCTCTGACTGCCATCAAACCAGGCAAATATGAGTATGAAATAGAGGCTGAAATGACCTACGAAATGATTCGTAACGGCGCTACTACGCACTCTTTCGCTCCGATTATCGCAGCCGGACCAGATACCTGCATCCTTCACTATATAAAGAATGACAAAGTGATGAAGGACGGTGACTTACTGCTGATGGACTTCGGTGCGGAGTATGCCAATTATGCTGGTGACTGCTCACGTACTGTTCCGGTGAATGGCAAATTCACACCGAGACAGAAACAGGTGTATGAGGCTGTGCTTTCCATTTATAAGGAAACGATTCCGAGATTCAAACCCGGTATGACCATTCATAAAATCAATGACTTTGTCTTCAAAAGAATGGATGAAGAATTGATAAAGCTTGGTTTATATACGCGTGAAGATGTTGAAAAACAGGACCCTGCACATCCTTTGTTCAAGAAGTACTATATGCACAACACCAGCCATTTCATCGGATTGGACGTGCATGATGTAGGACAACGCGACTGGGTTTTCCAAACGGGCAATGTGCTGAGTTGCGAGCCTGGCATCTATATCGCCGAAGAAGGCATCGGTGTCCGCATCGAGACTGATGTCGTCGTCGGTGACAAACCTCTCGACCTCATGGCCGGCACTCCAGTCGAAGTCGAAGAAATTGAATCCCTGATGCAGAAATAATTCTACCTATCTGATAATCAGATTGCCGCCTTATTTTTACAAAAATCGCTCACATCTCCATTTCATCTCTTCATCCCTTCATCCCCATGTCTCTCCTCACCCAAATATCCTCCCTTCGTAGTCTCTCCATCGTCGGTATGGCCAAAAATACGGGCAAGACGGTGTGCTTGAACTATGTTCTGGAACAGCTGCGACAAACGGATAGGGTAGTGGCGGTTACTTCCATTGGCTTGGATGGTGAAAAGACGGATCAGGTGACGCAGACGGAAAAACCTGAAATAGAGTTGACTGAAGGCATGTACTTCGTTACATCGGAGTACCACTATCGTCAGCGGCAACTGCTGTCCGAAATTTGCCAGGTTTCTGACGAATATACTTCATTAGGTCGTTTGGTGACGGCTCGAGTGTTGCAGAAGGGCAAGGTTATCCTGACGGGTCCTGCTTCTACAGCGCGTGTTCGTGCGCTTATCGAGCAGATGGACGACTTGGGCGTTGACCTCACTATCGTGGATGGCGCACTCTCCAGAAAAAGTCCGGCGTCGCCTGCTATTACGGAGGGCCTTATTCTGACGACGGGCGCGGCTATCGCTCCCGATATGGCGTCGGTCGTGGCCAAAACGAAGTTCGTTTACAAGCTGACCCAACTTCCAGTATTCGAATCTGCACTTCATGACGAGCTGCTCTTTGCCGAGCCTGGAATCTGTGCCATTGAACAGGACATCCTTTATCGTCTGCCGATTGCTTCGCCACTGCTTTTTACCAAGTGCAAAGACAAGCTGTTCAGCCATGGAAACACGCTGTTTGTGAGTGGTATTGTAACGGACAATATGCTGGACTACTTACGCATTCAGCCGAATGTTAAGGATGTATGTCTGGTGGTTAAGGATTTTACGAAAATATTTGTTACCCCCATGTCGTTGGCCGGTTTCTTGCAAAAAGGAGGAAGGCTTATGGTCTTGCAACGTCCCAACCTGTTGGCAATCTGCATCAACCCTGTCTCTCCGATGGGCTATACAATGGATTCGGACGCGCTGTGCCGAGCACTTCAGTCGGAGATAGAAGTGCCAGTGTATGATGTGATGAAAGTTGAATGAGTTCTGCCCAGTGACTTTTAGTAGGAGTATAGAGAACGGTTGTTCATGTGGATTCTCCAGTGATTGCCGTCCGCATCGTCGTAGTCGTAAATCAATTCTCGTTTGGTAAGTTTGTAGATATCAGCAGTATATTCGTATCTACGTCCCATGAAGTTGACTCTGGAAATTTCCAGTTTGGTGTTGTCGTCATTGAAATACCAGAAACCGTTGATGGAATATCGGATTTGTCCGTTCACATAGTTCATGACCTCTAATGGATGGTCGGCATAGAAATTGTAGAATGCGCCGGGCTGGTTGGCGTAATAATCTGTGGTGTCGATTTCCACGCCGTTCAAGTAGGTGTGGGTGATTTGCCATGGGCCGACGATTCTGTATTCTGGTCCGTTGATGTTGCCGCCGGTGGCGCCGCCTCCCGGATAACAGGAAACAGACAAAATGGCGCAAAGGCTGATGAGGGCGATGATGGGGACGATGCGTTTCATAAAGTTTCAGGAGGAGTCTGTGGTTGGAGGTTTAAAGTTTAAGGTTTAAAGTTTAAATGGCTAACGGCTAAAAGTAGTAAAAGTCAACGGTCAAAGTCTAATTCCCAGTTCGTCGAACAGCTTTCGCATACCCGAGGTGGCCACGTCTTTGATGAAATGGACGTTTGGGCGGCTGGCTTGCACGTCTTTGGGGTCAATGAAGTAGATGGGCGTGTTGGCGGGGGCGTACATGATCAGTCCGGCAGCGGGATAGACGTTCAGTGAGGTGCCGATGATGACCATGATGTCGGCCTGTTCTACGGCGGCGATGGCCTCGTCCATCATGGGCACGGCCTCGCCGAACCAAACGATGAAGGGACGCATGCGCGCGCCGTCGGGGGTGCGCTCGTCATAGCCGATGGCACGGTAGCCGATGTCTTGCACGTGCCGTTTGCCGTTCTCACTGCATGCCTTGGTGGCTTCACCGTGCAAGTGGATGATTTTCGTCGAACCGCCTCGCTCGTGCAGGTCGTCAATGTTCTGTGTGACCACGGTGACATCATAAAAATCTTCTAACTTGGCCACCAACTTGTGTGCGTCGTTCGGGCCGGTTTTGGCCAACTCTGCGCGGCGGGCGTTGTAGAAATCCGTCATGAGGTCTGGATTGCGGTACCATGCATCGATGGTTGCCACGTCTTCCACGTTATAGTTTTCCCAGAGACCGTCGCTGTCTCTAAATGTCTTGATGCCGCTTTCTGCGCTGATGCCAGCGCCGGTGAGAACTACTAATTTCTGCATGATTGGGGCGTTAGGAGTTTAAAGTTTAATGTTTAATGTTTAAGGTTTAAAGTTTAAAGTGTGAAGTGAGAAATGGATGGCTATTCATCTCCGAAGCACATGCCGACGCTCTTGGCGGCGTGTACGAGAAAGTCTTTGTCCGGTTGTACGAGATGCGGTTGTTTGAGTGCTTCTTCGATAGGGACGTATGAGATGTCAGGGTGGTGGTAGACCACGAGGTTGCCGTATTTTTGTTCTTTGACGAGTTCGAAAGCTTTGACGCCGAACTGTGTGGCGAGGATTCTATCGTAGGCCACGGGGGTGCCGCCGCGCTGCAGGTGTCCGAGCACGGTGACGCGCACGTCGTGTTCGATGCCGAGGTCGAGGAGCTCCTGACGGAGCACGTCGCCGACACCGCCGAGTTTGATGTGGCGATCGCCTACGGCTGTAGGCGCGCTGCCGGTGACTTTGCCGTCAGCCTTTTTGGCGCCTTCGGCGATGACGATGTTGCAGAAACCCAAGCCGTTCTTGTAGCGGGTTTCAATCTTTTTGGCAATGACCTTGGGATCGTATGGGATTTCGGGAATGATGCAGACTTCGGCGCCGCCTGCGATAGCGGTGTGCAGGGCAATCCAGCCTGCGTCACGGCCCATTACTTCCATGATGAACACGCGGCTGTGGCTGTCAGCCGTGGTCACCAGTTTGTCGAAAGCCTCAGTTGCGATTTGCACGGCTGTCTGGAAACCGAACGTGAAATCCGTGGATGAGAGGTCGTTGTCGATGGTCTTGGGCACGCCGACCACATTGATGCCGAGGTCCATAAGCTGTTTGGAAATGGCCTGCGAGCCGTCGCCGCCGATGTTGATGATGGCGTCGAACCCCATTTCGTCCAGACGTTTCTTCATCAGTTGGGAACGGTCTTGGATGTCCCAGGAGCCGTCAGCTTTTTTCACGGGGAAGTGGAATGGACCGCCTTTGTTGGTGGTTTTGATGATGGTGCCGCCTTTGACATGCAGGCCGGAGACCATTTGGTCGGTGAGTTCCACAATCTCGATTTCGTCTTTCAGAATGCCGTTGAAAGATTCAATACATCCGTAAATCTTCCATTCTTCTTCCTCTTGGTGAGCGCGTTTGACGATGCCGCGGATTACCGCGTTGAGTCCCGGGCAGTCGCCGCCGCCAGTCGCAATAAGTATTTTATGTGCCATGTCGTCTTTGTTTTTTAGAGGGCGCAAAGATACAAAAAATGAAGATTGCAGCGCGTCTTTTTGCGGTGAAATGTGGGGAGAAACTGCTTATATAATATAGTTGTATTTTTTTGGTTTTTGGGGTTGTGATGTAAAGACAAATTTTGTATTTTTGCCGCCTCAAAAAATCAACCTTATTTATTAACTAAAATTCAAAAAAAAGAATGAAATCAGTATCTATTAGCGGTTCTCTTCGCGAGAACGTAGGGAAAAAAGATGCAAAGGCTCAACGTGGTCAAGGCATGATTCCGTGTGTTATTTACGGCGGTAAAGAACAAAAACTCTTCGTTGTTGAAGAAAGACAATTCCAAAAATTGCTCTACACTCCGGAAGTGCAATATGTTGAACTTAATATTGATGGTGCTGCTTACACAGCAATCGTACAAGATTCCCAATACCATCCTATTACCGACAAACTGCTTCACGTCGACTTCCTCGAAGTAGTAGACGGCAAGCCCATCACTATCGAAATCCCGTTCAAACTCACCGGTACTTCTCCTGGCGTCTTGAAGGGCGGTTTCCTCAAGAAAAGAGTTAGAAAACTCAAAGTTCGCGGTCTGCTCGCAAACGTTCCCGAATGCATTACCGCTGACATCTCCAATATGGAATTGAACGATGTTATCAAAGTTTCCGACATCCAAGTCGAAAACCTCACCATCGTTGACAATGCTAACAAGGTCCTCGCAGCAGTTCTCCCGACTCGTAACGTCGTCGCTGAAGAAGCATCTGATGAGGCTGCTGAAGGCGCTGAAGCATAATCCATCGTTTTGTAAATCTATAAACATAATAAATTATGGCAGCAATTGGCTCAATTCGTAAACACGGTGTCGCCCTGATGATTATCATCGGCCTCGCTCTGCTTGCGTTCATTTTGGGTGACCTTTCCCAGGTTACGCGTACTTTCTCCAACAAAAACACCATGGCTCGTATCGATGGTAAAAGAATGGACAAAGTATACAGTGAACAATACGAACAGAACACCGCGTTGATGAGACTTATTCAGAATAAGTCCTCATTCGATGAAAATGAAACCTACCAGATTCACGAAATGACCTGGAGACAGATGCTTCAGGATCAGGTGATCGACAAGCAACTCGCCAAACTCGGCCTCTCTTTCAACGACCAAATGGTTGAAGATTTCAAGGCTGACATGGTTGCATCCCTCAGCACTCAGAATCCTAACCAATTCCTCATGCAGTTCGCTCAGGCTCTGGCTCAACAGTACGGTCCTGAAAACGCAATGGCTATCATCTCCAATATCGATGAATATGCCAACAACGAACAAGCTAAGGAACTCTACGGCGCTTATCAGGCTATCGTGAGATTCGCTCTCTCCGCTGAAAAGTCCAACCGCTACTTCTCTTTGGCTCAGAATTCTGTTTACTTCTCCGATCCTTTAGCTAAGAAACTCGCTGGCGACAACAAACTCGCCATGGTCTCTTTGATGGCTATCAACCCTCAGGCTCCTGCTTTCAACAACGTCGTTGCTGAAGTGAGCGACAAGGAGGTCAAAGATTTCTACAAAACACATAAAGACGACCTCTTCCATGTGTATGAAAGAAACTGCGATCTCGACGTGGCTGTGTTCCCCATCAACCCGACAGCTTCCGACCTCAAGGCTATCGAAGACAGCGTACGTGCTGACTTCCAGAAATTCACAGAATCCGACCTCCTTGCTTATAGCACTGAAAAAGGTAACGGCTCCGTGGATAGCACATTCTACAAAGCTGAAGATATCCAACTCGACGTCCTTGACAGTCTGATCTTCAAGGTTCCTGTTGGCAGCTATATCGAACCGTTCGCTTACGAGAACACAAAATGGTATTTCGGTAAAGTTTACGGCGGCGCCGCTCGTCCTGACTCTGTTCAAGTCGCTACTGTGGAACTCCCGTTCAAAACTTCTCAGAACACCAGCGCTACTCGCACAAAGAAAGAAGCAAGACTTCTCGCTGACAGCCTCAAGAACGTAATCGCTAGCAACCAGGCTTCTATCTATGCTCTTCAGAGTACGTATATGCCTAACCGCGATAAGAACGCTGACACTACTTTCTGGATCCCTGAACGTGGTACTATTCCTACACTGTACAATGAACTTATCGCTACTCCTGATGGCGGCGTTTACGTTTACAAAGCTCCGAACGGTTACATCGTATTCCAAGTAGTTTCCCGTACAGCTGCTATCGACAAGAGACAATTCGTTTTGTATGATTACAACATCGAAGCTTCTGATGCTACAGTAAACAAAATCAAATCTCAGGCTAACCAGTTCGCTGCTTCCATTTCTTCTGCTGATGAATTGGTGAGCACAGCTGCTAAGAAGGGTATCCAAACTGTAAGGGGTACTAACGTGCTCTCTATGGCTTCTACTATCCAACAACTCCCGAACTGCCGCGACATCGTCAGCTGGGCATTCTCCGATGACGTTGAGGAAGACGCTATTTCCGACGTTATTAATGTCGAAAGAATGTATTTCGCAGTTGCTTCCCTGAGAAACATGCGCGAAATCGGATCCCAGAAGTTCAAAGATGTTAAGAAAGACGTTAAAGACCTTCTCGTTGCTGAAAAGAAAACACAAATGGTTGCTGAACAAGTCAACAGTGCTCTCTCTTCTTCCAACATGCAGGCTGTTGCTCAACAATACAACACCCAGGTTATGGATAGCGTGTTCTTGAGCTTCACGGGTGATGCTTACCAAAACCGCAACATCGGTGGCAAGGCTATCGGACAAATCTTCGCTCTGCCTACCAACAAGCCGACTGCAGTTAATGATAAGAATATGGTATTCGTCGTTAACGTAGCTGAAATGAACAGCAATCCCGCTTCCAAGGGCTATATGATGGAAAAGAACATCCTTCGTAACGAAGTCCTCGGTCGCGAACGTAACGAAATGACGCTTGTCAACTATCTCATCACAAAGGCAAACGTTCTTGATAACCGTACAAGATTCTATCAGAAATAATTTTATCCGATAAATAAAAAAAATCAGCGAGGATTAAACTTTTAAGAAGAAGTGCTATCCTCGCTGCTTTTTTTTTCAAAAAATTTTATGAAACAACAATTAACCTATTTATTGAAGATGCTTCCCACTTTGTTTTTCATGACAATGCTGGGAATGACCTATGCCCAACCTGAGATGCAACGCACCCAAGGTTCCAACCATACCAGCGGTGTGGTGATGGGCAGTATCGTGGATGCCAGCGGCGTGCCTTTGCAATATGCATCCGTAAACGTAAAAAAAGTGACCGACTCCACAACCGTCCAATATGGCATTACGGATGCGGATGGCAAATTCATGCTGGAAAATATTCCTTTTGGCCAGTACTTCGTAGAAATACAGTATGTAGGCTATCAGAAGTCGACATCTTCTCCTTTCACAATTTCCAAAGAGAATGCAGTCTACAAGATCTCCAAGTACAAGATGACGGACAAGAACTCCGAACTCGGCGAGGTCGTCATCCGTGCGCAAAAGGATATGCTGCAGACCAACTTGGATAAAACCGTCTTCAACGTCGAATCCAGCATTAATGCAACGGGCCAGACCGCAGTGGAAGTGCTGGAGGAGATTCCCTCAGTCTCTGTTGACTTGGAAGGCAACGTCAGTTTGCGCGGTAGCGAAAACGTCACGATTCTGGTGGACGGACGCGCTACGAACCTTACCCTTGACCAGATTCCTGCGGACATCATTGAGAGCATCGAGGTCATTACGAATCCTTCGGCTCGTCTGGAACCCGACGGTATGGCCGGCATCCTAAATGTCGTCTTGAAGAAGAAAAAAGAATCAGGTTTCAACGGCATGGCGACCATCGGCGCATCTTCCTCCTGTGTCTATCATGATAACAAACACAATATCTTCCTGAGCGGTTATAACGGGAACCTCAGTTTCAACTACCGTTATGACAAAATCAACCTCTTCGTAAGCTACGGCTATCGCAGCCACTCTCACCGCAACGGCGGTACGATGTGGCGTGACTCCTGGTTCGGCACTGGCGACGACCGTGAGTTCTCCCGTATGGAACAGGAAAATTTCGGTAACAATCATGGTGGCTTCCACAATGCTTCTTTGGCATTCGATTACTATATTAATAAATATAATACATTAACATTTAACCTCGGCGGTCACTTCGGACGTATGGACCGACTCAGCGACCTCTTCTCCTCCACAGTGAATACTACGTTGCTGGATACTTCTTTCTGCTATACTCAGAATGGCGGGAACAACAACAAATTCAACAGCGTAGAGGCTTCTGTAAACTACAAGAAGACTTTTGAAATGCCGGGCCGTGAGCTTACTGCCGATATCTTCTTTACCCAAAGAGGAGGACATGCCAATAACGAACTCTTCCAACAGCATTTGGAAGGACTGGATAATTTCTACCAGACTACCTTTACGGAAGACAAGAACAGAGATGCTTCCGCACAAATCGACTTTGTCACTCCGCTTGGCAATGGCGGTCGTGTTGAAACGGGCTACAAACTTTCCTATCGCGGGGTCGGCCAGGACTACCATCTCTTCTCCGGCATTAGCCAAGAAGATACTACGGAGGATTTAACCCAGCGTAATAACTTCCAATATACCGAGCTCCTGAATGCACTCTATTTCATCTATTCCAATACTTTCTGGAAAAAACTGCAACTCCAAGTCGGTCTCCGTGGCGAAATATCCTATACTGTTTCCGATTTGAAATCTGCAGACATGGTCTATTCCTATTGGAACTATTGCTCTGAAAATGATGATTTCGGAAAGACGTTCTGTAAGAATTTCTTTTATCCTACAGTGCATTTGAAATACGAAATCACTCCGGAACACTCACTGCAGTTCAGTTTCTCCCGTCGCGTACAACGTCCGCGTATTCATCAGCTGAACCCGTTTATTGACTATTCAGACAAAGAAAACCTCATTTGCGGTAACCCTACCTTGAAACCGGAATTTGCGAATTCCTTGGAATTGGGCTATATGTACACGCACAAACAGACCTCTCTCACGTTGACGGCATTCTATCGCAGAAGAACCGATTTGGCTACGCGTTATACGGAAATCCTCTATGATTCTATCGAAAACCGTACCTATACGATGACTTCTTACGAGAACTTGAACAAGAGCCAGAACTTCGGTTTCGAGATCTTCTTCGGTCAGCGTGTGAAGAAATTCTGGAAAATCAATGTCACGGGCAGTTTCTATAGAAACCTTATAGACAGCGACAACTTATTAGATGAGAACCTTTCCCGCGACTGGGCATGGAACGCCGGTATCAATCAGACTTTCACCGTGGGTAAGAATTTTGACATCCAACTCAATTTCAGATACCGTTCTTCCACATTGACGGCCGGCAGTATGGGCTGGGGTATGAACGGCATAGGCCAAGGCCGCAAGTCCGCACTGTATCGCCTTAATCTCGGCGTGAAGAAGGGCTTCTTGGACAACTCCCTGGTTGTCAGCTTGAATGTCAGAAACATGCTCTATTTTATCCCCAAAGTTCGCCAAATGCAGGTCGCTTCCTGGCAGAACTGCTTCGTCAATGACGAACTCTACGAACCTAACATGGAGGATATGAGCGGTTACTATTCTTATAGTATCCGTGAAAATGAAGGATTCAACATTTCTCTGAACCTCACCTACAAACTCAACAACTACCGCAATCGCCCGCAGAAGATTTCTTCTGATGACGAATACGAAGGAATGGGAGGAGAGTAGGGGATTATGCGCTTTTCGTTTAGGACTTCTTTAAACTTTAAACCTTAAACTTTAAACCATAAATCACCTATCCCCAAATTATTTAATAGAACTAAAAAACGAGTGACTTTGTGTTACTCGTTTTTTTGTATTTTTGCGGCTTCAAAAAATGTACTATGGCTAAGAAACTTTTTGCCCTTATGCTTCTGGCTCTGCTTTTCTGCCAGGGCCTGTTTGCACAAAATGCGGAAACCCCGTATACTGGAACTGAAAATAAAGATAAAAAGCCTGTCGTGTTTCGCGACCGTTTGATTATGGACATCTACCATACTTTTTGGATGGGGATGCCTACGTCAGTGGAGCACATGAAGTTCGACCCGGGCTTCAACGTGTCTGCCTTCTGGGATTTTAAAATCAAACAGAAGCCTCTCGCCGTTGGCTTGGGCGTGGGTGTCTCTTATTATACCCAATACAGCAATGCTATGCTGAAGTACGATCCTACTTCGGAGCTGATGAAGTATTTCATCCTTCCTTCATCGGTTGAATACGATCTTTTGAAGATGAATTACCTGAATGTGAACATTCCGGTGGAGTTCAGATATAGGAATGACAATGGCTTCAAATTCTCAGTGGGCGCACGCGTCGGACTTGTTTGCGAGGTCTCCCAGAAATACAAAGGTGATGATCCTTCCAATCCGAGTGACACTTTGCGCATCAAGAACCTGCGCATTGAAAACAGAATGAAGTACAACGTCGATGTCTATACCCGTATCGGTTGGAAATTCATCGATGCTTACTACTCTTTCCAGCTTACCCCGCTGTTCGAAGCTGGCAAGGGCCCGAAAATCTACCCGATGTCCGTTGGTATCTCTCTGAGTTTGTTCTAACAAATACCAGCGCCTACTCCGTCACACCGATTATTAACCCCTTAGCATAAACACTATGACCGCTTTCTACCTTATGATCATCCTCTTCATCGTAGGATACGCGTGTATTGCCTTGGAGCATCCGCTGAAAATTAACAAGACCGCATTCGCACTGCTTTTGGGCGTGCTGATTTGGTTGGTATATATCCTCACAGGTCCTGCTATTTTTGATGCCACAGGCTTCGGTGCAGGATGGCAGGCTTTCCAACAGGCTAATCCTGATGCCCATTTTTCAGACTTTATCACCAAACACGAACTTATCGAACATCTGGGTGATATCGCTGAAATCCTTTTTTATCTGATGGGCGCCATGACTGTCGTGGAATTGATAGACTCCCACGGCGGATTCAGCATCATTACTGATAAAATCACAACGAAAAGCAAGGTGAAACTGCTTTGGATTCTCTCTCTTATCACATTCTTCCTTTCTGCCTTGTTGGACAACCTTACCACGGCTATCGTTATGGTGGCTCTCTTGCGCAAACTGCTGCCGGAGAAACAAGACAGATGGTTTTTTGGAGGTATGGTCATCCTGGCTGCCAATTCCGGTGGCGCGTGGTCCCCAATCGGTGATGTCACGACCATCATGCTCTGGATTGCCGGCAATATCAGCACCGGAACAGTCATCGCACAGTGCATCGTTCCGAGCCTTATCTCTATGGTCATCCCACTGGTTGTACTCTCTTTCATTGAAAAGGGTGAAATCGACGAGACCAAACGTCAACAGCAGGCAGCTGCAACCGTTGACATTCCCAAGTGGCGCCGAAACCTTATTTTCTGGATGGGCATTGGCGCTCTTATCTTCGTCCCGGTATTTAAAACGCTTACGCATTTGAAACCCTATATGGGCATCATGCTCGGCCTCTCAGTACTTTGGATTACAACGGAAATTATCGACAGAAAATCCAAGGAGAAAATTGCCCGCCTTTCTATCACAAACGTGCTCACCCGTATCGATTTGCCCAGCATCCTCTTCTTCTTAGGCATCCTCTTGGCAGTTGCTGGTTTGCAAAGTGCCGGACATCTCTCTCTGCTGGCAGGAGGTATGGATACGGCTTTCAATAGCAACTACTACCTCATTGACATCGTGATTGGCGCTCTTTCATCCATCGTCGACAATGTTCCGTTGGTGGCAGGTGTGATGGGTATGTATGACCTTACCGCTTTCCCGCCCGACAGCATGCTGTGGGTGTTCCTGTCATACTGCGCCGGTACAGGCGGCAGCCTCCTCATCATCGGCTCCGCTGCCGGTGTCGCCGTTATGGGTATGGAAAAAATAGACTTCATTTGGTATCTCAAACACATCACTCCGTATGCGCTTTTAGGTTACCTTGCCGGTGCCGGCGCATTTATCCTGATGGACAAACTGATTTTTATGGTATAACAGAAAAGGCCGCTCGTATGAGTGGCTTTTTTTGTTGAAAAGCATTACTCCGAAGTCGGTCGGCCAATGTTTTTTTGTGTATCTTTGCGCCCTCGTTTGTAAATTTAAAACCCGAAAATATGAAACGTAACATCTGCATCATGACTATGGTAGTCGCTACGGCTTTGCTTACCAGCGGCTGTAAGGACAAAAACGAAGAAACGGTTTTGAAAGACAATCCGTTCATGGAAGAATGGGACACCCCGTATGGCGTTCCTCCTTTCGATAAAATCAAGCCTGAACATTATCTGCCCGCTTTTGAAGAGGGCATGAAACAGCAAAAGGAAAACATCGATGCCATTGTCAACAACACGGAAGACCCCACTTTCGAGAATACCATTATTCCGTTGGAATACAGCGACGAACTGCTGAACAAGGTGAGTATGGTGTTCTTCAACCTTACCGAATGCTGCAATGATGAGGAAATGGAAAAACTGGCTGATACCATTATGCCGCTCGTCACTCAACACGGCGACGATGTCATGCTGAATGAGAAACTTTTCCAGAAAGTCAAAACGGTATATGATAACCGTGAGAAAGAGAAACTGAATCCCGAACAACTTCGTCTGCTCGAAGAAACCTACAAGGGCTTTGTTCGCGGTGGCGCCAACGTTCCGGCTGAAAAGCAGGCTCGTTTCCGCGAAATCAACACCAAACTGGCCTCTCTTACCCAGAAGTTCGGCAACAATGTGCTGAAAGCAACCAATGCTTACACTTTGGTGGTTGACGATGTGAAGAAATTGGACGGCCTTACCGAACAACAACTCCAGAATGCCAAGGAACTCGGCAACGAGAATGCCAAGACAAAAGGCAAATATGTCTTCACACTCGATATGCCGACACTCGAACCGTTCCTGATGAACTGCAAAAACCGCGAACTCCGCAAGCAGATCTGGACGGCATACTCCAATCGCTGTCTGGGCGGTGAATTCGACAACTCCAAAATTATTGACGAAATCGCCAACCTCCGTCTTGAAAAGGCTCAGATTCTCGGCTTTGACAATTATGCAAACTATTCCTTGGATGACGCTATGGCTAAGAACGCTGACAATGTCTATGCTTTGTTGAAACAGGTCTGGACACCGGCACTGGCCAAAGCTAAAGAAGAAGCTGCTCAATATCAGAAGATGATTGACAAAGAACGTGGCGGCTTCAAACTCGAACCATACGACTGGCGCTATTACAGCGAAAAACTCCGTAAGGAAAAATATGACCTCAATGATGAAGACATCCGTCCGTATTTCGCTTTGGATACCGCACAACAGGGACTCTTCATGGTTTGCAACAAACTTTACGGCCTGACTTTCAAAGAGAATAAGGATATCCCTGTTTATCAGAAGGATGTGAAAGTTTACGAAGTCATTGACAACAACGAAGTGATCGCTATCGTCTATATGGACTTCTTCCCACGTGCTTCCAAACGCAGTGGCGCCTGGATGACCAATTTCCGCGAACAATATTATTCCCGCGAGGGTAAGAACATCATCCCCGTCGTCTCTTTGGTCTTCAACTTCACCAAACCTTCTGGTGACAAACCCGCAATGCTGAACATCGACGAACTGCAGACTATGTTCCACGAATTCGGCCATGCCCTGCACAGCATCCTTTCCCGTTGCCACTATAGATCCCTCTCCGGCACCAATGTTCCGCGTGACTACGTTGAAATGCCTTCACAGTTTATGGAGCATTTCTCCACCGAACCGGAAGTTCTCAAGATGTATGCTCACCATTACAAGACCGGTGAGACGATTCCTGACGCTTTGATTGCCAAGATGGAGGCCGCTGCCACCTATGGACAGGGCTTTATCAATACTGAGTTGCTGGCCGCTTCTTTGCTGGATATGGATTACCATACTATTACATCTAAGAAGACTTTCAAGCAACCCGACTACGAAAAACAGCAACTGGAGAAAATCGGTCTTATCCCGTCTATTATCTCACGTTACAAGAGCCCTTATTTCCAGCATATCTTCTCTGGCGGTTATGGAGCCGGCTACTACAGCTACACTTGGGCTGCAGTGTTGGATAATGACGCTTTCGAGGCTTTCAAAGAGAACGGCATTTTCGACCAAGCTACGGCTACTGCCTTCCGTACCAATATTCTGGAACGCGGCAACACGGACGACGCTATGAATCTTTACGTCGCATTCCGTGGCAAAGAGCCTTCCATCGAACCGCTGCTTAGAAACAGAGGCTTGAAATAATATTCTAAAATGATTTTAAGGTTAAACGATTATACGATTATGCGCCCAGGTGCTTCGTATAATCGTTTAATTTTCTAGTAGAATGAGCTTTATGAATGATATTCAACAACAAATCGCACAACTCTCCGAGGAAATCAATCGCCATAACTATTACTACTATATGTTGGACGATCCCAAAATCAGTGACTATGATTTTGACTTGCTCTTGCAGCGCCTGATTGAACTGGAAAAGCAGTATCCGGACTACGTCTTGCCGGACAGTCCGACACAACGCGTGGGCGGTACGATTACCAAGCAGTTCCAAAGTGTTGCGCACGTATATCCGATGCTCTCGTTGGGGAACACTTATTCGGAAAGTGACCTGACGGAGTTTGACACTCGTGTGCGCAGTCTGCTCGATGCTCCTTTGGAATATGTGTGTGAGTTGAAGTACGATGGTGTTGCTATCAGTCTGATTTACGAGCACGGACTTCTGACGCGTGCGGTAACTCGTGGCGATGGCACGCGTGGCGATGTCGTCACTCAGAATGTCAAAACGATAGGCTCTGTGCCGTTGCGCCTGACGGGTGACTATCCGGAGATGCTCGAGGCCCGTGGCGAAATCATTATGCCTTTCGAGAGCTTCGAAGCCCTGAATGCGGAGCGTGAGGAAATCGGGGAACAACCTTTTGCCAACCCTCGTAACGCGGCCTCCGGCAGTTTGAAACTCCAAAATTCCGCAGAAGTCGCCAAACGCGGTCTGGCATTCAAACTTTATTACGCACTTGGAGAAAACCTTCCAGAACATTCGCACTACGACCAGCTGAGCAAGTTGCACCAGTGGGGATTCCGTTTTCCGGATGTCATGGTAAAGGTGAATAACATAGAAGGAGTGTTCGATTTTGTTCATCAATGGGATGTGAAGCGCAAGGAACTCCCGTTCCCCATTGACGGTATCGTCATAAAAGTTAACGACTTTGCTCAGCAACAGCAGGTCGGCTCCACCGCCAAAAGCCCGCGTTGGGCTATCGCTTACAAGTTCAAGGCAGAACGGGTTTCCACGCCGCTACTCAGCGTGGATTTCCAAGTCGGACGAACGGGCATTGTCACTCCTGTGGCCAATTTGCAGCCGGTGAACCTGGCGGGCACCGTCGTGAGGCGCGCGACACTGAACAATCGTGACTTCATGCGCGACATGGATATCTGCGAGGGCGACTGCCTTTTTGTGGAGAAGGGTGGGGAAATCATACCTAAAATTGTGGGCGTGGATGTGGAAAAACGCGAGATGGATGCTCGGCATGTACGTTTTGTGGAGAACTGCCCGGTTTGCGGCACGCCGCTGCAGCAAAACGAGGGTGAAGCCGGTGTCTTCTGCCCTAATGAGTATCATTGCGCACCGCAGATCAGAGGCAAGTTGGAGCATTTCATTTCTCGCAAGGCTATGAATATAGACTCGCTGGGAGAAGGCAAAATCGAACTGCTCTACAACCAAGGGCTGGTCAAAACGGCTGCGGACCTCTATGCCTTGACCTACGAAAGCCTTTTCGGCTTGGAAAAGGTCGTTGAAGATGAGGCCGGCAAAAGCAGGACGCTGAGCTTTAAAGAGAAAACGGTCCAGAATATTTTACATGGCATAGAACAGTCCAAAACCGTTCCTTTTGAGCGTGTGTTGTACGCTATCGGCATCCGCTTTGTCGGGGAAGTCACCGCAAAGAAAATAGCACGTAAATTCCGAAATATTGACGTGGTGGCTTCAGCTACCAAAGAGGAACTTATGGAAGTGGAAGATGTGGGCAGTCGCGTGGCTGACAGCATCATAGCCTATTTCAACGACACAGACAATCTGCAGATGGTGATGCGTCTGCGTCAGGCGGGACTTCAGTTCGAGGCTGGGGAGGAGCAGAAACCGTCGTCACAGGCCTTAGCCGGGATGAACATCATCGTCAGTGGCGTGTTCAGCATACCCCGTGAGCAGCTCAAGGAAATCATCGAGCAGAACGGCGGGAAGAACGTGTCTTCCATATCCAAGAACACGACTTTTGTGGTCGCCGGTGAGAAGATGGGGCCGGAGAAGAGGAAGAAAGCCGAAACTTTGGGCGTTCCCATTATATCGGAAGAGGAATTTTTCAAGAAATTGGAGGCCTGAAAGGCCTATTGCCGAAAACAGATATATATTCAACTTTACCATGTTAAAAAAAAGCATGTTAGTAGTTGGATATAAAGAAAAAAATACTATCTTTGCACGCTTTTTAGAAGTGAAATGAAAGAGCACTGCCGAGAGGCCTTTGACGTGGCTCTAACTACTTGATTTCACGGACTGTATTGAAATATTGCAAAGATATGTGCGGGAGGTTTTCTTATAGTTATGAATGATAGAATAGTGGCATTTTCCTTCGAAAAGTGCGCTATTTTTTTTTTTTTGATAATATCTAATAATTAAAATAACAAACAAAAATTGTAGGGATGAAAAAGATTAAAATCACACAAGTAAAAAGCGCGGTTGACAGATGCACCCGCCAAAAAAGATCTTTAGAAGCATTAGGTTTACGTAAAATGCACCAAACAGTGGAACATGAGGCAACACCTCAAATCCTCGGCATCGTGGATTCCATCAAACATTTGGTAACCGTAGAAGAATTATAAGATTTAATAACTATTGAAATTAAGGAAAGAAATGAATTTGAACAACTTAAAACCAGCAGCAAACGCAACTCATAGTGAAAGAAGAATTGGTAGAGGTCAAGGTTCCGGTAAGGGTGGTACTTCTACACGTGGTAACAAAGGTGCACAGGCTCGTTCAGGTTACAGCCGTAAGATCGGTTTCGAAGGCGGCCAAATGCCTATCTACCGTATCCTTCCGAAGAGAGGTTTCAAGAATATTAACCGTGTTGAATATAACGCTATCAACATCAGCACTCTCCAAGTGCTTGCTGAAAAGAACATTACCGATGTAAACCTCGAAGTTCTCGTCGCTAACGGTCTCGCAAAGAAAAGCGATCGCATTGCAATCCTCGCAAAGGGCGAACTCAATGCAAAAGTCAATGTGACAGCTGACAAATTTTCTGCTAAAGCTAAGGAAGCTATCGAAAAGGTCGGTGGTACCGCAACCCTTCTTCACGCTCCCGCTGAAACCACTGCAGAATAATTATCACTTTAAACAAAATTTCAAATGAAAAAATTTATAGAAACGATAAAGAACATTTTCAGAATCGAAGATCTTCGTAAGAGAATCCTCTACACCCTCTTCATCATTCTGATTTACCGTTTTGGTGCGCATGTGGTGCTCCCCGGTATCAACCCCGGCGGCCTCTCCGCATTCTCCAGCGCTGCCCAAAAGGGTCTTCTCGGCATGCTGGACCTCTTCTCCGGTGGTGCATTCTCCAATGCCTCTATCTTCGCATTGGGTATCATGCCGTACATCTCCGCATCCATCGTTGTCCAATTGCTGACCTTGGCAGTTCCTTACTTCCAACGTCTCCAAAAGGAAGGTGAAAGCGGTCGTAAGAAAATCAACCAGATTACCCGTTACCTCACAGTCCTCGTGTTGGCTATCCAGGCTCCTGCTTACATCGCAAACCTCGTAAACCAATTCCCGGCTGCTATCGCTCCTTCCATGCTCGAACACCACATCCTCGGTTTCTCAGCATTCGGATTCACAGCATTCATCCTCTTGATCTCCGCAACCCTCTTCATCATGTGGTTGGGTGAAAGAATCACAGACAATGGTATCGGTAATGGTATCTCTATGATCATTATGATTGGTATTATCGCTCGTTTCCCGTACGCTCTCAAAGCTGAGTTCGTCGCTCGTATTAGCGAAATGAACGGTGGCCCTATCGTATTCATCATCGAAATCGTCCTGATGATGGTCATCATCGGTCTCTGTATCCTCCTCGTTCAAGGTACTCGCCGCCTCCCTGTCCAATACGCTAAACGCGTTGTCGGCAACAAACAATATGGTGGCGTCCGCAACTACCTTCCTCTTAAGGTCAATGCAGCAGGCGTTATGCCGATCATCTTCGCTCAGGCTATCATGTTTATCCCGTTGACCTTCGTCAACATCACCACTGAATCTACCTCCGGTTTCTGGAGCAGCTTCATTGATTACAACAGATTCGGCTACAATGCTGTATTCTTCATCCTCATTATCCTCTTCACCTATTTCTATACGGCTATCACCATCAATCCTCAGCAGATTGCTGAAGACCTGAAGAAGAACGGCGGTTTCATTCCTGGTACAAAACCTGGCAAACAAACTGCTGAACTCATCGATACCATCATGTCCCGCATCACACTTCCGGGCTCCATCTTCTTGGGTATTGTTGCTGTTCTTCCGGCTATCGTCCGTATGTTCGGTGTCAACCAACAGTTCGCTCAATTCTTCGGCGGTACTTCCCTGCTGATTATGGTAGGCGTTGTTTTGGATACCCTCCAACAAATCGAAAGCCACTTGTTGATGAGACATTACGATGGTCTGACAAAATCCGGTAGAATCAAAGGCCGCATGGGTGGCGTTTACGGAGGCTAATAAATTATAGTATATATATATTAGAATGTTCCGCAGAATTAAATATAAGAACGAAGCAGACTTTGAGAAGCTGAGACAGAGCGCTCACGTTGTGGCTGTCACTCTCGCAGAGGTCGCAAAGTGTATCAAACCGGGCGTGCCCCTTTTGTACCTCGACCAAATCGGAGAACAGTGCATCCGTGACCACCATGCCGTCCCTTCCTTCAAGGGCTATGAAGGCTATCCGGCTTCTCTTTGCCTCTCCGTTAATGACGTTGTTGTTCACGGCATCCCCAAACAGGGTGACTATCTCACCGACGGTGATATCATCTCTGTTGACTGTGGCGCTTTGCTCAACGGATTTCACGGTGATTTCGCTTATACTTTCGCTGTCGGTGAGGTTGCTGAAGACGTAAGACTCCTTATGGAACGCACTAAGCAATCTCTTAACGAAGCTATCAAGGTCGCCGTTGCCGGCAAGACCGTTGGTGACATCGGCTATACAGTGGAAAGCTATGTGGGACAATTCAACTACGGCGTGGTTCGCGAACTCTGCGGTCACGGTATCGGTAGAGACATGCACGAAAGACCTGATGTCTGCAACTATGGTCGCCCTAACACTGGAGACCGCCTGCAACACGGCATGTGCATCTGTATTGAGCCGATGATTACTTTGGGCAAACGTAATATCTATATGGAGAATGACGGTTGGACCATCCGCACGAAGGATCACAAACCCGCTGCTCATTACGAGCACCAAATGATTATCACTGACAAAGGTACTGAAGTTATCTCTTCTTACAAATTAATCGGTGAAGTATTAGGAACGACAGAACTTTATTAAAAAACATCAATATGCCAAAACAATCCTCATTCGATTTAGACGGTATCGTAACAGAAGCGCTCGGTAATGGTCTTTACCGCGTTCAATTGGAAAGCGGTCATGAAATCATTGCCCACCTTTCTGGCAAAATGCGTTTGCACTACATCAAGATATTGCCTGGTGACAAAGTGCAGATTGCAATGTCTCCTTATGACCTCACCAAGGGAAGAATCACCTTCAGATACAAAGCATAATCATTAGCGCCTACGGGCACAAAAAGAATAGAAATTAATAAATAATAAACATTACAAAACAATGAAAGTAAGAACATCAGTTAAAAAGAGATCCGAAGACTGTATCGTGGTGAAACGCCACGGAGTGGTTTATGTGATTAACAAGAAGAATCCTAAAATGAAACAACGTCAAGGCTAGGATTTCCGAGAAAGTAAATAATTATTAATTAACTAAATAAATATCAAAGTAATATGGCAAGAATTGCAGGTATTGATTTACCGAAAAACAAACATGGCGAAATCGGCTTGACTTACATTTACGGAATCGGCAGAAGCACTGCGCAAAAGATTCTCACAAAGGCCGGTATCAGCTGGGAAAAGAAGGTAAATGAATGGAACGACGATGAATTGGCAGTAATCCGTGGATTGGTTAACGAGATGAAGGTGGAAGGACCACTGAGATCCGAAGAACAAATGAACATCAAACGATTGATGGATATTGGCTGTTACAGAGGCATTCGTCACCGTTTGGGTTTACCGGTTCGTGGTCAGAGCACCAAGAACAACGCCCGTACACGTAAGGGTCGTAAGAAAACTGTTGCAAACAAGAAGAAAGCAACCAAGTAGTTATTAATCATCATTACGGATAGAGAAAACATATAATTATGGCAAAGAATACTAAAACATCCAAAAAGAAAGTTGTCAGAATTGATGCTTCTGGTAAAGCATTCATTTATGCATCTTTTAATAATGTTATTGTTTCCCTTACCAACAACGACGGTCAGGTGATTTCCTGGTCTTCCGCTGGTAAAATGGGATACCGTGGTTCTAAGAAGAACACTCCGTATGCAGCTCAGATGGTCGCTCAAGACTGTGCAAAGGTTGCTTACGACCTCGGTCTTCGCAAAGTGAAAGTATACGTTAAAGGTCCGGGACAAGGTCGTGAATCTGCTATCAGATCTATCAACACGACGGGCATCATCGTTGAAGAAATCACCGATGTTACTCCGCTTCCTCACAATGGTTGCCGTCCTCCGAAACACAGAAGAGTATAATTTGAATATCATATTGTTTTAAAAATAGAAAATTTAGAATTATGGCAAGATATACAGGACCTAAAACTAGAATCGCAAGAAAATTCAAGGAACCGATCTACGGTCCCGATAAAAATTTCGAAAGAAAGAACTATGCTCCGGGTCAGCATGGTCAAAGCAGAAGACGTTCCAAACTCTCTGAGTATGGTATGCAGCTTCAGGAAAAACAAAAAGCAAAATACACATACGGTATGCTCGAACGCCAGTTCCGTAAGATTTTCCAATTGGCAGCTCGTAAGAAAGGTGTCACCGGTCAGAATTTGATGCAACTCATCGAATCCCGTCTCGACAACGTCGTATTCCGTTTGGGTATCGCTCCTTCCCGCGCAGCAGCTCGTCAGCTCGTCAGCCATCGTCACATTTCTGTGAACGGCCAGATCTGCAACGTTCCTTCTCGTCTCCTCGTTCCTGGTGACACTGTAGAAGTACGTGAACGCTCACAAGCTATGGAAGTCATCACCAACTCTTTGAGTGGCAAAGCAATGAACCACGCTTGGTTGGAATGGGATGGCAACCTCATGGTTGGTAAATTCATGAACTACCCGCAGAGAGAAGAAATTCCTGAGACAATTAACGAACAAGCAATCGTCGAATTGTACTCTAAATAGTGATCCCTAATCTGTGACCTGTGAATTGTGTAATGCAACTCACAGCTCACAGTTCACAGCTCACAGTTCACATCGATCATTAATAACATTAAAAACAAATAAAATGGCAATATTAACATTTCAAAAACCGGATAAGGTCATCATGAATGAGGCCGACGATTTTCACGGCATATTTGAATTTCGTCCGTTGCAACAGGGCTACGGCGTTACCGTAGGTAATGCTCTCCGCCGCGTGCTGCTCTCTTCATTGGAAGGCTATGCCATTACTTCTGTTAAAATCACGGGCGTTGCTCAGCAATTCTCTTCAATACCCGGCGTTATGGAAGATGTTATCGACATCGTCCTTAACCTCAAACAGGTTCGTTTCAAGAATAAAATTGAAAATAATAACGCTGAGAAAGCTACCATCGTAATTACTGGTCAAGATAAGTTCACGGCCGGTGACATGAACCGCTATCTCAACTTTTTCCAAGTTCTCAATCCTGATCAGTTGATCTGCCGTATGGATCCCACCGTACGTCTCGAAATGGAAATCACGATTGACAAAGGCCGCGGCTATGTGCCAGTTGAAGACAACCGCACACTGCACGAAGGCATCGATGTTATCGCTATCGATTCCATTCACACTCCGATCAAGAATGTGAAATATTACATCGAACCGTACCGTGTTGAACAGAAGACCGACTTCGAAAAACTCATCATGGAAATCGAAACCGATGGTTCCATCCATCCGAAAGAAGCGTTGAAAGAGGCTGCTAAAATCCTCATCCAACATTTCGCTCTTTTCTCTGATGACAAAATCACGTTGGACACTCCTGAACAACCAGCAGCAAGTGAAGACTTCGATGAAGACTCTATGCTCATCCGCCAAGTCCTCAAATCCAAGCTCATTGACATGGACCTCTCTGTTCGCGCATTGAACTGCCTGAAGTCCGCAGAGCTTGAAACTCTCGGTGACCTTGTGGCTATCCATAAGGCTGACCTTTTGAAATTCCGTAACTTTGGTAAGAAATCCCTCCTCGAGTTGGAAAATCTTGTCAAATCCAAAGGTTTGGAATTCGGTATGAATATTCAAAAATATAAATTAGATAAGGATTAAGAACAATGAGACACGCTAAAAGTATCAATCATTTAGGAAGAACAGATGCCCATAGAAAGGCTATGATGTCCAATATGGCTACATCTCTCATCATGCATAAAAGAATTTCCACGACTTTGGCAAAGGCAAAAGAACTGAGAAAATATGTTGAACCTCTGGTGACACGTAGCAAAAACGATACTACTCATTCCAGACGTATGGTTTTCTCTCAGCTTCAAAACAAATTTGCCGTTACCGAACTCTTCAGAGAAATCGCTCCGAAGATCGCTGCTCGCCCGGGTGGTTACACACGTATCCTCAAAACCGGCTTCCGTAAAGGCGATAACGCTGAGATGTGCATCATCGAATTCGTTGACTATAACGAAACTTACACCGTAGAAGGTGGTAAGAAGAAAACAACAAGAACAAGACGTAGCAGCAAGAAAGCTGCTGCTGAAGTCGCTGAAACCGTCGCAGAAGTTGCTGAAACTGCTGCTGAGGCTCCCGCTGCTGAATAGTTCTTTAGTCAACTGTCTACTTATACAAAGCGAGGAAATCCATGAGATTCCCTCGCTTTTTTTATCTGTGATATTTCAGAATTACTGTTGTCTTCTTCGCTGCTAAGAACGAATTCTTAATAGAGTATCTGCAGGATTTCGCGGTCGTTGATGATGATCTCCTTGGGCAACTTCTGATTGAGGCCGAAAGGCAGGATCTGACGGATAATCTTGACATTTCTTGTATATTCGTCAAAGACTATGAAACTGAATATTAGCCCGTCGTATTTGCAATATTTTGAATGGTTTATTTCATTACGACAGCGGATGGGGTCTTCTCCAAAACATTCTGTAGAATCGCTCCTCTTTAAAAAGGTTTCGGGACAACAGTATTCTTTGCCACTTTCTTTTCGAAGTGTTACTACGATGCTGTCGGCAGGTTGCTGGTTGTGCGAATAATAGATGGTGGCTACGCGCACGTTTCCTGCGGTCGTGTCTTTCGCTTGGAAATATTGGTAGTAGTGGTTGACAACACCAACATAATAGTAGTCGTTGTTTCGGGATATTTCGAAATAATCATTGTCAAATTGTAGGAAAGGACGATTCTCTTTCCAGGTGGACAGAACGCCCCTGGTAGGTTCGGCGCAGCAGCCGTGTGAAAGCGCAATCAGATATCTACGGTATGAATCATAATAGAACTCGTCGCACTTTGCGGTGTGCTGAAAGGCTCCCTTCTTAGAACAATTCGGATAGAAAACCAAGGTGACACTGTCGCATTTCGTCCCTCCTTCCATAAAATTATTGTAATGCCGGTAGTGTTTGACGGTTTTGATCAGATAGGTGGATGTGTCATCCAGAAAGTCGCCGGTTAATTCGTAGGTGATATTGTCATATGCGAGCTCTGGCGGACCTTTTTTGCCCATTAGGCGTATATCGGCTCTTACTTTGTCTTTGGCTTTGAAAATAGGCTTGTTCTGAGCGTCTGCTGTCAAAACCAATACGAAGGAAAACAGGACGATTAGAAAGTGCTTGGCTGAAGACATGATGATAAGAGAGCGAGATGAATGATTTTGAAACCTGAAACTTGAAACCTGAAACGAGAGCCTCTATATAATGGTAATCTTCTTGTAGTGTATGCGTTTCGGGGCAACGTTGCCGAGGCGCATTTTCTTATTTTCCTCGTATTCAGTGTAGCTGCCTTCGAAGAAATAGACTTGGGAATCGCCTTCAAAGGCGAGAATGTGCGTGCAGATGCGGTCGAGGAACCAGCGGTCGTGGGAGATGACTACGGCGCAGCCTGCGAAGTTCTCAAGACCTTCTTCCAGTGCGCGCAGCGTGTTGACGTCGATGTCGTTGGTCGGTTCGTCTAAGAGCAGTACGTTGGCTTCGGATTTCAGTGTCAGGGCGAGGTGCAGACGGTTGCGTTCACCGCCGGAGAGCACACCTGCCTTCTTGTTCTGTTCCGTTCCGCTGAAGTTGAAACGTGACAGATAGGCACGCGAGTTGATAAGGCGGCCGCCCATCATAATCTGCTCGTTGCCTTCGGATACCACTTCCCAGACGCTCTTTTCGGGATCAATGACCGTGTGCTGTTGGTCAATGTAGCCGATCTTCACGGTTTCGCCCACTTTGAATTCGCCGCTGTCGGGTTTGTCCAAGCCCATAATGAGACGGAAGAGGGTGGTCTTACCGGCACCGTTCGGGCCGATGACGCCGACAATGCCGTTCGGCGGAAGGCGGAAGTTCAGGTCGTCATAGAGCAGTTTGTCTCCATAGGCCTTGCTCACGTGGATGGCCTCGATGACATTGTTACCGAGGCGTGGGCCGTTGGGAATGAAGATCTGCAGCGTCTCTTCCTTCTCCTTCACGTCCTCGTTGAGCAATTTGTCATAGGCGTTCAAACGGGCTTTGGACTTTGCCTGGCGGGCTTTCGGGGCCATACGCACCCATTCCAATTCGCGTTCGAGGGTCTTCATACGTTTGCTTTCCTGTTTGGCCTCCATGGCCAGACGGTTGGATTTCTGTTCCAACCAGGACGAGTAGTTGCCTTGCCAGGGAATGCCCTCGCCGCGGTCGAGTTCGAGGATCCAGCCAGCCACATTGTCGAGGAAGTAGCGGTCGTGAGTGACGGCGATGACCGTGCCCTTATATTGTTGGAGGTGCATTTCCAGCCACTGTACAGATTCGGCATCCAAGTGGTTGGTCGGCTCGTCCAGGAGCAGGATGTCCGGCTCGGTGAGTAGCAGACGGCACAAAGCCACGCGGCGGCGCTCGCCTCCGGATAGGTTCTTCACAGGCGTGTCGCCTTCGGGACAGCGCAAGGCGTCCATCGCACGCTCCAACTTGTTGTCCAGTTCCCAGGCATCGTATTGGTCAATGAGTTCTGTGAGTTCGCCCTGACGCTCGATGAGTTTGTTCATCTCGTCGTCGCTCATAGGTTCTGCGAACTTCATATTCACCTCTTCGTACTCTTTGAGCACATCCACGATTTTCTGTACGCCTTGTTGCACAACCTCTTTGACGGTTAGGTTGTCGTCCAATTCGGGTTCCTGCGGCAGATAGCCGATGGAGTAGCCGGGTGAGAAGACCACTTCGCCCTGATAGGATTTGTCAATGCCGGCGATAATCTTCAATAGGGAAGACTTGCCCGCGCCGTTCAGACCGAGCACGCCGATTTTGGCGCCGTAGAAAAATGAGAGGTAGATGTTCTTTAAAACTTGCTTTTGAGGAGGGAACGTCTTGCTGACGTTGACCATAGAAAAGATGATTTTTTTATCGTCTGCCATAGTGATTTAATTTGAGGGCGCGAAGATACAAAAATAATGTGGTAATGCGATAATTTGATAATTCGGTAATGTGTTACGCAGACAATATAAAATTGATTTGCGGCAACCCCCTCCTTCCTGAGTGTGTTCAGTGTCAGCCGCGTTGTAGGTTTGGCGCGGAATGCCGCCAGAAACACCCTGACCAAACTGGTTTACAACGTGTGCCGATATGAGCAAATAGTACGATTAGGAATGAATTAAATTGTGTAACATATTGATATACAATAATTATACCCCCCCGTAAAATAATGATGAAAAGTTAGAAAATAGAAGAAAATTTATATCTTTGCCGCGTTGTTCACTTTGAATTTTGGCTAACGGACTTCACGAAGTTCAGAGGGATGGCGCGAAAATGTTAAAATAGAAATCCCCTATAGTTAAACGGTTGAAAAAATACAAAGTTGAGGAGGAATTGTATGGTAAAAAAAATCAAAATTTTATTGTTCTGTTGTTGCAGCTTTATGGCAATTAAAGCGCAAGCCCAATGTAATTGTGACAGTATTCGAGAGATTTTAAGTCACACAAGGATTTGTGTAGAATATAGCCCGTACAAATGCATTGTGGGTCCTTTTCACACTTTGTTTTACCCCAAGGACACGTTCCTGCTTGTCACAAATTATAGTTTTGAAGACTGTCTAAGAATTTGTGACGATGAGTTCCCCTATCCAATATGTAAGTTGTGTTCAGATGGTGAAATTCAATATCATTATCATCTTAATGGTTTAGAACTTCCGTGGGACACTATTGAGAAATTAGATTTTTCAAAAAATTGGAAAAAAGATTTGTTGCCAAAGGGTCTTTATACTCCAATTTTCAGTGAAAAAGGGAAGAAAGAGTGCATAGTAGGATTCGATTTGTTTCTAACAACATTCGTTCCGATATACTTAAATGGCTCACTTGTCCCATTTGAGCAGTGTGAAACTGTGCTAAATCAGATACATTCAAATGATGTCATTTCGGTGCAGCGTGCCGAAAGAAAATATAGAAGGAAGAATGATAGAATTGATATTGTCACAAAGTGAGATGATTATGCTTTCGGAAATATGCGTACTTTTGACACCTCGTTAAACCTCAGTCATAGACCTTCAAGATGAATATCACCTTCGACAATTATAATGTTGACAGCCTGTACTACGTGTGCCTGACTTCTTGATACGAAAAAAACGGCTGACTCTCGCCAGCCGTTTTGATATGCACTTTTAATTTTTTTATAAAGTTCCAAAAGATTTGCAAGTACGCTGCTTGAAACCTGAAACTTGAAACCTGAAACAATTATTTCACAGGAACGTTTTTCAGGACTTCGGTGAGGAAGTCGAAGAACTTGCCGACGCTCTCGATGTTGACTCTTTCAACCGGGGAGTGCGGGTGTTCGATCGTTGGACCGAAGGAAACCATATCCCAGTCAGGATAGCAGGCGCCGAAGAGACCGCATTCCAAACCTGCGTGGATAGCCATGATCTTGGGCTCTGTTTTGAATTTCTTCTTATAGACTTCTCTGCAGGTGTTCATAATCGGGGATTCCATGTTGGGTTTCCAGCCAGGATAAGCGCCTGTGAGTTCGAGACCGCATTCTGCGAGTTCCGCAATGGCCGTCATTCTGTCGCCAAGGGCATCTTTGGCACTGTCAACGGAGCTGCGGAGCAGACATTTAGCGCTCATTACACCGTTTTCAGCTTTGAAGTTGGCCACATTGTTGGAGGTCTCAACAAGATTTTCCATAGAGTCGCTCATACGGAGTACGCCGTTAGGAATAGCGAAGATCATACCGAGGAATTGTCTGACGGCTTTTTCGCGGATAACTTTGGTCGGTGTGTCAACAGCCTTCACGCTGATGGCGAGATTCTCTTCGGTAGCTGCAAATTCTGCTTTGACCATCGTTTCGAATTTTTTAGCGAAGTTCTTGAAAGCGGTAGCTTTCTTAGCCGGGACAGCGAGGATGGCGGTTGCTTCGCGCGGAATGGCGTTGCGCAAGCCACCACCGTCGATGGAGGCGATGCAGGCATCAAAGTCGTTGATGGCCTTGGTCAGGAAGCGGACGGCAATCTTGTTGGCGTTGGCACGTCCCAAGTTGATGTCCATGCCGGAGTGACCACCGTGAAGACCCGTGACGATGAATTTGAAACCCTTCATATCTTCAGGAGTAGCAACTGTTGTGTACTTGCGTTCGAAGTTGGCATCCAAACCGCCGGCGCAGCCTACGTAGAGTTCGCCCTCTGTCTCAGAGTCGAGGTTGATGAGAATCTTGCCCTTTACAAAGCCCTTCTTCAAGCCTTCAGCGCCAGTCATACCAGTCTCTTCGTCAACGGTAACGAGGATTTCCAGCGGACCGTGTTTGACGCCTTTGGTGGTAGCGCAAGCCATAGCGGCACATACGCCTACACCGTTGTCGGCACCTAATGTGGTCTTGTTGGCACGTACCCAGCCGTTGTCGATGATCGGCTCGATGGGATCCTTCAGGAAATCGTGCTTTTTGTCGCTGTCGGCTTGCGGAACCATATCAATGTGGCCTTGCAAGATAACAGGAGTTCTGTCTTCCATACCTTTGGTTGCAGGAATGGTGAACAGCAAGTTGCCGGTTTTGTCTTGTTCAACTTGGATGTTGTGTTCTTTAGCCCAACCTTTGGCCCAAGCCAAGGCAGCTTCTTCGTGTTTGGAAGGATGCGGAGCGTCGCAAAGATTTCCAAAATTTTCCCACAAATCGTGCGGGTAGAGTTTTAAAAGTTCAGTGTTCATTTTTTATTGGGTTTAAAATGTTAGTGATCTGTGATTGGTGAACAGTGGTCTGTTGTGCTGGCGGTTCGGTTATGGGAGAATGCCCCAATCAGGCCGCTTATTCTTCGTTTTTGTTGATTTTCGGTTTTCCCCAGAATCGGAGCAGGATGATTTCAGCCAAGAAGCAGAGCAGGGAGAAAATGATGAAGTATTTCCAGAGTGATTTGCCGTTCAGCTTGTCGGTGATGCTCTTGGCTATATTCTTAGTGTCGGCGCTGATGACGTCGATGTTCTGGTCGGAAGATTTGGCCATTTTCTTGAGTTCGCTTTCGTCGTAGCACTCTAAGTTGGATTCTTTGCGGTTTTGGTTGAAGGCCAGTGTGCCGATGACGGCGCCGTCCTTGATGATGTCGTAAAGGCCGCTTTCGTGGACTTGGTCGTGGAAATACAAGGCAGTCTCATTGCCGATACGGCGCTGTTCGGGGATGAATTCCTCTTTGTTGTTGCGAGATCTCAGGGTGAGCACGTTGTCCATGTTCTCAGTTTTGAGCGCGATGGTCTGCATATTGTCAACGCCGATGATGTTGTATAGTTTGCTTTGCATAGCGCTCATAATGCCGATGTTGTGCATAGGTACGAAGAAGAGTGCGTGGCGGTGTGCATTGCCGTAGTCGTCGTTCATAGCCACGGCGGAAAGGATCACTTTGCCCTTCTCGATCGGATAGGCGGATAGCAGGGGAGAACCGTTTTCCAAAGACATAATGACTTCGCTGCCGTTGCCGCCGCTGATTTCGTAGTGCTGCAGTGTGACAGGCATGTCAAGTTGGCCCTTCTGGTCTTCCAGAGCGCCTTTGAAATAGAGGCTCTCGGTATTGATGTTGCCGCATTTGAGTTCCTTTTTAGAAAGGGCTCCATAGGCACCGGCGCCTATGCTACTCAGGAAACTGCGGTAGGTGTTGTCCAACTCCTTGGGCGGGAATACGAGCAATGTGCCGCCGCTTTTGACGAACTTGCTGAGCTCGTCGGCCAGACCGGAAGAGATGGTCGGTACTTCGCTGAGCACGATGACTTCGCATTGCTTGAGCTGTGTGTAGTTGACCTGGTTGTAGGCCATGGCATTGTAGTTGAACACAGAGTCTTTGCCGTAGAGCGCGTACAGGAAGCGGTTCGGCTCTTTGTCTTCGATGACGGCGATGTTGGTGTTATCGGTTACTTCGTAAGTGAAGAAAAGTTGGTCGTCGAATGTGATTGGTGCGTCTTCGAGAACCACGCGGCCGCATTGCGTGCCGATGTTTTCGATGTTGTAAACCATGCGACAGTCCACGAAACTGTTGGCGGGGATGTCCAGTGCCGCGATAGATTTTTGCTTTTCGTTGATGTAGAGTTTAACAGGGAGTTTCTCAACATCCTCTTTGCCGTAATTGTGGATGCGGGCGAAGAAAGTGACCTGGTTGCCGACTTTGAAAACAGGGGAGAGGAACCAGCAGCTATCTACGGAAACATTGTTGCGGTCTTCGTTCGGCATAGGAATCAGGAACGTGGCGGTGGCACTGTCCGTCTTCAGCTGCGCGATGTTGAAGTTGTTTTTCTGATAATCGGAAATATAGTAGTGAACGACGTTCCCTTTGCTGGAGTTGGTGCAGGTGTTCTTCTCGAATGTGAGAATGTCCTTCAGCGAATGACTGTTGGAAGAGACCTGGACTTTGTCGAGCATTTCGAGGATTTGGTCTTTGTTGAGAATGTGCGATTCCTCGCCGGAGAAGTCCTGTGTGGTAAGTACGAAGTCGTCGGAAAAGCCGAATGCGTTGACGATGCTCTTGGCAGCGTCAACGGCATCGTAAAGCATAGAGCCGTCTTTGCTGTTGGCTTCCATAGAGTAGGAGTTGTCGAGGAAGATGGTCACGAGGTTGCCCTTTTTGCTTTTCTTCTTGTCAGTGGGAATAAAAGGTTGGGCAAAAGCGAAGACCAGGGCGGCGATGCCGAGGATTCGGAGGGCGAGAACCACAAGTTGCTGAATAGTCTGTTCACGACGGGTCTTCTTCTTGATTTCGTCCAACATTTTGACGTTGGAGAAATAGATGGTTTTGTAACGTCTGAAGTTGAACAGATGTATGATAATCGGCACGAGGATGGCGACGAGGCCGATGAGTAATAGCGGATTAGTAAATGCCATGTTTCAATTGAACGATTGTACAATATTAAAAGGGCGGCAAAGATACAAAAAATGCGGTTGAAACGTACCCGATGTGATGTGCGTCGAAGCGTTTCATCCCGTTTACGTCAGGGAGACGTGTCGCCATTGCATTCTGGCACGTCTTTACGGGGGGCACGATGCTATTTCGTTTATTTGATTTTACACACTCATTAAACCCGAAAATTGTCTACCTTTGCCGCCCTAAAAAAACTGACGAAAATGATTAACGAAACACCTGTGTTGCTGCTCACTGGATATCTGGGCAGCGGTAAGACAACTTTAGTGAACAGAATTCTTTCCAACCGTCGCGGCATAAAGTTCGCCGTGATTGTGAACGATATCGGGGAGGTGAATATCGATGCCGACCTTATCCAAAAAGGCGGTGTCGTGAATCAGAAGGACGACAGCCTGGTCGCTCTGCAGAACGGCTGTATATGCTGCACTTTGAAGATGGACTTGGTGGAACAACTCCATGACCTCACCAGCCAACATTGCTTTGACTACATCGTGATTGAGGCCAGCGGCATCTGCGAACCCGAACCTATTGCGCAGACGATTTGCTCTATGCCCCGCATGGCGTACGATTTTGAAAAAGACGGTATGCCCAAACTCGACTGCATCGTTACGGTGGTTGACGCCCTCCGTATGCAGGATGAGTTCGGCTGTGGCGAAAATCTTATGAAGAAGAACCTCGAGGAAGATGATATCGAAAATCTGATTATCCAACAACTCGAATTCTGTAATATCGTATTGGTTAACAAGGCTTCCGAGGTATCTCCTAAAGAACTGGGCCGGGTTAAGGAAATTATACGTGCTATCCAAACCAAGGCTGAAATCATCACCTGCGATTTCGGAGATGTGGATTTTGACAAAGTCCTTCATACGAAGATGTTCGACTATGAAGATGTGGCTACTTCCGCCGCTTGGATTCAGGGCGTGGAAAAATATCATGAGGAGGATGAAGACGAAGATCATGAGGAACATCATCATGACCACGACCACGACCATGATGAGCACCACCATGACCATGACGATGATGACGATGAACATGAGCACGGACATCATCACCACCATCACCATCATGACCACGATCATGAGGAGGGTGAAGCCGAAGAATACGGTATCGGTACCTTTGTGTATTACCGCCGCGAACCGTTCAACTTGAGAGATTTTGACGAATTTGTGTCACGACTCCCGAAGAGCGTGATTCGTGCCAAAGGTGTTTGCTATTTCCGTTCGGAATACGACACCTGCTATCTCTTCGAGCAAGCAGGCAAACAGTTGCTGCTGCGTGATGCCGGCCTCTGGTATGCTACGATGCCTGCCAATGAGTTGGCTCAGATGATGGCTCAGGAACCGGGACTTCGTCGCGATTGGGACGAGCGTTTTGGCGACCGTATGCAGAAAATCGTATTCATCGGACAGAAGATGGATAAAGAGGCTATTACTGCGGCTCTTGACTTGTGCTTGGCGGAGTAGGCTCGTGTTGAGAGATGAAAAAAGGGAGCAACGTCGTTGTTCCCTTTTTTGTTTATTCGATAGCTAATAAAAGTCCTTTCAAGTAATTGCCTTCCGGATGGTAGATGCTGACCGGGTGGTCGATGGCGTGCTGCATCTGATGGACAATCCGGACATTTTTGTGCTCCAAGGCAGCAGCGGAAAACGCAATAGTCTTGAAATCGTCAATGCTGATAGCTTGTGAGCAGGAGAAGGTGAAGAGCAGACCGCCGGGCTGGAGCTTTTCCATGGCTTTGCGATTGATGTTGCGGTAACCTTTGATGCCCTGTTCCTTCACGCGATGGTGCTTGGCAAATGCCGGTGGGTCAAGGACAATGAGGTCGTAGGCGTGGTCGGGCATGTTCTCCAAGAACTTGAAGACGTCTTCACAGTAAGAGGAATGCCTTCTGACAGCATCTTCGCCGAGGAGCGCGATGTTGGCGTCCGTGAGCTCGATGGCCTTGCGGGAGATGTCAACCGAGTCAACATGCTCGGCACCACCGCGCAGCGCGTATGCCGAAAAGCCTCCGGAGTAGCAAAACATGTTGAGTACCCGGTGACCTTTTGCCAGCTCGCCAACCATTTTCCGACTGTCTCGCTGGTCAAGGAAGAAGCCCGTCTTCTGGCCCCCTTGGACGTCAATGTTGAAGCCGATGCCGTTTTCCCTGCCGATGATCTTGCTGACTTCTCCGTAAAGCAGTTCGTCTTCTGCTTTGGTATCTTCAGCGTCGGTTAGCGTAAGCCCGCTCTTGTTGTAGATGGACTTGATGTCTGGAAACAGCTCTCGTAGAATCTGTACGAAAGTATCCTTGAGCAAGAACATGCCGTAAGCGTGGAATTGCATTACGGCATTGCCGTCGTATATGTCGATGATGAGCCCTGGGAGACCGTCTCCTTCACCGTTTACCAATCGGAACATGGTGGTCTCTGGGTTGTTGATCAGGCCGATGGACTGGCGGAAAGCCAAAGCTTTTTGCACTTTTTCCTTCCAAAATCCATAGTTCGGTTCTACTGGCTCGAAACTGAACACGCGAACGGCAATGGAATTGTCGTGGAAATGTCCGATAGCTAAGAAATTACCGCTGTTGTCGCATACCTCGACGATGTCACCGTTCTGGATGTTTTTGTCCACTTTGGCTACGGCCCCGGAAAACACCCAAGGATGGAAGCGAAGCAGGGATTTCTCTTTGCCTTTATATAGGATTACTTTCTTCATTTATTAGAGATCTGTGATCAGTGAATGGTGATCTGTATTGGATTGGTGTTGTTTGCGATGAACTGTTGGATGACAAGAGTTTGGGAACTTGTTCGGTAGGTTGTCGATTAGAATAGCGGTAATCCCAAAATCGTTGCGAAAATGGAGCCCAAGTAGTTGCCGACGGCATAGCCGACCAAGCCGATGGCGATACCGCTGATGAGCACTTTGCGGTTGCCGATGGCTTCTACCACTGGCGGAACGAATGGAGGTGAACAAAGCAGGCTGATGTAGCTTGCTGTGAACAGGTCACCGCTGACTTTGAAGCAACGGCAGATGATGATGTAAATTACCATGGAAACAACCAGTGCGAACAGGATGAACCACATAATGGTCAATGACGAACTGTCGATTTTGGTGATGTCGAATTTGGTGGCGACAACGATACTGAAAATAAGGATGAAGAACATACCGAGTTCGAAGGTCTTGGGCAGTTCTCTGATTTTTTTGCTGAAGGAGGCAATGATTGCCAATGTCGTAATGGTGAGGATGACAATCAGCTCGTTGATTTTACCTACGATGAGAAGGGAAAGCCCTGCGCCGATAGCAAGCATGCCGATGGAGAGCAAGAGGCCGAGCATCATTCTGCCGAAAGTGTGGAGTTGGAGCATGCCGCGGTAATTCTCGAAAGTGCCTTCGGCTACTTTGTCGAGTTCGTTCTCGTTGTCGAGTGTCGTTTCATCTTTGGCAGGCATGAGTTTGCGGAAGATTTTGTAACCGCCGGCCATGATGAAGATGATGAGGGGCAATGTGACAATTTCTTCGAATGCCAAGGTGATGTTGTAGGTGTTGGGATCTGCATGGACGATGTTGCTGAGAGCCGTGAAGTTCAGGGTTCCGCCCGTATAGATACCGGTCATCATGACGGCAACTTTCTTGAACTCGTCCTCTGTACCGTAGCCCACGTTTTTGAATACCACATAGCCGAGTACGATAGCCACGCATACTGCGAAGATGCCGCCGACAAGGGCAATCAGAGTTTTCTTGAGGGATTTGGTCCAGAGCTTGAAATCGGAGTTGAACAGCATCAATGGGATGGCCAATGGAACGCAGACACTCATCAATGTACTTTGAATGGAGGAAAACGTGTCATAGGCTGGGGCACCTTCGGTTGGGAGGAACCCAGCTGCTGTGTTGAGTAATGCGATGATGATACCGACAGCGTATGCCAATATCACGGTCCCGATTTTCTGGGCCCATTTGTACTTGTTGAATAGCAGAATGATTATCACCGGGAAGATGATGTATCCTGCAATCATAAGAGTTGAACTTGTCATAGGATAATGTTATTTATTATTATTGATTTTTCAAATTTTTTGTGGCGATTTGAGTAAATATAGTATGTTGCTGTCTTTGTAATAGATGTCCTCGCGATATTGGATTTGGTCGTCGGAACCAACAAAGCAGGTGTAGTATTCGATATAAAGCGGCATTTTATGCTTCAAAGATATGCCGGTAGGCTTAAGTTGCTTTGGCGTCACGCTTGCTGCAAGTTCTTCTTCTGTCATGGAAGCCCTGCGGATGGAGTCGCGTTTCTGTTTTTCCTCTAGGAATTTGATGCCGGCTTGAGAAATGGGTTCCATACCGACGAGCATGTTGAGTTGGTCGACTTTCAGACTGTCGTATTCGTTGATGCCGTAAATGATGGCGGCCAGCTCGAACGGGTTCTCCACGCGGATGCAGCCGTGACTGAGCGCACGCACGCGACGCTTGAAGGCGCCTTTGTTGTTGGTGTCGTGCAAATATACGGATTCGCTGTTGGGAAAGTCGAACTTGATTTGCCCAAGTGCGTTGTAACGCCCGGAGGTCTGTATGAGACGATAGGGGATGTTGTTCTGGCTGACTTGTGTCCAATCGATGGATTCTGGGTCGACACGACCGCCGGTGCGGGCGTCTTTGATGTAGAGCCGTTCGCGGTTGACAACTCCGGTGTTGCTCCGGCAGAGCTTGTAGTAGTATTCGTTTTTGAGAATGTCATACGGAATGCTCCACTCAGGGTTGAGGACGAGACGGCTGATTTCGCTGTGCAACAGCGGGGATTCGGCTTTGAAGGCTTTCACCAAGCCGTTTTTGGTTCGAGAAGGATCCACTGCGGGATTCTGGGTTTTGCCGCAGCAGATTCTGGTTTGGAAAACCGTCTTGCCGTCAACAATGGTCTTGAGCGTGAAGTCCGGAATGTTGACTGCAATGAAAGTGTCTTGTTTGGCGGGTGTCACCTGCCAACGCAGGCGCTCCATGTTAACCGCTATTTTGTCAACGTAGTAGGAAATCGGGCGGTTGAGCTTGGTGATGGTCTCTATGTCGAGGCTGTCACTTTCCGGAATGGCGTTGTTGCGGCGGAATTTGTTGATGCCGGCCAGCATCTTGTCTGTCAGCACCGTGGTGTCTCGGAAGCTCTTGGGCAGCTCGCCCGTGAGTTTCAGCCGCTTGCATACGGACTTGAGCGCGTTGGATTGAGCGCCTTTGAATACGACTTGCTCCGGTATTGCTGTAACCACGCTGTCTTGGAGCGGTCTCAATCGCTTCAACTCTTTTTGCAATACGCGATATTCGTGGCTCTTAGGTTGATGCTCTTTCAGTGCTGAGGGCAGGTCCTTTAGGTCTTGTAGTGCCTGACAGATAAATGCCGTGTCGGCCTGCAGATTGGTCATCAGCCATTTGCCCCCGTTGGCTCTCTTTGGGTCTGTGGCTCCGTACGTGAGTGCCTCCACATACCGTAAGTATGCGTCGGTGAGCTTCATTTCCAAGTTGCAGAGCGTGTCATAGATGGAACTGTCGTTTTTAGTTTGGTGATTTTTCAGCCTTTCTAATGTTTGCGCAATGGCCGGGTATCCGAAAAAGGTGTCCGTGATGCCGTGCTCGTCGGCATTGGCTAAATGCAGCAGCAAAGTGTCAATGCGACTTTCCTGAATGCCGCGGAGCGTCCAATAGGGCTCGTAATTGTTGTCTTTGTAAAATTGGTTTATCAGCCCGGCACTTTGATCGAGTGTGTCGGGCACCGAGTCGAGCCGGCTGGCAAAGAAGGCGTGATACTCTTTTTTGTGGAAGGCACTGTAGTGGTCAAACCAATGCGGAGCCCGTTCTGCAATGCTGTTTTTGTTTATGCAGGCAGGCAGCAGTATGATGGTTGTGACAATAAGAAGAAAATGTATTTTTCTTACCATAGGCTTTCCGAAAAGAGGCGGCAAATATACAAATATTGTGATAATGTATTAATACATAAATTAGATGGTGAAATTGCTTCCTCCATCTAATTTGTATGCCTGGTCTTTTTTCGGATAATAGAACCTTGTAGTTGAAGATTAAATTTTGTAAGTCTTTGCAGGTGTGCGCTTTTTGGCGGGTTCGTCTGTGTCAGAAGGCACGGACTGCTGCTTGCCCGGAGTGACTTCTATTTGATAATCCTGCGAGGAGATGGTCTTATAACTGCCGGTGTCGTAATTATAGTAGTTGTATGTGGCGCTGGGAATTAGGAATGTGCCTTCGGAACGAGGGATAATGGTGTACTTGAAAATCTTCGATCCGCTGATGATGTCACCCTTGGCAGAAATATGTCCGGACACCCGTGGATAGGTGACATCGCAGTCGCTCGGAAAGTCGATGTTCAAGTCGTCGGCGCTGATGTGGTGGATGTTGCCAGTGCCGGAAACTGTCACAGTGAGTGTGATGGGCTCATTGACACGTGCCGTGGTCTTGCTCAGCGAGGAGCTGATGGTGAAATTGCCGACGATTTCCGTCTCTGAAGAGCGGGCATTGGGGAGCGCTTTAACTTTGACGGGCAGTTCGTTGGACGACAGCGTGATGTCTTTGCTTTTGTAGGTCTGGTAGGTGCCCCAGAACGGGTCTCTGACCGTAGCGGGCACGCGGATGCGCAGCGTGAGGTCTAACTTGGGAATGGAAAGCTTGCCGGTTTTGGTGGGGTAGAAGGCCGTCTGCTTGATGGTGTACACCGTGTATGTCTTGCCATTGATGGTCTCTGTTGACTGTTCGCGGTGGTCGAGCTCGAGGGCGTTGGCCCAGAATGCCTCGGAAGGCGCGAAGATGGCCTTCTCAATGCTGTACCCGTTGTTGTTGCCCTTGATGTACAACTTGTGCGTGACGACGATGCCCTCGCCTTGGAAAGCTTCCATGTTGTTGGCAAAGGCTTTGATGAACATATCGTCTTTTCCGATTTTATCATCGATCTGGGCCTTTTCTGTCTTGGAACGTTCCTGTGGCCGTGTCTGTTGCGGCATGCCTGGCCATTGCGGAAAATCTGAGAAACCCTGGAAATCTGGGAACTCGAAGTTGAACCAACTGCCGGACTGTTCCGGTTCTTCCTGAGGTTGGCTCTTCGGCGCCTTTACGACGCTGACGGCCACGAGGTTGCTCTTGACCAATCGTCCGTCAATGGAAATGGTGACGCCTGGAATGGTGTAAGACCCTTCCTTGTTGCAGGACAGGTAATAGGTGTACGTATAAGTTGTGCTTTGCTCGGTTTGGCCGTTCATAATGGAAATGGACATGCTTGAACCGACGCTCGGACCGCTGATGACTTCGAATTTGCCGAAATCAGAAGAAATGATTTCTCCCTGCTCCGATGTCGTCACGGTGTATTTGAATCGTTGGCCAACAGCCACCTCTTGTGGGGCTTTGGCTTCGCAAGTTTCGTCATTTTGTGCTTGGATGGCGTTGATTCCAATGAATAACAGAATCAGACTGAACAGCCATCTTCTTGAGTTTGAAACAGTTTCTTTCATAGTTGTCTTTCCTTTTCAAAAAAATGCGAATGCCTAACGAAGATTGTTTTCTTTTATTGTATGAAAAATGAAAAAAAGGCTCCGAAAATCCTTGTGGTTTCGGAGCCATGTGTGCTGTGCGTAGAAAAGGCCGGAGACTATTTCAAATCGAATTCGAAAGTGTCGCCGGGGTTCTTTTCGGTAGGTTCCTGTCCGTAGCGGAGAACAATCATCTTGCGGGTGCCGCGGAGCGTGATGCGTTCGTGGTCAATCCACAGTGCGGTGCCTTCGCGCAAGCCTGCGACGGCTTTCTCCTTGTTGACAGCCAAGTATTCGTTGATGCGCACTTGACGAGTCTCACCGCCGTGGCGGATGGCATCGTTGATCTCCTCTGGATAGGGATCAATGTAGTGCGGGTTGATTTGGAACGGCACGAGGTCCAGACATTTGAAACTTTCAGGCATGACGATCGGCATGTCGTTTGTGGTGCACAATGTCGGGCAGGCCACGTTGGAACCGGCACTCCAGCCGATGTAGGGCGTTCCCTCCATCACTTTGCGACGGATGGCTTCAATCAGTTTGTTGCGATGCAACTCTGCCACCAGGTGGAAGGTGTTGCCGCCGCCGACCATGATGATGTCTGCATTGTTGATGACCTCGACAGGATCTTCTGCCGTATGCGTGGAGATGATCTTCTTGCCGAATTTGTCAAATACTTTCTGCACTCTTTCCGTGTATGCATCGTAACTTGCCGGATATACCTTGCCAGCAACGTCAACGCCTGCGTAGGGGACGAATGCTATGTTTTTGGCTGTGCCTTGGAGGAATTCCTCGATCAGTGGCTGGCACCAACCCAAATAAGGCTCTTTGTAATTTGTTGAATTGCTGATTAATAGAAGTTTCATATCAATGATTTTGGGGTTAATTGTTTTTTTATGAAGATAGTGGTGCTTGAAGTTTAAGGTTTAAAAGCGAATGGCTAAAGCCTTTTCAATTTCTCCACCACATATGGTCTGTCTTCCTTGTAGGTGACGCCGAACCATTCTGCGTTGCTGTGAAGCACTTTGATTTTGGCTTCGTTATGGCTCATCAGGTAGCTGATGACATTGGGAATCGGGAACTCGGCTTTGACGTTGCTTTGGTTTTCATTGAGAAAATCAATGAAGAGTCCGTTCAGGCAGTCGAAGAATTTCGGGGAGAAACCCCAGAAGTTCATGGAAACGGGTTCGTCGCCGCGGTATTTGCAGCAAAGTCCCTCTTCGATGTTTTCAATGCCGTTGTCGGTATATCCGACTTTGTGGTTTTCAACGATGGTCACCAGATAGCCGTTCTCGTCGGTGGTGCACACGCCGCGGGAAACTGTGCCGTTCTCAGACAATGTTTTGTCCAGTCGATAGCCAACCATTGCATAGGTGGGGGGTACGGTTTCTGCTTCGTTGGTGAGGAAGTCGGCCATCACTTGGAAGGCCTCCTTGCCATAGAAATCGTCAGCGTTGATGACCGTGAATGGCTCCTTGACAGCATCCTTGGCTACTAAGATGGCATGCGCTGTGCCGTATGGCTTCTGACGTTCTGGATTAACGGAAAAGCCTTCCGGCAGCATATCTAATTCTTGGAAAACGTATTCGACAGCAATCTTGTCGGCATAGCGTGGCAATACGTATTGTTTGAAATCTTCTTCCATGACGCGGCGGATGACGAAAACGACTTTGCCGAAGCCGCTTTCCAATGCGTAACGTACGGAATAGTCCATAATGGTCTCGCCATTCGGACCCATCTGGTCCAATTGCTTGAGACCGCCATATCTGCTGCCCATGCCGGCTGCTAAAACTAATAATGTTGGTTTCATAATATTGAAGTTAATAGTGATCTGTGAACTGTAATCTGTGTTGTGTTTGTAAATTACAAATGAAAATATTTTGTAATGAAGAAGATGGTATTCAATGGATTACGGCGCCATGTTGAGGTATTCGTCATACATTGAGTCCTCGATTTGGGAAAGCTGCTCGTTGATGTAGTGCTTGATGAGATATTTGTCCTCGCGGGTTCCGCAAAGGCGTCGGAGTGCTTCGTTGACCTCGCGGATTGTGCCCACGCATTCGAAAGGCTTGTATTTGGAGAGGCCGCTGAGCTCGTCGAAATACTGTTGCAGTTCCTTCTTGTTGAGCAGGTCTTCGCCGAAAATGTCAATCATTGTGGCATCGTCGATGAACGGCGATAGAATGATGTATGCGAAAAGGCACTTCGGGCAGTTGCAGCACCATTTGTTCTCCTTGCTGCCGGCATTGCAGCTTTTGAAGACTTTGAAATACTGCGGGTGCGTGGCAAACTTCTCGGCAATCTGCAACTCGGTGAGCTTGCGCAAGTGACTGTAGTAGTGATTGCAACTGTTCATATATTGGTCCACATAGCTGCGGAAGTCCAACTCGAATTCTAAAGATTTGGAGTATTGGTGGTTGATGTACGTGCCGGGAATTGTGGGCTCGTTGGCGGAAGACTCGTTGGACAGTGCCACGTCGCGGATGCCTGTGACAGCGCTGAGCAGGGTGGAGTAGAAGGCCAACATAGCGGAAAACGGTGTGTGCCCGTTGAGATAGCCCTGCTTGTTGAGTTCCAACAACTCGGGAGCGATTTCGCGCTTGAGGATGATGATCTGCTCGGGATTGCCGAAGCCGGCGATGCGGGCGCAATCCAATGTGGCACCGCGCGGATTGATGATGAACGGCACAACCTCACGCTGGGTGCGCAAGTCTTCGAGCGTCACCACGGAGTCCTTGCCACCGCCGATGGGCACGATGACCCGGCCGCTTTCCTCTGTGCGACTGAAGGTGGCCGTGTCTAATGTCGGCGCGCCCTCCTCGAAGGAAAATTCCAAAAAGTCCTGGAATTCCACGTGGATATTGTTCTTGTAGGTGAATTCCCCCAAGCCTTTCCAATAGAGCTTCGCCCACCATAACTGCTGGTCGTAGTTGAGTTCGTAGGGCTTGATATGGATGGTCGGACAGCAGGCGCACTTCCAATAACTGATCAGCTCGATCATGCCGATGTTGAAAATGATGCCGTCGAGTTCCCGAAGGTCGGTAGGATAGTTGGCGTAGATGCCGGCTTGCAACACCATGTTCGGGCGGAAACGAATGTCTTCGCCGATTTGAAAATCAAACTGGATGTGCAATTCACCGTTACGGAGTTCGTAAGTGTAGCCGTTGTACGTAAATGTCGGATGTTGAATACGTAACTCTTCAAATGTCATAGGTCGGTTTTTTAGAGAGTGCAAAAATACAAAAATAGCGTTGACTATTGACATTGACGTTGACTTTTTCAGCTGTTGGCTGTTTGGAACCTGAAACTTGAAACCTGAAACTTGAAATATTTTTTGTATCTTTGCGCTCGTTTTCATTCTAAGTACAGATGCATCATTATAGAGATTTATTGAAAGTAAAACAGACGGAGTTCGGACTCGCGCCCGGCAGGCTGTTGGTGGCTGTCCCATATTTCAATGACGCCTTTTTCAATCGCTCTTTGGTGCTGCTTACAGATTATGACAAGGAGAATTGTGCCGGCCTCATCGTCAATCACCAACTGCAGTATCCCGTGCACGAACTGGTGGACGAACTGCAGGTGGAAGACAAAATGTACCTCGGCGGCCCGGTGCTGCCGTCGGCTCTCTTCCTGCTCCATAATTTCGAAAGTTGTACGGCTTCGTCCAAAATCGTCCCCAATATCTATGTCGGCTACGACAAGGTGCTCTTGGCCTTGATCGAACATCGCGCGATTGCAACGCTCAAGTACAAGTTCCTCATGGGCTATTCCGGATGGAGTCCCGGACAATTGGAAGACGAAATCGCGAAAAATATGTGGGTGATTGCCAATCCCACGCCGGATCTGGTGTTCAACACGCCGCCTGAAGAAATGTGGAACAAGGCGGTCCGCACCCTCGGTCCGGAATATGCCCACTGGCTCAATGTGCCTAAATACATTAATTTGAATTAGCCTATGAAACGCTGTTTTGCTGTATTCATTATGATGGCTGTGATGCTCTGTGCCATGGCCCAAACCGAAAGCAAGGTCGGTACTTTTGCAGGTGGCGTCAGCGTGGGCGCTACGACGTCACAGATCTCGGGCGACAATCTCGGAGGCTTTCATAAAATCGGAGCCACCGCCGGCGTCTATGCCAATTGCCTGCTTTTAGATAATCCCAAATTCGGAATGAAATTACAGATGGAGATGAACTTCGTGATGAAGGGCAGCCATTCATACACACCGCCCAGACAGGTCGCTACGGCTGTGGGCAAATATGTGCTCAACTTAGGATATCTGGAAGTGCCAGTCCTGTTGCGCATGCGCATTGCCCGCATTACCATCCGCAACAGCAGTGACTTCGAATTCGAGGTAGGCCCTGCCTTCGGCGTGAACATCTACCATAGAGAAAGGGATATGTACGGACTGATCCCCGGACGCCCCGACTTTCATCGTTGCGAACTCTCCCTTATGGGCGGCCTGACCTACTCGTTCAAAGAACACCACGGCATAACCCTGCGCTACTCCAATTCCATTTTGCCGGTGCGCATTCCTAACTGGGCCGTGAACAGGTGGATTTACAAACAGTACAACTCTGTGATCTACCTTACTTACTCTTATCAATTTTAAATTCCTCTTCCACATCCCAATAGGCGCGTACGTTGATGGCCGATGGATATGTGGTGATGGCCTCGGGCTGCATCTTGCGGCGGTAGTCGCCAGTGTCCCAATGACCGTTGCCGTTAAGGTCGTGGATGATTTTGACTTGGTAGGCGCCTGGATCTAAGTGCTCGTAAGTGATGGTCGTGTCCGCGCGGAAGGCACTCTCCGCCACCATTGCTTTGTCAGACCACAACTGCGCAATCACGGGGTAGTCGATTTCTTCCGACAAACTGTAGGACATTATGATATTGCCGTAGTCCTTTTCCGACTTGCAGGTGAATGAGGATTTCAGCGTGTCGTTCGTCAATCCGTTGTAGCCGCGAAATACGGAATCCGGGATGATGAGTTGGTAGCTTTTCTTGCTTTCCATTTTCAGCGGAATGGCCAACTTCGTGGTGAAAGTGTCCGGTACGGCGATGCGAACAGCCTCGGTGTCCGTTTTTGATATGAGCATTGCCTCAAAAGTGTCCGTAGGCAGAATGGGATAAGAAAAACTCAGCGTCAGCGGCTTGTAGAAATGACCTTCGTTTTGGAAGGTGACACGCAACTTCTTTACAGTCTGCTGGGCATTTCCGCCGGCTCTGCCGCCAGAGTTGCTTTTGGCTTTGTATGGCTTCAAAAACACGGTGTCAGTGTGCCCGTCAGCAGTGAGCAGATAACTCAAGGAGTCGAAATTCAAAGACTTGAAATACCACGTAACCGTGTCTTGTGTGGGATTCCAACTTTGGAAATAGTCATTGTTTCCAGTGTGAGATTGTGCCTCGAATGTTGTGACAGATTTAGTGTACGGGAATTTGTAAATGCCGGCTTCCGGGTTCTCGTAACGCATCAGTTTCGGACAGGAATCGGCAACTTCGAAGGCATACAGAGTGATTGCTTCTGGCGTGAAGGCAGTGTCTATCGGTCTGCCCGTGGAGTCTTTCCGCGGCTCCGGATAGGCCTCGTACATTTTGTCTGCATAGGCTATGCTTTCGTTGGGCAGATCGTAAAGATAGTTGCTGTTGATGTCTTTCAACGCAAAAACCTTGTAAGCGCCCGGCGCAATGTTCTGGAATGTGAAACTGCCGTCCGTCATGGATTTCGTGACGTAGTCCGGCGTGGCCGTCATCGGCAGCGAGTCGATATCCTGACGATAGAGCATCACGACGTAGTCTTCGCCTTTTTCCAACGATTTGGCATTGGACAGCGTGCCTTTCAACATACAGGAATCTATGGCGTCGCCCGTGGAGAAACTGTAGTGATAGAGGTTCAGCTTGTTGCCTTCGGTAAAGTCTTGGATGCAGTTTGAAAATACCATATTGTAGGTGGTGTTTTCGCGCAGCGTGTCCTTGATTTTGATAATCAGAGTCTTGCCTTTGACGAGGTAGTCGGGCTGGTTCTTGAACGGCGGTGACACCATCACGTTTTCCGTGGGATTGTTGAGGGTGAAAAACTCGTTCATCGTGATGGCTATCTTCTGTCCGCTGAAGTTTACACTCTGGTTGGCAGGCACTTCCTTGCCAATCACGGGCGGTTCCATATCTTTGGGACCACCGACGGGCGTGGCAATTTTGGCGCAGCCGGCCAGGAGGAAAACGGACAATATGACGAAGAATAGTCGTTTCAAGATTATTTTCTTTAAGGGCGGCAAAAATACAAAAAAAGGTTTTAGCACGGGGCTCCTTTGTCGGGCGTCGCGGTCACGATTACTGCATATTGCGTTTTGTCGGTCACTGGGGTGAGGCAGAGCCCTCCGTCAAACCACTTGCCGTCTCGATATTGCATCTCCGGCAACGACTGCACGTGCTCCCCGAGACCGTCGGGACGGAACTCTATGCGCATGCTGCCCGTCGATTGCGGGTGCATGTAACGCTCGTAAAGTGTGTGCGCCGCCATGCCCATCGTCATGCGCAGGTTGATTTCCACCATCGGATTGAACTTGAACTTTTCGCTATCCTGATACACGAACATATCTACTCCCAAGAAACCACGATAATGTGGCTCTATGTTTTCTTGTATGAATTGTATTAAAGCATCTTTGATTTTGCTTAAAGTGGATGCTGCAATCCATTGACTCAAAGTGTCTTCTATTTCTTTGTCCGAGCAGAGTCTGTTGCCGGCATAACCGTAATATTTGGTTTCGAAGAGTGAATAACTGGCAAAACGAACGTTGTTGTCGCGGCACTCGAACTCCATAGCGAAATCCTGTACTATATTATATAATGGTTCCGCCAGGATGGAGCCTTGGCGGCGAAGCACTCCCCGGCACTGCCGCTCCAGTGTGGGCGAAAACACTCCGTGGGCGTATAGGTTGCCGCGCCCGTTGCCCGAGTACGGCGACTTGAAAATGGCGTCTCGGTTGTCTTTTATGAATTGCTCGACCTGCTCGATTTCGGTCAGTAACTGAGCGGAACGCGGAATCTCAACGTCTGTGCAGTGCGCGCGCAGGAAGTCCATCGCGGTGATGGAGGTCTTGCGATGCGCCAAAGTGCGGATATTGTCTAATTGTTCGGGCGTGGGCAGGTGCTCGTCAGAGAGTCCGGCGTTGCGCAGCTGGTGAGTTACAAGCTTGTCCCAACCCCAGGGAACGACGTGCGCGGGATGAAAACCCGATAAGTCCGGCAGTGGCGTGGAGTAGGGGAGGAACAGCCTCTGCTCTTCGTCGTCCGCCACGTAGCGTAGGAACGGAGCGCAGTCGTTGGCAAACTGTACCGCAGACTGCAGCGCCATAAAGTGCTCGTCGTTGTGCGCGAGGGCGTAGTCGTGCTCTGGATTGAAAATATACAGCGTCATAGGATTCGTCGTGTTTGTTAATACAAAAATCCCATTACCCACAAAGGCAATTTGTTTCCTATGGGGAATTCTATGGAATCCGCTAAAACGTATGCGTCTTTAAGTTGGGTGATTTGAGTGAATTTTTTGTGCTCTCCACCTACTTCGAAGGTCGTTTTTCCATCCACTTTGAAGTCGCCTGCGGATTTGCCGTACTCGATTTCGTGCTTGTACGACAGCTGGTTGGCAATAAAGCATTCTCTGATTGTCCCAAGATGAGCCGATTGGCTTATCGCATACATTAGATTTGGGTTCTGCAGATAGATCTTGTCGGGCTTCTGCATTTTGGAAATGGAGATGTTGTCAGAGTAGAGCAACTTTATCAGTTCCGCTTTCTGCATACTGATTAAATAGTGCAAAACGGTTTTCTTGTTGATTTCAAGGTACTTGGTTAATTTGGCGATGTTTACGTCAAAAGGCACGTTCTGGGCTAAGAATATAAGTAGGGTTTTGATTTTACGAGTGTAGGATACTTCGATGTTGCAAAATTGCGTCATCTCCTGTTCGATGATGTATGTGATTATGTTCTCTATTCGGTTGTAGTATTCCTCTATATCTCCATTGTAGAATGGGTAATAGCCGACTTTGAGGTACTCTTCGAATAATCTTTGTGGCCGGCATTGTGCGTTGACTTGTTGACAAATATAGTGTGGGTCTTCGAGAATTTCTGACAAGTCGTATGTGGGAATGTCGATTCCTTTGTAAAAATGAAGAAATTCCCTGAAAGAAAGGCCTGGCATTGTGTAGGAGAGTGCTCTTCGTGACAAATCTGCATCCGCATTTAGAATTTGCAGCAGCGATGATCCGCTAAAGGTCACTTTGAGATCGGGATATAGATCGTAGATTTCTTTGATTTCCTTACTCCAAGTTGGATATTTGTGGACTTCGTCCAAGAACAAATGTTCGCCGCCCATTAAGTGGAATTTCTCCGCTAACTCTAATAAGGAATGTGAAGAAAAATACAGGCTGTCCATTACGCAATATAAGGCCTTACCCGGCTGGACACCGTATTTGTCCTTTATGTATTGCCGAATCAACGTCGTTTTGCCAACGCCGCGTGACCCTTTGATACCGACTAACTGTCTGTCCCATTTGATTTGGTTCATCATCCCCCGCACCATTGTCATCGGGACTTGTGAAATCAGCATATTGTGTTTTTTGAATAGAGTGTCCATCGCCATAAATTTTCTGCAAAAATACAAAAAAGGTTAACGCGGTAACCGATTTTTTGTAAAAAATGGTTACTGCGCTAACCTTTTTGGGCGATATATAATGTATAATGCTGTTATACAATATTTTATATTAAACGAAAAATGTTGCTTACAAGGTCTGTGGTAGAATTTGAAAGGATACTATATACTACTTGGCTTGCTTATGTATAAATATCACGGCGCAGCCGTACCTTGATCAACCCCGTTAGGGGTTGAATATTTGTAAAGAAGGGCGCAATCTGTGGGTGAAGGATGGCGAAGTGCGGTAGTGGCGGCGCGGAGTGGCTTGCGCCGAAGAACAAAGCGTGCTGTCGCCGCCTGTCGGGGAAGCAAATAACTGAAAATCAGAAGCAAACAAGGCCTGCGGGCGATGCGATAGAGGGCCGCGGCAGCGATTGGAGCCCATTTACTTGCGTGCGGGGGGGGAGGATGGGGTGTTTATATGGAAGCAAATCTGGGCTAATCGGAAGCAAATTTGCGCCTTGCGGCGCATGGTGGGCGGGCAGCAAGTTAGGGCGTAAAGCGCGACGGCACAGCGTTGGGAAGGGTGTGGGCAGGTGCTCGTCAGAGAGTCCGGCGTTGCGCAGTTGGTGAGTCACAAGCTTGTCCCAACCCCAGGGAACGACGTGCGCGGGATGAAAACCCGATAAGTCCGGTATTGGCGTGGAGTAGGGGAGGAACAGACTCTGCTCTTCGTCGTCCGTCACGTAGCGTAGGAACGACGCGCAGTCGTTGGCAAACTGCACCGCAGACTGCAGCGTCATAAAGTGCTCGTCGTTGTGCGCGAGGGCGTAGTCGTGCTCCGGATTGAAAATATACAGCGTCATAAGGCTTATATTTCTCCGTCTCCGTCATCTTCTTTGTCTATTTTGGAAATCAAGACCTTATCGATGCGGTGGTGGTCAATGTCAACGATTTCGATTTTGTATCCTAAACATTCGAAGGAGGTGCCTACTTGTGGTAGGTGCTCGATGTTTTCCAAAACGAGCCCCGCGACGGAGGAGTAGTCGATTTCCTCAAAATCAATTTCCATACCGGCAATAATGTTGGGAAGACATTCGATGTCGGCATCACCGCTGACCAAAAAACTGCCGTCGTCGCGTATTACGACATCTGGTTCCACAATCTCTTCTTCTTCCGGCATTTCGCCGATGATGTTTTCCGTCAAATCGTGCAAAGTGATGATTCCGGCCATTGAGCCGTATTCATCAACCACTACGCAGAAATAGAACTGACGTTTGCGGAACTCATTCAAAATCTCTTGAGCTTCTGTGGTTTCCGGACATACGATGGGGTCGTCTAATAAGTCTCTGAGCTGAAATTGCTCTTTGGCAAGTTTCTTAATGAGGAATTCCTTTACCGTAAGTACACCAATGTAGTTGTCCAACGTATCGTCGCAAACCAGCACCTTGCTGTTGTGCAGTTGGAGTACTTCTCTCAAAAACTCGTCATCCGATTGGTTGATGTCTATCCATTCTATTTCGGGACGGGGAACCATAATGTGGCGTGCCCTTTTGTCTGCAAAATAGAAGACATTTTCGTGGATCCTGTTTTCGTCTTCTTCTATAACTCCTTCCTGAGAAGCGGTTTTGATGATAAGGCGTAGTTCATCTTCCGTTAGGTGCTCTTCGGGCTCCTTGATACCCAACATCTTGTCTGTGACTTTGGTTGACCAAGAGAGTAGCTTGACGAAAGGGAAGAAGATGCGGCTGAAGATGTAAACAAAGGGTGCAACCACAACAGCGGACTTTTCCGGATTTGAAAGGGCAATAGTTTTAGGCACTAATTCGCCCCAGACAATGGAGAAGAAGGTAATCAGTGCGATGCCGAGAATGCTGGCTAAGACATAGGCCGTATGCGGAGCTACGTTCATCCACTCAAAAAGAGGAGTGATGTAAACGGCAAGGTATTCGCCGCCGTAAAAACCGTTGATGATTCCAATCAGTGTGATACCCACCTGAATGGAAGAGAGAAAATTCTCGGAATTTTCTTTTAGCTTGGTTGCGCAGCGGAAACCCTTTTTGTGTTTGTCTTTGTAACTTTCCAAACGACTCTTTCGAGAGGAAACCAATGCGATTTCGCTCAATGAGAAAAATCCATTGAGTAAGATTAGAAAAATAATGACGATGATTTTCAAAATGATATGTATTTGTTGATAATAATCTGAAATGTTGTGTTAGGATGTTTTTAATATACTGATTTACTTGCCGATGCAGAACTTTCCAAATATGTTCCCTAACAGCTCATCGGTGGAGATAGTGCCGGTGAGGCAGCCGAGGTCGTATAGGGCGGCACGCACATCTTCTGCTAACAAATCAGTGGGAATCTGGTCGTCCAACCCTTGCTGTATGCGGTCGATGGACGTGCTGATGTCCGATAGCAGGGCGTAGTGCCGCTCGTTGGTGAGGAGCGATAGATCCTGGATTTGGAAGCGCTCCACATATTGAGTCAACTGCTCTTCAATGCTGTCGATGTTGACGTTGCGTTTTGCGGAGGTGAACAGGATGCCCATATCGTGCCAGCGCTGGTAGTCGGCGGGCAGCGACTCCATTTGGTCTATTTTGTTGGCGATGATGACCAGTTGCTTGTCCTGCATATCCACGTGCGCTTTGAAATCTTCGATTTCCTGTTCCACCGTGTCGGGATGGTCTTGCGTGATGTCGAGCATATAGAGGATGATGGCGGCCTGCTCGATGGCGTGGTAGGTGCGCTGGATGCCGTAGTTCTCGATTTCGTCGTCGGACTGGCGGATGCCCGCGGTGTCGATGAATCGGAACAACGTGCCGTTGATGTTGAAGGTGTCCTCTATGGTGTCGCGCGTTGTGCCCGGAATGTGCGAGACGATGGCGCGGTCGTGTTGCAGGATGGTGTTGAGCAGGGTCGATTTGCCTACGTTGGGCTTGCCTACGATGGCCACGGGAATGCCCGTTTTCAGCACGTTGCCGATTTTGAATGAGGCGATGAGGCGTTCTACCTCACTGCGCAGCGAGTCGAGGATGTTGCGCAGCTCGTCGCGGTTGGCAAATTCCACGTCCTCTTCGCTGAAGTCCAGTTCCAACTCGATGAGTGAGGCCAACTGCACGAACTGCTCGCGCAGGGCGTTGATCTTCTTCGAGAAGGTGCCGGTGAGCTGGTTGACGGCCAACTTGTGGGTGGTTTCCGACTGTGAGTCAATGAGGTCGGCGATGGCCTCGGCCTGCGGCAGGTCCATTTTGCCGTTGAGGAATGCGCGCTGCGTGAACTCGCCGGGTGCGGCCATTCGGCATCCCTTCTCCACCAGCAACTCAATGATTTTCTTCTGGATGTAGATGGAGCCGTGGCACGAAATCTCCACCATATCCTCGCCTGTGTAGGAACGCGGCGCCGCGAACTTGGTGACGACTACTTGGTCGATGAGCTGCTCGCCGTCGTAAATTTCGGAGAACTTGGCCACTTGGGGCTTCAGCTGTTCAAATTGGAACTTGCCGCCGAATAGTTTTGCGGCAGTGTCGAAGGCCTCTGGGCCGGAGAGGCGAATCATGGCAATGGCTCCCAGTCCGGGAGGCGTGGAGATGGCGCAGATGGTTTCTTTCATAAATCGTCAATGTTGAACCGCAAAGTGACTGTTTCTCAGTCTTCTCTGCCGTTGTGTTAGTCCGCTGCAAAAGTATAAAAAAAACAGGCAGCGCGATTGCACTGCCTGTCATTGTCATTCGTCAACGAAACGATTATTCGTCGAGGTGGCGGTAATCGTACGTCTTTTCACGTGCGACGTTGCCATCTTCGCCCAGATAGAATTTGTTCTGGATCAAGATGACTTCGCCTTCTGTTGTACGTTTCAAAGTGTAAACGAAATAGTCGCCTTCTTGGAAGTAAGGTTTCAATTCGTTAGCGTGCAACATGATAGCTGCGACGGATTCGTCATAACGGGTGATAGCTTTGATGTCGCTGACGTCAGCAGTCATGCCTTTGTATGCGTCTTGGCCTTCCCAAAGGTTGTAAATAGTACCGAGAACAGCTTTTACGCTGGTCTCATTGCTGCCAGATGCGAAATGGTATTCGTCAATACCGACAGAGTAGAATTCAACAGGTCTGTGGCAGCTGGTAAGAACCATTGCACAGCAAACGATTGCTAATACGGCTAATTTTTTCATTTTAATTGAATTTGATTAGTGAATAATGATTTGAATTAATACTTTCGCCAATCTAATAGCTAATAGCTAAAAGCTAATGGCCAATGTTATTTGATCACGCCGAGTTCCTTGCCAATCTTCGTGAAGGCAGCGATACACTTGTCGAGGTGTTCGGGTTCGTGAGCTGCGGAGATTTGAACGCGGATACGGGCTTGGTCTTTCGGAACGACAGGATAGTAGAAACCGGTGACATAGATGCCTTCTTCTTGCAATTTGGCAGCCATGACCTGTGACAATTTAGCGTCGTACAACATCACAGCGCAGATAGCGGATTCCGTAGGTTTGATGTCGAAGCCGGCAGCTTTCATCTTAGCAACGAAATAGTCGGTATTGCTGTGGAGTTTGTCTTGGAGTTCGTTGGTTTCGGACATGATGTCAACCATCTTGCAGCCAGCAGCAGCCACCATAGGAGGAATGGAGTTGGAGAAGAGGTATGGACGGGAGCGTTGACGCAACATATCGATGATTTCCTTCTTACCGGTGGTGAAGCCGCCGATAGCGCCGCCGAATGCCTTGCCGAGGGTGCCGGTGAGGATTTCGATTTTGCCGCGGAGGTTGTAGCGTTCAGTTACGCCACGACCGGTGTTGCCGACAACACCTGCGGAGTGTGATTCGTCAACCATGACCATAGCGTTGTATTTCTGTGCCAGTTCGTAGATCTTGTCGAGCGGGCAGACGTTGCCGTCCATAGAGAATACGCCGTCGGTGACGATGATGCGGAAGCGTTGAGCTTGAGCGGCCTTGAGTTGTTCTTCGAGGTCGGCCATGTCAGCGTTTTTATAGCGATAGCGAACAGCCTTGCAGAGGCGAACGCCGTCGATGATGGAAGCGTGGTTGAGGGCGTCGGAGATGATAGCGTCCTGGTCAGTCAACAGGGGTTCGAAAACACCGCCGTTGGCATCGAAGCAAGCAGCGTAGAGGATGGTGTCCTCAGTGCCGAAGAATTCAGCGATCTTCTTTTCCAAAGCTTTGTGCAAATCGGAGCAACCGCAGATGAAGCGTACGGAAGCCATACCGTAACCGTGGGTGTCGAGGGCTTCCTTAGCGGCAGCGATAAGTTGCGGGTTGTTAGCGAGACCGAGGTAGTTGTTAGCGCAGAAGTTGAGCACTTTGCTACCGTCTTGCAGAGTGATTTCACCGCTTTGCGGAGAAGCGATGATACGTTCGTTTTTGTACAAACCGGCTTCTTTGATGTCGGCTAATTCTTTCTGAAGGTGTTCTTGAAAATTGGTGTACATTGTGTTAATGTTTTATTTGTTAGTTGATTATTTGATTTCGGAGTGCCATAAGCAAACGAGCCGCAAAGATACAAAAAAAGTTTGAAGATGTGTATATGTAAAAAATGAAGAGGCGGAGGGGAGAAAGAAGTTGTTTTTGAAGTGGATTTAAAAAAAGATTTTCCATTGGATTTTGAGGAGTCTGAAAGACGACGACAGAACGGGGGACCGGTTCGTCCGGCTATTTTTGGTGGGATTTTCATTTGGATTTTGAAACTTGCATATACAGCAGTGTAATTCTTTTCGATAGGCAGCAGCCAGCTCCCGATATTGTCTGGAGGGCAATGTTTGGGTAACCGGGGACCGCGTCTCCGGCTGTAGATGCGCTATGCCAAATTGTCTGGAAGGCATTACAAGGAATCGTGGCGCGATGAACATCTGACACTTACGGCTCGCCAAGACTGGAATACGCTGTTTGTCCGGAAGATGTTATGGTGATATCCGCCGTATAGGACCCGACAAAGGCGGTCATTGGGAAATTGTGAAACCAAAATAACCGCTGGAAATCATACTTAAAAAATACGAACAATCCGTTCGTAAATAAGTACTACCTTTGCAGCCGAAAAAAAACAAACAAAATTATGCCGAACACAAAACACTTTTTAACGCGTCTGCGCCTCTTGGACGAGATGCTGAGCGACCGCCACCATTTTTATACTTTGGATGAATTAACCGAAAATGTAAATGATGAACTGCGAGCGATGGGCTGCGAGGAGGTTACGCGGCGCTGTATAGAAAAAGACATCCACTTTATTGAAATCGATGGCCCATTTAGAATTCCATTTGAACGAAGTTCTGCTTCTGTCTTCAGTGAGGAAAAGCAGAAGGACGTTGTTAATCGCATTCTTCGTTATACTTCGGATGCCATCCCGATTTTCAATAAGGAGATGAGCAAGGACGAGAAGTACTTGTTGTCGGAGGCGATGTCGCTGCTCGGACAATTTGACGGACTGCCCGAGTTGGAGGGCTTGGAACGATTACGCTCCAGTCTTGGCAAATCGGATTCCCGGCAAATCATCTCTCTGTCCAAAAATCCTTTGGAGGGAGAATCAACGTTAGGCGAGCTCTACACGGCGATTTCCAATCGGCAGGTGGTGGAAATCACCTACCATACATTTGATGATCCAGCCACGAAATTGAAGATTATGCTTTATCCCTATTTGCTGAAGGAGTATAACCGTCGTTGGTTTTTGATGGCGATGGATGTGGCGGCAGGAGAGTTGCGCAATTACGGTTTGGACCGTATTGACAAAGTGAAGCCCTTGCCCGCGCAGAAATACGTGCCCTACAATGGCGACATCAACGAACGATACGAGGACATCATTGGGGTTACCTATTATGAAGGCAATCCGGTAGAACACATCTTGTTCTGGGTCAGCGACAAATCCAAGTGTTATGTGCAAACAAAGCCGCTGCACGAATCACAGAAGAAGTACTCTGGCAGCAAAGAAATGGCTTTGCGTGCGGAGTATCCCCAACTTGAAGGCGGCTTCTTTTTCTCCATCGACTGCATGAACAACTACGAACTCATCCGCGAGCTCACCGCTTTTGGCGCAGACTTGATTGTCCTTTCACCAGACAATATCCGCAACGAAGTTATGGAGAGGGTAGAGCAGATGCACCAGGCCTATCAAAAATTGCGAACATAGTGTTCGTAAGCATATATTATTTTTGCGGCATCAAAAAAATAGAAAAGAAATGAAAATAGAAAACAGAAAAATGAAGAAGAACGCAAAGCAATTCAAGACTATGAAAAACAGACCAGAAGTGATAATGCCCATTTTGGGAATGAATGAAATAGGCTTGCCCGTACTTTTGGCAACAATTGGAGACAAAGGATTGGTATTTCTTCTCGATACGGGAGCCGGCAGTTGCTTTTTGGACGAACGGGTTTATCGTTTATTAGAGAATGACTTGCAGAAGTTTGAGATTGATGGCACTATCATTGGTATGGGGGACGTTGTCCATGAGAAGAAAACTGGTACTGGTATGAAATTCAAAGTGAATGGGCATCCATTCGAAGCCAAATTTGACGTAACGAGTGCTGTATGCAGTTCTTTTGATACTATGGAAAAAATGCACGGACTTCGTGTTCACGGAATTTTGGGCGTGAATTTTATGGCAAAAAACAATCTGATCTTAGATTTTGCGAATGGGAAGATTTGTAGGAAAAGGTGTGCGTGAACAAAAAGATTGAATAACAGAGAATTGATGTTGTTTTTTTCATTGTTGAAAAATATTAACAAATAAAAGCAACTGAGTTGTCAAAACTAAAACATAATTGTATAATTTTGCACTCAACAAAAAATATAATAAACAACCTGTTTGACAAAGTAAAGAAACGCCTATGCAAAATAATCTCAACATTTTACTTGTACAGTTCTCTAATCCTATTTACAGGGATGAAATACCTGCTTTTCGAGGTGCAATTGTAAATGCACTTCAAGATAAAGGTGCGGATCTTTTTCATAACCATAAAGAAGAGGGTCTTGTTTATCGTTATCCATTAATACAGTATAAGCGTATCCATCAGAAAGCGGCTATTGTGTGCATCGGTGAAGGCACGGAAGCAATTGGCCAGTTCTTTTCGGCTTGCGATTTTGTTGTGAATATAGGAGATCGTCCGCTTGAATTGGAAGTGGAATCGATAAAGCCCAATAAGGTTTTGGTTCAGGTTTGGGACAGCATATTCAGCTATACCATTCGCAAATGGCTGCCATTCAATAAGGAGAATTACGAACAGTACACGAAATTGGAAAGTCTGGCAGAGAAGTATGCGATGTTAGAGCGACTTCTCATTGGCAACATCCTATCGTTTGGCAAGGGAGTCGGCATTCAATACGACAAGCAGGTGGAATGCAAAATCACAGAAGCAAGTGAACCGATGAGCATCATGCATAAAGGTGTCAAACTGATGGGGTTTGATGTGGCATTCAAGTCCAACGTCTCTCTGCCCGACTATATTGGCCTGGGAAAGGGCGTTAGTGTTGGTAATGGAATGGTGAAAAGAATGGAAAGTAATAAAGAGTAAAATATAAGAATATGGATAATACAAGAGAAAAAATCTACCTTGCGGCGTTGCTGCATGATATTGGAAAATTCTATCAGAGGGCGGATGTCGGTTCTGTTAATAACAGTAAGTTTTTAAAAGAGCATTGCAAAGTTGAAAGTGTTTTTTGCCCTCAATACAATGGTCGTTATTCGCATAAGCATGTATTGTGGACGGCTCAATTCATTGAAGATTTCAGTCCTGTTTTTAAAAATCTTGTTGATTCTGGATTGGAAGACATTTCTGTGAAAGACAATTTGATGAATTTAGCCGCTGCTCATCATTTATCTTCCGAGCAGTTGTCTGATTTGGGGAAAATCATTAAAGAGGCGGATTGTCTTTCTTCGGGTATGGATAGAGCTTCTGCTGATGCTTTAAAGGATGCACAAGATGAAGAATTGGCTTCTTGGGATGCATTCAAAAAGAAAAGAATGATTCCCATTATGGAAACCATTCATCGCGAAATGACGGAATGGCACCATATCCCAATATCAAAAATGAATCTGACAAAAGAATATTTTCCTCAAGAATCATTTGAAACCATTCCTAATTATGAAACTCTTTGGTATGATTTCAAAGGGGAATTTAAGTTCATCCAGGCTGACACCTATCGTGCTTTTTCGGAAACGCTATTGAATCTGTTGTTGAAATATACATCATGTATTCCGGCAAGTACAATAAATTTCCCAGATGTTTCTTTGTATGATCATCTAAAAACTACTGCGGCATTGGCTGTGTGCTTGTATGATTGGAAACAATCTGGTGAAGAGACAAAGAATCCATTTTTGTTAATTGGCGCTGATTTCAGTGGAATACAATCTTATATATATCAGATTGTCTCAAAATATGCTGCCAAGAATTTGAAAGGACGTTCTTTTTATTTGCGGTTGCTTTCAGATACAGTTGTTCGCTATTTATTGAAGGAATTGAATCTTTTCCAAGCTAATGTGGTTTACAATTCGGGTGGAGGTTTTTATCTGTTGGCTCCCAATACGAAAGAAACTAAGATTAGTTTGGAAAAAGCAGTTAGAGATATTGAAAAAGCATTGTTTGATACTCATGGTACAGCTTTGTTTGTTGCTATTGACAGTATTGAACTGTCAAAAGACGCTTTGATGCACAGAAATGGACAGCATCTTGGTTTGGTATGGGGCGATTTGTTCAAGAAACGAGACAGAAAGAAGTCTGCAAAATTTGCCTCAATGATTCAGGATAATTACAAACAGTTCTTTGAACCAACAATGGCTGGTGGCGATTCAAAGCGAGACAGCATCACGGGCGAAGAATTCCTTCCGAAGGAAATGCCAAAGGAGAAAGGCGATTTGCTTTTGAAAGAAGTGAACTTCCAACAGATTAATATTGGTGAAAAATTACGTTCGTCGGATTTCCTTGTAGTTAAAGAAGGTGAACCATTACCTTATTGGAAAGATAAAACACATATCTCGCCTGCAAATTTGGGATTCACATACTATTTCTTGAATGACAATGACATCAAGGAAAAGAAAGAAAAACTGAAAGCTTCGGCTGACAGTGTGTCGGTTGTCACAATGAACGGGAAAGAGGGAAATTGCGATTTTTTGAGGACATTAGATGGTGTCAACAACATCTATGGACTTGAGTTTTATGGTGGAAATGAAATCAATGATAAAAACGTCCCTACATTTGAAGAAATGTGCGAAAACGATAGCTTCTCCAGAATGGGCGTGCTTCGAATGGATGTGGATAATCTCGGGAGCATTTTCCAAAGCGGCATTGCTCCCGAAAGAGCAACTTTGTCAAGGTATGCGGCGTTGAGTCGTTCGTTTGATTTTTTCTTTTCCGGTTACTTGAACACCATCTGGCGTGAAACTGAACCCAAACGCTCGTTTATTGTGTATAGTGGTGGAGATGATGTCTTTATTGTTGGAAGCTGGGAAGTGACCATTCAATTGGCGAAGAAAATTAAAGAAGACTTCTCGGAATTTGCTTGTACGAACCCTGCCTTTTCTTTATCTGGAGGTATCTCTTTTGTGAATGCGAAGTTCCCAATTATGAAGGCTGCGGAAATGAGTGACGAAGAAGAGAAAAATGCCAAAGGGCACAGTTGTAAAGGATTTGACAAAAATGCAATCTCTTTTATGGGAATGCCTTTGAACTGGGACAAGGAATTCCCTCAAGTGGTTTCATTGGTAGAAAACCTTGTTCGTCTGATTGATGATAAAGAAAAACTTCCCAAATCATTTTTGGGAAAAGTGATGACTCATTATCAAAATGCGGAAGTTAAGCATCATCGCATCACCAAAATGAAAACCTATTGGATGTTCACCTACGATTTGAGTCGTATGAAAGAACGTGTGAAAGATGCAGAAGCCAAGCAGATTATTGAGAACTGCATCAAAGAGGTTTGTGACAAAAACAAAGGCACACTAAATGGCCGAGCCATTGAGACAGATTATCATCCATTGGAGTTGTGGACATTTGCCGCACGATGGGCAGAATTGAAATATAGAACTGAAAAATAATCAATAACAATTTAAAATTTGAAAATATGCAAGGTTATAATCAAAATTATGGCGGCAATCGCCAAGGAAATGGAGGCAATTTCCAGAACAATCGGGAAAATGCAGACACTCAGTTTTCAAAGATTCCGTTTAAAAACGAATGGATTACCAATGATGCTTCTTCAGAAACCGTGAAGTATGCCGAAGAAATGGGGAAATTCATGGCTCAAAACCAGTTGACAAACTCAAAAATCAGAAGCATTTATGGAGAGATAAAGCGTATTCAAATGGGAGAATTTGAAAAAGAAAAATCATCATTTTATCTTTTAAAACCCAAAGTAGCATACGCATTAGGTCGTGATGAAAAAAACGAGGGCCTGAAATTGTTCAAGAAAATTTTTGACAAAGCATCTGAATTAGTCACAAATCAGAAATGTTATCAGAATTTCTGTAATTTGATTGAAGCCATTTTGGCTTATCATAAAGCATACGGTGGAAAAGATTGATTTTGGTCAAATTAGTTAATAACAATAAAATAGAAATATTATGTCAGCAATTAAATTAGAAAAAAAGATAATTTACACAGGTACAATTACTTTGAAAACAGGTTTGCACATTGGTGGTACAAACGCAGCTTTGAACATTGGTGGTCCCGATAAGTTCGTGGTTCGTAATCCTATTAACAACATCCCTTATATTCCGGGGAGCTCGTTAAAGGGTAAAATGCGTTCTTTGGTGGAAATCGCTAAAGGATGTGCCTCAGTTGATCGAAAGGGGAATGTCGGTCCGAGCAATGACCCCAATTCAATTTCTGGAAAATTGTTTGGGACAGCTGGCGACAGTGACAGTAGTAAACCATCCCGACTGATTGTTCGTGATGCAGAATTGGACATGAATGCCTGCGATTTCAGTAATACTGATTTGCCATATACAGAAAGCAAAACAGAAGTGGCTATTGATCGTGTTACTGCAAAAGCCAATCCTCGTACGTTTGAACGTGTTCCAGCAGGCGCTCAATTCAAACTCAATATGGTGTTGAATGTTTTTGAAGGAGAGGATGAAGCTGAACTGAAAGCGACTTTAAAGGATGCTATTCAGTTGCTGGAAGATGATTATCTTGGTGGTCACGGCTCTCGCGGCTATGGTCAAGTTGAAATAGAAATTATTAAGGAAGAAACTAAAACCTATTGATTATGGCCGGATATACCATATTCAAATTAAAGAATTTGTCGCCGCTGCATGTGGGAACAGGAAAGGAGAACTATGACTTTTCGGCTTCCCAATGGCAAAGTGATGCCATTTCAGCCGCATTGGCATCCGTGCGTGCGATGCAAGGAAAGAGTGATGATATTAAATGTTTTTTAGATTCGTTTGTTGTCAGTTCGGCTTTTCCGTACATAAATGATTGTTTGTTCCTCCCCAAACCGCAAGGCAAGATTTCAGTTGAGGTGAAAGGCAAAGAAGAACACGAATATAGAAAAAAACTGAAAAAGATAAAGTTCATTGAAAGTTCTCTTTGGCAAGAACTGATTTCTGGGAAAACGCTTGAAGTATGTTCAAACCAGTTGCAGGGAGAGTATCTGTTGCCATCTACTGAAACAGACTTTGCCGAGCCAATGCAGTCGCAAGTAAATCAACGTGTTTCTGTACCCAGAGACAATAAAAATGCTCAACCGTTCTTTTTCGATTGGACATATTTCAGAAACAATGCCGGTTTGTGTTTTATGGCAAAAGCAGAAGACGACATAATTGAAGAATTGAAATCTTTGTTGGAAACGTTAGGAGAAACGGGCATCGGCACAGACAAGAATGTTGGGGGTGGGAAATTCGAAGTTGAGAAATCCAATATTCGGGTTGACATTCCAGAAAATCCGAATGCCACACTTTTGCTTTCAACATATATCCCAATGGAAGAGGAACTGCCTAAATTGCAATTGTCTGATTCCAAGTATGAATTAATTCGGCGTGACGGTTATTTGGCAGGAAGTTCTGAAACGGATTTTCGACATCTTCGTAAAAAAGCTGTGTATATGTTCAATGTCGGGTCTGTTTTTATAACAACTGCTGATCTTCAAGGGAAAATCGTGGATTTAAAACCTGATTGGAATGATGAACGTATGCATCCTATTTATCGGAGCGGCAAACCATTTGTTGTACCAGTAAATTTGATAGAAAATGAGTAGAATAAAGATTGAGACGCTGACTTCCGTTCATATCGGCAGTGGTGAAAATTTGCAATATGGGAGTGATTTTGTTAAAGGGCAAAATGCCAATGGCAAAATCTTCGGTTTGATTGATGCTCAAAAGATAATGAGTCTTATTGGTGAAGAGCATATTTCAAACTGGGTTGCGGCTATTGAACGAAAGGAATCATCGGAAGAAATTGTCAAACAATTTGCTCCAAATTCAGATATTGAAGATTATTCTAAACGAGTAATTTTAGACTGGAGTGATGGTGCTAGAACTTCTGACACCTTGAAAGAATTCATTCACGACGGAATGGGGAAACCTTACATTCCTGGTTCTTCAATAAAAGGTGCTATTCGCACGGCAATCGTAGCATCTTTGGCTGCTCAAAGACATAATCTTGAATCTAAAATACAAGACAGGAAGGGGAAACCTACAGCAAAAAATGTAGAAGCAATGTTGTTTGGCGCAGACCCGAATAGTGATGTGTTTCGTTTTTTGCAAGTCGGGGATGCTGTTTTCGGAAACAATTATGAGGTCGCTTTACGAATGGTGAATATCAATGAGCGAGAAAAAAAGGGATTTTGGGATACAAGTAAATCGCAATTAATTGAAGCATTAGGACCAGAGGATGAATCCGAATTTCAAATGAAATTAGCTTCTGATTATTATGGTTTTGCAAAAAAGAAATGGCCACAAAATGCCAGAAATTCCATCGGGATATTACCTGAAGAAATGCAAACTCTTCAATCACTTTTCAAAATTATTAATGAGCACACTTCTCAATTGGTTGAAAGTGAAATTCGATATTGGGAAGATAGAGAATCAGCAGATGAAAGTGAAAGTGTACATGATTATATTGAAAGAATGAAAGAAATTCGAAATCATATTAAGAATTGCAAAGGTGGTTCGGAATGCGTGCTCCGTATTGGACACGGCTCTGGCTGGCGTTTCATCACAGGTGCATGGGCAGAAGGTCTTGAAAATTTTTCTTCATTGGTAGTGCCTGTTTCTCGTCCGAAGAATTTCAACTATGAGCAATATGATTTTCCTAAAACTCGACGAGTAGATGACCAGTGTGAATTGTTGGGATTTGTGAAGTTAACTTCATTATAATATTAGAGTTTCATCTCTGTGGTTCTCACAAATCATAACCAAATAAAATCTACTTTTTAGCTTGTACATTGATCAATATTGAATATGGGTTTGTTTTGGCTAAAATATAGACTAAAATTATAATTAATTCATTTCGGCTAAAATATAAGCCGAAAATAAGTATCTTTGCAAAATAAATATTATGGGTATGGTAAACAAGGATATTTTGGAAGAAGTACTGAAGCAAAACCGCGAACTGGTTGAAAATATGAGGGTTGTAAAACGTGATTTTCTGTTTTACGACCATTTCCGCTATGTGTTGGTCGGGGTGCGGCGTGCGGGTAAGTCCTTCCTGCTCTTCCAAAGAATGCAGGAACTTTTGCGCGAAGGACATTCTTGGGACGAGATGCTCTATCTTAATTTTGAGGACGACCGCCTGCTCGGATTCAATGTTCACGATTTCGACACCATCCTTGAAGTGCATACCGAAATGGGTGGGAGCAGACCGATGCTGTTCCTTGACGAAATTCAAAATATTGAGGGCTGGGAAAAGTTCGCCCGTCGTTTGGCCGACCAGAAATTCATGGTGTATATTACAGGTTCAAATGCGAAAATGCTGAGCTCGGATGTGGCCACCACGTTGGGGGGACGGTATGTTGTGGAAAATGTTTTCCCATATAGTTTTCCTGAATTTGCCAAAGCCAACTTGTTCGATACTGAAAAAAAACAATACGATTTTGATGAACTGGAACCATTAGTAGATGATTATCTGCGCCACGGAGGATTTCCCGAATGCGCACCGCTGCAGGGGAAAAAGGAATATCTGCTTTCGGTATATCAGAAGATTTATTTGGGCGATATTGCTCTACGCAACAAGGTGGAAAACCAGAACGCCCTGCGGCTGATGTTCCGAAGGTTGGCTGAATGTGTAAATCAGCCTGTTGCACTTACCCGATTGGCCAATCTGATGGCGTCGGTGGGAACAAAAGTGTCAAAAAACACCATCATTTCTTATGCCAATTATGCCAAAGATGCTTTCCTGATTCTGCCTATGAAGAATTGGGCGGATAATTTCACCATGCGTGAGACCAACCAGAAATACTACTTTGTTGACAACGGCATTATAGGGCTGCTGACAACGGATTGTCTTACGTCTCAGTTGGAAAATATGGTAGCTGTCGCCTTGCTTCGCAAATATGGACTGAATGACAGTGTCTTCTTCTACAACTATAATGTTGAAGTCGATTTTGTGGTGCCCGAAAAGGCACTGGCTGTTCAAGTGTGTTACACTTTGGGTGAGGATGGCAGTGAGACGTTTATGCGAGAGACGCAGGCCTTGATCAAACTGAATAAAAGACTCTCGTTTGATAATCTCATGGTACTTACTTACAACGATGATTTCCGACAAATTGAAGTTGGAAACGATTGTATTACGATAATGCCTGTATGGAAATGGATGATGGAAATGTGAACCTGTATGTTTGGACAGGGAAATACATCTTGGCCCAAGATGGAATAAAATGGCAACTTCGTCAAATGCAACAACAAGGATTGATTCGCCGTGTTGGACCAGACAAAGGCGGACATTGGGAAATTGTAGAAAAATAAATAGATTATGAATATCTTACTTTCAGCATTAGGGGCTCAGCCTGACATTATTGAAGAGACCATAGGCCTCTTTAATAATTATAATTTTGATTTCTATCAAAATGACACCTACGTTGCAAATTTGAGGAAACAAGTTGAGTCTGTTGATGAAGTATGGTTGGTGGCAACAGATCAAAAGCATCAAGAAAAACCATTGAGACTATCAATATATGAAAGCATTGATTACATAAAGGAACATTGTTCCAAATATGGCATCGTATTTCGTTTTTTTGTGTTAAAAGGAGTAGGTGATATTTTATGTGAAAGTGATGCTAGAGCGTATCATGATTTGGTTCTCCGTGTGGCTACTTATGCAAAGCAACAAGTGACAGACAAAGGTAAATTGTATCTGTCATTGGCTTGTGGAAGGAAAACAATGAGTGCCGATATGCAGGATGCGGCATATTGCTTTGGCTGCGATATGTTGGTTCATGTCTTGGGCGACAAAACAGAAGAGGCACAGCCTATTCTGTTGAACTCTTTTCCACCTAACGAGGCTCTAAAACCGCTGATGCAAAATTTTGAGGACAACGAAATAATATATTTTGAACCCAATGAAAATTATCTCATAGAGATTTTACGTCAAAAATCTGAAGCACAGCATTTTTTCACTTCTTATTATTTGAATGAAGAAGAGACGCGTAGTAACTTTCATATTCTATACACATTGCCTCCATCGAAAATTGAACAGCTGAAGCGTGAAAGAATAGGAATAAACAAGAAGAAAGAATCTGCTGAAATCAAATGGCTGAGAAGACTGCCCAAAACTGATTTGCATTGTCATTTGGGCGGCGTTCTTTCTCCCAAGGATATGTTGGCGGTAGCATCATACGTGAAAGGTTATGTGGATGGCATTGCAGATGAGAATGCAGAATTTGGGAAATGGTATCAGCACTCTTTCTACAAGAAATCCGTTGACATTAAAAATATTCGAACTTATGCAGACAATTTGTCGAAAAAATACAATGTGCCCAAGTGCAGCATTGTTGCGCCATTGATTCTTCGCTTTGCTGATGATCCAGCAGGATTAATGCGGGAAATATATGGTGATTATACAGAAGAGAAAAATTTTAGTGGTGTTGGGATTGCTGCGTATGAAAGATTAGGCGATTTGCAGGGATCCTCTTTGTTGGATAGTATTCTATCTGTAGAGGCTACTTTGGATGTGTTCTTAAAAAAGTGTATTGCCAATAATGTAAAGTATGTGGAACTTCGATGTTCTCCATTGAATTATGCGAAAACGGCAGGGATCCCAGCAGGAATTTTTGTTCTTGCAATGTGTAATATGCTTAAAAGAGCGGAAAGAAAGATAGCGACATCATTGATTTTTATTGTCTCGCGTCATAGAGAGGATATGACAAAGGAATATGTTGAATTGGTCAATCAACTGAAAAAGTTTGATGAATTCACGTTTTTTTTTCGAGGATTTGATGTCGCAGGAGATGAGTCGGCTAAATCTCCAAAGGAAATGCGTGAGGCCTTTATGGATATAATGAAGGATTGCCACAATATTACCATTCATGCGGGGGAAGACCAGCCCGTTGATAATATCTGGCAGGCTGTGTATCATCTGAATGCTGAAAGAATTGGTCACGGATTGACATTGAAGGACAATGAAGACCTTTTGAATAAGTTCTTGGAACGTGGAATAGGCATTGAAATGTGTCCGTCCAGCAATTTTCAAATAGTGGGCTTTCGAGATAACTATTTTCCAGAAGAAACAGCATGTTATCCTACGTATCCATTGAAAAAATATCTGGAGAAAGATTTGATAGTGAGCGTAAATACAGACGATCCTGGCATATCATTAACGGATATGACTTATGAATTGCATAAGGCTGCACGTATGACGGAAGGTGGGCTTTCTAAATGGGAAATACTGCAACTGATATGCAATGGCTTTAGAAGTGCGTTCTATCCATACGAAAAGAAAAAACAGTTGATTAGAAATGCAGAAAAGGATTTGGGCGAATTGATAAAGAAAAATTGGTTATGAAAGACGAGAATGTATTATGTGTGCCTACAAACACTATGAAATCGGTATTCGATTTGTCTAAATCAGCATGGATTGTTACTCCGGCAGAGTTGAACCAGCTACCAATGACTTTTGTAAAAAGGTTAAATGCGGAGACGGACAGTTCATATAAGCAAATCATTGCCTATGCTTTGGTGTTCAATGAGAAAGGTGAATTGCTATGCTATTGTAGGCATGGAAGTGAAAAACGTCTTATTGGGTTACGCTCAGCAGGAATTGGCGGCCATGTGAATGACAATGATTTGGGTGTAACAATGTTCGAAACTCTACAAAATGGGTTGATAAGAGAAATCCAGGAGGAGTTGAATGTGTGTTTGTCATCAGAACAAATCAATTTACTAGGAATGATTAATGAAGAGAAAACAGAGGTTGGACATTGCCATACTGGGGTTGTGTTCAAAATAGAATTAACTTCTGATTTGTTGCACTTTGATGATGAAATCAATAATCCGCTATGGTGTAATCCTGAGGATATAGATTTGACACAATTTGAACTTTGGTCAGGTTTGGCTATACAATTGACAATAAATAAAAAATACCTATATTATGAATAAAACCATTGTAAGTATTATTTCTGAACAAACTATCCCCAATTATCTTTTTATTAAAGAAATGTTTGTCCCTGGGGATGAATTGATGTTTATTGCTTCGCAAAAAATGGCAGAAAGAATTTCTTGGATAAAAGATGTGCTGAATTACAATTTATGTGAAAGCATAGATGTTGTTTTCGAACGAAATGGTGATGAAGAGAATTGGTCGGAAATTAGCCGTCAAATAGAATCCAAATTGTCTGATAAGAAGCAATATGCCGTAAATTTGACGGGGGGTACTAAGTTTATGGCTTTGGCCGTGCAGAGTGTGTTCTCTCGTTATAATTCTAATTTCTATTATATCCCTTATCCGAAAAATAATATTATTTGGGCGAATGAAATGAATCAGTCTGTGACTTCGATTGAACGCCGTGTGACGGTTGAAGAATATACAAACCTTTATAATACTCATTTGCGCAACCAACATCAACCTCACATTGATAAGAACTATACTTTTGCCTTCTTTGATAGATTTATTTCTATAGAAAATAGTGAATTGTCATTATCGTCGGAAGATTTCGAGATTTTACACCAATTAAGGTGTTATCGTAATGATAAAAAACTGATTGTTACAGATATTGAAAATTCCGCAAAAGATGAAAAACATCCAAGGATTAAGGGATTATCTGACTTTTTGACTAAAATATCTTTCCCTTATGATTCTGGTGAACTTTCGAAGGAGGATGTTCAATATTTGACAGGAGGTTGGTTCGAGGAATATGTTTACCATCTCATTCGGGAAAGGTTGAATCCAACAGATATAGTATTAGGTCCCAAAACGGCTAAAACCAATAATGATTTAGATGTCGTTTTCACAATAGGTAATAAACTGTTTGTAATAGAATGCAAAACAGGCGTGGAGGGTAAAGGAATGTTGAACGAAATTGTGTATAAGGCCTCTGCTTTAAAAGAAAATCTTTTAGGATTGTCAGCACGTTCCTATATATTCTCGTTGGGACAGGAAAATGAAGATTGGTCCAAAGCTGCTAAAAATATGGGAATAGAGTATTATGGTCGGGATTTTTTCACCGAAGAAAGAAAATTAGATGCTTTTATTTCTGCTGTTAAACGTCAATTATAAAATTTCGCTATGCTTATCAACCTATCCAACCATCCTGTCTCCAAATGGAGCGACGAACAACTTTCTGCAGCCCAGACGCAATTCGGTGAAGTGGTGGATTTGCCTTTTCCAACCGTTGACCCACAAGCCGATGAAGTGGCAATTTCCGCTTTGGCCGATGATTATGTCAGTAGGGTAGTGGTACTTTCCGACAATCATTCCATATCGGTTCATTTAATGGGCGAGATGACGCTCACGTTCTCGTTGGTGTCTCGTCTTCAAAAACGAAACATCCCTTGTGTGGCATCCACCACGCAACGCATTGTGAATGAGTTGGCCGACGGCGGAAAAGAGGTTAAATTCCAATTCGTACGTTTTAGAAATTATCTGCAATTATGAGAAGTGTCATAAGTGATTTTTATCTGGTTTGCACGATTGTTAATAATCTTTCGATTTTATGCATCGTTTTTTTCTTGGTGCGAGGTTATTTTTACCAAAAGGTAAATTTAAGCGTCGGCACATTTAAAATCAGAAAAAGGGATTTTTCCGTGCAGAATATTACGAATATCGTTAGTATGAAGTTCTATAATGGCGGAGAGGTTCCAGCCAATATTAGGAAAGAGATACTGCTTGTGACTTGCCCTGACGTGAAGAATCTTGTACGAAACGATGTGACTTCCAATAAAAACAAACGAAAAAAACATTATCGCAAGTCCCGTAATAACAAAGGAAATGTACCTCAAAGTAAATAATCTACTATGTCTGATGTTGATATTAAACTGACTAAAAGTCAGAAAGTTGTCTTGAAACAATTGAAAGATTTTGTTTTTCATTCGGAAGACAGAGTCTTTATTTTAAAAGGTTATGCCGGTACTGGTAAAACCACGTTGATGCGTTTCTTGATTGCCGAACTTGAGAAAAAAGAAGAACAGTACAGACTGTTATCTACTACAGGACGTGCAGCTAAAATTTTGGCCAATCATACCGATAGAGAGGCAACCACCATCCATAGCATGATATATCGGTACAAGGATTTCAATAAAGACTTGTCGAACATTGACGACAAAAAAGCATCTGTTGATGAAACTGGCCAGTTGTTCTTGGTGTTCGAGCCGACAGTCCTTTCTGTAGAAGATAGAAATAGAGTGATTTATATTGTCGATGAGTCCTCTATGATTTCCGATATGGAGGATAAGGATATTACTCAGGCTAAATTTGGCTCAGGTCGTATTCTTAAGGAATTGCTTGATTATGACCCATATCCCGAATCGAAATTCATTTTCGTAGGCGACCCCTGTCAGTTGCCGCCAATTTTGGGAACGATATCCCCTGCATTAACACCTTCTTATTTTGAACAGACTTTTGGCCTGAAATGTCAGGAAGGAAGCCTTACTGAGATTATGAGGCAAGACAATTCAATTGTTTCTGCGGGTGCATATATACGAAAACTATGGAATATGGCTCCCGAAAATGAAAATCCCTATGGAGCTGTGTGGGGATCTCCTTTGCAGATGTCGGCGTATGATGATGTGAAAATCCATAGCGACCTTTTAGAAATGGAGCAGTTGTATTTGCAGAATATTCGTAAAAAAGGGTATAATGATTCTACATTCATCTGCAGCAGTAATTCGAAATGTTTGGAAATGTCTCAGAAGATTAGAAACAGCTTGGGATTTACAGGTCCTGTGCAAGTGGGCGATCTTTTGATGGTTACTCAGAATCAATTGCTGACAGGACTAATGAATGGGGATATGGTTGAGGTTGTCGGGTTAAGTTCTGAAACCGAACGTACCTTCAAAACAGTACACACTCCTGACGGTTATCAAACTGAACTCGTGTTTAGGGAAATCCGAGTAAAGGAATTGTTTTCAAACAAGGAGTATTCTACACTTTTGCTGGAGACTATTCTGAATGATTCTCAAGTGAACTTGGATGCACGTCAGCAGTCGGGCCTGTTCCTTGATTTCGTTATTAGGATGAAACGCAAAGAAATCACTCAAAAGAAAAACAAAGAACAGTTTGATAGAGCGATGCGAATGGACCCGTACTTGAATGCGCTTCGTTGTAATTATGGTTATGCCATCACCTGTCATAAATCGCAAGGCGGGGAGTGGAACTCTGTTTATATACAAATGCCTCGGAATATTACTCGAAAGCCGACGAAAAACAAATACCAGTGGTTTTATACGGCTCTTACAAGAGCAAAGCATACCGTGCATATTTGTAAAGATTTTTTCATAAAATAATCGTCAACCCACTATGGAACTCGTCCTCAATACTTTCGGAACTTCCCTCAATCGTGACAATGAGGGCTTTGTGATTACCTATAAGGATGGTCAGCAACGTCTGCCAGTGGCTGGGATTTCATCTATTCAGATAAGCAAAGGTGCGCAGATTACCAGCGATGCGGTGATGCTGGCTATTGAAAATGAAATAGAAGTCATCTTTACCGATCGCTCTGGCAACCCCGTCGGACGGATATGGAGCCCTAAATATGGCTCGATATCCACTATCCGTAAAGGCCAGTTGAATTTTTCGTTTTCGCACGATGCCGTGGATTGGATAAAGGAGATCATTCGCCAAAAGATTGAAAACCAACAGGCCTTGATTCTGATGATGCAGCCTGAAAATGGGGTGGAACGTTGGCAAGTGGATAAGGCGGTGAATAGATTGGAAGATTACCGCAGCAAAATCGCAGGTTTGGATGGTGAAATCGTCTCTGATATCGCCGCCACTTTGCGTGGCTGGGAAGGTGTATCATCGAAAATCTATTTCGAGATGCTTAATCAATATATCCCTGAGCATTTGCGTTTTGCTCAACGCTCCCAACACCCGGCCATGGATCCGGTGAATGCTTTGCTGAATTATGGTTACGGCTTGCTCTACGGCAAAATCGAGGGCGCACTCATCAAGGCGGGAATAGATCCCTATGTGGGCATTATGCATCGCGATAATTATAACCGTCCCGTCTTGGTTTATGATGTGATTGAACTTTATAGGATATGGATTGATTATGTGGTTTATAGCCTCGTAATACAAAATGTCATCACCGACGAATACTATTCGGTAAAGGAGGACGAATCCTATTGGCTTGAACCTCTCGGCCGCCGTGTGCTTATCCAATCCGTGAACGATTATTTGGAAGATGTGGTGGAACAGAAGGGCGTGGAACGCAGTCGCAGCTATCAGATACAGCTGTATGCGCAAAAATTGGCCCAGATATTCAAAAAACACGAATAGGGGAGGAATAGGTTATGTTGCACGCAGGAACAAATGTAACGAGTATGACAGAACCTCTGAAAAAGGTTCCGTTGGACTATATATATAATAGTATCCGAAATCCGAAACCCGAGATTCAGAACCTGATCCGGCGGTTGCGAATTGTTCGTGATATGGATACCAAAAGCTATGCGCAGCTGAAGCGGGAACTGCCTTTTCTGGTATGCGGCACCTTCAATCCTCCATTCCGTAAAAATGAGAATTTTGCCTATACGGAATATTTCTTTGTGGATATCGACCATATAGAAGCGAAGGGTATGGTGCTGAGTCAAGTCAGGATGCACATTCAAGCAGACAACAGGGTGGTGATGTCTTTTTTGTCTCCCAGTGAAGATGGTCTGAAGGTGTTGTTCAAATTCAAGGAACGCTGTTATGATGCCGGCGTGTATTCGTTGTTTTACAAGGCCTTTGTGAAACAATTCTCGCAGCAGTATGGATTGGAACAGGTTTTGGATGCGAAAACCTGTGATGTGAGTCGGGCCTGCTTCATAAGTATGGATTCTGAAGCATACTTTAATCCAAATGCAGAACCAGTAGATTGGAATCAATACATGGCTATGGATAATCCTCAGGAACTGTTTACGCAAAAACATTCTTTGGAACGGGAACTGAAAGAGAGTGTAAAACAGCAAAAGGAAGAGGAACGGGTAATGAAAGATGTGGATCCGGATGCGGCGGAGATATTGAAGATTAAAGAATTGCTGAAATTAAGAAAAACACCAAAGGAGCGTGCGGAGGTATATGTTCCGGAACAGTTGAACGAAGTGATTGCGGATGTGAAAAAGGCCATTGAAGAGACGGGAATGCAGGTGACGGAGATTTTGAATATCAATTATGGGAAGAAGATCAGGATGAAGTTGGGACATCGTCTGGCGGAAGTGAACTTGTTTTACGGGAAGCGAGGTTTCAGCGTGGTGAAATCGCCACGTACGGGAACCAATGCCGAGTTGAATGATTTGTGTGTTGACGTTATTAATGGGTATATAATGCAGTTGTGAGATGGGCAGGCGAAAGAAGGCATACGATTACATAGACGCGTTGAAGAAGATTGCGACGGCGGGGTTGGAAGATTCTCCCGCTCCGAATCGTGACCGTGAGGATGATTGGGATGATCTGTTGCCTTTGGAGGAACGGACGAAGCGAATATTGGGATTAGTTAATAATCAGAAGAAAAGAATTGGAAGAATGCTGTTTTTTGTGATGTATGATATCGAAAGCAATAAGGTGCGCCGATATGTGGTGAAGTATTTGGAGCGACAAGGATGTACACGTATACAGAAGTCAATTTTCTTGGCCGATTTGGAGATGTCGAAATTCAATGAAATCAAGAAAGACTTGGCGGATGTGCAGGCCGTATATGAGAACAATGACAGCATCTTGGTAGTGCCTATTACAACGGAGTATTTGCGGTCGATGAAAATCATTGGCCAGAACATAAATATAGATGTGATCACGCACAGCAAAAACACATTGTTCTTTTGAATTTGAATTCAATACTTGATGCGTTTTTGATAACTATAACGAGTTCTTTGACATATTGGAAATTTATTTTACTTTTGCTCCATCAAAAAAATGTACCTTTTTTTGATGCAAAAGCAGCGGGTTTAGACTGTTTTTATATGCTAATGGATTGAATAACAACATAATGAAAATTTTGCTCTCAAGGACCTACTTCCAACAAAACAAGGATTAAGACCCCCATAGTTTTGCCAATATTATACGGTCAGTTACCCTCACGGACCTACTTCCAACAAAACAAGGATTAAGACTCAGCTTTTATCGTGAGGGCGCATAATTCATAATTATACTCACGGACCTACTTCCAACAAAACAAGGATTAAGACTATAGTACAACCCAACTTTCGAAAGAATCATATCTTCTCAAGGACCTACTTCCAACAAAACAAGGATTAAGACGTCGTAGCTGTATTTACAGGCTTTGCAGTCATAGCTCAAGGACCTACTTCCAACAAAACAAGGATTAAGACCCTTCAGGTTCTCGGCCATTGTCTTGTCTCTCTGTACTCAAGGACCTACTTCCAACAAAACAAGGATTAAGACAGCGCGTGGCTGCGGTCTCTGTGGTTAATCGCCCTGGCCATCTCAAGGACCTACTTCCAACAAAACAAGGATTAAGACGCCGACGAAAACGAATCTGTACGACTTCTTGCTAAGCTCTCAAGGACCTACTTCCAACAAAACAAGGATTAAGACTAGTCTTCTTTCATATCTTTGTTGTTAATCCCGTGGCGCTCAAGGACCTACTTCCAACAAAACAAGGATTAAGACCCTGGACGTATTGGACGTTTGTGGCCATTGAGTTCTCAAGGACCTACTTCCAACAAAACAAGGATTAAGACTCCTTCTTGTTCCCTACTACGTCTACTTTGTAGATACTCAAGGACCTACTTCCAACAAAACAAGGATTAAGACTTTTGCGCCTTCCGCCTTCTTTGGTGGCTTGCTTTTCCTCTCAAGGACCTACTTCCAACAAAACAAGGATTAAGACAATTGTAAGCCCCTCACTGAGTGATTTGGCGAAGAAGACTCAAGGACCTACTTCCAACAAAACAAGGATTAAGACACGTTCGATGAAACCGAGGCTGTCGTCAAGTTTGCCCTCAAGGACCTACTTCCAACAAAACAAGGATTAAGACTTGATTACTTGTTCGATTTCATTGGTCTTCTCATTATAGACTCAAGGACCTACTTCCAACAAAACAAGGATTAAGACTCTTTAAGTGCTTGTGTTGTCATTGTCTTGTGATTCTCAAGGACCTACTTCCAACAAAACAAGGATTAAGACATTGTAGAGTTTTTCATCTTCGTTCAGCCATCCGTTTTTCTCACGGACCTACTTCCAACAAAACAAGGATTAAGACTTCCAGTTGCGGTACGAATGGCTTTTGAGGTAGTCTCACGGACCTACTTCCAACAAAACAAGGATTAAGACTGAAATGTTATCAGCATTTCGTTGTTGTTTATCATTCTCACGGACCTACTTCCAACAAAACAAGGATTAAGACAGAGATGTCCGTCAATCATACACTGCCAAGCGCCATCAATCTCACGGACCTACTTCCAACAAAACAAGGATTAAGACGTTGTTTGTTTTTTTGTGTTTGTCATACTGTTTGCAGTCTCACGGACCTACTTCCAACAAAACAAGGATTAAGACTGAAGTCGGTGCATTTGTTTAGGTATGCTCCCATTATCTCACGGACCAACTTCCAACAAAACAAGGATTAAGACTTTTAGCAGTTCAATTGATAGGTTATTTCCTGCATCTCACAGACCAACTTCCAACAAAACAAGGATTAAGACTTGTACCCACCTTCGTTTTCAATCTCATGACAGTTCTCACAGACCTACTCAGTTAGCTGCGCTGATTTTTGGCTGCGCCTCAGCAAATCAAGCAGAGCTTGTTTGCATTCGGCTTGCACAAAAATTCCAACAAAACAAGGATTATTTTTTTGAAGCTCCCATCAAAGTCCATTTTTAAAAATTACGTCAACCATATTTCCCACTATCTTTGCCCCACCCCTCAAAATCCACTCCCGCCTATGAAATCCCGTTTCCCTTACCACTTCCACTTTGATGTTTGGGCTTAGGTGCTGCTCGTTCGCCACGTTCGCCATCGGCCGCAGAAACTGGCTGGCGCTATGCCTCACAACGCTGTTCTTGGCCGGCCACTTGGTCTCCTCATTAACCACATTCGCGTGATACTGGCGTGCGTTGAGAGAGTAGGGTAGGGACATTTTTTTGTGACTATATATCTATTGGCCTGTCAACAAGCAGAATAATGCGTAAACTTAATTTTTTTCCTATGATTTTTAATACGATTTTTATTTGATTTTGAGCGCAGCGACCTTGCTTTTTCCTGACATTTTTGAGTGGATTCTTTTTTGATTTTATAACATCCATTTAAAAAAAATTTGCCACAACGCAGCCACATATACTAGTTGTCACCTATACAAGTTTCAAAATCCAAATGAAAATCCTACCCAAAATAGCCTGAGGGAACTGGCTTAATAAGGAGTCGTCGTCCTTCGGACTCCTTAAAATCATTTTGAAAATCCAATGAAAAATCTAATGAAAAATTGCAGTCGCTGCGCGATTGACAATGAGAGTTTCGTGCGTTAATGGCAAATCGTCATCCAGAACCTCCGACATTAGGTGATTGCGCAGGAATCTCTACAAGACGGAACGGGATAATTCATTTTTTTTCTTGAAAAGGTGTATTTTTGCCACCTTAAAATGTTTTGAAAATATGTGCTGTTTGTTTTTGTAAACATTTGATAATGTGCATTATTTAGCCAGTTCATTGTTCATTATTCATTATTCATTGCCTATGCTATTCCTCTACATCTATATCTCTCTCCACCTCCTCGCCCTCCTGTTCCCGCCCGTGCGGAAGGGGTGGCGTGAACATTTCCATATCTGCGGGCAGCTGCTGGGTAAAGAGATGTACCAGACGGCTTGCGAGCCGATTGATTCGGATAAGCCCCACAGGTGGCAGTATGCGGTCTATGCTGTTGTGTATCTGCTGTCTATCTTGTATGCCGTTGTGGGCACGGCGATTCCCGTTGTGGTCTATTGGTCCGCCTATTTGGATCTGAAACCGAAGAAGAAAAAGGATGGGGTAGTGGGCGAGAACCCGACTTCGAGGTTGAACTATCCGAAGCGCCCAACGCGTCGCTATCCCTGCGGTGACCCGGAAACGTGGGGCGGCAAGGGCCTGCCAACGGAACTCTATGTCGGAGGCAGACTGCCGTTTATGCCGCACGTGGACCAAATCATCTACGTGGAGGACAAGCCCTACCCCGAGATGCACCGCTTCATTGAGGAACATCTCGCCGAAATCCAGGAAATCTACAAGAGCTGCCACTTCGAGTTCTGCTCGCTGGCCACGGAACAGGTGGTCACCACGCCGCCCGAGGTGCTCAACTACCTGTTCCCATACCGCCACTTCGACAGTCCCGTGCAGTCCAAAAGTTTCACTTCTGGGCACATTCTCCCGTTTATTGAGAAGGGTGAAGTCACCGGGCCGTCCCTCATCCACTTCCGCCCGTATCCCGATGACCGCACGAGACGAGATACAGAGCACAACTATTTCTTCAATTGCCTGGAGCTGGTGCCCGGCTCAGATACGCCGCTGATGGCCCAGTTCGAGTGGCTGGCATTCAACTGCACGCACAGGGCATTGGGCAGGGGAGTCCGTATGTACAGTCTGGATATCAAGCCGAAGGATAAGGCCGATTTCCATTTCGATTTTGAGATTAAAAAGCTGAAAGAGGAGGTCTTGGAACGCATCGAGAAACTTCGTCGCTTGGGCGTGCACGAGGGCCAACTGCTGGAGCTGGTGGCCTTTCCGCCCAAGATAAGTCCGCTGGTCATCACCAACGAATACAGGATTCTGCTGCCGGACTACAACAATCGCGAAATCCAGATGACGCCGTTGGTCAAGGCGGTCTATTTCCTCTTCCTGCGGCATCCCGAGGGCATTGTGTTCAAGGAACTGCCCAAATACCGCCGGGAACTGCTTCAGATTTACAAACAGATCACGCCGCGAATGCAGGAGGAGAACATCCGCCAGAGCGTCCGCGATGTGACTGACCCGACCAAGAACTCCATCAACGAGAAGTGCGCGCGCATCCGCGAGGCCTTCCTCGGCGAGTTCGACGAGTGCTTCGCCAAACAGTACTATGTCTCTGGCAAACGGGGTGAACCTAAGAAGGTCGAACTGCCTCGTTGCTTCGTGAAGTGGCCGGAGTGACTTTTTTTCGTATCATCCATATTTCTATTGCTAAATATTGTATTTTTGCCGTCGTTTTATTACAGATATTCTGTGGTTTAACCGTATGTTTATTACAAAATATTTTATAAAATCCTGTTGTTTAATAAGTTATGAGAAATATACAAAGACGTGCGTTAGATTATCTTCGTGAATGGAAAAACAAGGTTAATAGGAAACCGCTTATCCTCCGTGGTGCTCGTCAAGTTGGAAAAACCACGTTGGTGAAAGAATTTTCCAAAGAGTATGATGTGTTTCTGCATCTAAATTTGGAAAATGAGGACGAGAGGCTCCTTTTTGAAAAGTTCCATTCGGCGAAGGAGTTGATTAGGGCTGTTTTTTTGTTCAAAAATATACAGCAGGTGAAAGATAATGTGCTGCTGTTCATTGATGAGATTCAGAATTCGCAAAAGGCGGTGGCCATGTTACGCTATTTTTACGAAGAGGAGAATTGGCTCCACGTGATTACAGCTGGCTCTTTGCTTTAAACTATGATGGACGTTCGGCGAATCTCCTTTCCCGTTGGTCGTGTGGACTATATGGCTTTGCGTCCGTGTTCGTTTGAGGAGTTCTTGAATGGAATGGGGGACGATTTCGACATCCCCTACATTCAGAATGTTGATGTCTCCGATGTTATTCATCCGAGGTTGCAACAGTGGTTCAGAGAATATGTCTTGTGTGGTGGTATGCCGGCAGCAGTAGTTCAATATGCTCAAAATCGAGACATATTGTCCGTGAAATCTACGTATGAATCATTGCAGACTTCGTATTGCGACGACGTTGAAAAATACACTTCCAGTCAGACATTGACTCGAGTGATTCGGGCTATTTTGACGCACGGATGGAAAAGTGCGTCCGAAATCATTTCCTTCGAAGGTTTTGCAGGTACGCCCTACCGCTCAAGAGAAATGAGTGAGGCGTTTCAAACGATTTCAAAAGCTATGTTGCTTGAATTGGTATATCCTTCATCGGAAGAAAGATTGCCCATTATGCCGAATTTGCGAAAACACCCGAAATTGTTGTGGTTAGATACCGGACTGGTAAATTATGTTTCCGGAATACAAAGGGATGTGTTTTCGGTGGAGGATATTCAGGATGTATGGCGCGGAAGGATTGCTGAACATATAGTTGGACAGGAATTGCTATGTCTCGACAATCGCGTTTCGGCCACGCGAGCTTATTGGCATTCCAATCGTATCGGATCTGAGGCAGAGGTGGATTTCGTGCATCCTTATCAAGGATTGCTTGTCCCTATTGAAGTCAAATCAGGGCATAATGCGAAGTTGAAATCGTTGCATATTTTTATGGAGTCGGCTCCGCACAATATCGCCGTGCGTGTGTGGTCCCAACCCTATTCTATAGATGAGGTCTCTACTCCCAGCGGTAAGCCGTTCAAATTAATCAACATTCCTTTTTATTATGTAGGACAAATTGAAAAAATATTAAATAGGGAAATCTAAAACAACTCTTCGCAGCGATTTGTCTTACGTGAACCTAAGAAGGTCGAACTGCCTCGTTGCTTCGTGAAGTGGCCGATGGGGATGAAGTGATCTTTTCCACAAGCCTTGCAAAACTTTTCCCCATAGCGGATGATGCGGTATTTTTGCCGCCTCTTTACTCCAGTCAGGGTGCGTGTGCGGAATTGAAGATGGAACTCGTCGGGATGTACGTGCTCGCCACTCCCGGTTGGATTGCGTTGCTGAAAAACTTTTAACCCAAACAAATACTATATGTTATGAATACAGATTTTCCAATGTTTGACGATGACCCCATAATTTTTGACGACGAAGATTTTCCTGAATTTGGAAACTCCTACTATGGTGACATGCCAGAAATCAAGAAGTTGTTGATTCCTGACGGAGCATACCTTACGCTCAATTTCTTCGAAGCGGATTTTATCAAGGAAGGCGTTGAAGAAGTTTGGATTGAGAATGATTTCTTTGCGGATGTCGATTTGTCTATCGGATTGGGCCTGATGAAAGATTTGAAGAGGTTTAAGATATTAAATCCCGAAAGCCCATTTTTTGTTGAGGATGGTCTGCTTTACGCCAATGTCGATGCGGGACGTTATGAGTCGCGAATCGAGGCGTTGGAGTCTGATGAAGTTGAAACAGAATGCAAGGAAAGACAGAAGGAATTATGCCTGCGTTATACGATTTTCGAGCATTTGGAAGGTTATGAAAGTTTATGCGGTAAAGTGCTGTGTTCCATTCCTCCCGCCATTTCAAAAGAAGAAATCGTCATACCTGAAGGAGTGGTTGGGATTTGTTCTGGCGCTGTCCTCAATTGCGATTTGAAGCGTCTCTCTTTGCCCAACAGTTTGAAATGCGTTGGAAGTTTGGCAATACAGTCATCGCAGATCAAAGAACTGATTGTGTCCAATAGCGTATTTGATACCAGTCTGAATCTTGTCGATGAAAGCCAAATCGGCAAAGTCAGCCGCAGAGATTCAACGGAGCCCTTAGATGAGGAAGTCGTTGAAAAGTGGTTGGACGTTTTTGATTCTGACGATATTCAATCTGAATTATCCCGTTTAATCTTGTAGAGATCCCTTCACCTCCTCCTATCGTCGGAGGTTCGGGATGACGATGGCGTTTTCGCGTATAAGGGCGGCGGCGCAAGGTTGTTGGTTATGGTCGGTGTGTGGTGCCGCCGCAATCGCGACTTCTGCGGCGACACCACGACATTGCAATCCGTTCAACACTTTCCGTCGCCGCTCTTCTTTTGCCCAGCCACGCAGCGTCATCCCGAGCGTAACGCAGTGGAGCGAAGGGATCTCAACAATTATTATCGTAATTTTTTCGAAAAGTTTGGAGTGTAAGAAAACATAGAAATAATCTTTTCTGCAAGCCTTGCAAAACTTTTTCCCATAGCGGATGATGCGGTATTTTTGCCGCCTCTTTAATTCAATCATTAACCAATTAAAATCATCTACTTATGGAAAAATCTACTAAAATCATTGTCACGGTTGTCATCGTCGTCGCCTTTATCCTTTCCTGGATGTTGGTTGTTTTTCTAATGGAAAGTTCCGGCCGTGGCACCCCTGGAATTATAGGTATGGCCGTGATGTGCGTGTTCATCGCCGCCCTGCGTGCGATTTGGAAGAAACCGAAAGATGATTGGCGTAAAGAATAGCGTGTTATGTTCAAAGACTATTACAAAATCCTGAATATCACGTGCCCTTCTTCAGCCGATGAAATCAAGACGGCCTATCGCCAGCAGGCCATGCGCTGGCATCCCGACCGTAATCAGGGACGCGACACCACCTCCGAGATGCAGGAGGTGGTGGAGGCCTACTACGTGTTGGGCAATCCCGAACGGAAAGCGCGCTATGATGCGGAATACCGCCTCTATCAGGCTGCGCACATCCAGCGCACGGCGTCGTCCGATTATCAGGTCCACGACCAGTACGTGCGACAGGATATGGCAAGTGCCCGTCAGGAGGCCTCCGACTATATGCGGGAGTTTTTGGACTCGCTGAAACAGAACGGTAAAATTGCCGCCCAGGGTGCGTGGGAGGAACTGAAAAAGTGGCTGTTCATACTGCTCGTTTTCATTATCCTCGGAATGATTGTGTCGCTGTGTATGGGGAACTCGGTCAATGAGTCACTGTACTAGCCATGATGCGCTCGCGTTGATCATTTTGAATTTTGGCTGACGGACTTCACGAAGTTCAGAGGAACGGCGCGAAAATGTTAAAATAGAAGTCCTCTATAGCTATATGAAAAACATTTTTACAACAGTGGCACTCTGTCTGGTATGTGCCTTTGGTGCTTTCGCCCAAAATTATTCAACAGTCCAAATCACGCCTGTCAACGGTGTGCTGACAGTTAATGGGGTGGACCAGATCACCATCCCGAATTATGATCCCTGTGAAGTCCAACTGGAGCCGATGGCTGGTTTCGTGGCCGTTCCTAACAATGATCAGATGTACACGGTGGCGGAATTTGCCACTTTGGATGCCGTGTGGAACGCCTGCAACTCTTCCGCGATATGGGCGGACAACCTGGTCACGCTCGACACCTATTCCGGAGAAAGAATGAATACGGGGTACGCCGCCTTGAAATTCTCCGGCACCCCGAACACCTACGGCTACGCCAAATTCGACAAAACTGTTGCGGGAGGTTGGACGGAGTTCGGCTATTTCACTACAGGTAATGGTGTTGCGGAAAGGACAAACACCATTTCCGTTTATCCGAATCCGGTGGTGGAAACCATCCGTATCAACAATGCCGAAGAAGCACATGTGGCCATTTACGACATGAAAGGCCAGCAGGTGAAATTGGTTGAGTACGCGAATGCCAATACGATGATAAATGTCTCGGATTTGTCGTCGGGTGTCTATTTTGTGAAGATCGCCAGCGGCAGCAAGGTGAATACGGTGAAATTCGTGAAGGAATAATTACAGTTTGCGAGGGGGCAAGAAGAAGCTCGTCTACAAGTCACCTTGGTTTAAAGACGGCGAGTTTGCCGGATACATCGAAGTCTCCATGGAAATTCCGATGTAGATGTCGTGCTATGTGCGGAAACCGAAGAACTGAAGGTTTTTTTCGCTAATTCATCGCATTCTGTTAGTTCTTTTTAAGGCGTTGCTACAACGTCACATAAAACTTGTCCGTGTTGACCAACACGATGCCCGCTTTGTTGACGGCCCCGTTTTCGCGCAAATTGGTCTTGACTGTTTCAATGGCCGATCTTGAGATTTTCGGAAGCATATTGGTCCAAAACACCACAATCAGGTACTCGGAATCGTCGTCAATTCCATAAATGTCTCTGATTTTCGACAGATTCTGCATTTGCGGAGTGATGGGGACGGCTGACACAGGCGGGAACGTTTCAAACCGTTGGTCCGTATTCCAGTTCAGGTTGGAGAGCCCGCCCTTTGCCGTGCAGTTGATGTGATAGGAACGGAGCAAATCCTTTTTGAAGTAGAGGATTTGAACTGGCTGGACAGCAGTCTGATGTTGCCATAAACTGTCCTGAATACACGTCCGGTAAGCGTCAAACTGCTCATAATCACTAACTATATGGCTGATTTTGTAATCTTGGTCCAAGACGGAAGTAATCATCAGATCATAATCTTTCTGGTCAAACTGTTTTAAGGGTTTGTAACCGTACAGCAATCCACAGCCTGTCAGCAGAATCGCAATGGCAAGGCACAAGATGGCAATATGGCTTTTATTCTTCATAATTCTGTGATGATTATTTGCCGCGAGCATTCCTGCGAACAGTAGCAATATCAGTGTTATACAGGTCTTTTTCATTGTATCTCAATATCACAAAACAGGTTTTCTCATCGTCGGACAGCCGTTTGTCGGCTAAGGCAATGCCCTTTGGCACCACCATAAGCTCATGCTTGCTCAAACAGTCGGGCATGTCCATTTCCGCAATCTGCTGGAAAGCAGAATCCAGCACCAGCAGCGACCAAGGTTTGTCGAGGACGTTGTTGCGTGTACCATCCCTGTTCTCATAGGGCATTGGTCTGGAAACGGTGATGTAGTACAGGTTCCGGTAGGAGTCATAAACCACGCCAAGGTATGAGGTTTTGGCACTTTCCGTGCGGGCTAATTCCGTGTAGTTGTACGTGTTGGCCGTGTCAAATTCTTCCTGGACATGCCGCTGGTGTTTACTATGGATGTAGTGATGCTCTTGTGTGCCGTCGCGGTGGATAACATACAGCGAATCGATGAAGGTGTATATCGCCACCAAATCCGTATCCTTGTTCATGGTGCTGCTGAAGTGGTAATTGTAGCGTATGTTGTCCTTGCTGCGGTGAATAGCCGGATAAGTGCCAAGGCCGCGAATCGGATTGAGCTGTCCGTCTTTATACGAAAAAACATGGAACATCGGACGAGAAAACATCCTGATCCGCACGTCAAGTCGATAGTCGAAAACATTTTTCAGGAAGGTACAACAATAAAGTAAACCCGAATCCGAAGAAATCGGCACATAGTAATGACTCTTAAAGCCTTGAACAACTACACTGTCCCCGTCTTCTGTCCAAAGATTCATTATGACCATTCTTTTCACATTTGAATGATTGTCAATAAGATACGCAAGAGAATCAAAGGCGCAGTTGTAAATCAGATTGTTCCGGTCGAGTGAAAAATAGTAGGTAAGGTGGCCAGGGTTTTGGAATGTGGAGATCGGTTTCAGCCCACTAATGCAGTAGTTCAGGACAAATTGTTTCTCTTCCGTATGGAACCATGTGTTCACCTGCGTTTTTTCAGCAAAGGAGTAGAAAGAACGAGGCATGACCGTTTTGTACGGGATGGTATATGTGTCCAACTGCGACACATCCGGCGCGTCCCCCTTTTTCCGTTTCTTGACTTTTAGCTTCGGGGTGGTAGCCTCCGCCCCGTCTTGCACGCAGCGCACGCTGTAGCCGTTATACACCTTCCCGAAGCAGACGTACGGGCAGGGGTAGTTGAAGTTCTCCAAATAGCGGCCCGTGGCAGTGCCGTCGCTTGAGGGCGTGGAACTCCACCAGAAGGACTCTTCGCCCACTTTCGTGTAGTTGCCGGGGTAGCGATAGCCGCTTCGGGGCGAACGCACAAACCGTTTGATAATCCGCATGTTCTTGGCTGAGAAGGGAATACGGTACTGGTTGCCTTCAGCGACGCAGCCCTGTGTCATCGCGGTCCACTCCGAATCGTCTGGCAGGTGCCAACCGTCGGGACAGACACCCTGCACACTCGCGGACGTTTTGCCCGTATCGCGCACCGCTGCCGCCCAGGTGTAGAGCAGCCCGTACTTCCGCACGGAATCCTGGCTGTTCCAGTCGTCGAAATAGCATGCTCCCGTTGCTTCCTTGTCGGCCACCTCGCCAATCACAATCGGACTCCCGTCAGCGTAATGGGTCGTCCGCAGGTTCTCCGCCATCCACCGCATCCCGTTGATTTTCAGCGTGCGGTATCGGTTCCCGTCGCAGTCGAGCACGGTCACGCATGCGGGGAGCAGGAGCGCCAGTGCGCAGAACAAGAAGAAAGAAAGGGTGAGGTGTTTCATAAAACCTTACATTTAATCAGAAATGTGATTCCTCTTTGCAATACATTTGACGAGTAAGCTGATGACCAAGATGAGAACGATGAGAATCAGAATCTGCAAGAAAAACAGGGCAATCTTGCTGGTGATGCGTGGGGAAAGCCATTTTTCCGTCAAATGCATAATAGGCACGGTCATCAGAGCGATAGAGACACCCATGAACCATAAATTGTCCTTTCCTTCTTTGCCTTCTTTTTTCAGCTCTTTATTGCGAATGCCGTTATAAAGGTAGTACGCCATTCCCACGATTCCAAGAACAAGCAAAACAATGTAAATAACTGTACCCCACATAATTATAATTCTTTTTATTGGTTAAGTCACTATTTAACGATATATCCAAAATAAGGTTCATTCAAAATCTACTGCAAAATTACAATATATTTCGAATGGGGGAGGTATTAGTTCAATGATTTTTTCAGTTCCGCCAAACGACGTTGGGCCGTGCGGAGGGAGAAATGAAGGTCGTCTGCCACCTGTTGCGCATTGGCACCAGGATTCTTTTCCAGATAGTCCCGTAACCGTCTCAAATCTTCGGAAAGGCCCGCATTGTGGCTTTCCACAACCACTTCGTTGAAATCTTCGTAAGAATAGAGTTCTGGATTCCAGGCTTTTAGATGCTTCAGGACCTCTTCCGTTTTTGTGGAATAATAGTGGATGATTTTGTCCTGCCCGTTCACGTTTATGCACAGCGCAGAGTCGTTGTAGCGCACGATGCTGTCTCGCATGACAAGGGTCTGGCGGTTGATCCGGATCCAAAGCTCAGAAGGAATCAGCTCTTCCAATTCTGAAAGGGTGCCGTTTCGATGTGTTGTTTCCCCGTTTTTCAAGATGAGAACAACTCCGTTCGTATCGCAGGAAAAACAGGCAATGTCCTTAAAATCAATCAGCTGCTGCTTCCTCTCCGGCGAAATGACCACTAATTTGTCATCCGCGTAGGCAAATGCCCTTTCCACGTTGTTAATCACAAAGTAATGGTTCCGATTGATGAGTGCAAACACATAGATGAACACTGGAAAGAGTAATATGGTGGCGATAATGGCCCCGAAGGGGAGAAACAAGTTCACATGCAAGAACATTAATAGGATGAGGATGAGATCATACAACACGTACAGACACATCGGGAAGTTGTCGATAGTATCGAACAGGATGGTGTCCCCATCTCTGACCGAGCAATGGCGGGTGCTTTTGAAAAAGTTGTCCTTGAGGGTCAAATTGAATTCCTCCTTTTCCACATTGAGGGTTAGAGGGCGGAAACGGTGTACTTTCCCGACCAGTTCTCCGTCGATGAACACCAGATACGGGGTGATTTTGAAATAGCCGAACGGCTTTTGCTTGATGGTGATTTGCATAGTGGTTGGTTTTACACGGCAAAAGTACGCATTCCCTTAACACCGACCTCCGCCAAACTCACAGGAGACGAATTTTGGCGAAAGTGTATGTCGTATTAGCTTATTCTGCAAGTGTTTTTATGATAAACGCACCAAACTCATTTTAAGGCTGTTCACTTTTCTTTATCCCTCTTTTGTCTGATTCCTCTTATTTGCAACACATTTGACGAATAAACTGACGACCATTATATAGAAAATTTCGATCAGAGTATACAGAAAATATAAGGCGAATTCATTAGTGATGTATGGCGAGAGCCATTTCCACATCAAAAGCTCACCAGACACGACTATCAGGGCGCCAAAAACAACCATTAGCCAAAAATCTCTTTTCCCCTTTTTAGTTTCTTCTTTTTGCATTCTTTTATTGAGAATGACTTTATTGAGGTAGTAGGCATACCCCACTGTTCCAAGAACAAGTAAAACGATGTAAATAATTGTACTCCACATAAATGCTATTTTTTTTAATTATTATTACTCTTTCAGTAACTCGTCGATTTCCTCGCTAAGCTCGTCGTAACGATTCGTCACCTCCCGGGTTCTTTTGCGACCAAAGGAGCCATTAAAGAAGCTGCCCCAAATAATCATGGAGAAGAAGGCAATGCGATCGTAAAAATAGAGGAAAACTTCAAGTACTAGAAACAAAATGATTCCGATAATTCGGATGATGGTGCGTTTGCGCTTCGAGTAGGTCTTTAAACTTTCCCGCAGCGAGAGGAGCCCCTCGCGGCTCTGCACATCGGCCTTCCGGAGACCAATTATGGCGAAAAGGTTGTCGGCCAGAATCCAACCAAAGTATAAGTCGAACAAGAGGATGAGCCACCATGGCCACTTGATGAGAGCGAAGGCGACGGTTGCGGAAATCATAACGACCGCCACCACACATGCGAGAAAAGCGTTTAGCCAGTAGAGTTCATTGCTGGACTGTTTCACCGTCTCCCGCCATGCGTCATTGTTGAAGCTGCTGTGCTGCTCCACATTCTGCTGCAGGTCGTGCAGTTCCTGCTGCAGTTCGCTTTTGATGTCTTCGTACTGTTCCATATCTGTTTTGAGGTTTAGTCGGTGAATGATTTGAGTTTCTCGCGTATGCGGACCAAGCGCACGCTGACGTTATCGACGGTGATGCCGAGGATGGCGGCAATCTCGTCGTAGGGCAGGTCTTCGAGCCAAAGCAGAATCAGTGCGCGGTCGAAGGGTTGCAGTCGTGCGATGCGCTTGTGCAGTCGGCTGGCCGCCGGACAGGCCTCCTCGTCAGCGAAGAGGTCGATGTCCATTTCCAAGGGCATGCAGTCGGGACGGCGGCGGTTGCGCTTGTCGAAGGTCACGCAGGTGTTCAGGGCCACACGATAGACCCACGTTTTGGCCGAGCTGCGCCCTTCGAAACTGTCGATGCCCTGCCAAAGGCGTATCAGCACCTCTTGGGCGAGGTCGTCCGCTTCTTGGCGGTCGTTGGCGAAGAGGTAGCACACCGAGTAGATGGTCTGCCGCTGCTCCTGTACCAGCCGTTCAAAGTCTAGTTCTTTCTGTTCTTTGTCTTTTTTCTGTTTCATCTGTCAGACGTTGTTTTCCTTTTGACTACGAAGGGTTGAAAAAACTACACCCTAAACCTCAAAAATTTTTAGACGGTGCGAAAATACAATAATTTCCGTTGGCCTGTTCTGTTGTGTTTTCTGACGCGTTTATTGTCTCCGAATTCGCACGCCAGCGGCCTGCGGGGGATAGGTGTATTGGTGTTCGAGGGCGGGTATTGTGTATATTGGAATTTGAATTTTAACAATTAATTGTTAAAATTGCTTAATAATAAATATATCAGGGATAAATCATTAAAAGCCGTGAGAACCCGCGTTCGTGGGGAATGGCGAGATCAGAGGTGTTTTTGGGAGAAAAAAGATGGCGGCTCACTCCCCGGAGGGCCTGTTTTTTGGAAGA
>JAKSMC010000040.1 GCA_024400835.1 Bacteroidales bacterium
CGTGTCTTGGAATTCTTCCGCGAGTTCGAATCTCGCCCTCTCCGCAAAACAAAAAAGCAACGCGACGAGCGTTGCTTTTTTCGTATGTACTTACTCGTCCGAGCCGATGACCATGCGGTTCTGTTCGTTCACGAGCTTGTTCATCTCGGAACGTATCTGCTTGACGGAGGCCTCCACCTCCTTGCCGTTGATGTAGAGGATTACCCTGCGAGTGCTGCTCTTTGCCATGACGATAAGTTTGTGGCAAAGATGGTGCAAACGGTCGTTACGGATAGGGACGGCATAAGAAAACCGCAGTCATGCTGATTGACTGCGGTTTTATTTGCCTTGTTAATGCGACAACGATAGTAGTGCGGTTACAAGCACGCCAGTGTGAAATTTGAACGGATAGCGTGCCCGGTCGCCCTGAAAAGAAGAAAATAACTCTTAAATAACCAACATCATCAAGAAAGCAGGTGACTCGATACAACTATAATTAATGACAAAAAACATTAGTGAAAATAATTATGATTCCGATATAATTGGTAAATAGTATTTATCATTTGTTGCCTCCTTTTAGATGTCAAATAATAATGTCCAATATCCTTATAGTAAATGCTGCTTGGTACTAAATATTTATTTTTTGTTTTAATAATTAAAAAATGATAATTTCTTTCTATTTCAAAATTCAAGCTCTGTATGTCAGACCACTCAACGCTAACTTCTTTCAGTCTCACCTTTTTCTCATCTTTAAAACAATCAACATTTTGAATTATAATACAGTCAGCATTTGTTTTTAGAGTTTCTCTTAAATAGGGAATTTCTTTATATATGATATATGCGAAAAGAAATACAATTATTGTTGCAACCACCCAATTTGTAGAAATAGATATTAAACAAACCACACCACCACCCAGAATAAACGTAGGAATTGGTGTAACGGGCTTAAAGCACATTGAAGTATGTTCCATTAACAAGATGATTTGGTTAGCTGAATTCAAGTTACAAATGCAACTTTTCAGGTTAAAAAATTAGTTTATCGCTGCAAAGATAGAAAAAAGTCTTTCATTCGGGGTTAGAAACCCCAATTTTTCTCTGGGCCTATTGTTTAATTTTCGTTCAATCTATCTGATATAATCGTCTGTTAGGTTTTCAAAAGATGAGCCCTTTGGAATATATTGCCGAATGAGTCCATTGGTGTTTTCATTGGCGCCACGCTCCCAGGAATGGTATGGATGAGCGAAAAAGAAGTCAACGCCCAGCTTTCCCGCGATGTAGGCAAGGTTGTTGAGCTGTTCGCGGCTGGTGCGGGTGTCCAGGTTCTTGAAGCTCTCGTTGAGTTCCTCCACCTGCTCGCGGGTCAGCCCCGTGGTCTTGATGACATCGGAATAGACATCATCCATGGCGGCAAGATCGGTTGCCACCTGCTTGAGGGTTGAAGTCACGTTGTCGAGCGAGGAGAGGATCTGCGCGATGCCGCCGATACCCGTGCCGAACTGCAGCACCTTGTTGTACATTTCCGTCCACGCGGAGGCGGCGGAGCCGATGCTCTGCGCGTGCTTCTTGAGGTACTGCCTCAACTCCTTGATTTTCTTGGCGTGGGAGATGTACTCGTCCGAGCCGATGACTATGCGGTTCTGCTCGTTGACGAGGCGGTTCATTTCCGCCCGTATCTGTTTGACGGAGGCCTTCACCTCCTTGCCGTTGATGTAGATGGTAACCCTGCTGGGGGGGGGAACACCATCTACATTAAGTTTTGGCAAAGAGATGACCTAAATGTCTGTCACGAATAGGGATAGTTGTTAATTATAAACAAACTGAATTTGAATGATTTAATAATCGCGATAACTTATTCGATTCTTTTCTTTTTAGCATATAAGTAGTACCATTAATTTTAAAAAAACTACACGTTCTGTCCATATAAACAAAAAATATTTGCCCGTCGTCAAGAGTTATGCGAATTATTTGGTTAGGGAAAAATTTCGCTGGTATTTTCTTTGCTGTTTTGATAATATTAATAAATTCATCTGTATTATTAATTTGACTATATTCTTCCTTCCCATACTCAGCAAATTCAACAGATAGGACTTTAGGACATTGATGAGCGGAGAGGATGTTCTCCGAACAGCTCGTTTGAAAAAAAGAGGAAAAGAAAATAATCGTATAAAGCAGCAGAAATCTCATCTTTTCTTTAGGGGACTTCTATTTTTTACATTTTCGCGCCGTCCCTCTGAACTTCGTGAAGTCCGTTAGCCAAAATTCAAAGTGAACAACGCGGCAAAGAAAACTTTTTTAGGATATGCTGAGCATAACAATATTAGGGAATTTCACTTCCGAACAATACATCTAAACGAACATTCAAAAAGCCAATAATATATATCCAGTATCTATTTCGTAATTGTCATCGTCAGTTGAGAATATGTCTATAATAACCAAGAAGAGGACTATGATTTCCCCCCCTTAGAAAGGATAGAACAATTTAACCACCAGGATGATTGTGACAAACATAATCAGGCAGAGAGGCAGGCCGAACTTGGTGATGTCGCTGACTTTGAAGCCGCCAATGGGGAGTACGGGAATCATATGGGCGGTGGAGATGTGCGTGGTGAAATTGCACGATGCCCCCAGCATTACCGCCATAGCAAAAGGCAGCGGATTGACCCCCAGCGAAGCGGAGAGTTGGATGGCAATGGGAATCAGCACGGAAATCACCGAGGCATCGAATATGAACTGGGTCATCAGAATGGCGGAGCCAGTTAGAACGACGGTGGCCTGCATAGGGTTGGTGCCGCACAGGTTCGTGATGGCGTCGGAAATGTTGCTGGCCAGGCCGCTGTCCTTCATTGCCGCGCTGATGCAGAACGCGCCTGTCATCATCGTGATGATGGTCCAGTTGATACTGGACCAGGCTTGGGAACGTGAACAGCACTTGATGCCGCAAAGCAGCATAGTGGCGCAGAATACGGCAGTGAGCAGAGATACCGCGCCCAATGCGGGAAGGAGGACGACCAAAAAGACGATGGCCAGGCTGGCCCAAGTCCTCCAGGATGGTTGGACGATGGGCGGGGCCTGATGCGGAACCAACAGGTTGCTGAAGGCCGAAAGCTTGATTTTCTCACCTTCGAAGAGCAGCAAGTCGCCCGTGTGGAGTTCGGTTTCGCGGGGCAGGGTGGTGATGCGTTCGCTGGCGCGCATCAGGGCCACCAGCGTTACGGCGTGCTTGTCCTCAAATTCCGTATCAATAAGTCTTTTGCCGGATAACGGACTTTGGGGAGGTATGGAAAAGAATTGGATGTTCTTTTTCACACCATCGTTCTCGTGCAGATTGAAGAGATGCTTGTTGGAACTGGCAAATCCCATTCGGTCGCGCAGTTCCAGAAGCGGCTCGATAAGTCCGGAGAAAACAAGGCGGTCGCCACCGAAGACGGCCTCGCTGGGCTTGACGGGCGATATCACGTAGTTGTCGAAACGGACGATGCTGACCAAATGTCCGTAGGAGAGCTGGTCTAACTGCAGTTCCTGGATGGTTTGAAAGACGGCGCTGTTGTCTGTGGGCACCAACATTTCCACGATGTATTCCTCGGTGTTGAGGGCGGCCTTCTGCGGGTCCGGACATTGGGGCAGTCGGCGCTGCATAAGGATGACGTAAACGATACATACCAGAGTGCAGATCAAGCCGCCGATAAGGGGCGCGAAGATGTTGTAATGCGTGCCGGTGGCGTTTTCGCAGAAACTGAAAACTACGAGGTTGATGGGGTAGCCGATGATTGTGCAGGAACCGCTCAACCCTATGATGTACGCCACGGGAAGGAGGAACTTCGAAGGCGCGAGCCTGTTCTTCCGGCTCCAGTCTGCAATGGGCTGGTACATAATGTCACCGACCGAAGGATTAGAAATGAATGCGCTGATAATACCTGCCGGAATCATCATACGCAGTAACGACTCAGTGTTGCCGCGATGCTTCCCGAAGAGCTTCTTCGTCATCCAAGACAGGGCACCGGTGTTGCGCAGACAGGCGGTTATCACAAAAAAGAAGATGATGAACAGGGTGGCAGGGGAGGCCAACCCTGTAAACACTTCCGTGGAGTCCAAAACACCCGTAAGAACGAGAACGAGCATTGCGATGAGATATACGGCGTCGGTCGGAATCTTGGTGACGAATTGTGACAGAATGATGAACAAAACAACCGCTACGGTTATCCAAGCCTGTATGGTCAATCCTAAAAATATCATAAGAACTAATAGTGACTACTTTTTGATGATCTTTCCGATATAATGTCCTACTTTAATGATGTACAGCCCGTTGGAATAATTTGAAAGATTCACCGTGGAGGTTTCATCGGTCAATCGGAAACTTTGCAGCAGACGGCCGGAAATGTCATAAACCTTGACGGCTTCGTTGCTGTTCAGCAGTTCTTCATCCTTAATCTTAAAGCTGACAAGTCCTGTGGTCGGGTTGGGATATATTGTAAGGTCTTCGAATTTCAGGGGTTCGTCAATGCCGACATCTGTTCTGACATCCAAATACAGGACAATTGTTGTCTCACAACCGTTGTCTGAAGTGACGTTGGTTTGATGAATCTGAACACCAGGCGTTGTCGTACTGGATGCGGGGATGGAGAAATTGTCGTCATTGTATGCTTGTCCAGGTAAAACTGAGCCATATACCAATTGATATGATGGAATGATAATGAGATTCAGGAAGCAAACAGTGTCAATATTTGTTCCTGCTGCATTACGTATGTTGTGAGAGTAAGTGCCGGCTTCTGTAAGGGTTTCACCGAAGAAATTAAAACTTCCGCCTTCGCAGATGGATTCGTTTTGCGTTATCATTACCGGTTCGGTGAAATTCTCTGTGTATTCGCCTTCCTCGTAATTGTTCCTCAATAAATCTACAAAATCAAGCAGTGACAGATTGAATTTGCTACTGCTGTCGATAAATGACGGGAAAATTGTAGAAAGACAGAAGTCTATCTCTTGCATTCCGCCAGCCACGAAGTCAAACGGACCTACCATAGCCAGACCACGGCGGTCGTACGGCGCGTTGCCTACGGCTTTTTCAGTCCATCCTTCCGATCCATATTGATATGCGGAATCAGGTTCTATGCCATTGGTGTTCCAAAGGCAGGGATCGCTATTGCCGGGGAACATGAAATTACAATCAATGGAAGATCCGCCATTACTATAATGGGCATTGCCACCATATTTCATGTGGGTGCCGTCTTTCCAGTAACCTGTCAGATAATAGTAGTAGTTACGTGCTTCTATTGGGGCTCCAACTACTGAATTATTATTGTTATGATATAAAAATCCCGTCAGCCCCAAACGTTCGTCATCCGCGATCTCGTTTCCGAAATTGGCTCCAGTAATCGCGTATTGATTCAAACCGTTGTTTACAAAAAGGTCACAATCGGAGGTGTCGGAATATGCCGGATTGTCAATGCTGTCAGCAGGCATCGTAGGGCCTGCCAAAACGGTCAACGTCTGGATGGGGGGATTGGCACCATAACCGTAATCTCCAATATAAAGGGAAGAATCAATAATATTATCAAACTCATCTGTGATGTAGTCCCAATATCCGTTGTCAATGTCTCGTCCGTTGTAACAATATACCGTGCTGCGTTGCACGTCACAGGCCACATAATCATCATTGGCATACCCCAAATCCCAATCACTCCAAAGTCCAAGATAAGTATTGTGAAGCGAATTTTGTGAGCGGTTATACATTTTATAATTAAGGGGACTTCTATTTTTAACATTTTCGCGCCGTCCCTCTGAACTTCGTGAAGTCCGTTAGCCAAAATTCAAAGTGAACAACGCGGCAAAGATACAAATTTTCTTCTATTTTCTAACTTTTCATCATTATTTTATAGGGGTAAAGTTGTTGTATATCAATATATTACACAAATCAATTCATTCCTAATCGTACTATTTGCTCATATCGGCACACGTTGTAAACCAGGTTGGTCAAGGTGTTTCTGGCGGCATTTCGCGCCAAACCGACAACGCGGCTGAACATCCCATGCAGGTTCAACTCGCAATAGCCAAACACATGCTCGACCCGCACCCGTGTCTTGGAATTCTTCCGCGAGTTCGAATCTCGCCCTCTCCGCAAAACAAAAAGCAACGCAATGAGCGTTGCTTTTTTCGTATGTACTTACTCGTCTGAGCCGATGACTATGCGGTTCTGCTCGTTGACGAGCTTGTTCATCTCGGAACGAATCTGCTTGACGGAGGCTTCCACCTCCTTGCCGTTGATGAAGATGGTAACTCTTCGTGTGCTGCTCTTTGCCATAAGCTGATGTTTTGGCAAAGATGGCCTAAACGTCCGTCATGGGATGGGACGGCAAAGAAAACCGCAGTCGTGCTGGTTGACTGCGGTTTTCTTTACCTTGGTTAATGCGACAACGATAGTAGTGCGGTTACAAGCACGCCAGTACGCAGTTTGAACGGATAGCGTGCCCGGTCGCCCAAAAGGAGAAAGAGTTTATTTGACCCTTTTCAATGTGGCGCGGTGCTTCTGGCCGAAGGTTTGCGCCCAAGTGTCAGAATATAAGACGAGTTCCTTGTTCTTGTATGACTCTACCGTCCAAACTTGGTGATCGAAAGTCAGAAGACCTGTGGATTCGTCATAATTCCAATTGAGGGTCTCCGTAACACCTTCGCATATATCCTGATAGGTGCCGTCGGCGGAGAAAATGTAGGTTTGCACAGGGTCGCTTTCCGACAGTTCCTCCACCCACTCGGTGCTGTTTACAGCTTGGTGTTGGAAACTCTTGAGTTCCCATTTTCCGATAAATGTTTCTTTTGTCACCTTCTTGTCGGAGCAGGAGGTCATTACGGTTACTGCGGCGAATGCCATCGCCAGGATAAATAATACTTTTTTCATTTTTTAAGTGTTTGATGATGGATAAATTTGGTTTAACGAATAATTTAGATTGTTACAATTCTTTATGTTTTAGAAGTTGGATTGTACCCATAGGCGTAAGGGTTTCGGAAGATACCGTCACCTCCTTGCCGTTGATGTAGATGGTTACCCTGCGGGTGCAGTGCTGGGACATGCGTGCCGAAGGTACGCTACCAGCCTAATCCTTCAGACAACGGACAGATAAGCCTACATAGTTCGAGGTTCCCGCTTCTTGAAAGTTCGCGAAATCATTTTGAATATTCCTATAAGCAGCAACGTTTACTCCTACTTCAGTCGTGCTCCAAAAGAAAGCTTCCCTTCCCAAAACGGAATATCCGCCACCATAATAATAACCTGCAGGTAAAGCACTAAAACCAGAGGCATTGTTGTACATCGGCAAATACCCTGGTGAACAATATATGGTACTACTCTCCCACTCTGTGGTGGAGGATAACGCTTTGGCTATCAAATCACTCCTGTGTCCGCATTGACAATCGTTTTGCGTACCTACATAATTTTGCATAACAATCCATTCCGCAGCGGAGGGAATGTGCCATCCTGTGGGACAAACACCTTGCACATTGCTCGGAACAACAGTGGATGAAGAATTCCCATTCATAACCGCCGCCCAGTTATAGAGACAACCGTAAGTGCTGACATTGCTGCTGTCACCTTCAGGGAAATAACGATAAGAAATACTATCACTAAGGGTGTCGGCAGTCGGAATATAGGTGCCATCAGCATAATGTGATGTTTTCAGATTCTCTTTCATCCAACATTGAGTACCGATTTGAACCGTATTATAGACATTCCCATCGTAGTCTGTTACTGTGGGATGTTGCGGGCAAGGTTGGCCGCCGGAATGGACGCTGTCCGTCTCGTTTCTAAGGCATCGAACCGACAAGAAATTTTGCCACCCATAATTCCAATGAGATAATGAAGCTCTGTCATACATCAAATATTCTATTGCCGCCATATTATTGTACAAGGATTGCGAAGAAGACCAATAAAACGCTTCGTAACCAAAGCTTTCATCATCGTAGTATCCTTCATAAACGCCAGCCGGCATAGCAGAAAAGCCAGATGCATTATTCGTGGAAAGGTCATTCCCCACCGTGCAGTTACCGCCACAGAATTGCCAACCCGATGTGGAAGCCAACGCTTTGCCTATGTTGCCAGGTTGGTTATCACATTGCAAATTACTCTGTCCCATCATGTAATATAGCAGCGTGTACCATTCCTGTTCACAGGGCACATGCCAGCCATCGGGACAAATGCCCTGAATGTCGGATTCTCCGCTGTTGAAATCCATTTGCATCACGGCAGGCCAATTGTATAGAAGACCGTATGTCGGTACTGTAGATGCATCGTTGTTTGGATAGCAACAGTAAGCATTCGTAGTACTGTTGGTTGTCGCTATCGGGATAGGAGTTCCATCGGCAAAATGTGTAGCACGCACATTCTCTTTCATCCAGCACTGTGCACCAATCTGGACGGTGTTATACACATTGCCGTCATAGTCGAACACAAGGGAGGTTCCACAAACGAAAACATCCGCTTCGGTGAACTGAAGTTCGATGGTCTGCGAGGAGAGCATCTGCTTTGTGACCGTCATACTGGTGCAGACTGCACCTGCAATCGTGGAAAAGCCTATGAACGATAAGGTATCCCCCAAAACAAACAGCTCATCCGTACTGCCTCTCCCGGATTTCAACAAGCCTGTCTCCAATTCCCCGTTTCCTACATAATGAATCCGGTCAACGCCAGCATTTCCTGTGTTTACCATCTTAATTGAGCTGCTCTCCTTCCCTATCTGCACATTCAACAAATAAGTTTGCGGTTTGGAAAGCTGAATCCGGTACGTATGGCATCCGCCCCCCAGATTTTGGCTGAGGTGTGCCACTTTTTCGCCTTTCAAGGTGAATATTGCAATGTTGACCATCCCCGATTTCTTCAACTGCACTGAAAAGTCTGTGATTCCGTTGAAAGGATTGGGTACATTTTGAGACAAAACAGGCTGTAAATCATGTTGTTCAACCCCTGAATTAGTCATCGTCAAAGTAAGATCGGAAGCGTCAAGCACCTCTGTCCATCCACGGCTAAGATTGCATACCCGCACGCTATCGAGTTGCACCGGCTGTCCATTGGCGTCCTTTCCCATGAATGTCAATGTGGTTTGTGCCATTACGGGCATAACAGTCATCGACAAAAAAACGATGGCCATAATTTTTCTGAATAAAGTGTTCATTCTTTCCATTGTATAATATTTTTTGTAAACGTTCATTTGTATAAGTATGACGCAAAAAATCCAAAGGGTTGCACCTTGCCGAGATTTTTGTTTGCGGCAGGAATGCCGCAGTTCATTTTTCCGCGGCAAAAATACTATCATTTCGCTCGCAAATATTCCGTCATTTATAAAGGGGACTTCTATTTTTTACATTTTCTCTCCGTCCCTCTGAACTTCGTGAAGTCCGTTAGCCAAAATTCAAAGTGAACAACGCGGCAAAGATACAAATTTTCTTCTATTTTCTAACTTTTCATCATTATTTTATAGGGGTAAAGTTGTTGTATATCAATATATTACACAAATCAATTCATTCCTAATCGTACTATTTGCTCATATCGGCACACGTTGTAAACCAGGTTGGTCAAGGTGTTTCTGGCGGCATTTCGCGCCAAACCGACAACGCGGCTGAACATCCCATGCAGGTTCAACTCGCAATAGCCAAACACATGCTCGACCCGCACCCGTGTCTTGGAATTCTTCCGCGAGTTCGAATCTCGCCCTCTCCGCAAAACAAAAAGCAACGCAATGAGCGTTGCTTTTTTCGTATGTACGATACTCGTCCGAGCCGATGACTATGCGGTTCTGCTCGTTGATGAGCTTGTTCATTTCGGCGCGTATCTGCTTGACTGCGGTTTTGTTTTCTTGATGTCCGCGGCAGCGATAGAATGCCTTAATAAAACTTTTGATTTGAAATGTCAACCGGGAGGAAAAAACTGCAACATATTACGCCTAAAAGGTTGGTATGCGATAACCATTTAATATATTTTTTTGTGAGAATTCTTGGAAATTTTGTAATTTTACACTTCCAAAGTTTGGAAAGCAACAACCATTTATACGAATATAGGATAATGCGTACTATGCCTTCTGTAACGCAAAAAGAATTGCATGAAGAACTCGGCATAAGCATTACCGCCATACAGAAACTTATCAATCAACTTGTGGCAAAAAACTATATTGAGAAGAATCTAACAGATGGTAGTTGGCGAGTGATTATTAGCCCTTCGCTGTAAATAACCATCGAAAAGCACACCCACATTATAAAAAGCAGCATTGTGTGAACTTTTCAACGCGCATCAGTATTCGTATAACCGCGCTTGCATTTCACACTCTCTTCGCCAAACAAAAGTAAACAGTCTTAGTAATACAAATTCAGCCTTTGGGCTTTTTCTGACAAATCAATCGTAGGCTTTGGTACGTACTCCCCATAGGCGGATGTCGTCTTCATTTTGTCCTCCTCAAGACTGAAAGACCATTGCTCGCCGGCATCTGAAGTGATATGGCACTCCTCCTCCGAGGTGGCGGAAAGAAATGCCCACCGACCATTCGATGGGGATAGTAGTTGCGCTTGGCACCATCCTTGTATTTTGAAAACACCCGCCAACTCACAGACAAAATTGAGCAGATTGCTGCCCAACACACCGCACGGAAAGGTAACGGCGTATTGCGTGTCTGTGATTTTCCATAACAAAGCCAGATCGTTTGTACGCATTTTGCAATATTCGTCCGTATAAAGAAAAAGGGTCGCTTCCAATTCCTCGAAATCCACGACATTGTCGATAATGACAATCGTGCTGGTGTCCGCCGGATGTTTCAAAAAAAACTCCCGGACCGAATATTCTTCTTTGCGTTTTTCATAGTCGGCATCATAACTCCACTTAGCAAGACGCTTCCAACCTTTACACAAAGCCAATTCGTGCAAGTCGTTTTTGAAAACGATCCACAAAAAGCACATCCACATAACTATGGCCAGTACTGCCATCACAAAATCGGACTTGACCAAGTAGCCGATGAAACACCACAAAAACAATATCGACATTCCCACCGCAATGGGAATTTCAAAACGATGTTTCTCCTTTCGAATATCCTCGAAAGTTTTAGCGAGTTCTTTGGAGCGTTGTTGATTTAGATTCATGCAAAATGTGATTATACAGCGAGGCAAATCTACAATTTTCTTTTGATTTGAAATGTCAAAAGGTGAAAACTCAACAAAATCTAACAGGAAGCATATCCTCAAATTTTCTATTTTTGCCGCACATTTCAAAACCACACTTATGAAAAAATTCCTACTCATCCTCGCGATTTTCTTTGGGTGCATCTGTTTCGGGTTTGCTCAAAACGCCAATTACACCTCCCTCAATAACAGCGAGTTCGCCAAAGTCATCAAACAGAAGAAAGTGCAACTGGTGGATGTGCGCTCGGAAGCCGAATACGCTCAGGGACATCTCGCCAAAGCTATCAACATTGACGTAAACAAGAATTTCAACAAGCAGGCAGAGGAAAAATTGGACAAGAAAAAGCCCGTGGCCGTATATTGCGCCAGCGGAGCACGAAGCAAATCGGCCGCATACAAACTTTCCAAATTGGGATTCGAGACCATTTACGAATTGAACACAGGCATCCGCAAATGGGATGGCAAAATTGTAAAATAATTCATAGAATATCCATATTATGACGAACGGAAAAAACAAATTCTTCGCTCCACTATTATGCATCGTACTCGGTGTCGGAATACTCGTCACGCTGCTGAGACACAAAGACAACACCGCTGAGGCAACACCCGAAATACAAGATACAGCCACAGAGGCCGTCGCCGATGCTCCGCAAGAGCACTATGACGCGCCCAACTTGCTGGAAATCCCCAAGCTCACGCAATCCCGCCAAGAGCAGATTATCGAACACACGGGCTACACCGTCAGCTACAACTCCGACTGGCGCATTCCCAACTGGGTGGCCTACGAGCTGACCCGCTCGGAAGCCTCCGGCAACGGCGAGCGCGCCGACTACTTCGAGCCAGACCCTGAAGTCCGTGGCGCATCCGCAAGCTATAAAGACTACTCCTCATCCAAATACGACCGCGGCCACATGGCTCCCGCCGGCGATATGAAGTGGAACCGAACCGCTATGGAAGAGTGCTTCTACCTCTCCAACATCTGCCCGCAGGACCACAACCTCAACAGCGGCGACTGGAACGACCTGGAGATGCAAATCCGCTACTGGGCCAAGAAATACGGCAACGTCTATATCACCTGCGGCCCCATTATGTCCGACAATCCCGAAACCATCGGCCGCAATGAAGTCGCCGTGCCCGACGCCTTCTACAAAGTCTGTCTCTGCCAAATCAACGGCAGCTGGCAGGGCATCGGCTTCATCTTCGAAAACAAAGCCGGTCACCAACGGTTGAAGAACTACTGCAAATCCATTGATGAGGTGGAGAAGATCACCGGCATCGACTTCTTCCCGAAGTTGGAAGACAAAATCGAGAACCGCATCGAGGCCTCGTTCAGCGCCAGTACGTGGGGACTGAAGTAAGAGTTTTTCTCTAAAAATTAACTATGGCAGTGTGATAATTTTTCAGTGTCGGAGTGCATACTGTAATTATATTATGTAATTTTGCAGCTCAAATTCAAAGATATGAAATTCCTCGTTTCTCAAATAGCCGAACTTCTTGCGGCTGAAATAGTTGGTGACCCTCAGGGCGTTATCACTACTGTATGTAAAATCGAAGAGGGTATGCCTGGCGGACTTACTTTTCTTTCCAATCCTAAATACACTTCCTATATTTATGATACGAAAGCCACCGCTGCCATCGTCAATAAGGATTTTGTCCCCGAGCGCGATGTGCCTTGCACTTTGATTAAAGTCGAGAATTCCTATCTTGCTTTCGCCAAGTTGCTCAACTTCTACCAGGAAACGATGATGCAGAACCAGAAGGTCGGCATTTCCGATAAGGCCTGCATTGCTTCTTCGGCCAAGATAGGGGAGAATGTCTATATTGGCGAGTTCGTCAGCATTGGCGAAAACGTCGTGGTGGGCAATGGCGCCCGCATCTATCCGCAAGTGTGCCTCGGTGACAATGTCAAGGTCGGAGACCGCACCACGCTCAACTCCGGTGTCAAAGTCTATGCCGGTTGTGAAATCGGCAACGACTGCATCCTGCACGCAGGTGCCGTCATCGGTGCCGATGGTTTCGGCTTCGCAGCCCAGGACGGTCAGTATCTCAAGATTCCGCAAATCGGCAATGTGGTTATCGGCAACAATGTGGAAATTGGCGCGAATACCTGCATCGACCGCGCTACGATGGGCTCTACCAAAATCGAGGACAATGTGAAGATCGACAATCTCGTCCAAATCGCACACAACGTGGTGGTGGGCGAGGGGACTGGTATGGCGGCGCAAGTCGGCATCGCGGGTTCCGCAAAGGTCGGCAAACACTGCATCCTCGCTGGCCAGGCCGGCGTGGCCGGACACATCACCATCGACGACGGCGTCGTGGTGGGCGCTCAGGCCGGCGTCTCCCATTCCCTCAAACCCGGTATGTACCTTGGCAATCCCGCCGTGCCGTTGAACGAGGAACGCAAACTCATCGTCTATCGTCGCAAGCTCCCTGAACTCTTTCAGGATGTTAAGAACCTTAAAAAATCATAATATCCGGTGCCTGTAACTTTATTCACCGGCAACCTTAACCTATTACAAAAATAATGCAATATCAAACCACTATAGCCTCTCCGATTTCCGTATCCGGCAGAGGCCTTCACACAGGCCAACAAGTTACTGTAACGTTTGAACCCGCTCCCGCCGACTACGGCGTGCAGTTCGTGCGTGTGGACCTTCCCGGAGAACCCGTCGTCAAGGCCTGCCCTCAAAATGTCTTCGACACTTCCCGCGGCACCGCTATCAAGTCCGGCGATGCTTTCATCTATACCATCGAGCACCTCATGGCTTCTCTTGCCGGTCTCGGCATCGATAACGTCCGCGTGCTGGCAAACGGCCCCGAAACCCCGATTTTGGACGGTAGCTCCCGCGTTTACGTGGAAATGCTGCGCGAAGCAGGCATTAAAACCCTCGACAAACCTCGTAACTACGGCACGGTGAAAGAGGAAATCTCCTTCTCTATTCCTGAAAAGAACATCCAACTTACCATCCGCCCTTGTGAACATTTCAAGATGACTGTGGATGTTGATTACGGAACCAAGGTCCTGGCCTCACAACAGGCGGTTCTCAACAACCTCGATGACTTCTATCCAGAGGTTTACAACTGCCGTACCTTCGTCTTCCTTAACGAGCTCCAGTTTCTCATCCAGAATAATCTCGTGCGCGGCGGTGATCTGGACAACGCCATCGTCTTTGTCGACACCATACCCGAAAAGAACGTCTTGAAACAGTTGGCTGGCTTCTTTAATAAGTCTAATATCGAAGTCACACCGGATCATGTACTCAATAATATTTCGCTCAGACATGATAACGAACCTGCCCGTCACAAGCTCCTCGACCTTGTCGGAGACCTCTATTTACTGGGCGTTCCGTTGAAGGCTGAAATCGTCGCCAGCCACCCCGGACACTTTGCCAATACGACGTTTGCAAAAAAAATATTGGAAAATGTTGCTTTTTGTGTAACAAATGAATAAAGCCTACGTATAGATATATCGATTTTAGAAACACTATTTCAATAGTTTTCAATTATCTTACATAGGTTAATGGTTTGAAACAGCGGAAAGAGGTTTCCGCTGTTTTTTTGTATATTTGCCGCCCATTAACTTATAAAGCCAATACTATGTTCTCAAGCATAAAAAATATTTTTCTCAAGAAATATCTTGCTGAAAATAAGCCAAATAGACAAAAGCAGATTGTGCCGCTCTCCCGTGCGAAAAATATTGCCATGCTGTGCGAAATCACCCATGAAGATTCTTATAAAGACATCTTCCGTCTCTTCACGCAGTTGCAGGAACACGGCCATAATGTGAAACTCATCGGCTATATTGATGAAAAGGAGGTGCCCTTCTACTGCCTTCCCCAACTGGCGGCAGATTATTTCTGTCAGAAAAATCTGAACTGGTACGGCAAACCAAACATGGAACAAATCCAGGATTTCGTGAAAGAGGATTATGACATGCTTATCGATTTCAACTACCGCTATCATCCGGCTGTGATGTCTTTGCTTTCGATGTCTCGCGCCAAGTTCATCGTGGGCCGTGTGAGCGACTGCCAGCCTGTGTATGACCTGTTTATCGGTTCCGCAGACAAGGATTCCAATGTCAAATTCCTGGAAAATGTAAGTGTTTATACTCAAAAACTATCGGGCAATGGCAACTAATATTGAAAAATTCAAAGGCCTCGGCGTCGCCCTTATCACGCCTTTCTTACCAGATGGCAAGATTGATTTCCCCGCATTGGAGAAAATTGTTGAGAATGTTATCACTAACAAAGTTGATTATCTGGTGGCCTTAGGCACTACCAGCGAGGCTCCGACCTTGTCTCCTGATGAAAAGCAGCAGGTTGTCCGTTGCGTGGCCGATGTCAACAACGGTCGTCTGCCCATCGTTATGGGCCTGGGCGGTCCGAACACTTTAGGTGTGGCTCGTGAACTCGAGGCCGTTGACAAACTGCCCGTCGATGCCGTGCTCTCCGTGACTCCGTATTACAACAAACCCAGCCAAGAGGGCCTCTTCCAACACTATAAGTTTCTTTCCGATCGTGCTCCGCGCCCCATCATCCTCTATAACGTGCCCGGTCGTACTTCCTGTAACGCAGATGCCGCAACTACCATCCGCATTGCCGAAGAATGTGACAATGTCATCGGTATAAAGGAGGCTTCCGGTAAGATGAAACAGATTATGCACCTGCTCAGACACAAACCGGCTGACTTCCTGGTGATTTCCGGTGACGACGTGCTCACCCTGCCGCTGATGACCCTGGGCATGGACGGCCTCATCTCCGTGGTCGCCAACGCTCTTCCCGCCGAAGTTGCCAATATGGTGCATCTGGCTATGAACGACCAGTTCATCAAAGCTCGCCTCTATCACGACAAACTTTTCGATATCTCCCAGGCTTGCTTCCAAGAGGGCAATCCTTCCGGCATTAAAGCCGTGATGAATGCACAGGGCTCTATTCATAATGTACTCCGTCTCCCCAATGTGCCTGTTTCAGAGTCACTTTATGCGAAAATCGAACAAATGGTTAAATAGCTGTTGTCCTAGGTATATCATCTTCCCTTATCTATAAATAGCTGTATGAGAAAACTTTTCCTGATTGGGTCCTTCCTGCTGTGTGGCTTCGGCCTTTTTGCACAAAATGCTTTCGACCGCTCTATGCCGGAAACATACGTGAATACGGTCTTATCTCAGCGTCAGTTGATAGAGATTTCCAAGAACTTTTCGGTTGACAAAGTCGGACGCAATGCGGACGGCACTTTCGACGTGCGTCTTTGTGTGGGGCAACGGGAATATGATGCGTTTGAAGTATTGGACCTTCCGTTTACAGTCTGCCCTCCGTTGCGTGCCAATGTGCGTATGGCTGAGACTTATGATGATTTGGTACAGTCGTGGAACCGATATCCGACATACGGTGCTTATACGGCCGCCATGGATACCTTTCAAACCCAGTTTCCGAATCTGTGCAAGACAGACACGATCTTGGCCCAAACCCCTGGTGGTCACGCCTTGCTCGTGGCTCATATCAGCAACGATTTGAACAACCGTGGCCCCAAGCCTTCGTTCCTCTATACTTCTACCATTCACGGCGACGAGCCTGTGGGCTATTATCTCATGCTGCGCCTCATTCATTATCTGTTGAACAACTATGCTACCAGCACGCGTGTGCAGAATCTGGTTGACAATATCGATATCTGGATTTGCCCTCTGGAAAACCCGGATGGCACATACGCTTCTGGCGACAACACGCTGAATGCATCCCCGATTTCTACAAGATACAATGCCCATGGCGTCGACATGAACCGCTCCTATCCGATTGCAGGACAGTCGGTGAGTGGCTATTATGAGCCGGAAATCCAGGCTATGATGGATTTCTGTGAGGCTCATCAGTTCACGATGTCTGCCAACTTCCATGGTGGTTCCGAAGTCGTCAATTTTCCATGGGATACGTGGAACTCCTATCAGCGCAAACATGCCGACGATAACTGGTGGCGCTTCGTCGGACGCAGCTTCGCTGACACCTGTCAAAGCATTAACCCTTATTACATGCGTGATGAGGAAAACGGCATCACCGAAGGCGGCGATTGGTACGTCATCACAGGCTCTCGTCAGGACTATCTCAACTATTTCCAGCATTGCCGCGAGATGACGGTGGAACTGAGTACCAACAAGGTGGTCAACTACAACCAACTGTCCAATTATTGGGCGGAGACATACCGCTCTTTCATGAACTACATGGCGGAGAGCTTGAACGGCATCAGCGGCGTGGTCACCGACTCCATCACTGGCCTGCCCATCCAAGCGCAAGTCTATGTGGAGAACCACGATCGCTACAATTCCGAGGTGTACACGCGCCTTCCGGAAGGTGACTATCATAGACCTATCAAAGCCGGCACTTACCAAGTTTCCTATTATGCTCCCGGCTATCGTTCCAAGACATTCACACTGTCGCCAACTGACCGGCAGGTGCTTGTCCATGACGTCCAGCTCGTGCCCAACGACTGGGCCGTGCGTGACTTTGGCGATGCGGCCTTGGTGGTCTGTCCCAATCCAACTGAGGGTCGAGTCTCCATTAAGAACGAACTTATGAAAATCAACGCAGTACGCGTGTATGATGTGTGTGGGAAGTTGCTGAACACTATCCCTGTCGGTGATTTGGAAGTGAGCATAGACCTGTCGGGGTATGTCCCAGGTATCTATATGTTGCGTGTGGAAACTGAAAACGGCGTCGTTGTGAAACGCGTCATGAAAAACTAATCGGCGTTCGCAGATTGGTCTATTTCTCTCATATTTCTGATTTTTTCGCTGATGAATTGCGCGAGTCCTGGGCTGTTGACGATTTCTATGTCGTGGTAAAGCCCTAAGATGAAGCGCGCGGGTCCCTCGTAACTGCACACGTTGGTGGTCAGAAGCCAGCAGTTGTCTTCAATCTGCTGCATCTGTTCGGCTGCCAGAGGATATTCCTCCATCAGCAGGTTGGCGGCGCGAACGCTGAGTCGCAGCTGTATGGGCATACGCTGGCTGCTGTGCATACGGAAAATGTCTAAATACCCAGTCTCGTGCCATGCGGAGAACTGCCAGGAATTGTCGGTGACGGTGAAGGATTCTATGCGGCCCGTTTTGAACAGCTTGACACAGCCTGCGGCCGGCTCGAAGCACCAGACCTGCTCGAAGTTCGTCGTGAAGGCAAACGGCTCCACCAGTCGGTCGCTGAGATTGTTGCTGTGCGCTGAATTGTAATTTTGCAGTATGGCTTGCTTCTGTCCTTCGATGGCGGAAAAAAGGTTGTGGAGGTTGTCTTTGATCTGCGGCTTCACTACCACGTCGGCCACGAGTTTGTAATCGTAAAGGGAATATAGTTTTTTCTTGAGGTTCTGCTTTATAATGTTGGTGTCGTCAATGCTGTCGATGGCGCTTTTGAGGACGTAGGCCTCTTCGGGCGAGAAATAGAGCAGGTCACTGAAATCCTCGAAATATGGTGACTTCTTGTCGAGTTTGTAGATGTTGTTCTCCTTGTTGATGACAAGTCCCGATTTGCGTAGCGTGTTGATGTCTCGGTACAAAGTTCGTGCTTGTACGTTGAGTTGCTGACTCAGTTCTTCGATGGTGGCGTAATGGTTGTTGGCCAGTAGCGGGATGAGTTGTAATAATCGCTCGATTTTGGGCTGTTCCATAAGGTTCGGAATTTGAGGCCGCAAAAATACGAAGCCCTTTTGACAGAATCTGACAAAAATATCATAAAAGTGCTTTTTTTTTGAAAAAAAGTGTGAAAGCTCCACCCGCACGCAAGTAAATGGGCTCCAATCGCTGCCGCAACCCTCTATGGATAGCTCGTCGGCACTGCTTTTTTCTCCAATGAGACATTAAATGAGGTCGTATTGGATAAGGAGACAGGGCAATTTCCAATCGGTTGATGTATTTTGTTATAACCAAAAGAAATGTCCATTTTTCACAAACTCCGAATATAGCTTCTGTGAAGTGTCGAGTTTCACGTCATGGAATTAATAAAAAATGCGCTTCCCTATTTTTGAGAATCGCTGCCTCCTTATTTAGGGAGTAGGTTAATGCTGCAAAAGTACAAAAATTATTGATAAGTTGATGATGTTGTTGATGGCTGTTGACTGTTAGACTTTGGCCATTGACTTTGGAAAGCCTTCTCATTTCTCACTTTGACTTGTGCCTACAGCGTGGAAAATAAAAGCGAAGTAAATATTATCGAGTAAATTAACTCTTAACTCTTCCCCTTTCTCATTTCAATAAAAAAGGCCCGCACGAACCTCTCGCACGGACCTTACAATCTAAAATCTAACGTCTAATTTCTAACGTCTAAAATCTAATCCCCTTACTCTTTCTCCTTGATGCATCTCACGCTATAGCCGAGACCTTCGCGGGTTTCTTGAATGAGGACTTCGTTACAGATGTATCTGATGACGGCGGATGAGGAGCCTATTTCGCCATTCACTCTGGTGGTGGACCAGTAGTAGGCCTCGCCCATCAGGTTCAGGTAGCGGCTGATGCTGCCGTCGTAGTAGCCGGCCGGCAGGGAGGTGAAGCCCGTGCTGTTGTTGCCGCCGCCGTCCAACCAGTAGTCCGGTGACTTCAAGGCAGCAGCGCCATGGGCGTTCAATGCTTCGTACTTCTCATCCGTTGGCAGGTACCAGCCTTCCGGACAGATGCCCTGCACGTGGCCGTGACCGTTGTCCTGACCGTCTCTGATGGCGGACTCCCAATCGTATAGGAGACCGAAGGTGCCTGCATTGATGGCAGAATCAGGGTACATATCTGATATGTAGGAGTAGATGCCCGGAATGTCCGTGCCATCACTATACTTGTGAGATTCGAGGTTGCGCTGTGTCCAGCAGTCGCAGTCGATACGGATGCCGTGATATACATTGCCTTCGTAGTCCACAGCGTCCGGACAATCTGGGAAGATGACATAGACATGTTGTTCGCAGGTGTCCTTTACGCCGCACTGATTGGTAGAGATCCAACGTACCACATTATCGCCTTCTGTATAGAGATTGTCGGCAGGAGCATTATTGGAGATGTCCACGAGCACTAATCCCAAATCGCTTGCCCAGGTAGGCGTGCCCAAGTCAACAGGATCAAGGAGCAACGCGCAAGAACCGAACTCGAGGGTCTTATAAATATCGCCAGGACAAATCAAAGCATCGTCCTTTGTCGGGAACACATGAATCAAAACCGTGAATGGATCAGCTGAATATTCGTCTGTAACCGGTGTCACGGTATAGACAAGCGTTTGAATTGTATTGCTGTTATTGGTTAAAGACTGGCTTATTGGGGCTTCAACCGGCGTGGTTTGAGCACTTTGTCCAGTAACAAAGTCATTGTCAGCCACCGTCCAAGTGTAGAGCGTATTCTCTGGGATGCCCGTTGCAGTCTTCGGAGTCACACTGAAGGTATTGCCATTGCAGCAAACCGTATCTTCTAACAGGATGAAGTCTTGTCCACAAGGAACAACTGTAATTTGCACCTCATTCTCTCCCACACAGCCGAATCCATCCGTGACGGTCAGTGCATAGGTGGAAGTTTCTGTTGGGGTCACCGTAATCGTAGGTGTCACCTCATCGGTACTCCAAACATAGCTGAGTTCGTCGGATTCGCTGCTCACCTCAGCTCTAAATACATTAGCCACATTATTACATTGATAACGGGTTTCTGGTATAATTTCAACCTGCAATGGTTCAGGAGCTAAGGTCAACACCAAGACAGCCAATGAGTCACACTGACCCTCTCTTGTGAAGATTTTCTCATAGACGCCTGATTCCGTATAAGTTTCGCCATTCCAGACATAGTCGGTACATGCCTTAACATAAGCGGTATCATTAGGCAGCATTATCCATTCAGCATAGAGAATCTGAGAGGATGTGTTAAATAAGAGGGTGTCGTTAGGCTCATAATGTGTACCCGTGCCATCTGCTTGGGTGTTCCAGCCAACAAATTGGTGAGCCGGGTAAGTAAACATATTGTCCGCAATCACAGCCTGGCCATACATTTCCACGCCCAGTTCTGCGACATAGTTTTCGCCCGTACCATGGTTGGCGTCATAGTCTAAGAGCAAACCATACCAAACCGTATTGACATCAGAGCCACCATTTACGATATAGGGGATCGGGGCGACAATGCCGGTCAATGGGTTAAAGAATCGATCATCATTTTCATCTTTATAGTAGTCCAAATACGGAACCAAGACATAGCCCGGCGTAGAAATGCCCGGAATCGGGTCCACCCAGATGGTTTGACGACCCGTAGTGTCAGAATCATATCTTCTGGCTGGGAAGGAGGTAGGAACCACCACACCTGTTCTTTGACCATTATCAATGTCATTACCTTCAACACCAGCTATGTTTCCATAAATCAAGCCGGATTCAAATTGTATTGGGTCACCAATATAGATACCACCGCCAGAATTATCAGCAATATTACCGAAAATTGAAGCATTGTCTAAAATCTTGCAGTCATAGTCGCTCCAACCCAAAAAGATGCCGCCGCCTCTACCAGACCACGAATCCGAACCTAAAGCGTGATTGAAGCAAATCTTTGACTCATCATGCAATTGGAAGGTATATTCACTACAATAAATAGCGCCACCGTCTTGAGCCGTATTGTATGAAAGCGTACTGTTCTCATACATCAACAACACGCCATCGTTGCTGCCATCATAAGCAACACCGCCATGTCTTCCCGCTGTATTATGGCTTACGGTCGTATTGCCACGCAAGCCGATGAGGGCCGCATCCGGATCAAAGGCACCAGATTCCCATTGTGCTGAATTATATGAAATTTCAGAATCCCAAATTTCCAATCCAGCATGTTGGAGAACTTCGCGACCATCGGCATCAGGACATTCATCATACCAGCCGTTAGAATTGGTACAAGTATCTGGCCAGAATTTAGTACCATCTAAACCAATGGCGCCACCACTATTGCCAGATTCATTGTGAGAGAGCACAGAATTGCGAATCACAAATCGGTTGTAGTATCGATTGTATCGGTCTTCATTGTTAGGATATCTCAAGAAATCATCGCGTTGGAGGAAAAAGGCTACACCACCATTACCACGAGCCTTATTATGCGTAAAAGTTGAATTTACCAAATTCAGATTGCAATAATCTGCATAAACCACAGCACCTCCGTCATTCCATGAAGTAGGTGTACTGATACAATTGTGCATATTGCAATCCACGATGTTGACATCGGCATATTTATAGTGTCTGGTATTCGTATCATAACCCGGCTCATCGCCCCATCCCAAATACGGGTATCCCTGTATGTATATGGCCTGTGCATTGGCTTCAATATTTTTACCATCGACATTCAGACCTAACAACGTGAGACTAATCGTGTCATATACCGTAATCATTTCGTCCAAGTAAGTAGTTGTTCTATAGAGACCGCAATTCGGATTCATGCCAGCGATAAGTGTGTTGGCCGTGATTTCCAGTTCGTCTTCTGCCGGAATCATATCACAAAGAATAATAACGGGTTTTTCGGCCTCAACCGCTGCTTTCAGTTCGGCAAAGGTACAAACCGTATCGCCAACGAGATAGAATGCAGTCAAGGTAACATCCGCATGGATGCGGGTAGTATCTTGGTAGAAGAGCATATTTTCATCATGCCAGCCATAGAAATTCGGATTTGTGACTGCGGTGAAAGCGGGAATGTCAGCCGCGCTGGTTCCATTCACAACCGTAATCGTCTCGCTATTGCTGCCATCCACAAAAGTGACATTCACATTGTCAACCGGGCGATGCGCATAAATGCGGTTGTCATTGGTTACCACATAATGGTTCCAGATTCGTTGTCCGCTTGCGTCCATCCAATAGTCATACTGAGCAACATGGGTAGATGTTGGGAAGAGCGGCAAGTTGTAAATAGATTCGCCAGGATAGTAGATTTCAGATTTCCAAAGCGTATCCTCTACAAAATACTGAACAAAGACAGGCGTTTTGAGAACGGTCTGCAAAAAGCCAGCAGCATCTTTAGAAGGCACGAACATATATCTTGGGGAAATCGTAATCTTTGAGGTGTCGCCATACAGAACGCCATCTGAATCATCCAACGTCTTAAAGGTAACTTCACCATCAAAAAGTACTTCGCCTGTACCATTGTTGATGCCATCGTCTTTACCGCGGAACAAGCCCCCTCTCAAAGTAATGTAACCTTCATTAGAAGAGGAGCCGCAGATGATATAGTTGTTTTCGGAAACATATTCGCCGCTGTTGAACTGAATAATACCCGTGCTATAGTTATTTCCAATCACATAGTAATCCGTACTGGTGTAATTGACATTGTCAAAAAGTGCGGAGCCATAATTGGAATAAAGCAGAGCAGAATAAGAAGTATAGGTACCGCCTAACATTTTCAAAACCCCATGATCAGCATTGTTTGAGACAATATCATCATCCGTAGTATAGAGGCCGTCATAAAAGATAGCAATGCCATAATTGTCAGACACGATGTCATTTTGAGAATAGAACTTACCATTTCTGAAATTCATAGTACCGTAATTATCATCTATGAAATATTCCTGCATACGATAAACACCATCATTTACCTCAGCGGTGCCATAATTATATTCAAGAACATAATCATTGCTGGTATATTCACCGTCTTGGATAATGAGCGTTGCATTTTCTTCATTTTCATACACCACTGCATATCCAACCTGATAAGTGCCATTGAGGAAGTTGACTGTACCGTAATTGTATTCAACGATGTCATATAGCACATTGGAAGCATTGCAACCGCTGAAAGTGAGCGTGTCTTTCAAGCCATTCCAGCAGATTTCATTACCGTGGAAAGTGGTATTCTCAAAATGAAGACTTGCCAATGCATTGTTATCCAAGAAGAATAATGCGCCATATTTAGAGGAATCAACTGCCTTAACGGTAAGATCTTTAACCGTCATTTGAAGGGCATCTGATATTTCAATCATTTTGTAACCCGTATAATCGGAGCTTGAAGAAGGAGCAGGAACATCTGCCGTCAGAGTGTAACCGTCGCCATCCAAGACGATGTTCTTCGCAGCGCCGAGCATCAGTGTTCTTGTCAAAGTAATATTGTCTAACAAGACAATCGTATCACCGGAGGCAGCAGCTGCGAAAGCCACATCAAGGGTCTTAAACTTAACGTTTCCGATTCGTGCCACATCCGGAGCAGCAGGATTCAAAATGGTTTCAACATGTCCCGTAGCCGTCTTAGACGGTTCAAACAAATAGGCATCATCAATGTCAATAGCAGACATATCGGTACTTTGCAGCACACCATCTGCATCATTGGTAACGTCAAAAGAAACGATGCCGTTGAACAAAACATATCCAGTGCCATTACGGACACCATCATTGTTGCCTTGGAAGGTGCCGCCATTCAAGAAGATTTGTCCACTATTATCCGTTGTGCCACAGAGACAAGCCGCATCCACGGATTTGAAATTGCCGTCCATAACATACACTTTGCCGGTATTTGTTCCAACGATACTGTGTTGGGCTTGATATTCACCGCCATCAAAGGTTGTAGTTCCCACATTGCTTCGCACGACATCATTTCCAGCTGCAAAAGAACCATCGTGTACCAACAAGGTACCCTTATTATCATATACGATATTATTATCAGAATGGAAATCACCATTGTTGATCTTAATCATACCTATGTTATTTTCAACGATGTCGTCTTCAGACCAGTATTCACCATCTTGGATAATGACCGTTGCCGCAGCAGCATTTTCATATACCAATGCATATTCTGCCAAATACAAGCCGTCGTGGTATTCGCAAAGCGCAGTTTCGTAATTATAGTCTGTGACATACTCCGTTGTATAAGTACCATCTTCATAGATTGCTGTGCCATAGTTGTATTCAATAATGGAGTAGTCCGTGGTATAGTCGCCGCTATGGAAAGTAACAGAACCATAGTTGTACTCTATCAAGTATTCGTAAATATTGGAAGAGGAACAGTTGGCGAAAGTGAGTGTATCCGTTGTGCCGTTCCAACCGATTTCATAGCCATGGAAGGTTGTATTTTCAAAATGCACGGCTGCCTGTGCGTCATTGTCCAAGAAGAACATCACGCCGTATTGCGAGCTGTCGTATGCTACTGTTGTGAGGTTTTTAACCGTCAATTGGAGGGCATCGGATATTTCAATCATCTTATAACCGGAAAACTCAGAAGTTTCCGATACAGACAAGATATCAGCAGTCAAGGTGTGACCATCTCCATCCAAGACAAGGGTCTTGGCCATATCCAGTTGGAGAGATTCAGAGAGCACGATGTCTTTTAACATCACAATCGTGTCGTTGTCGTTAGCGGCCGCAAAAGCAGACTTGAGCGATTTGTAATTCACGGAACCGATGCGAGCCACATCGGGTGGGAAAATCGTTTCGAGATGGTTTTTGGCTCTTACAGAAGGATCGAACACATAGGCGTCTGACACAGAGAATGCAGACAAATCCGAGCCATACAGCACGCCGTCGGTATCCTCCGTGACATCGAAAACAACATGGCCATCGAAAAAGACTTCGCCGGAACCATTGCTGATACCATTATCGCGTCCTTTAAAATAACCGCCTTTCAGGGTAATGTAGCCATCATTGGAAGAAGAGCCACAAATACAAGTAGCATTTTCGGAGACATATTCGCCACTGTTGAACAGAATCTCTCCCGTGGAATAGTTGCTGCCAATGACGTAATAATCAGTACTGGTGTAATTCACATTATCAAAGGTAGCAGAACCATAGTTTGAGTAAAGGAGAGTATAATAAGATTTTATTGTAGCATTAGAAATATTTAAGACCGCATTCTCTTCGTTTGAAGATATAATATCATCGTCCGATTCGTAGTATCCGCCCAATATGTTGACCGTACCATAATTGTCGTCCACAACATCATCGCCACAAACCAATTTTTCACAAAGGATAGTAACGGTTCCGTAATTGGTGCCAATAGCATCATTGCCGTTATTTATTGGGGAGATGAACTTACCATTATCAATCGTCAATTCAGAATTTTCATCATTATAGCCAACCAGTGAACCCTCATATTCATAATCACCATCAATGATATGAACGGAAGCGCCGTAATTGTCTTCAATAAGGTCATCCCCGCAAATCATCTTTGCGCAATTCAATTTCACCGGACCATAGTTATCGTCAATGAATTCGCTACCACAAACAATCTTGGAGCAGTTGATATTCACAATTCCGTAATTTTCATAGATAAATTCATAGCCATTACTCAAATCAGAGACGAAAGTACCGTTATCAATCGTAAGTTCCGGGGTCAAAGCAGACTCCTCATAGTTGTATTCCAAGAAATAACCATAGTAGTTGAAATCTCCATTTACCACATGGATTTTTCCACCGTAGTTTTCATAGAAGACATAGTCGTCGTCAATAACAAAGGTACCATCGTTGATAAGCACCTCGCTTCTACGACCATTTTCCATATACATATATTCCACCAGATAATCATCCAACAAATATTCGCCGTTTTGAATATTCAAATAGCCGCCATCGTGTTCATAGATTAAATATTCTGCAATAAAGGTACCGTTTTGTACAATAACGGTATCGTAATTATACTCAACCACAGCATCATAGATATTGTAATAGCCGTCGTCGAGGAGGAGTTTACCATAGTTATTGGTTACAAGGTCATTATTTTCTGAAGCATAGTCTCCGTTCAAAAGGTGCAGTGTGCCATAATTATAGTTAGCCACAGATGAGTCGCTGCTCAATCTGGAATCTTCAACTGAAACCGTACAAGTACGACCCACGTAAAAGATACTTCCTTCACTATTCATTTCGCAACCATTCAATGCGAGAGAAGACTCACTATAAGGAATCATATAGAAACAACATGCTTGAGAATTGTCATAGTTCTGAGAAACCACGGCATTTTGGAAAGAAGCATGTGCAGGAACAGAGAATTTGAATACGGGATCAGCGCTGTTGAAGGAAACCAAATGGCTATGTCCGTCAAAAGTAAATGTAACCGATTGACCGACATTCACAGAAGTTTCCAATTCCACATCGCGAAGAAGATGGATGGTATCATTTTCAGTAACCGCAGAGAAGGCCTCTTGAAGATTTTGATACTGCGTATTGCCAATACGGGCAACGGCATCTTCAACCATTGCATATACATACGTGGTATCCCCTACTATAGAACCCACTTGGAACGGATTGCCGTCTTCGTCAGCCCAATAGGCGTAAGGAATACTGCTGCCAGAATTGGCTGGCAACATAGGCAATGAGAAAATCGGGCCAGGGACGACAGCAGCGCTTTGGAACAGCGAACCGTTTGCATAGTAATAAACCATCACAGGATGGTCAGCCATCGGTCTTACCTCTATATGGCGTGTGGCATCCTTTGAAGGATGGAAATAGAAGCCGTCAGCCACCGTGATGCTATCCAGATTGCTATAGAAAGCGCCATCCGTATCATCAAGTGCATCAAAAGTGGAAATGCCGAGCACCTTCACCTTGCCATCAGAACCGTTGTAAATGCAATCGTCGTCACAAACCAAACGACAGCTATGAATCAACAGTTCACCATAATTGTCAATACCATATCCGGACTTATAATCACCCGATTCCAAAATCAAGGTTCCATAGTTATCATCACACAAATCATCATCGGCACGAACCGTGGCATTATGGATTAGCATACGAGCATTGGCATAATTTTCAGTTACGAAGTCATCATCGAGCACAACGACCTCCATATTCTCCACTTCCACATCTCCGTAGTTATCATAAATCCATGAGTATTCGGAAGTATATTTACCCCCATTCACCAACACTTTGCCTCGTATATTTTCAACATCTGCATCTGTGTTGTAATCAACTTCGCCTGCGGCATCACGATTGTAGTTATATTCCACAATATAATCCCCACTCTGATAGTTGCCGTCTTGCAAATTCACATAGCCGCCGATATTTTCATAAACCACATAATTCAAGTTGAAACGACCGTCTTTCACGATGAGTGTATCGTAGTTGTAATCTATCAACGCATCGCTCACAGTAAATTCACCATTGTCGATAAGGAATCGGCCATAGTTATAAGAAACCACATCATTATCCTCAACCATAACAGAAGCATCCACAATGTGCAAAGTACCGAAGAGCGTGTCTATCACATTATAATATGCATGCAAGTTGCCGCCATCCACCGTAACTTGGTTCTGAGCGGCAATTTCAAAGATGTAGTAATCTTTAAGTTCGCAGTTCTTCAAAGTCAGATTGCCACCCATGCCCTCAGTCAAGGTCATCAAAGTGGAATAATTACTTTCTGCCGTAGATTCATCCGTTTCCACTTTCAAATTTTGGAAAGTAACAGAATTGCTGGTCGTAAAATTGAAAAGAGAGGCACCATTTTCCGAAGCAAGATTTTCGATAGTGTGGCCGTCTCCGTCAAAGACGACATCCACATTTCTGGTAATGTTCTGCGTAGATTCCAGTTCAATATCTTTAAGCAGAACGATGGTGTCATTGTTTTCAGCGAATGCAAAAGCGCTCGACAAAGTGCCGCATAAGACCTCGTCAATACGAGCTACTGGTTCCCCTTCGGCTGCATAAAAACGGGTATCTCCCGTTATAGAGGTTTCATTTATGACAACGGGATCACCTAACGAATCCACCCAATGGGTGTAAACATGGCCGTTAACCGCATCCACTGGCAAATCAATGAGTGAACTACATGGGCCAGTCAAACCGGTTGTAGTTTGATAGAGTTCGTCACCTACATAGAATGAAAAGGTAACGGGAGCACGCAATTGTGTTTCTACATATCGCACTGCATATTTGGATGGATAGAAATAATAGGCATCGGTTGTGGTAAGGCCCGACAAATCGCCCTGGAATACAGCATAAGAAGAGCCGGCAGAAAAAGAGAGACCGCCCTCCACCACGATTTTGCCGCCCGTATTATTGCTGGCAAAATTATAGGTGCTATTAAACGTACCGCCTTTGATAGCCACCTTTGCACCATTATAATTGTTAAAAGACCTTTTCGTATTATATTGTCCTCCGAGAAGGTTGAGTTCCGCATAATTTTGAGAAACGAGCCAATTGCTTTGGGTAAATTGGCCATCGTGAATCGTCACCTTGGGGTAATGTGAACCCGAATTACCATTATTATTCACCACATTACTCGTGTTTTTAAAAGTGCCGTCGTGAATATTTATATCCTTATAATTAAAGTTGACAAAATAAGAACCTGAAAAGACGCCACCTTCCACATTGATCGTACCGCTATTGGTATAAACATAATTCGAAAAGATGCCGCTCTCGATATTCAAATTTCCATTGTTGCTATAAACAAGATATGTATTGGAGAATGTTACATCTTCAACATTGAGGTTGCCGCTATTGGTATAAGCGAAGTAGTTACCTGAATAGGTGCCGCTTTTAATGGTTGCGGTAGAATTCTGTCCCAAATATAAAGTATTGAAATCCGTAGATGTACAATTCTCCAATGTAAGCTTGGAATTTGCCACTTGCAGATAAAAAGTGGAATAGCCCGTGGAGTTGCTGGCCGAACTGCCCTTCTTAAAAGTCGTATTTTGAAATTTAAGAGAAGCCGCAGCCGTAAACTGAAAAAGATTAACATTTTCATTTCGGGTGATTGCATGTCCATTGCCCTCAACCACAAAGTTCACCTCCCTATTGATTGAAATTTTCGAGGTTTGACTCACATCACTCAACAGGAAAATGGTGTCGCCATTCTGTACCGCACTGAAGGCGCTGGCCAGCGTCGTGTAATTCGTGCTGCCGATACGGGCTACGTTGGCAGCGTTTAGTCCTACTAATAAGAAGGACAGAAATGCAAATAATAGTAGAATTTTTTTCATTGTTTTGTTTTGTTAATTTATTATTGATTTGTGTATTCGAAAATAGGGTAGGGCACAAAACCCTTTGTTATTCGTTTTGTGCTATGATGGCAGCTGCTTTGTGGAATGAGATCTCCTTGACAAGCACGCCGCCGTGCTCCAAAGCATATTTACGGATGATTTTTGCAGTGAGCGTGTCTCTTTTAAATGCAAGTGCCGCCCGAATGGTCGGATATGTAACCTTTAATTCGAGCATCATCTGCTTGCGCAAGCCATGATTAACTACAATTTTTTGCATACAATTCCATTGCATCAGGCTCGCAATGCATACTTGAAATAATGATGTAAGAAAAGTGGAGCCATTCCATTGTCCCTTATCCTGACGTGAGGGCTCGACTCCCTGCTATAACGGATAAGGCGACAGAACAACCCCACGTCAAGTATTTCCGTAAAGACACGAAATGCTTAGGCAAGGAGCGCTCATCTTCCTTAAATTCCGAATATAGCTTCAGTGAAGTGTCGAGTTCCACGTCTCGGAATAAGCGAAAATGCGCTTTTCTATTAATAAAACACTAACCTTCCACTTTGGGAAAAATTAGGGCGCAAAATTATAAAGTTTATCCTATTATTTGTGAATTGTTGATTATTTGTAAATATGATTCATACAATGTGACTTATTAAAACTAACATTATCTGTATCAAGTTATTGTATATCTTAATAAAAGTTAATGAATGATAGTGGCCTGAAAAACAACGCTGCTGTGCTATAAAAAGATAGAATAAAATGGAAGAAAAAAGGTCCGTGCGACCCCCTCGCACGGACCTTATTCTTAACTCTTAGTTCTTAACTCTTAGTTCTTCTCCAAAATACATCTCACACTGTATCCCAGCCCATTTCGTGTGCTTGTTCCGTTGACCGAGTCGCAGGCGTGCTGGATGGTGTATGCTGAAGATGACCACTGACCGTTCACCTTCGTGGTGGACCAGTAGTAAGCCTCACCCATAAGGTTGATGTAACGTTCGATGGAACCGTCATAGTAGCCGCCGGGCAATGAGGTGAAGCCCGTGCTGTTGTTGCCGCCGCCGTCAATCCAGTAGTCCGGAGACTTCAAGGCAGCGGCACCATGGGCGTTCAGAGCATCGTACTTCTCAGCCGTTGGCAGGTACCAGCCTTCCGGACAGATGCCCTGCACGTGGTCGTGACCGTTGTCCTGACCATCTCTGATGGCGGACTCCCAATCATATAGGAGACCGAAGGTGCCTGCATTGATGGCAGAATCAGGGTACATATCTGATATGTAGGAGTAGATGCCCGGAATGTCCGTGCCATCACTATACTTGTGAGATTCGAGGTTGCGCTGTGTCCAGCAGTCGCAGTCAATGCGCACGCCGTGATAGACATTGCCTTCGTAGTCAACAGCGTCAGGGCACTGCGGGAAGATAACGTGTACATGTTGGTCACAGGTGGTCATGTTTCCGCATTCGTCGGACATCGTCCAGGTAATGATGTGATCGCCTTCAGGATAGAGCTCGCCTTCTTGCAGATTGTTGGAGATGTTGATGAGTGACCAACCGAGGGAGTGAGCCCAGGTAGGCGTTCCTAAATCAGCTGGTGCAATCAGCAGCGCGCAGGAGCCGAATTCGAGAGTCAGCGTAACCTCATCCGGGCAGTTCAAAGTGAGTTCCGGAGTAGGCTCCACTTCGACAGTGATGGTGAATTCATCACCGGTGCAATCATTCGTCATAGGAGTAACATGGTAGATAACGGTTTGTGCGACGCTGCTGTTGTTGACCAGCGTTTGACTGATCGGCGCATCCACTGGAGTGGTCTGAGCACTTTGACCGGTGACGTTGGCGTTGTCCTCAACCGTCCAGACATATTGTGTGCCTTCCGGAATGTTGCCCGTCGGGGTAACGCTGAAGGTGCCACCGTTGCAGCGGATGTAGTCCGTAAGGTCGTCCATATCAAGAGCGGCAGGTTTCACGGTCAGGTGCAGGGTCACGATGCTGTCGCAGCCGTTGACCGTCTGTCTGTTGAA
>JAKSMC010000041.1 GCA_024400835.1 Bacteroidales bacterium
CTCTGATAATCAGCTGGTTCTCTTTTAGTTGCTTATATCGAACTCACGTTAATTAAGACGAATTAAGACAAATTATGTTAGGATGATTTGTGGTCTTCACGCCGTAGGCGAGAAAGGACAACTTTCTAATTCCTTTCTATACAAATAATGTTATAATAATCTTTGTGACTTAAATCATTCACCCAGCCACCATTCCAGTCTCTTTTCAAGAACAACATAACATCTATGGTGTCTCCCGTCTGGTAGGCTTTGGGCACATTTCCGAATATCATCTTTTCATCCCGACCATCCATATCATAGCTGTGGGCTACAATCTTGTGTCCATCCGACATATATGGTTCCGACAAATATACAAACTTGCTGGGCAATCCATATTCGCAATCCTTCTGGCGCACACAAGAGAACATCAATGGCATAACTGCCAAAAAAACAAATCCTATTACGACTCTGTTTTTGCTAATAATCTGTTTCATAATCCGATGTTTTAAATTATAACCCTATATTGTAACCCACTTGGAAAATCCCCATCGTTCCAAAGCCCAATTCAAAAGTGGCTGCATGTTTTTGACCGACACGAACACCCAACAAACCGATATGATAATCGGGCCACGCCACGCAAGCGCGACGGCTTGTAACATTTGGCTCATACGGACGGAACTCATATCCGGCAAAATATAATGTTAGACACGCATTGATAGCGGAATAAATGGATAATTTGTCCGTGTTGTAATAGAACAAAGCATAGCGTATCCCCAAAGTGAGGTAATTATAAAAGTCTTTTGTATAGAAGTTATTATCATACTGGATTGGCTTTCTCTTATTTCGTGTCCACGACACCGTCGCCCCTATGGCATGCAACTTGTTGATCCGATAATTGTAATTCAGGTTCAGGCTGCCCATCCAAATCTTATCATAAACAAATGGCTGCGCATCAACAATATCATCATTCTCAAACGTGCCAATAATGGGAAGCAAACCGTATGAGAACCCGAACTGATGTTTCGGAAAAGACTCTTGGGCTTTCAAATCGTTCCAGCTGATTTGGAATATCAAGCTCATAATAAGCATGATAGAAAAAAGAATTTTCTTCATAACGTTTCTTCCGGGCTTCTCTTGTTCATATTTCCATCTCCCATCCCTCCTTCAACCTTGCGAAGCCCGTTGGGCAAGGTCGGGAGCGGGCGGGAGTGTTGAATTGTTTTTTGTGCCGCAAAATTAGTGATTTTAGCAAACGAAACAACCACCTTCGGATACCGAATGGGCCGAATTGCCCAAAAATATGACGAACGGTTAAATTTGTGGTGGAATAAATGGTGGAATAAACAGCCCTTTTTGCTCCTAAATCCTATAATTAAAACAATGATTTTCAATTATATAAAACAAAACGAATAAAATATTTGAATGGCATTTCCCACCGTTCGTCATAATTTTGGATTTTCGAGGTCTGGAAGTGGAAAAAAGCACTATTTTTGCGTCTCTTAATCATTCAAAACAATGGTCCAAAAGAAGTATTTTCAAATTTTGTCTCATACGCTTTTCTGCATAGCCGTCATCCTTGTTTTCGGAAATTTCTGCAGACTCAGGCCTGCGGCCTATCCGAGTATGTATAAGGAATACATTAGCGGTGCTATTGTACTGGCCGCCTTTTATGCGAACCTGCTGCTGTGCTTCCCTCTTCTTTTTACAAAAAACAGGCCTTTGGCGTACTGTCTTTCGTCCCTGTTCCTCACCCTGCTGGCGGCATCCGGCGAGTTCGCCCTGGTGTATCCGCAAATCCACAACCTTCTGTCGATGCAGTTTGAAACAAGAGAAGTAAGGGAATACCTATCGAATAGTTTTTTCTTCATCTTCACACGAGATTGCGGTTTCGCAGCTTTGGCCTTTATGCTTGGATATATTAAGCACCTATCACAACTGAATCTCTCAAAGGATATACTGCTGATGAAGCACCATAAGCAGATTGACATTACCTTGAATGACAATGCGTTAAAGACAATTAATGCTGAAGATATTTGTTTGTGCAAGCAAAATGGAAACTACTCCGTTATTCATATGAAAGACGGAACCCATTATGATAACTACGGTGCCTTGGCACGTCTTTATGAGCTTATGGACAAAGAGCGTGTCATACAAGTCTCCCGAAACCGCCTGGTGGCATTAGATGCCATTGTCGAATACAATGAACAGCTGATAAAAGTCAATATCGGGAATAATGTCCCCCCCGAGCAAATCGTTCTCCCTCGTGACCGTGCTGAGGAACTCTACGAGAAGATTCTGTCTTTTAAGAACGAACAAGCCATTCAACAGGCGCAAGCATCTGCGGATGCCCAGATTAAAAGTTCGCCTCGTAAATTGAGCGGTTATGAGAAGATCATCTATCAGTACATTCGAAGGCACCCGAGCTGCACGTCCGCCGACCTGCAAAAGCTAACAGGTCTGTCGCCCAATTCGGTGTATCGGTACATCTCCGTTCTCAAGCAGCGCGGGCTCATCACGCACACCGGCTCCAACAAGACCGGCGGGTACTATGTGGTGAAAAAGGAGGGTTAGAAGTACAAAGGCCTTGGTGCCTCTGCGGTTTCTTTCTCACCGCAAAGACGCGGAGAGCTTTCTTCCTTATCATTAAGTTTCAATCGTTTAAAGTAGAAAGGTTGAGGGGAAAACTCCCAAAAGTCAACGGCAAACGGCTCTTAGCAATAGACTTCCAACAATTTGGAGCGTTGGGCGGGAACTATCTGCAGTTCATCCATTTCGGCAGGCACTAACACCACGTCGCCTTTGCACATTTCCATCTGCTCGCCATCGTACAGCAGATGCATACGGCCTTCCGTGCATATATAGATGACAAAGGAATCGACCTCAACAAAGGATTTGCTCAGCGGCCGATCAAATTCGAGAAGGCTGGTGTTAAAATATTGGGAGCGTACCAACTTCACCGTATGGTTAAGACTGGGCTCGTACGCAATCTTGAAGTCACCGACGTTTTCATCCGCATGGATGGCCTGAAGTGCTTCGGCCGTGTGCAGTTCACGCGGGTTGCCCTCGTCATCAAGGCGTCCCCAGTCGTATATGCGGAAGGTCACATCCGAAGGCTGCTGTATTTCTGCCAACAGCACGCCCTTGCCGATGGCGTGGACCGTGCCTGCCGGAATCATAAACGTGTCGCCCGCCTGCACAGGATAAAACTGCAACAGGTCTGGCAACGTGTCGTCTTGAACAGCTGCCTCATACTGTTCCTGTGTTATCTTCTGTTTGAAACCCACATACAGACCGGCACCCTCTTCTGCTTCAATTACGTGCCACATCTCCGTCTTGCCGTTCTGCCCGAATTCCTTCTGGGCATACTCGTCGTCCGGATGAACCTGCACCGAAAGATTGTCTTGCGCATCAATGAATTTGATGAGCAAAGGGAAGCCCAGACCGTATTTCTCATAATTCTTCTCACCTACCAAATCGGTAAGATAGACTTCCAGCAGCTCGTTCAAATTGTTTTCAGCCAGAAAACCGTTCACCACTTCGGACTCGTCTCCCACAATGCCGGAAACCTCCCAACTCTCACCGCATTGTTCCATAGCCTGGATATCATGGCCTAAGACGGTGGAAAGTCTTTTTCCACCCCAGATTTTCTCTTTTAAAATGGGTTTGAACTTGAAAGGATAAAGCATTGTACTCATATCAGTGATTGTTAGGATTGTAAATCTGTCTGGGTTTGTGTTGATAGTCTGGTTTCACCTTGTCGGGATTGGAGCCGCGCACGCTTTTCATAAACACCCAACGGCCGTCTTCCTCAATAAAGCCCTGGTTCAAACTGGATTCGGGCACCAGGAAGGCGGAAAGATTCTGAACATTGTCGTCCATCGGAATCAATTCGTCGAAGATAATCATCGGGCTGTTGACCTTCCTATAGTCCATCTGCCTGGTCTTGGGGTTGTACTTGCCGGTACTCACCAGATATTCCTGTTCTTCATAATTCAGATGCAGGGTGGCATTTTTGGAATATTCGAAAATCACGCGACTGACTTTTTCAGGATAGTTTTTGAAAATCCTCGCCCCGAAGATCGGTGTTACTTCTTTGTTAAAATGCAGGACTTCAATAACTTTCTGGTTTGAAAAAAGCGTATTCCCATTCCAGCCCAAGAGGGTGTAATAGGTAAAATTCTTTTCTTTGGTAGTAATCAGTTTGTAATAGACGGCGCCATACCAGCGGTTGTGGTTGCCTATTTGCGTCTTAGGATAGTCCAACACGCCGCGCTTGTCATACAGCGGGAACAGTACATACTTGTGGCGGCCTTCGTTGTACACTTGGATGAAACCGAAGTTTTCAACAGAATAGTCCTGTTTCATCACATACCAAGTGAAGATTTTGAAGACATTGTCAGGGGAACTCAGCACGGAAAAATTGCGGACGGAATCCCACGTGTGTTCGAAAGACTTCGGCATTTGCAGCACAGATTCCAGCAAGCTCATAAAATCCTCGTTCAGTTCGAGGCGAGTGGTCTCATCGGGTTCGTTGACCACCTGGTCGCGGAGTGCAATAAGAGAATCCTCCCAAAAGCGGAATTCGTTGTGCTTTTGGGAATAGCCGCAAACCGTGCAGGCAAGGAGAATAACGAAACTAAGAAGTCTTTTCATAAAGAGCCGCAAAAATACATTATTTTCGTATTTTTGCCGCCTTAAAATTTTCAAGTATGACTTCAACAGAAATTCGTGACGCTTTTTTAAAATTTTTCCAATCGAAAGAGCATTTTATTGTACCGTCAGCACCGATGGTAATTAAAAACGACCCGACACTGATGTTCACCAATGCCGGTATGAATCAGTTCAAAGATATATTCCTTGGCAACAACAAGCCCGAGCATCCGCGTGTGGCAGACTCCCAGAAATGTCTGCGCGTTTCCGGCAAGCACAACGACCTCGAAGAGGTTGGCCGCGACACCTACCACCACACTATGTTCGAAATGCTCGGCAACTGGTCATTTGGCGACTATTTCAAAAAAGAGGCCATCGCCTTCGGGTGGGAATTTCTGACCGAAGTGATGCATCTGGGCAAAGACCGCCTTTACGCCACCGTCTTCCAAGGCGATGAGAAGGACGGCACCGCCTTCGACCAGGAAGCCTACGACTTCTGGAAGGAACATCTTCCCGAAGACCGCATTCTGAAAGGCAACAAGAAGGACAATTTCTGGGAAATGGGCGACACCGGTCCGTGCGGCCCCTGCTCCGAAATCCATATCGACCTGCGTGACGATGCCGAACGCGCCAAAGTCTCCGGTCGCGACCTCGTCAACAAGGACAATCCCTTAGTGATCGAAATCTGGAACCTCGTGTTCATGCAGTACAACCGCATTGCCTCCGGCGAGCTCAAGCCGTTGGCAAACAAGCACGTTGACACCGGTATGGGCTTCGAGCGCCTCTGCATGGCCGTACAGAACAAGAAGTCCAACTACGACACGGACGTCTTCCAGCCCATTATCCAAAAGATTGCGCAGAAAGCCAATGTGAAATACGGTGAGCAGCGCGACACCGACATCGCCTTGCGCGTGGTGGCCGACCACCTGCGTGCCGTCACCTTCGCCATTGCCGACGGACAACTGCCCTCCAACACGGGAGCCGGCTACGTCATCCGCCGTATCCTCCGCCGCGGCATCCGCTACGGCTTCACCTTCCTCGGCTTCAAAGAACCCTTCCTCTTCGGACTCGTCAGCGACCTCGTGGCTCAGATGGGCCACCAGTTCCCCGAACTGAAAGCACAACAGGTCCTCATTGAGAAAGTCATCCAAGAAGAAGAGGCCTCCTTCCTCAAAACTCTGGACTCCGGCATTATGAAGTTCGAGAACTACTGCGCCAAACTGCAGGGCAAGACCGTGATTGACGGCGACTTCGCCTTCGAGCTTTTCGACACCTACGGCTTCCCCATCGACCTCACGCAGCTGCTCGCCTCCGAAAAGAACCTCACCGTGGATATGGAAGGTTTCCAACACGGCCTACAGATGCAGAAAGAGCGTTCGCGTGCCGCTGCCGCCGTCACCAATGACGACTGGGTGGAACTCATCGCGCAAGACACCCCGACACAGTTTGTGGGCTATCACGAAAACAGCTGCGAATGCAAAATCGTGAAATACAGAAAGGTAACAGCCAAGAACAAGACTTTCTACCAAATCGTGCTCGACAAAACCCCGTTCTATGCCGAATCTGGCGGACAGGTGGGCGACACGGGCACCTTGGAAAGCGTCAACGAGTCTGTGGCCATCTACAATACTACCAAGGAGAACAACCTTACCATCCACCACGCCAACAAGTTGCCAGAGAACATGGATGCCGCCTTCACGGCCAAAATCGACACTGACAAGCGCCAACTGACCGCTAACAATCACTCGGCCACGCACTTGCTGGACTATGCGCTGCGTTCCGTTTTAGGCACGCACGTGGAGCAGAAAGGTTCCTTAGTCACCTCCGAGCGTCTGCGTTTCGACTTCTCCCATTTCTCCAAGGTCACGGACGAAGAGATTATGAAAGTCGAGCAGTTGGTCAACAACTTGGTGCGCCGCAACATACCGTTACAGGAGCACATAGACATCCCCATTGAGGAGGCACGCGCCAAGGGAGCCATCGCGCTCTTCGGCGAAAAGTACGGCAAATTCGTACGCGTCATCCAATTCGGCGACTCCGTGGAGTTGTGCGGAGGCACGCACACTTCCGCCACGGGCAACATCGGCCTCTTCAAGATTGTATCTGAGGGCGCTATTGCCGCCGGCGTACGTCGTATTGAAGCCGTCACCGGACCTGCCGCCGAAGAAATTATGTATGCCAACCAGGAACTGCTCAAGCAGAGCAAGGAACTGTTGAACACCACCAACCTGCTGCAGGCCATCCAGAAACTGAACGACGACAACGCCCAATACCGCAAGAAGTTGGAAGAGTTTGAAAAACAACAAATCAACAACTTCTGCAAAGAGATGGAGCAGGCTGCGGAAGATGTAAACGGTGTGAGCCTTATCTCCAAGATCACCACGCTGTCACCAGACATGCTGCGCCAGGCTGCCTTCAACCTGAGGACGGCTGCCAACCGCGTAATTGTGTTCGGCAGTGTGTTCGACAACAAGCCAAACCTCGTGGTAGCCGTCTCTGACGATTTGACAGGCAAGTACAATGCGCCGCAGATGGTGCGCGCTGCCGGCAAGTTCATTCAGGGAGGCGGCGGCGGACAGCCGACATTGGCAATGGCAGGAGGCAAGAACCCCGCCGGCGTTCCCGACGCGGTCGCCGAAGTCATCAAAATGCTGTAATAAGATAAGCCTTCCCTACCGGAAGTCCCTAACAATATAAAGCCGCAAAGATTCCTGGAACTCCCAGTACCTTTGCGGCTCTTTGTTTCCTGCATTTGCAAAATCTATGCGAAGATCTCCAAATCCAACTCGTCGAGCAGCTCCAGGCCCCGCTCGTTGAGCAACGGATAGAGGACATAGCGCATCACCGTGCTGTTGAGTTTGCCGTCTAACACGTAATAACTCAGCGTCGCAAAAAAGTAATCTACAAACGACGACATATCTATATCCTCGTTGATATGATAGGTGCGCAGCCCCTTTTGGACAATGCTTTCCAAGATGCTCTTAAAAGGCGTTTCATCAGAGGCAAACAACTTGTTGTCTATGTCATATTGAAAAAAGACCGCGTCCGTCTGGGCATACTTCTGAAATTCCCAAATCAGCATCACCATTTCCTCAACTGAGTGGTTGCAATATTGGCACTGCTCGGCAAAACGCTCTACAAAAGTCTTGTGACTGTATTGCAGGGCCAAAATGATGGAATTATCACGCGTGGTATAGCGGTTGTAGAAAGTCTTTCGGCCAACACCCAAAGCCTCCGAAATATCATCTATGGTATGGGCAAAACCATTCTGAAGATAGTAGTGGTAAATATCTACAATCTTCTGCTCTTTCCGGGTTATTTTTTTCGACTTTGCCATAGCATCATTCGTTTAGGAATGCCTTAATGTCTTTTTCGGTGATGCCACGAAGATCCATGGCCTTGACCACCTTGCCGTCCTTCAGAAACACATACGTCGGGAACGAGCCATTAACCAAATTTACAGCTTCCACGGGATTGATTTTCACATATTGATAGTCAAAAGCCTCAGTATCATCTTTAAATTCCTGAATGCCGTCATCGGAGCCCCAGATAAAGAAAATCACTTTGGTTTTATCCAGTTGGTTGTTATCCATTATGGTGTTGACTTTTCGGGCGCTGACACGGCAATATTGGCAACCGGATGCCAGATAGCCCAACATATAGTTGCCCTCGTTGATGTTCAGCGACTGGGCGGTGGAGTCCTGCAAGAAGCTGACAAACAACTTGTCGTTGATTGGTTGTCCATCTTTATCAAAAAGATTATAAACGGAATCCATCGGGAAGCAGGCAAACGGAACGGCGAAGGCGGCCACCAACAGGGTTACTCCCACGGCAACCTTGCCTCTGAACTGGTAATCATCCTCCTTCCGCACCAAGAGCATCAGCAGCATAGTAACCACGTTCTTCACAATCGACCACAGGGGATTGATTTTGACAAGGTCGCCCATGCAGTGGCAGTTGGAGTCGTGGCGGAAGATAGCCACGTAAATCAGCAAGAATGTGAAGCCCACCAACATAGCCATCGTGGCCCACCAAGCCGGCTTATACTGTATTTTGGCTATGAGCAAAGCGCCCAGCAGCAGCTCTGCCATGATGACGCAACGCGCCACCAACGTAGAAAACGTGAAACTGAACAATTTGAAACTGTAGATGTAGATTTCAAAGTTGTCCAGGGAAAACAACTTGAGCACGGCCGTTGCGATAAAGAACAAGCCCAGCAGCACTCGCAAGATCAGTTTTAGGATTTTAATACTTTTTGACATAATGATTGATTATCTGATTTATATTTCAGGTTGAATTCCCTTGGGAATGGCCTGGATGAGTTTCTGTGTATATTCGGTTTGCGGGCGGTCGCAAATTTGGTCAGCATCGCCCTGCTCCACAATGTGGCCCGACTGCATCACGACGATGCGGTCGGACATGAATTTCACCACGGAAAGATCGTGGGAGATAAAAATGTAGGTAAAATGATACTCCTGTTTGAGTTCGTTGAGGAGGTTGAGAACCTGTGCCTGCACGGAGACATCCAGAGCGGAAACGGACTCGTCGCAGATGATAAAACGCGGGTTGACCGCCAAGGCGCGGGCGATGGAAATGCGCTGGCGTTGGCCGCCGGAGAACTCGTGCGGATAACGGTAGAAGTGACTTTCATTGAGGCTCACGCGCTCCAGCAGCGCCAAAGCCTTGTGCTTCCGCTCCTTATCGTTGCTTCCGATATTGTGCACGCGCATAGGCTCCATCAACGCGTCGCCGATGGTGAGCCGCTGGTTGAGCGAAGAGTACGGGTCCTGCAAGATAATCTGCAGGTCTTTGCGCATTTTCCGCATCTCACCGGCCGACAGGTTCATCAAGTTGGTGCCTTTGTAGAAAACGCTGCCCGAGGTAGGCTCTATCAGGCGAATCATGGAACGTCCGAGGGTCGTTTTGCCACAGCCCGACTCGCCGACCAAGCCTAAGGTCTCGCCCTCGTAAACGTCAATGTTGATATCCTGCAACGCGTTCACATACTGCCGTTTTTCAAACAGTTTGCGCTTGCGCACAGGGTAGATTTTGTAAAGATTCCGCACCGTGATCAAAGGTTCTTCAGCATAAAGTTTCTGATGGAAGGCGGCGCGCTCCTCGGCGGAAACGGCAAGTTCCGAGACCACTTGGTGTAAGCCTTGCTGTTGATTTTCCATAAAGTCGCTGACGGTAGGCAGCTTCTTCAGGCGCGTGGTCATCGACGGGCGGCAGGCCAAAAGGCCTTGGGTATAAGGATGTTTGGGCTGCATGAAGATATTGCGTATGCTGTCGTGTTCCACCACCTCGCCCTTGTAGAGCACCATCACCTTGTCGGCAATTTCGGCCACAACACCTAAGTCGTGAGTGATAAACAGCACACTCATACCGTATTTCTGCTGCAGTTTGCGGATTAGTTCGAGGATGCCTTTCTGCACCGTGACGTCGAGCGCGGTAGTCGGCTCATCGGCAATCAGCAGGTCAGGTTGGCAGCTCATAGCCATAGCAATCATCACACGTTGCTTCTGGCCGCCGGAGAGTTCGTGCGGATAGGAGTCGAAAATCTGCTCCGGACGGGGCAGCATCACCTCCTTGAACAGTTCGATGACGTGCGCACGGGCCTGTTCCTTGGTCATATTCGTGTGTAGCAGAATCTGCTCCGTGATTTGCTGTCCGCATTTGATGACGGGGTTCAGCGATGTCATCGGCTCCTGGAAAATCATAGCGATGCGATTGCCGCGCAAATGCTGCAACTTCTTTTCCGGTGTTTTCAGAATATCCAATGGAACATTCTTGTTTTCAGCATCATAATACAGGATTTCCCCATTCGGATAGCGCGAGATACCGGGGTTGAGCAACTGCATCACTGACAAGGCCGTGACCGACTTGCCCGAACCGGACTCACCCACGATGCCCAACGTCTCACCTCTCGACAGAGTGAAACTGACATGATGCAGAATAGGTTTCCACATCTCATCCTGCTTCAAGTCCAATGACAAATCCGAAATTTCCAATAGTTTTTCCATAGGGAGCGCAAAGATACAAAAAACTTTGACTGTTTTAGACATTAGCCGTTGGCTTTTGGTAGGTCCCTTTGAACTTTAAACCATAAACGGAGGCAATGAATTGCGTCCCTACATTGACATTGACTTTTTGGGAGTCCCACTCTACCTCTCTACATCTCTACTTTTAAACTTTGACATTGACTTTTGAACTTTCAGGATAAAAATTTTGTTGTACCTTTGCCGCCGTCATTTAAAAACGCGACATTATGAAAAAAACGCTGTTATTGTTAGTATTTATGGGGGCAATTTTAGCTTTCGGACAAATCACGCCGCCGAACTATAAGAAAATCGAAAAGGCTGTTGCTGATAAGAACTCCGAACTATATTATCCCAAATTATTAGAAAGATACCAAACCGGTGATACTACTTTTACGACGGAAGAACTGCAGCACCTCTATTACGGATTTGTTTTCCAAAAGAACTACCATCCCTACGAGAATGAAGATTCCAAGCTGAAAGAATATTTGAAAGGAAAAGAGGGTCTGAATGACGAAGAGTGCCTGGAAGTCATCAAAATGGCCAAGGAGGTCTTGGAGAAAAATCCGTTCAAAGTCAGCGCCATCAACACATTGTCGTACTGTTACGACCAATTGGACAGTATGGATATGGTGAAAAACTGCGACAATAAAACACGGGCCATCGCCTTAGCCATTATTTCTTCTGGCAACGGCATGGGTGCCGACAAAGCCTTTTTCGTAAACGAAATAGGACACGAGTACTTCATTCTCAGCCTTTACGGATTGTTTCCCGAAGGACAGTCTTTGGAAACCAAGAAGAAAGCCCACTACGACGTGCTGAATATTGCGGAAAACGAGTACGGCTTGAAAAAACTCTACTTCAATATTGATTCTTTTTACGGAAAATTATTCTAATTCAATGCGTTACTTTCTTCATCTGGCCTACAACGGAGCGCCGTTTTACGGATGGCAAATCCAACCGGACCACATTTCCGTGCAAGAGGTTTTGGAAAAAAGCCTCTCCATGTTGCTACACCAAGAACGCATTGCCATCACGGGCTGCGGGCGCACGGACACTGGCGTACACGCCTCCGACTACTATGCCCACTTCGATATCGAAGAGGATTTCACGGAGGAAAAATGCCAGAAAATCACTGACCAACTGAATAGTTTCCTGCCCAAGGACATAGTCATATATCGGCTGTTTGCCGTAAAAGAAAATGCCCATGCCCGATTTGACGCCGAAGAACGTACCTATAATTATTATATAGCAACACGCAAGAACCCGTTCAACTACGCGCAGCAGTACTTCAGTTTTCGCAAACCTGATGTTCAGACTATGAATGCCGCTGCCGAACTGCTACTGCACAATGAAGACTTTACCAGTTTTTCAAAGGTTCACACCCAGGTCAACAACTTCATCTGCCATGTGACGCACGCGCAATGGACAGAGCAAGGCGACGATTTGGTTTTCACGATAACGGCCAACCGCTTTTTGCGAAACATGGTACGTGCTATCGTCGGCACACTGTTAGACGTCGGCTTTGGGAAAATAACTGTAGAAGATTTTCAAAACATTATCAGTCAAAAAGATAGATGCAAAGCTGGAACTTCTGTGCCGGCTCAGGCACTATTTCTCTCAAAAGTACGTTATGACTGGGCTAAAATTTTACCCGAACAAGATGACAACCAACAATAAGTCAAAACGAAGAATGAAAAGACTGCTTACTATTCCTTGTCTGCTTATCGCGCTGCTGCCGTTCCTGCTGAGCACATTCACGGGATGCAATCCGCACGGTTACGACGATTCCGCGAAATTGGAATTTTCCACAGACACACTGATGTTCGACACAGTGTTCACCACAGTAGGTTCCATTACCAGAAGTTTCACTGTTTACAATCCGAGTGTGGATCCGGTGAAGCTGGACATCTATCTGGCTGGCGGCGACCACTCCTATTATAGTATAAATGTAGACGGCACGGCCGGCTGCGAATTCCGTGGCGTGGAGATTGCCCCGCACGACAGCATATTCGTCTTCGTGAAGGTCAATATAAACCCCACGAACCAGGATTTGCCATACTTAGTGACCGACTCTGTGATGTTCTGCAACGAGAGCCGCAGACAGGCCGTACAATTAGTGGCTTTCGGCCAGGACGCACATTTTATCGTTCCCGACCACAATAACGGCTCTATGCCCTATAAAATCGTAGCACACGAGCACGAAGACATCCACTGGACCAACGACAAGCCGTGGGTCATCTACGGATGGGCAGTGGTGGACTCCTTAGGCAAACTGACCATCGACCCGGGCACGCGCGTATACGTACACAAAGGCGGCGGCATCTGGGTGTATCGCTACGGAAACATCAACGTGAACGGCACCGCCGACCAACCAGTCATTATCCGGGGCGACCGCTTAGAGCACTTCTACGATACCGATTACGCACAATGGGACCGCATCTGGATTAACGAAGGCAGCAGCGACAACGTCATCAACCACGCCGTGATAACCAACGCCTCCATCGGGCTCGAAGTTTCCGCATTGGAAGAGTATTTGGGCAATAAGACCACCGTCAACAACACAGTCATCCAGAACAACTACAACTTCGGAGTATTAGGCTGGGCGGCCAACTTGGAGATGAACAACTGCCAGGTCAGCAACAACGGCCAATACAGCATTCTGATGCAGATTGGCGACTACAAACTCAACCACGTCACTGTGGCCAACTATTACGCCGGCACGCCGGCCAGAAAAGCCCCGGCTGTAATGTTGAGCAACTACTACGAAACCACGCAGGTGAATGCCGCTGGAGAGTACGAAAATGTCTATATGATTGGTGACGCGAACTTAGAGTGCAACAACTGCATTTTCTATGGTAACAATGACAAAAACGAGTTCGGCATTTCCAAATTGAACGATGCCAGCCTCACCTACCAACTGCGCAACTGCCTTGTTAAGCGCGAAGATTTAGACGAACATTTCATCAACTGCCTCAATCTCGATCCCAAATTTGTTTCAAACTACGGACAAGACTACAACCTTCAGGAAAACTCCCCGGCCATTGACGCAGGCCTGAACGGGTTGGGCATTACCACCGACATTCTTGGCCGTATGCGCAACGGCAACCCCGACCTCGGAGCTTTTGAGTACTATCCGGCCAGCGACAACAGACTACGAATTAACACGCATTAATGCGAAGAATTCATCGTTTAAAGTATAATGTTTTAAGGCTATACGAAAACTAAAAGCCGACAATCCCAAAACGGCATAAACAAAAAAAGGAGAGCGAATGCTCTCCTTTTTTTATCAAAGCGTTGAGAATTATTCAACGATGAACTTACGGATAGTCTTACCTTGTTTGCTTTGGAGGTTCAAGAAGTAGAAGCCCTTAGCCATTGCGTTAACAGGGATGGTGTATTCTTGAGAACCGCCGTTGAAGTTGAATTGGTCAACGTAGACAGTCTTGCCAGTCATATCGACAACAGAAGCGGAGATTTCCTGAGCTTCGTCAGCTTCGATGCGAACGTGGATGTTGTCAGTTGCAGGGTTAGGATAAACATTGACGTTTTCAAGACCGTTCATATCATCAATACCAGCGATTTTGTACATTTCAAGTTCGAAACCGTTACCTTGTTGCCAGTTATCGGAAACGAATTTAACCATAACTCTTGGGAGGCTGATTTCGAAAGCGCCTTCCGGCATGTTGTTGATATCGTAACGAGAAATGAATTGCGGTTCGCTGAGTTGAGTAAGGTCGTAGAATTCTACGAAGTCACCTGCTTTGAGGTCGAATTTGCGGAAGTTGAAGGAATAACCTGCAGTTTGAGGAACGCGGAATTGCCATTTACAAGCGCTGTTAGCACGATAAGGAGTCTCATCCGTAGCGTTGTTTGCTTTGTCGGTATAGATAGCGTTCCAAACATCGGTCATAATAGGAGTGGTAGCTTCGCAAGTACCAATGTTGAATTGAGTAGCTTCGTAATCAAGAACAAAACCGTAATCAACATCTTCGTCAGCATTAGTAGAGAAAACAACGAGAACGCTGTCTTTGTTGACATTTACAGCAGCAGGAAGAGGTTGGCCTTGGAAATCAGCGTGGATACCGCCGTGATCGAGGTTAGCATAGTCTGCGCAAGCATCCATCAGATATTCGCCAGAGTATTCTGCCAATACAGGGCTGGAAGTTGTACCACCGTTGTAGATTGTAACTTTGTCACCAGCTTTGGTTTTAAGTCTGGAGAACTTCAAAGAATAAGCAGTTGCGTTCGGGCAAGCGATAACCCAGCTGCGGTTTGTGTTCGGTTGATAGAGTTGGTTACCAGCACCATCGCTGATAGTACCTTTAGCAGCCGTTGTTCTTACATCACCTGTCGTCGGTTTTGCGATATCTTCGTCTTCAGGAGCAAGACCCAACATCATAGATTCGCTGTTTTTGACATTGAAGTTACCGTATGAGCCGGAATATTGGTTGGTGATCAAATAGTAACCATTGTTAGAACCAGCCCATCCCCAGTTGACGTGGAAATAAGTTTGTTCAGTAACAACTGTATCGTAAACAGCAGGGGTGACGGTTGTGTCAACATTGATAGTAGTGTTATAGATTGTTGTATAACCATCAACGATCCAAGCGTGGCCACCGGCTGATTCACTAGCACCGGAGAAGAAGATAGGACGGTGAGCGTCCAATTCTTCTTTAGCAGCCTGAACCCACAATGGAGCCAGGTCATCAGTTGTAACTACGTCAGTAATATTTTGGAACTGAGCTCTGGAAGAATATTTGAAATGATCTTGAAGAGCTGTGATAGCGTATTCGGATTGAGAACCGGAACCATCGAAGCCGTAGCTCATTTGAACGGAAACACCAGCGTTGTAGATCAATTTAGAAAGTTCGCCATTGTATTCGCCCAAAGAATTTGCCATAGCGTCATAGTTGTAATTTGTGTTTTGCAAATTGACAGCTTGAACAGGGTATGTATAGATCAGTTCACCTTGATCATCATATTCTCTTGGGATATAAGAAATGGCACCAACGCCGGAAGCCGGAAAACGGTAATAGTACATGATGTTGGACATTGTCAAAGCCACACAGCCAACGGGTGTACGGTTGTCCATGCTGGTATTTTGCTGAGAGCTGACCGGGCAGTATGTGTTATAATAAGTTTCCTGTGTCCATTTGGTGGTCACGAGAGGTTCAACGCAAGGAGCCTGTTTTGCAGTCTTTGCAGTAGAAAGACGGAAATCATCGCTTGCATATTTGTTCCAAACTTGAGCATCCTTCAATGCAGCAGTAGGATTTTCATTCAAGAAGGAAAGTTGTCTTTTGTATTTTTCGCCATAGAAATCTGCGGAAGTACCTTCTTTGAAGTTGCTTTCCAAAGAATAAGCCAACACAGGAGTGGCGAGATCTGTTGCAGAAACAATCATAAAGCCTTTATCACCTACTTGGAAGCGATAGAAGACAGGAGTTCCATTTTCGGAATACTCAGTGTACACATGAGTCAGTGTCAGACCTTTAGCGTCTTGAACACCCATTCTTTCTGACAAGAAATTCTTGGATGCTTTCATAGCGGTTTCAACGGGAACCACGTTGGTGGAATAGCCCAATGCAACCACTAAGAGCAATGCAAATGAGAGAATAAATTTTTTCATACTTGGTATTTTTAATTAATAATTATTATTTCAAAATATAGGGCGCCAAAAATACAAAAAATCCTTTAACTTGAATTTTAAGCCCATGATTTTATAATATATTGACTTATGGGTTTTTATATTTACAGCAGTTGGATATTGACACCTTCTTGATCGGTTACTTTGCCAATCACGCTGGCCTTTTCACCTAAAGAGGCGAACATAGAAAGCACTTCGTCTTTGTCTTCGGGAGCAACCACGAGAACCATACCGACACCCATATTGAAGATGTTGAACATTTCGCGATGGTCGACTTTTCCGTATTTTTCGAGGAACGGGAAAATCGGAGGCATTTCCCAGGAGCCTTCTTCGATGAAGATACCCTGGCCTTCTTGCAGCACGCGAGGGATATTCTCGTCGAAGCCGCCGCCGGTGATATGACAGATGGCGTGGATGTCAACCTTGTTGAGCACTTCGAGAACCGGGCGCACATAAATGCGGGTCGGAGTGAGCAGCACATTGCCTAATGTGTCGGGAAGGCCTTCGTATTGTTTGTTGAGATCCAACTGATTGTCTTTGAAGACGATTTTGCGGACTAAAGAGAAGCCGTTGGAATGGACGCCGGAGGAAGCGAGCCCTATCAAGAGGTCGCCGACTTTGACTTTGGAGCCGTCGATGAGTTTGGATTTTTCAACGGCGCCGACGGTGAAACCGGCGATGTCGTATTCGTCCTCATCGTACATATCGGGCATTTCAGCGGTTTCGCCACCGATAAGGGCGCAATTGGACATCACGCAGCCATCAGCCACGCCTTTGACGATGGCTTCGATTTTGGTGGGTTCGTTTTTGCCAACTGCAATATAGTCGAGGAAAAAGAGAGGAGCGGCACCTTGGGCCAGTACATCGTTAACACACATAGCCACAGCGTCTTGTCCGATGGTGTCGTGTTTGTCCATCATGAAGGCGATCTTGAGTTTGGTACCTACGCCATCTGTGCCACTGACCAGGATCGGTTCTTTGTAATTGAGAGATGCAAGATCGAACATACCGCCGAAGCTGCCGATATTGCCCATCATACCCGGGCGGTTGGTGGCTGCGATATGTTTCTTAATCAGACGTACTGATTCGTATCCGGCTTCCAGGCGTACACCTGCTTCTTCGTAAGATTTAGCCATAGATTGATTGTTTTATTGTTGATATTAGATGATTAGCATGGCATCGCCATACGTGAGGAATCTATATTTTTCAGCCACGGCCTCTCTGTAGGCACGCATCACGAAGTCATAGCCGCCGAAGGCTGCAACCATCATGAGCATGGAGCTCTGAGAAGCGTGGAAGTTGGTAATCATAGCATCACCCACCATGAAGTTGTACGGCGGATAGATGAATTTGTTGGTCCACATGTCTTCCTTGCCGTTCATTTCGGTAGTTTTGACATGGCCGTTGGCATATACGGAGGATTCGAGAGCCTTCGTCGTGGTAGTGCCCACCACAACGATTTTATGGCCTTCGTCTTTTGCCTTGTTGATAGTGTCGGCCACATCTGCGCGGATGAACATGCGCTCGGAGTCGGCTTTGTGCTTGGACAGGTCTTCGACATCAATATCAGTGAAGTTGCTCAAGCCGGCATGCAGGGTGATATAAGTACGCTCAATGCCTTTGAGTTCCATACGTTTGAGGAGCTCACGGCTGAAGTGGAAGCCGGCAGCGGGGGCCACGACGGCTCCTTCTTCCGTTGCGTAAAGTGTCTGATAGTCAAATTCGTCTTCCGGTGTGATTTCACGCAGGCGCTGGATATCGTCTGGAACCGGAGTTGTACCGAGGGACATCAGTTTTTCTTTGAAGGCGTCATGGTCACCATCAAACAGGAATCTCAAGGTTCTGCCACGAGATGTCGTATTGTCGATAACCTCAGCCACCAAACTATCGTCTTCGCAGAAGCAAAGTTTGTTGCCGATACGGATTTTGCGGGCCGGGTCGACTAAAACATCCCAGAGACGGCTTTCCTCGTCCAATTCGCGTAGTAGGAAAACACGGATTTTGGCGCGCGTCTGTTCCTTCTCGCCATACAGCAAGGCAGGGAACACGCGAGTGTTGTTCATTACAAACAAATCACCTTCGTCAAAGTAGTCAAGGATGTCCTTAAACTTCTTATGTTCAATAGTTTTGGTCTTACGGTCCAACACCATCAGGCGGGCCTCATCTCGCTCATCTGTTGGATGTAAGGCTATCAGTTCTTGAGGCAAATAGTACTTGAATTCAGATAATTTCATTGTAAAAAATTTGGCTGGCAAAAATACAACAAAAATCTGCTTTTGTCAAGTGCTTTTTTAATAATGTATAAAAGAAAATGATATAGGCAACATGTGACAACTTGCCACATGTTCCATTCATCGGATCAATGAGTCATCAGACGGACTATTCACGGCGCAAGGGGCGGTGGCCGTTGAACCTATTTTCCTGACTGATAATGCGCAAACGCTCCTGTGTCTGCGGCGTGAAAAATGACTCCGTGACCTTTTCCTCCAAATAGTCCACCGCCAAATCGTTAGGATGGCTGAGATCCTTCGCATAGAATCTGTAATCGCGCAAATCATCGATAAGATACTCGTATGCAGGGAAATAGAACGTGCTTTCATTGTCCACCAACTTATCGACAGCCAGCAACAGGATGGACTTGCTCAACGTATTTTCGTGCATACCGTCGCCGGCATGGCGCACCGGACTCACCGTGAAGATGATTTTGATATCCGGACGGATTTCTTTGACGGCCTGTATCGTTGCATTCCAAAGCGACACTATCTTTTTGACATCCAAACGAATGCGGTCAAATTGGTAATTGGGAATCTTATGGCAGTTTGAAACAATCAAATCGCGCGGGATGAACTTGTAGCAAAAGGCGGTGCCAAATGTAATGAACAGGTAATCTGTCTGATAGAAAAAATCTGAAGCCTTCTGCAACTGCTCCGTGATATTCTGTTCGAAAGTTTCGAAATTCTCGCGGGAGAACTTCCCGTGATGGGCAAAACTCACCCACAAATCCTTGGTTTTGTAGAAGTACCGGTCTTGGTCAAACGAGTCTGGCCGCATCATCATGCGGATGGCATGTTCGATGGAAACGGGATTGAACAAAACACCAAACGGGTTCGAATTGACCTGAAAACGATTTCGGTAGAAAAAGCTTCCGATGTTGTCGGAAAAACAGGAACCTAACAGCATGATTTTGCTGTCGTAGTTGATGTCGAATGGAAATTGCGGGGCGGGTATGTTTGTTCTAAACTGCATATCTTCAATTATTTGGGAATGATTAATTTGGCAAATTTCAGCAAGAGGGTTTTCAAGCCTACGGTTTCGAATTTGACTTGTGCCTTGGCATCCGGGCCAACGCCGTCAACGGAGACCACATTGCCGTAGCCGAATTTGCTGTGATAGACGCGCACACCGGGTTGAAGTTGCTCGTTGGCAGCCAATTGCCCGACTTGGTCGAGTTGCACCTCCGACTTGGTCTTAATCGTGGTTTTACGCTGCAGCGTGGTGCGCGTTTGAGGAGGTGCGGAGGTTGTTGGCGTTGAACGAAGCGGACGGAGACGACTTCTGGATGACCAGTCGTCTTCGCTGTGGCGGGCGAAAGAGCCTCTGCCTTCGGAGGCCTTCTGTGTGATATTTAAGAACTTAGCAGGAATCTCCTCTAAGAAGCGGCTGTCCTCGCAGAACTGCAGGGAGCCGAAGCGATAGCGGGTTTGGGCGCAGGTGAGCGTCACACTCTTGCGGGCACGGGTCAGCGCCACATAGAACAGGCGGCGCTCTTCTTCCATCTCCTGTCGGGAATTGGCACACATAGATGATGGGAACAGATTTTCCTCCAAACCCGTGATGAACACGTGGTCGAATTCCAGGCCCTTGGCGGAGTGAATCGTCATCAGTTTCACCTTGTCTTCTTCCTCTTCCGAAGAGTTGTTCTCCTCATCGTCACTCAGCAAGGCGATGGATTCCAGAAAATGGTCCAAAGAGGGAAAATAATCCTCAATCAGTTCGCCGGTGCGTTCGTCAAAACTGCTTTCGGGTTCTTTCTCCGTAAAGCCCTTCATAGAGTCGAGAAGTTCCTCAAGGTGATCTACGCGCTCTTTTTCGTCAGTGTTATCTTTGAGCAGCTTGGCAATGCCCGACTTAATGGCAATATCTTTGCCGAGTTCATAGGCATCAACCGTTTTTAGTTGTGCCGTGAAGCCTTTGATCATATCGGCGAACTCAACCAACTTTGTCATAATGGCGCCCGTCACCGGCAAGTCGTATTTCTGCGGGAAATTGACGACATCCCAGAAATGGCAGTTGTTTTCCTGTGCCGTGGTAGCGATTCTGGAAACGGTAGTGTCGCCAATACCGCGTATCGGGTAATTGATGACGCGGCGCAGGGACTCCTCGTCGTAATGGTTGATGGTCAGGCGGAAGTAGGCCAGTATATCCTTGATTTCCTTACGCTTGTAGAACGAAAGGCCGCCGAAGATCTTATAGGGAATGTTACGTTTCACCAACGCCTCCTCCAGCGTACGCGACTGGATATTCGTCCTGTAAAGGATGGCGAATTGTCGGTTGGCGGCATGCTCGTTCATCTTGATTTCGAAAATGGCGTTGGCCACAGCAAAGGCCTCGTCATTATCGCTGTTCGAACGGATGAGGTTGATTTTCGGGCCGATCTCATTATCCGTCCAGACATCCTTGGGCATCTGGTCCTTGTTGTATTTGATAATGGCATTGGCTGCGTTGACAATGTTCTGGGTGGAACGGTAGTTCTGTTCCAGTTTGTAAATCTTCGCAGCAGGATAGTCGCGGCGGAAATTGAGGATGTTTTGGATATCGGCACCGCGGAAACCGTAGATACTTTGTGCGTCATCACCCACCACGCAGATGTTCTGGTTGAGTGCTGACAATTTTTTAACAATTAGATACTGCGCGAAGTTCGTGTCCTGATACTCATCGACGAGAATGTAGTTATAGCGATTCTGATATTTGTAAAGCATATCGGGGAAGTCGCGGAGCAGGACGTTCATATAATAGAGGAGGTCATCGAAATCCATCGCGTCGGCATTGCGCAGGCGGGCGTTGTAGCGTTCGAAGATCTGATGGATATGCGGCCTTCCGGAAGCCGCATCGGCGGCGGTTATTTCATGGTTCTCAGCATATTCCTGAGCAGACAACAGGCTGGACTTGGCCATAGATATTCTATTCAGGATGAAATTGGGCGCATAGACCTTAGGGTCGAGGTTCATATCCTTAACAATGTTTTTAATCAAGGACTTAGAATCATCGGTATCATAGACAGTAAGGTTATGTGAGAAGCCCAGTTTGTCGGCCTCCGCGCGGAGGATGCGGTAGAACACGGAATGGAAGGTGCCCATAGTGACGGCCTTGGCCACGTCGCCACCGACTAACGAAACAATACGGGCGCGCATCTCGGCTGCCGCCTTGTTTGTAAATGTAAGAGCCAAAATACGATAGGGGTTCACGTTTTTGGCCAGCATATAGGCAATGCGGTAAGTCAGCACCCGGGTTTTCCCAGAGCCGGCACCCGCCAAAACCATAATCGGACCATCTACCTGTTTAACAGCAAGTTGCTGTTGTTCGTTCAATTCTGATAAAATCTTTTCTTCGCGTGTCATGGTGTTTTTTACGAGGTCGCAAAAGTACTATTTTTTTGTTGTTTTTCAGTGTTAATATTGTGTTAATATTTTTATTTTCATAAAATAATAATAAGTTAATTCTTTTTATATTTTTGCAGCGTATTGTTTATCCCGAAGGTAACCGGTAAATCCCACCTATTAAAAAAAACATAAACAATCTCCCTCCTTCATATTTGGCAATTACTTCAAAAATCCGGTTACCTTCTTTTATTATGGATTTCAATGGAGGGACGAAATTCATTGCGTCCGTTCTATAGAAGCAAATCTGGGCAAATCGGGAGCAAATTTGCGCCTGACGGCGCATTGTGGGTGGGCAGCAAGTTAGGGCCGTAAAGCACGACGAAGTTAATTTTCTCGGTAGATCATAGCCATTTCAGACATTGCCTGGAAGGAAACACCCATAGACATTAGCCGTTGTGCTGGCTTCCAGCCAGAGGCGTTATCGCCACGCGTCGTCCGAAGACTTCGTCCTCGGCTACCCTTATACCGGCTTCCAGCCAGTTAAAACTTCAGACAAAGCACTCTTTTTGCCGGCCGCGCTCCGTCATCCCGCAGCGAAAAGGAAGAAATCCCTTCTCAAAAGGAGAAGGAATGATTCCGTAAAAAAATGCTGTTCGGGTACCGTTTTCGTATTTAAAAATCGCTATCTTTGCCCCGTCTTTTTCTGGCAGTTATGACGCAGAAATAAACAGAAGATGGTGGAATCACTTTAAATAAAGCCTGTTATGTATAAAATATTTATCGCTTTTTTGTTAATTTATATCATTCTATGGCTATTGGTGTTTATCCTCTCCATTAGAAAAATGAAAGAGGAAAAGCTGAATGCTAAAAATGTAGTTCTGTGGGTTCTTCTTTTTATTTGTACCCAAGGCGTCATTTATCCGTTCTTTTTTAATAACAGCATTAAAACCAATTTGTTATGAAATTTATTATGATTTACATCGCAATAGTGGTGTTGTTTTGGCTTTACCTTATTTCCCTCAAAATAAGGAATCGAATTTCAACGGTTATTATGTTCGCTTGGATGGTTTCAGGTGCCAGCATAATAGGATTGATTTTGTTTTTTCTATTTATGGAAAAATTCATAACCAAAGCTACGTAATGGGACTGCTGTCTGGTCAGCAAACTTCATAATTACTTCTGGATTTATCTTCGGTACGTGTCATAACGACGTTACGCATTGACGACGAGCTCCCTTACCGTAAACAAGCGGGCTTCCTATCTTGTAACATTACAAAGAGGAAGCTCGTTTTATTTCTCTCTATAGCAATAATCGAAATTTCCCATTATAGGCACTGCATTATTTTTGTATTTTTGCGGCTTCTTTTTAAAAATGTATTATAATGTATAGAACACACACTTGCGGCGAACTCACTATCGCCAATGTACAGCAAACAGTTACGATTTGCGGATGGATTCAGAAAGTGCGCCATTTGGGCGGCATGATTTTCATAGACTTACGAGACAGATACGGCATCACCCAGTTGGCTTTCAACCACGAGAACAAGCCAGAACTCTGCGACCAAGTGGAAAAAATGGGCCGCGAGTGGGTCATCAGCGCCACCGGCACCGTTGTTGAACGTTACAGCAAAAACAAGAACATCCCGACCGGCGACATCGAAATCGACGTTGACAAAGTGGTCGTCCTGAACGAATCACAAACGCCTCCGTTCACTATTGAGGACGTATCCGACGGCGGCGACGAACTCCGTATGAAGTACCGCTACCTCGATTTGCGCCGCAACCCGGTGAAGAACAACCTTATGTTCCGTCACAAATTGGGCCTGGAAATCCGCAAATACCTCAGCGAACACGGCTTCCTCGAAATTGAAACGCCGTTCTTAGTGAACAGCACCCCTGAAGGCGCACGCGACTTCCTCGTGCCCTCCCGTATGAACCCGGGCGAATTCTACGCCCTCCCGCAATCTCCGCAAACGCTGAAACAGCTGTTGATGATTTCCGGCATGGACCGCTACTTCCAAATCGTGCGCTGCTTCCGTGACGAAGACCTCCGCGCCGACCGCCAGCCGGAATTCACACAGATTGACTGCGAAATGTCCTTTATCGAACAGGAAGACATTCTCAACCTCTTCGAAGGTTTGGTGAAACATATTTTCAAAACATTCAAGAACATCGACATCGACCCGATTGAACGCATCACCTGGGCCGACGCTATGAAATACTACGGATCCGACAAGCCCGACGCACGTTTCGGCATGCGCTTCGTAGAACTCAACGACCTGATGCAGCACAAGGAGTTCAAGGTCTTCAACGAAGCCGAACTCGTGGTCGGCATCAAGGTTGACGGATGCGGCAACTACTCACGCAAGCAGCTCGACAACCTCGTGGAATTCGTGAAGAGCCCGCACGTGGGCGCTGGCGGTTTGGTCTATATCCTCTGCAATGCCGACGGCACGTTCAAGTCTTCTGTCGATAAATTCTACGACCAAGACGACCTCAAAGCCGTGGCAGAGCGTTGCGAAGCCAAGGCTGGCGACCTCATCCTCATCATGTCCGGCAAGGCTATGAAGACCCGCAAGCAGCTTTGCGAACTCCGTCTGGAAATGGGCAATCGCCTGGGTCTCCGCAAAGCCGGCGAATACAAGATTCTCTGGGTTATCGACTTCCCGCTTCTGGAATGGGACGAAGAAACACAACGTTTCTATGCTATGCACCACCCGTTCACGGCACCGAAGCCCGAACACGAAGGTATGCTGGAAAGCAATCCCGGCGCTGTCAATGCCAACGCATACGACTTGGTTATCAACGGTTCCGAAATCGGCGGCGGTTCCATCCGTATCCACAATCCGGAACTGCAGAAACGTATGTTCAAGGCGCTGAACTTCACTGAGGAACAGGCTCAAAGCCAGTTCGGCTTCCTCATTGACGCCTTCAAATTCGGCGCTCCTCCTCACGGCGGTATCGCCTTCGGCTTCGACCGTATGTGCGCCGTATTGTCCGACTGCGACAGCATCCGCGACTTCATCGCCTTCCCGAAAAACAATGCCGGCCGCGACACGATGCTGCCCGCACCTACGCCCATTGCCCAAGCACAATTGGACGAGCTTAACATCGACATTAAAACTCCTGTAAATGGAAAATAACAATCAATACAACTCCTTCAGCCTGCTGAAGTTCTTATGGAAGTGGCGCAAACTGCTCTTGGTAGTCTGTTTGGCCACTGCCATTTTGTCCGCCATCTGTTCCTTCTTCATCAAACCGAGGTTCAAATCCACGGCCACGATTTACGCCCCGCGTACCAATTCCATGGCCAAGATTTTGCTCAATGAGGAAAACTACAACGAGCGCTTGGACATCAAGGCCTACGCCATTGAAGAGGAAACCGAACAGATGATGCAGCTGCTCAACGCTGTGGAAATCAAGGACTCCCTCATAAAACAGTTCGACTTGGCCAAGCATTACGAAGTCGATATGAAAGCCAAAGGCGCTATGACCAAGTTGTACAAGGCCCTTACCAACAACTTAGTCATCAAGCGTACGGACTATGGTGCCATCACCATCACGGTTTCGGACGAAGATCCGCAGACAGCTTGTGATATGACCAATGCCGTATTGCGATTGATAGACACCGTGAAGAATCGCACGGAACGAGACCGCGCGGTTGCCGCCTACCAAGCTCTGCGCCGCCAGATGGACTCCATCGACCGTGAAATCGCCCGCCTGGACGACTCCATCAAGCTTTGCATGGAGCATGGCGTGTTCGAAGTGGAAGAACAGACCAACCGCGTGATGCAGCAGTACGCCATCGCTGTGGCACAAGGCAACAACGCCGCCATCAGCCGCTTGAACGAAGAGCAGGCCAAATTAGCCACCTGGGGCCCGAAACTGGACGCTTGGCACGACCTGCAGTTCACCTTCCGCGAATATCAGTCCTTGTGCAAACAGAAAATGATGGACGCACAACTGGATATGCAAGGCTCCCTGCCCGTGAAATTCGTTGTGGACAGACCTGCGCCGGCCGACAAAAAGTACTATCCGAAGAAATCCCTCATCGTAGTGGTTTCCACCCTCTGCGTCTTCATACTCTCGGTAATCGTTTTATTAATGATTGAAAAAATTGAAGAAAAGCCCACTACAGAACCTGAAGAAGCTGTTGACAGAACTGACGCGTAAGCAGTATCTCTTCATAGGGATTTCCGCCATACTCATTCTCATCAACTGTATCGCCGTAATCAAGGAGCTGCCTGTCATTCCTTTGCTTACGGGAGGTGCTGTATTGGCCTATCTGCTCATCTTCCACGTTGACTGGGTGATGTACCTGATGGCATTGTGCACGCCGTTTTCAATAATACTCAGCAGCAAGCAGATCCACCTGGGGCTCTCGCTGCCCTCCGAAGTCATTATGATCAGCGTGACCTTCGTGTTCCTCTGCCGGATACTTTACGACCTACACTTGGACCGAAAGCTGCTCCGCCATCCCATAACCATCGCCATATTCGTTTACCTGACTTGGATGTTCATCACCTGCGTCACCAGCCAGATTCCCTTGGTGTCGTTTAAATTCTGGGCTTCCAAAATATGGTTCACCACGGCCTGTTACTGGATGTGCATCCAACTCATCAAAGACGAAAACAAGAACATCTTACGCTATTTCAACTGCTATGCAGTTTCGCTGGCTGTCGTCGTCATCATCACCACGTACAAGCACGCCTTAAGTGGGTTTGACGAAGACTACGCGCACTGGGTGATGAGCCCGTTCTACAACGACCACACCGCATACGGTGCCATTTTAGCATTTTTCGTGCCCATCACCGGATGCTGCTTCTTCCTACCGCAGAACAACACAATACATAAAATACTATATGCCATCCTCACCGCCATTCTGACTATGGGACTCTACTTCTCATTCAGCCGCGCGGCCTGGATTGGATTCGTGGTGGCTATCGGCGTTTTCATCATCCTCAAGTTGCGCATCAAACTTTCCTGGCTCATTGTCGGCGGCCTGTTGCTCGGTACAGCCTTCTTCTACTATGCCGACGACATTCTATACAAGATGAGTCGAAACAGCCAGGATGCTTCCGGCAATCTGACGGAGCAACTGCAATCTATCTCCAACATTTCAACAGATGCATCCAACGTGGAGCGTCTTAACCGTTGGAATTCAGCGTTTGCTATGATTAAGGAACGCCCTGTGCTCGGCTGGGGGCCGGGAACGTACCAATTTGTTTACGCCCCCTTCCAGAAAAGTCAGTTCAAGACCATCATCACCACCAACTTCGGGGACGGCGGCAATTGCCACAGCGAATATATCGGGCCCTGCGCAGAAACCGGAATCCCCGGTATGCTCACCGTCTTCGGCCTGGTGTTCTGCAGCCTCTTCACCGGCATCAGAACCTACAACCGCACATCCGATAAGACCATCAAGCTTTTCTGCCTGATGATGACGTTAGCGTTAATCACCTACTTCGTCCACGGCTTTCTCAACAACTTCCTGGATACAGACAAACTGTCACTGCCCTTCTGGGGCGCCTTCGCGGTGATTACCGTAATGAGCATCAAAAGTGATGAACTGAAACAGAAAAGCTGATAAATATACAACACATCTCCAAGGTGGAATAACGGGTTCTACGAAACCTTTGAGATGAAAAAAAGAAAACAGAACCCGCCATAGAATAAACGCAAAAGTTATGGCAAACTCATTGAAAAAACTGGCTGGGCAGACCGCGATATACGGTTTGAGCAGTATTGTGGGCAGATTTTTGAACTATCTGTTAGTTCCATTGTACACGTACAAAATCGCTGCAGCATCAGGCGGGTACGGAATAGTCACCAATGTTTACGCCTACACGGCATTGCTGTTGGTGCTGCTCACCTTCGGTATGGAAACCACATTCTTCTATTTCGCGAACCGTGACGAAGTGGACTCCCGCAAGGCCTTCTCCACATCGTTGAGCGCCGTCGGCATCGTATCGTTGGTATTCTGGCTGATATGTATGCTATGCAGCAACCATATCGCCAGCGGACTTCACTACGAAACGCATCCCGAATTTATCCGCATTATGGCATCCGTGGTAGCCTTGGATGCTTTCCAGGCCATCTTGTTCGCGCAACTGAGAAACCAAAACCGCGCCATCAAATTTGTCATTCTGAAACTATCCTTCATTATATGCAACGTCGGCCTCAACCTGTTCATCTTCTTGGTGGCACCGCATCTTTACGAAAGCCATCCTTCCTTGATGAGCTGGTACGATCCCAATTACCAGGTCGGTTACGTCTTCATCGTGAACCTCATCTGTACAGCCGCAGTAACCTTCGGTTTCATCCCGGAACTCCGTGACATTCGTTTCGGCATTGATGGCAAATTATTGAAAGACATGTTGAAATACACCTGGCCGCTGCTGCTGTTGGGCGTCATCGGCATCCTCAACCAAGTGGCCGATAAAATCTGTTTCAAGTTCATCGTCCCCGGTCAGGAGGGCGAAGTACAATTGGGTATCTACGGAGCCTGCGTCAAAATCGCTATGATTATCGCCATCTTCACCCAAGCCTTCCGCTATGCCTACGAGCCGTTCGTATTTGGCGGCCAGAAGGATAAAAACAGCAAGGAAATGCAAGCCGATGTGATGAAATACTACGTCATCTTCACCCTGCTGGCTTTCCTGATTGTAGTGTTATATATGGATATCTTCAAATACATCATCCAAAGAAACTACTGGGACGGACTTCGCGCCGTGCCTGTCGTAATGATGGCTGAAATATTCATGGGCATCTACTTCAACCTCTCGTTCTGGTACAAACTGAACAAACAGACCTGGTGGGGAGCCATTTTCTCCACCATTGGTGTCGCCGCTTTGCTGGCTATCAACTTCATCTTTGTACCTAAATACGGATTTATGGCCTGTGCGTGGGGTGGTTTTGCAGGATACGGCATCTGTATGGTGCTTTCCTATATTGTAGGACAAATCAAGAATCCCGTGCCCTACAAGTTGCCGACCATCTTCGGCTATTTCGCATTCGCCATGTTGCTCTACTACCTCAGCATCATCTTCCGTCCAAACAGCCAGGCATTGGTATATGTTGTCAACACCGTATTTCTGTTGCTGTACATAGCCGTGATTTTATACAATGAGAGAGTTCTTGTCAAACGGGTCTTCTCCGGAATAAAAGGAAAATTGGTCAAATAAAAAAAAGAGGCGCGCCGGTGGCGCGCCTCTACCATATTATTATATTATACTTGATCGGCGAAATGCTGATAAAATTGGATGATCGTCTCAATGCCCTTGTAGAAATGGTCGAGGCGGTAATTTTCGTTCGGGGAGTGGATGGCATCTTCACCGAGGCCGAAGCCCATAAGGATTGATTTGATGCCGAGCACTTTCTCGAAAGTGGAGATAATTGGGATACTGCCACCGCTGCGCATCGGAATCGGAAGTTTGCCATAGGTGTCCATATAGGCAGCCTCAGCAGCCTTGTAGGCGGGATGGTCAGTCGGGCAACCGTAAGCCTGGCCACCGTGTAACGGCGTCACCTTCACATCCACATAATCGGGAGCATTATTTTCAAAGTAGTCTTTCACCAAAACGGCAATCTTTTCGTGGTCTTGGTTGGGAACAAGACGGCAGGAAAGTTTGGCGTAAGCTTTGGAAGGCAGCACGGTCTTGGAGCCTTCGGCTGTGTAGCCGCCCCACATACCGCAGAGGTCGAACGTCGGGCGGATGCCGACGTGCTCGATCTTGGTATAGCCCTTCTCACCGCGAAGCGCTTTCACGCCGAGAGACTTTTTATATTCTTCTTCATTGTACGGCGCCATATTGAGGAGTTCGCGTTCGCGAGCAGAGCATTCCACCACATCATCGTAGAAATGAGGAATGGTGATATGGTTGTTCTCATCCATACATTTGCTGATCATCTCGCAAAGAGTATTCAGCGGGTTGGCAACAGAGCCGCCGAAAATACCGGAGTGCAAGTCTGCATTCGGGCCAGTGACTTCGATTTCCCAGTAGGAAAGTCCGCGCAAACCGGATGTGATGGACGGCACGTCAGTGGCAATCATGCTGGTGTCGGAGACAAGGATGACGTCGGCTTTGACGAGGTCTTTGTATTCCACAATCCATTTGGCCAGGCTGGGAGAACCGATTTCCTCTTCACCTTCGAGCATGAACTTCACGTTGCAGGGCAGCGTGTTGGTCTGCATCATCGTTTCAAAAGCCTTGGCATGCATAAAGGACTGGCCCTTGTCGTCATCAGAACCACGGCCCCAAATCTTACCATCTTTGATGACCGGTTCGAACGGTTCGGTGTTCCAAAGTTCGACAGGGTCAACGGGCATTACATCATAGTGGCCGTAAATGAGGACTGTTTTGGCATTCGGGTCAATGATTTTCTCGCCATAAACGATGGGATTGCCTTCAGCGGGCATCACTTCGCACTTGTCGGCGCCGGCAGCGAGGATAAGTTCGCGCCAACGCTCGGCACAACGGATCATATCGGGTTTGTGTTCACTTTGCGAACTGATAGACGGAATGCGCAAGAGCGTGAACAATTCGTCTAAAAAGCGTTTCTGATTTTCTTCAATGTACTGTTTAGGATTCATATATTAAAATTATGGATTAATAATTCTGCTTGAAAAAGCGGGGCAAAGGTACTAAAAAAGTCTATACAATATTATTATTTATAGGGGGCCATCTACATATTGATCTGGATGCAGAAAAGGATCAACCTTACTATGCTATATACTTTCATACTATTTGAGAAATATGGAAAGCGGAAGTGTTAGCCATATTTCCCAAGCGGATTTTTTAATGATTTTCATTGGATTTTGAGCGCAGCGACTTCCTCTTTTCTTCAATTATTTTGAAATAGATTTTCTATTGATTTTAAAATGTTTATTTGAGGTAGAATGTGGTTAAACCCTTAAAACAAGAACGCTCAAGCTGTAAATAATATCTTAATCTTGAGCCAACAAGTATATAGTTGCCCTTATTTAACGTGAGTTCGATATAAGCAACTAAAAGAGAACCAGCTGATTATCAGA
>JAKSMC010000042.1 GCA_024400835.1 Bacteroidales bacterium
TTCTCTGATAATCAGCTGGTTCTCTTTTAGTTGCTTATATCGAACTCACGTTAATATAGGTGTTTGCGAAGCAACCTTTGTATAACGGATAATAATGTACGGCTTCGCCGTGATGTTTATGCCACTACCCCGCCCTACGGGCACCCCTTCTAAAAGAAGGGGAATTTATGATTGCGCAAAATTTGCTTTTGCGCTTAATGTGTGAGGATAATAACCCCATGTCTTTGAAAAATGAACTTATGATGTGCTCAAATCAAAAAATCAAAATTTTGTATTCTATCTAATACCAGCCTTTTGCAGTTGATTTACAAAAATTATCGCATCAGTACTAATTCATTACCCTTCTACCCTTCTACCTCTCTACCCTTTTCACTTAGACCTTAAACTTTAAACCTTAAACACAAAGACAGAGGCCCCCGCACACGCCGGAGCCTCTGTCTTTTCTTTGCTTAAAGGAAGGATTATTCAGCCTTCTTGCAGCAGCATTTTTCGCAGCTGAAGCATTTCCAAACAAGGGCTGCGAGAGCGCCACCCACGAGCGGAGCTACGATGAACACCCAGAGGTCTGCCAATGCCTGGCCACCTGCGAAGAGTGCCGGTCCGATGGAACGTGCCGGGTTCACAGAAGTACCTGTCAAGTTGATGCAGACAAGGTGGATGAGGATCAAAGACAAGCCGATAGCCAAACCTGCGAGGTTGCCAGCGCCGACTTTTTCGTCTGTTGTACCGAGAACAACCAAAACGAAGATGAAAGTAGCGATGATTTCAACGAGGCAAGCGCCACAGGCACCGCCAGCATTTGCAACACCGTTGCAGCCAAGGCCGAGCATGCCGTCAGCAATACCTTCAGCAGAAGGAGTAACAACGTTGGTCAATGCGAACAGGATAGCACCAGCGATGATAGCACCGACGACCTGGCCAACCCAGTAGCCGAGAGCATCTTTCCAGCTCATTCTACCGGAAAGGGCAACACCTAAGGTGATAGCAGGGTTGATGTGGCAACCGGAAATGCCACCAATCGTGTAAGCCATAGCAACTACGGCAAGACCGAATGCGATAGCTGTACCAACTACTCCAGCAGGAGTAGCACAGCCGAGGAACATTGCTGTTCCGCAGCCAAGCAATGTAAGAACGAATGTTCCTACCATTTCAGCGAAATACTTTTTCATAAGCGCGAAATTTAAGTTAATATTAAAGTGATTAGTGTTATGCGTAATTATCAGTTCAAAGTTTAAGGTTTAAAGTTTAAAATCTACCAACTATCGTTATTACAAACTCTTATCTCTTAGTTCTTATCTCTTAACTCTTAGTTCTTAACTTCCTCCTTCTGAGGGTTGCTGATTGCCATCAGAGAGGCGAAGACCAACAGGCCGTTGACGATGAGCAGTTCGTAGCCGAATTTGTAGCCGCACAGCCATTGTTGGGAGTGCGATGAAAGCACGTAGCACAATGTCGGGATGAGCACCGCGATGACAGGGACAAGCCATCTGCGGTTCTTCTGGATGTCCCGTTTCGTGAACATACCGAAGATAAACATACCGAGCAACGGGCCATACGTGTATGATGCCACCATAAAGATAATACGTATCAACGCGTCATTGTGATGGCTGGACGCAATGATGATAACGGCCAGGAACAGCATCGATATCATCAGATGCACGATTCTGCGCACCTTGATCAGCTTCTCTTCTGAAGGATAGCGTTTCTCAATGCGGAGAATGTCGTAGCACACCGTAGTGGTAAGCGCCGTGAACGTGCCGTCAGCGGAAGAGAAGCCGGCGGATATCAGTCCGAACACAAACACGAGCGCGCCAGCCTTGCCCAAATAGTTGAAGGCTATCTCCGGATATATCCGGTCGGTAGCCATATTGGTGACATCAATGCCGTTTTTCTGTGCAAAGGCCAGCAACATACCGCCCAACAGCAGGAACAGCATATTGACGACCACCAGTATAGAGGTAAAGGACAGCATATTGCGCTGAGCGTCTTTCAAGGATTTGCAAGAAAGGTTCTTCTGCATCATATCCTGGTCTAAGCCCGTCATAGCGATAGTGATAAACATACCACCGACAATCTGTTTCAGGAAATAGCTGTTGTTGCGCCAGTCCGTGTTAAAGACCGTACGGCAGTCAGCACCGTCTTTGCCGGCCGTGGACATAGCCTGCCAGACGTCCGAGAACGAGCCTCCCATATTTTTCAAAATCATCACGATAGTGATGACCAGAGCCGTAAGCAGGAAGGTCGTCTGCAGCATATCCGTCCAAACGACGGTTTTGAGGCCGCCGCGGAAAGTATAAAGCAGGATGATGCAAATCATCACAATGGAGGTCAGCCAAATCGGGATGTGCCAGCCGTCGAACACGAAAATCTGGAGCACGAAGATGACCAGATACATACGCAATGCCGAGCCTAACAGACGGGAGATGAAGAAGAGCACGGAGCCTGTTTTGTGGGCCTCCCCCCCTATTCGTTCTCCCAAATACTCATATACGGAGGTGACATTCAATTTATAGTACAATGGCAAAAGCAGATAGCCGATGGCCAAATAGCCGAGAATGTAGCCGAGTACAACACCGAAATAGGTAAACTGCGTGGAATAGACATCGCCCGGCACAGACATAAACGTCACACCGGAAAGCGAACTTCCGATCATTCCGTACGCGACCACAAACCACGGAGACTTGCGGTTACCCGTGAAATAAGTCTTGTTGTCGGCTTTCCTCGATGTGAAACCCATTATCACAAAAAGCAGCACAACATAGAATAGGAAGAAGGAGAAGATGAAGACTTGCACGAAACAGGGTTTTTAAAGTTTATATAGATACTGGGGGGGGGTAGTTGAAACAGAGGAGGTTAAGCAAGAGATGAAGAGATAAATCGAAGTTTAAAATCCTGGTTTGCCCAGAAGTTTGAACATGTTTTTCTTATAGGCTTCCACGCCGGGTTGGTCAAACGGGTTGACGTCGAGCATATAGCCGCTGATAGCGCAGGACATTTCGAAGAAGTAGATCATCTCGCCAAGATAGTGTTCGTTGATTTCCGGAATGGAGACTTTGAGGTTGGCGACTTTGCCATCCACGTGGGCCAGGCAGGTGCCCTGCTGGGCGATATGGTTGATTTCATTGATGGAACGCTGTTGGAGGTAGTTCAGTCCGTCGGTGTTCTGTTCGTCGAACGGGATGGCCACTTTGTGATGAGCGTTTTCAACGGTAAGCACCGTTTCGAAAAGTTGGCGCGTGCCTTCCTGGATATATTGGCCCAAGGAATGCAAATCGGTGGAGAAGATGGCGCCAGCCGGGAAGATGCCCTTATGTTCCTTACCTTCGCTTTCGCCGAAGAGTTGCTTGAACCATTCGATGAAGAAGTAGAGTTTCGGTTCGAAAGAGGTCATCAGTTCCACTTTACAGCCTTGGTTGTAAAGTTCGTAACGGACGGCAGCATACTGCATAGCCGGGTTGTCGGCGAACTTGGGAGCGCTGAGGAGCAGTTGGCGCATAGCCTTAGCGCCTTCGAGCAGTTTGCGGATGGAGAAGCCGGCCACTGCGATTGGAAGCAGGCCTACGGGAGTAAGCACAGAATAACGGCCGCCCACGTCATCGGGGATGACGAAAGTAGGATAGCCTTCTTGCGTTGCGAGGGTTTTCAGCGCGCCACGGGCTTTGTCGGTGACAGCCACGATGCGCGTGCGAGCCTCGTCAACACCATATTTCTTTTCACAATGTTCTTTGAGGATACGGAAAGCCAGAGCAGGTTCCGTTGTCGTTCCGGATTTGGAAATGACAATCAACGAATAGTCTTTCTGGTCGAGCACATCCAGCAAATCGTGAAGATAGTCTTCGCTCATGCTGTTTCCGGCGTAGAGGATAGTCGGAGCTTTCTCGGCGACCATCGGGCGGAAGCTGTGTTGAAGGGCCTCGATCACCGCGCGGGCACCCAGATAGGATCCGCCGATGCCGATGACCACGACAACCTGCGACTTGCCAGCCAAGGCAGCAGCACATTTTTCCACTTCATTGATGTCATTTTCAGAGATCTCAGCGGGGAGGTCAATCCAGCCTAAGAAGTCATTGCCACGACCGGTTTTCTGGACGGCAGTCTGAAACGCGGCTTCGGCGTGAGGAGCGTGTTTCTGGAGGTTTTCCTCGGTGACTGCGAACAAAGCATCATTGTAATTTATATCCATAGTAAGAAAAATTATAGTTTATTTTTTACACTTTGAAAAATAGGCCGCAAACATACATAAAATTTTTTAAAGTTCATTTGTCATCTTCCCAATAGGAAAATCAGCTCTTAATTAGTTATTCATAAAAGAAATTAAAAGATGAGGCCTTCATTTTGTAAGATTACGGCAACACATTTATTTGTATTTTTGCCGCCTTAAAAACGTTGCAATAAAACAACAGATTCCGCGTTGTTCAGCGCACATTCATTGATATGCAGAAAAAGATACTATACCTCATAATCTCCTTCACGCTTGCAGTTTCCGGATTGTACGCCCAACGTGTGACCTTGTCGGGCACCGTCAGAGACGCGTCCAGTGGCGAATCCCTGATGGGAGCATATATCATCCTCACTGACACCACACACGCAATGAGTCCGCAGGGCTGCGTCACCAACCAGGCGGGGTTCTATTCCCTGACCGTGCCTTCGGGTGACTATCGGATGACGGTCAGTTATCTGTCGTACCAAACCATTACGGAAGACATCCGGCTGCAAAAGAGTGTGAACCGCACATTTGAGTTAGAGCCCACGGCCATCTCAGGTGAGGAGGTCGTGATACAAGGCGAGAAGGCGGACAAGAACATAGCCTCCGCTGATGTGGGCCACATGGAGATGAAAATAGAGGCCATCAAGGCCTTGCCGGCGCTGATGGGCGAAGCCGACGTCATCAAGTCCATACAGTTGCTGCCGGGCGTGCAGTCGGGTGGCGAGGGCAACAGCGGCTACTACGTGCGCGGCAGCGGCACCGACCAGAACCTCATCCTCCTGGACGAAGCCACCGTCTATAACGCGGGCCATCTTTTCGGCTTCTTCTCCATCTTCAATGCCGACGCGGTCAAGAACATCGACATGGTGAAATCCGGCATGCCGGCCTACTATGGCGGGCGCGCGGCCTCCATCCTCAACGTCTATCAGAAAGAAGGCAACCTCAAGAAATACGAAGTTGACGGCGGCATCGGGCTCATCTTCTCGCACCTCACCGTGCAGGGCCCCATCAAGAAGAACAAGGCCTCATTCATCATCTCCGGACGACGCACCTACGCCGACTTCCTCATCCAGCCCTTCCTGAAGCCCACGTCGCCACTCAAAGGTATGGACTTCTATTTCTACGACCTCAACGCCAAGTTCAACGTCATCATCAACGACAAGCACAGGCTCTACTTCGGAGCCTACTACGGCAATGACGTATATGGGTTCAAGTCGCCCACCGGCGGCACGAACTGCACATTCCACTGGGGCAATGCGGCCGCCTCAGCACGATGGAACTACATCATCACCGACAAGCTGTTCCTCAACACGTCGGCCACGTTCAGTTACTACGACTTCAAGACAAACATGGGCATGGACGTCTTCAAGCTGGACTTGTCCTCCGGAGTGCGCGATTACGCGCTGAAAAGCGAGCTGACCTGGATGCCGACGCCCAAGCACAACATCCGCTTTGGCGTTCACAACACCTTCCATTACTGCATACCCGGCCAATACGCCGTGCAGGCCGGCGAGGGCTTCGACTTCGCACTGCCGGAGGTGCAGCCCTTCATGGCCAACGAATTAGCCATCTATGCACACGACGAGTGGGACATCTCACGTCGCTGGAAAATGAACATCGGCGTGCGCTACACCCACTTCTGCCACATCGGTGATTTCACCCGATACATCCTGGACGAGGCCGACAACATCGTCGATTCCGTGATGTACAAGCCCGGCGAACTCATCAGCCAGTACAACCGCGTGGAGCCGAGGTTCTCGGTACGCTTCCTCATCGACTCGGCAACTTCCATCAAGGCATCGGCCACGCTGAACAACCAGTTCATGCATCAGATCTCCATCGCCTCCATTTCCCTGCCCACCGATGTGTGGATGCCCTGCACCGACCTGCTGAAACCGCAGACCGTCATCCAAGCATCGCTCGGTGTGTTCCGCAACTTCTACCACAACATGTTCGAAACGTACATCGACCTCTACTACAAGAAGATGTACAACCTTGCCGAATACCGTGACGGGCTGGATTTCGGGGCCTTCACCATGAACCCCGACCAGATATACGTGTACGGCCAGGGCTGGTCCACCGGTGCCGAGTTCTTCGTCAAAAAGAGCAAAGGCAAAATCACGGGCTTCATCGGCTACACTTTGGGGTTCACCCGGAAGCAGTTCGACGACCTCAACAATGGGCAGCCTTTCTGGGCCAAATACGACCGTCGTCACGACGTATCCATCAGCCTCACCTACGAAATTCTGCGCAACAAACTAAGCGTCTCCGCACTCTGGGTCTATCAAACCGGCAACACGATGACCATTCCTATCGGCTACTATTTCTATATGGGCTCCTATATCACCGAGTACAGCGACCGCAACGGATACCGCATCCCGCCGTACCACCGCCTTGACATCGCCGTCAACTGGACCATCAAGAAAACCAGCAAGTTCGAAACAGGACTCAACTTCTCCATCTACAACGTTTACAATCGCAAAAACCCGTTCTTCATCTATATGGAAACTGCCACCAACTTCGATTTGCAAAATCTGGATTTCAGCATTACCAACCAGGCTTACCAGATGAGCCTGTTTCCGATTATCCCTTCGGTGATGTGGACGTTTAAATTTTAGTTAAGAGATAAGAGATAAAAGATAAGAGTTAAGAGTTAAGAGTTAAGAATGAATGTGAAAAATAAAATATGGGCTTTAATGATGGCAGTGTTTGGTGCACTGTTTATGGGAGCATGTGAGACGCCCATCGACGTGGAATTGCCCGAGTACCAACCCAAGTTGGTCATTGAGGGGACGATTGAAAACGGCGAGCCCGCCATTGTGTTCCTCTCCAAGAGCATACCCTACTTCTCGGAAATCAGCCTCGACTATCTGCTGAACAACGTAGCCGTCACGGATGCCGAAGTGACGGTATCCTCTTCTGACGGTGAAAGCGAGCGCCTGACCTTCCAATATTGTCCGGATGCCCCGCTCTACTTTGCTTTTGTGAGTCACAATTTAAAGGGAAAGCCCAACACCTCGTACACACTGACGGTGAAATACGACGGGCAGACCTACACGGCAGAGACCACCATCCCGCACACGTTTGCCATCGATTCGGCGTGGTTCGACAACCCCTCGGAATACGTCAACTCCGACACTATGCGCACCATCCGACTACTCTTGACCGACAATCCAGACGAGGTCAACTACTACAGTTTTAAGTTGAAAGTAGCCTGCCCGAAATTCAGTGACCGTCTATGGATCAGCACATTGCCGATGGCTTTTGACGACAAGACCTTCAACGGATGTACCTTCAACTACGAAATCGAGCGCTTCGGTGTCTCAACGCTCTTCATGGCCGCACTTTCCGACGAAGACTATCGCGAGCAGACCCGCATCTCCTTCCGACCCGGAGACACGGTGTATATCAAAAGCAGTTTGATGGACTATAACACATACAGATTCATGCTGACAGGCGGCAACGAGGCCGTGATGGGCAGCAATCCATTCACCAACCCCGCCCCGGTGTTCTCCAACATCCAAGGCAAGGACGTCCTCGGCGCCTGGTGCGGTTTTGCCTCCACCGTCAAACGCATCGTGTGGCCCGATACCGTGGGGTACTATACAGACCGTTAGCATTCTGCCTCTCACTTCTCACTTCTCACTTTGCCCCCCTTAAACTTTAAACACTTAAACTTTAAACCTTAAACTAAGAATTAGCAACCATGCACGTTAGTATTTTCGAAATCATTATGTTGCTCTGTTTCGCGGCAAGTTGGCCGTTCTCCATCGTCAGAGCATTACGTACGAAGTATGTTATTGGTAAAAGTCCCATCTTCATGAGCATCATCATCATCGGGTACGTCTTCGGCATCATTCACAAGCTCGTATATTGTCCTGGTGACTGGGTGGTCTTTCTATACCTTTTCAACCTGCTGATTGTATCCTTCGACCTCTGCCTTTATTTCAAGTACATAGGCCAAAACCGTCGAGACTTGGAACAGAAAAAACAATAAAGCAATGAAAAAAATCTTTGTCATACTGGCAGCCCTGCTATTTCTGACCACATCCTGCGAGAGTTTGGAGCATTGGCTTTTCAATGCCTCCGACTATCATCTAGTCAAGCACAAAGCCGACACTGACGAGACACTTGACGAACAAGATTTGTACTGGGATGGCGTGGATTATGACATCTGGTATGATGAGTGCGAATACGACTAAGTAGAGCCGTGGCGTGTCGCGGCTATCGGGCTTGTCGCGGCTAACAGCCTACAATTCTCTTTCCTGGCCTACCGCAAAAGCGAACCGTTCCGAACCCACTCTCAAACAGAGAATGGCGTTTTTAAATTCTTGCTTTTTCTTCAAAGGTGGAAAAACAAGGACGAATTTAGTTTTATCCAATGCTTTGTGAGGCTCATTTTCATCACCGGTTTCAGAATAAGAATAGCGAATAACCTTACCGATCTTTCTGCCAGCCATGTCCAGAAGACAGACCTCATCAACGGGCACATCAGCCACAAACGTCAGGGTGTCATTACACGTCACAAACGAGGAGAAATGGATTGTTTCCGGCCAGTTTTTCCGCAGCCAGTTGTAAGCCCACATAAAGTCAGGGATACCATATCCCAGCAAGGAGTCTGGGTTGTCGGCCTGAGAGCCACTTAGGCGCACGGCATCCATAATCTCGAAGTTCGATTTATGTGGAGCCGTCTGCCACAGGCAAGCCATCATACCGGCCATAATCGGAGAAGCGAAGGAGGTTCCGCTGGCTATGGACGTTTTGCCATTTTGGCCACCGACAGTGGCAATGAAGCCTTGTGCGCATACGTCCGGCTTCATACGTCCGTCGGCGGTGGGGCCCATAGAACTGAACGGAGCGCGATTGCGGTTGGGATCCACGGCGCCTACTGTGAGGATGTCCTTGGCATCCGCCGGGCAGCCGATATATCCCCAGTCACTATTGCCCTCATTACCGGCACTATTGCAAATCAGCATTCCCTTGGCAGCGGCAATCCGTGCGGCACTCGAAGCACGGCTGGTTTGGCCATTCAGGTCCGCATATTTACGCACACGCGTTGTGTCATCAAACTTGGTATAGCCCAGCGAGGAGTTCACCACTTGGCATCCCAAGCTGTCGGCCAACTCTATGCCTGCCACCCAGTTATCCTCTTCCACGAGGTTCTCGGACCGGCCGTCCTCAGTTTGGCAAAGGAAGATGTCGGCCAAAGGGGCGGTGCCTACCATCTCGCCCGGCGAATAGGCGGCGATACAGGAAAGCACGCTGGCTCCGTGCGACGCCGTAGTAAAAGGCGACTTGCCACGTTGCACCAGATTACGCACAAAATACAAACGATTATCTGCTCTCAATATATCAAAATAATGCAGGGTATCCACTCGGGAGAAGCCGCCATCCATCACCATCACGCGAATTTCTTCGCCCCGATAGCCCAGTCGGTGAAGCCAATGCGCGTTGGTCATCCTGATTTGATGCGCGGCCTTACCATAGTCATACGTGTGATATTTTACGAAATCAACCGTATAGGTTCGGTTTATCATATCCTCTTCGCCTTTCTGGCGACCGGCATAAAACAACGTGTCCAAGTCCGTTTCAGGAGTTTCCATCGGCTGCGTGCATTCAGCAAAAATCACAAAAGGTAGTTCCCTGGCCTTTTCCAAGAAGTGCTCATCTTCTGAATAGACGGTGATACCGTTCAGCCATTTGGAGCTGGTGAGCAGGCGTGCAGTGCTATCTGCGGCAAGCACTCTGTCCACGTAAGTCTTGTTAACCGGCAAGTCAAATTCGTCTATGGAAATATTATGATTTGCACGGTTCATCAAGCTTCTTTCTGAGAGGAACTCATCAGGTCGGTCAATGGAATAGGGCGAATTGTCTTTATCCTTGAACTGCACCCAGTATTTGGCGGGAGATTGGGCGAAGGTTCCTGATAAAACGAAACATAACAATATGGAAACCAATACTTTTTTCATTCTTTTCTATGTTAAAACGAAAGCGCAAACGTACATAATTTTTGGAATTATTTTTGTATGTTTGCACCGTTTTTTTAAAGAATACTAATTATGAAAAAGATTGCCCTTTCTCTCATCGCATTGGTATGTGCCATTTCTTGCTTTGCCCAAAACTGCACGATTAACGGACGTATCAACGTTCCCGCCTTCCAAAACAAAAAAGTAAGCCTCATTGACGGCACCAACGGCAAAGAAATTGCCTCAACGACTATCCAGGACAGCACATTCTCTTTCAGTGTCACCACTACCGATCCATACTTGGGCAGGATTAAAACAGCCTCCGTTCCTGGCAGCAATTACTACTATCTGGACGTGATCGTGGAACCCGGCACCATCACCTGTGATTTGGTAACCGACGACTTGGCCGGAACCCCGACCAATGAAAAGCAATACAAATTCCACAAAGAAATCCAAAATGAGATAGCCTATTGGTACAAATTAGCCAATAAACACTATGATAAGGCCAATATGTCGGAGCAAGAATTCAAACAGCTCGCAGACGAAACGGAAGCGCAAACCCAGAAGATTTCAGACATTGCCAAGCAGGCCTTCATAGAAAACAATGACAATCTCGTCGCCCTTACGGCTTTCGAGTACATAGATCAAATGAACAGAATCGAATACAAAGAACTGGCCCAATTGGTATCAAAAGCCGCCCCTGCTGTGCAAAAGCATCCTATTGTCGCAAATACGATGGAGCAATTGGAAAGATTGGACCAAACGGCTGCAGGCAAGCCCTATATCGACCTGGACTTAAAAGATTTCAAGACGGGTAAAGCAGTCAAACTCAGCAAACACATCAATGGCAAGATTGCCCTGATCGACTTCTGGGCATCGTGGTGCAAGCCCTGCCGCGAAGAGATTCCCAACATTGCCAAGATGTATGAGAAATACGGCAAAGACATCGTTGTCATCAGTTTGAACGTCTGGGACCAGCCACAGGCCCAGTACAAAGCCATCAAAGACATGAAGATGAACTGGTTGCAGTTGACAGACAACACCAAGAATGCGACTACCGTTTATGGCATCAACGGCATTCCGCACATCATGCTCATCGGCAAAGACGGCACAATATTGGCCCGCGACCTTCGTGGCGATGACATCGAAAAGGCAGTACTTGAAGCACTGAAATAAAGTTACAAATTCTTAAGAACCGCCCTTCCACATTCCTCGCAAATAACGTCTTTGCACCATACTATAGCGGAATTGCGAAGTGTTACCAGACAGCAAATTTTGGAGTTGAACATTGGCGCTTGCACGACTTATCAACAGTCAATTGTTTAATTCAAAAAAAAGCATACCTTTGCGCCCTTTTATTAAGAATTAATGTATATGTCAAATATGCATAATAAGGCTCTTAATAACAGGGCTTTATTATTGTCATCTAAGAAAAACCTGAATATGAGAAAAGATTTCTTTCCTAACGCCATGTCGAAAACAGCCGTTTTCATCCTGTTAGCAGGCGCATTACTTATGAACACCAGCTGCCGTAAGAGCAAGGGTGATGCAGACGCCTACGGTGTTTGCGAAGCCACGGAAATCATCGTGTCTTCCGAGAGCAACGGCAAGATGCTGAACTTCGACATCCAAGAAGGAGAGACCTACGAAGCCGGACAAATTGTCGGTTGCATCGACACATTCCAGACCTATCTGCAAATGAAGCAGTTGGAATCCTCCATCAATGCAGTATTGGCCCGCCGCCCCAACGCAGGCGCGCAAGTCCGCGTGTTGGAAGACAAGTTAGCGACCCTGAACAAAGAGAAGCAACGTGTGAAGAACCTCATCGACGCCAACGCCGCATCCACCAAGCAGATGGACGACATCCAGGCCGAGATCAACATCACCCGCAGCCAGATTGCCGCCACCAAGTCAACGTTGTCCACACAGGACCAATCCATGTTGGAGGAAGTTGAAGCCATGCGTTTCCAGCAGCAGCAGCTCCAGCACGTGTTGGAAAGTTGCCACATCAAGGCTCCGATCACCGGCACCATCATCAACAAGTACATTGAAGAAAACGAGTTGGCATACCAAGGCAAACCGCTATTCAAAATTGCCGACCTGACCAATATGTTCATCAAGGTATACATCACCGAAGACGAATTGGCCTCCGTGAAACTGAACCAAAGTGCCATTGTGCGTTTGGACAACAAGAAGGGCAAGCCCATCAAGTTGGACGGCACAGTAACGTGGATTTCCCCGAAGGCCGAGTTCACGCCGAAGATGATACAGACCAAAGAAGAGCGCGTCAACCTCGTATATGCCGTCAAAGTCAGCTTCAAGAACGACGGTTCAGCCAAAATCGGCATGCCGGGAGATGTTGTGTTTGGTAAGAAGTAAGAAGTGAGAAGTGAGAGATGAGCGCTATCTGTATTGAGAATGTCAGCAAGAGCTACGGCGGGAAAGTGAAAGCCGTCCGTGATGTCACCTTTTCGGTTGAAGAAGGCGAAGTGTTCGGCTTAGTCGGCCCCGACGGTGCGGGCAAGTCCACGCTGTTCAACATCCTCACTACCCTGCTGCTTCCTGATTCCGGGAACATCAAGATGCTCGGCATGGATGTCATCGACGATTACAAAGCCGTGCGTCAGATTATCGGTTATCTGCCCGGCACATTCTCATTGTACCCCGACCTCAGCGTGCAGGAGAACCTCGACTTCTTTGCTGTGATGTACAAGAGCAGCATTGCGGAGAACATGAGCATCATCGAGCCCATCTGGAAGCAGATTTCACCATTCAAAGACCGCAAAGCCGGCAAGTTGTCAGGCGGCATGAAGCAGAAATTAGCGCTTTGCTGTGCCCTCATCCACTGTCCCAAGGTTTTATTCTTAGACGAGCCCACCACGGGCGTCGACCCCGTGTCGCGCAAAGAGTTCTGGGACATCCTGAAGTCCATCCGGAAACACGGCATCACGGTGGTCGTCTCCACTCCGTACATGGACGAAGCCACCCGCTGCGACCGCATCGCGATGATACAGGAAGGGAAAATCATCGGCATCAACACGCCGGCCACTTTTATCGAAAATTTCAAAGGAAAACTATACACTTTCAAAAGCGAGGACATCTTCTCCCTGCTCAACGCTATGGAAAGCTGCCCGCTTGACTGCAACTACTATCCCTACGGGGAACACTGCCACATCGCCTTTTACGACGACATTGCCACCGCACTGCCTCAATTCGAAAAGTTTCTGTCGGATAACAACCTCCAGCACGACGAAATCCGCGCCATTGCACCCTCGGTCGAAGACTGCTTTATCGAGATTGTGCAACGAGACTTTAGCCATTAAACTTTAAACCTTAAACTTCTCACTTCTCACCTCCCATGTACAGTATCGAAGCCAACCAACTGACCAAGCAATTCGGTGAATTCACAGCCGTGGACCACATCTGCTTCCAGGTGCGGGAGGGGGAGATTTTCGGTTTTTTAGGAGCCAACGGGGCGGGCAAAACCACAGCCATCAAGATGATGAGCGGGCTGTTGCTGCCCACTTCGGGCACGGCCACCATTGCGGGGTATGACATCCTCACGCAGTCAAAACTCATCAAGAAGAGCATCGGCTACATGAGTCAGAAGTTCTCTCTGTACGGTGACCTCACCGTTTTCGAGAACATGCAGCTTTTCGGCACCATCTATGGCATTCCGAGAAGAGAATTGAAGGACAGAATTATGGCTTCCCTTCGGGAGTTGGACATGGACAAGCAGGCCAACACCTTAGTTGACTCCATTCCATTGGGCTGGAAGCAGAAGTTGGCATTTGCCACGGCCATACTGCATCGTCCGAAAATCGTGTTCTTGGACGAGCCGACTTCCGGTGTGGACCCCATTGTGCGCCGCGAGTTCTGGAAGCTCATCTACCAAGCCGCTTCCAAGGGCGTCACCATTTTGGTCACCACCCACTACATGGACGAGGCAGAGTACTGCAACCGCATATCCATCATGGCGGAAGGCCAAATCAAGCTCATCGGCACGCCTGAAGAGCTCAAACAGCAGATGGGCGTGGACACCATCAACGACGTTTTTGTAAAATTTGTAAAAAGATAGCCGAGGATGAAAGAATTGCGTATGATATTGAAAAAGGAGTTCATCCACATCATCAGGGATAAAATCACCCTGGCGTTGGTGTTAGCTATGCCCATCGCCTTGGTGCTCCTTTTCGGTTTCACCATCAGCACAGACATCCGTAATGCCAAGATATCCGTTCTCGACCAAGCCAAGGATTCGCAATCTAAACTGCTGGTTGACAAAATCACCGCTTCGGGATATTTCCAAGTGGTCGCCTACCCCGAGAATGAAGTGGAAATCGACAATGACTTCAAAAACAAAGGCATCAAATTAGCCATCATCATACCGCCGCACTTTGAAGACAAGTTGTCCAAAGAGCACACGGCCAACCTGCAAGTCATCAACGACGTATCCGATTTAAACGTTGCCTCCATACTGAACAACTATGTCCGGGCCGTGGTGCAAGGCTACACCGAGGAGTACAACCAAGACAGCCAGGCAGGGTTCGACATCACCACGAAGATGCTGTACAACCCTGAATCCAGCAGTGTCTATATGTTTGTGCCGGGCATCATCACATTAATCATGGTGTTAGTCACCGCCCTGATGAGTTCCATCACATTAGCCCGAGAAAAGGAAACGGGCACCATGCGCATGCTGCTCATCACGCCGGTCAAGAAGATACACATCATCATCGGGAAGGTCATCCCGTACATGGCCATCTCCTTCATCGGCACGATTGCCATCCTGATTATCAGTGTCACCGTCTTCAAGATGCCGATCAACGGCAGTCTGCTAATGCTGCTGATACTCTGTATCATCTTCATGCTGACCTCCGCATCGTTCGGTCTGCTCATCTCGTCCATCAGCCAGACGCAGGTGGACGCCATGATGATTACGATGATGGGGTTGTTCCTGCCCACCGTATTGCTTTCCGGGTTCCTGTTCCCGCTCAACAGCATGCCGATGGTATTCCAGGTACTCGCCAACGTTTTCCCCGCCAAGTGGTTCATCTTAGCCATCAAAGACGTCATGATAAAAGGATCCGGCATCTTCGACATTTGGATGTACCTGCTCATTCTGCTGGTCATGGCAGTTGTCTTCATCATTTTCAGTTTAACCCGATTAGATAAAAGAAACTAGCCATGAGAATCATACTGATGTTAATCAAGAAAGAGTTCCTGCAGGTGTTCCGAAATCCCCTGTTGCTCAGCATCCTCGTGGTGGCTCCGCTCGTGGAGTTCATGATTTTCCCATTCTGTGCGGATTATGAAATCAAGGTGTTGGACATAGCCTTCATTGACAACGACCGGTCGCAAGTATCGCGAGACATCATCAACAAGTTCAACGCGTCTGGCATTTTCGTCCCACACGGACTGCTTGAGAGCAAGGAAAAGGCCGATGCGATGATGAAGCACGACCGCATCGACATACTCATCGAGTTCCCGCACAATTTCGAGCAGGACCTCTACAACAGGCAAAACACGCGCATTGCCATCACGGCAAATGCCATCAACAGCGTGAAGGCGGGCATCGGCACGGGCTACGCGCAGGAAATCATCGGCGGATACATGCAGGATTTTGCGATTGCCAACGGTTCCGGCAGCATGCAGGCCATGGCGGCACAACTACAGGCCCAGCAGGCAGCAGCACAACAGCAGCGCAAAGGTTCTAAAACCACATCCATACAAAGCGATTCCCCGATAATGGCCGAGCAAGCCGCCAGTATCGACATTTCCAACGTCTATTGGTACAACGAGCAGATGAACTACAAGAACCTCATCGTTCCAGGCATTCTGGTCATCCTGGTCACATTGATTGGCTGCTACGTCACCGCATTGAACTTAGTGCGTGAAAAGGAAATCGGCACCATCGAGCAGGTGAACGTCACCCCTATCAAGCGTTGGCAGTTCCTCTTGGGCAAGATGATTCCGTTCTGGCTATTAGGTATGGTGGAATTCATCGCCGGACTGCTCATCATGAAATTCGTATTCGGCATTTCCGTCCAAGGCAGCATACCCTTGCTGTTGGGCATCACGGCCATCTACCTGCTGGTAATGTTAGGCCTCGGATTCTTCATCTCCAGCGTATCCGAGAACCAGCTCCAGTCTATGTTCATCGTGCTGTTCCTGTTCATCGTCTTCGTATTGCTGAGCGGTGTCTTCACCCCGACAGAAGGCATGCCGGAATGGGCCCACAAAATCAACTATCTGAATCCAATGTCATTCTACATAGAAGTTATTAAGAAAATAATCCTCAAGGGCAGCGAATTCGTCAGCGTGCAAAAAGAGACCATCGTATTATCGATAATGGCGGTACTTATCAACACTGGGGCGATATTGAGTTACCGGGAAGCGAGCAAGTAGACTTTGACTATTAACTTTGACATTGACTGTTAGACATTTAAACTTTAAACTTTGAACCTTAAACTTCCACATATCGACATACTAAATCGCAACAACAACAAATAAACAATAAAACCAAAAATTATGAAAAAAACATCTATTTTGAAGAACGCATTCCTTGTAATGCTATGCGTGCTGTCCGGCTTTATCGGATGGGCGCAGACAACCTACACTTTCTCAGATTACCAAGCCGGCACACAGTATGCGGTAAACGAAGAACACGTATTGGACAATTCCGTGACATTGTACACGACCGAATGTCATTTCACCACTCAACTTCGTGTTTATTCCAGCTCCTCGCACGATGGATTCTTCCAGACCAACGCACTACCCTACTACATTGAATCCCTGAGTTTCAATATGGGTTACAAAACTGACGACGTTGCCATTTACGGAAGTACAGATGGTAGTACTTGGGCCCAAGTCGGCACCATCACAACGACCACTACAAACTATCAAAATTACACCCTTAGTTTTGGCGACAACAACTACAACTTTTTCAAGTTTGATGTACTTGGCAGCAATCAGATTCGTGTCTCATCAATGACCATCAACTACAAGTCCACTGGTCCGGGTCTCACCACCCAGATGCCCTCTTTCAGCCATCCTGCAGGTGTTTTCACCGAGCCTACAGCTATTTCATTGACCTGTTCCACACCGGGTGCTTCCATCTATTACACATTAGACGGCACCACACCGAGCAACAGTTCCACCTTATACACCACACCCATCCAACTCACACAGACCACGACCATCAAGGCAATTGCCTACTCCAATGGATCTGCTCCGAGTTCTGTGGCCAGCAACACCTACTACTTCCCCATCACCGTATCCAACCTCGCTGCATTCAAAGCGCAACCTGCATCCCCGCAACCATACACCATTGGCAACGATGTCACCTTTGTATATAAAAACGGTTCCTACACCTACATCAAAGACAACTCCGCTGCATTGTTAATCTACGGCAACAACGTCACCACGTCCTACACAGAAGGCGACCAAATCAGCGGACTTATGGGCACAAACACTGTCTTCAACCAACAGATAGAAATGTCTGTCACAGCCGATCCAGGTGCTGCCACCGGCAACACCGGTGCTGTCGCCCCAATCTCCACCACCATCGCAGACATCATCAGCAACTACAGCCAATATGATGCACAACTCGTTACTATTCACAATGTCACATTGGATGAAGAACTTTCTTACGAAGCTGGCACACAGGGCAGCACCACCGACATCAGCCAAGGTTCCGACATCATCACCATCTACAACCGTTTCAAACTGATGGACACCACTATGGTTGCCGGCACAGTCACCGACATCACCGGTTTCGTGGCCATCTACGGCACCACCATCCAAATCTATCCGCGAGACAACGCCGACCTCATTCCGTCAGCACCTCAACCCAGCGTATCCATTCTCGCACCTGTCGCAGGTTCTACATTCTCCACATTGGACACGCTGCCTGTAAGCCTCAATATTCAGAACTTCGTTTTGGGCACCGACGGTCTTCTCAAAATCGAATCCGGCATTCTTCCATTAGTAAGCCTGCCGAACCCATCTTATCTTGATGCTGCAGCCTGGGCCGCTTTCCAGAATATGGTACTTTCACCACTCCCTGCCGGCACATTCACCGCTACGGTCTCTTTGGTTGATATGAACCAGCAAGCACTGAGCACACCTGTCAGCGCTACCACAAACTTCACTGTTGTTGCTCCCGTCCTCGCCACACCGGTCATCAGTTTCAACGGCAACAATCCTACAGATGCTGCTGACACCTATTATTTCAATGCAGAAGTGACAATTTCCGCAGAGCCCGGTTCCACCGTACACTACACAACTGACGGCACCACACCATCTGAAGCCTCTGCAACCTACACGGCACCCTTCACAGTAAACACGACCACCACCGTCAAGGCAATGGCAACAATGGCCAACTATGCTAACAGCGAAGTAGCCACAAAGGCTGTCACCATCGACACACCGACCGTGGCAGCACCCGTCATCGCTCCTACCGCAGGCACATACGCTGACAGCGTAACAGTAACCTTGACTTGCACCACTCCTGGCGCCAGCATCTATTACACTACCGACAACACAGAGCCCACAACGGCCTCTAACCTTTACAGCACACCTTTCGTTTTAACAACCAACACAACGGTTAAGGCAAAAGCATTCAAGGCAGACTGGTACGCATCCCCAGTGGCTACAGCGAACTACACCATCGCACACGAAGCCGCCATGGCTGTAACTCCGAGCGCACTGAACTTCAGTTCCACTACGCAGACCGGTTCCTTCGACGTGACCTCCGCATTCCTTACCGCTCCTATCACGCTGACTTGCGGCAACGCACATTTCGCCCTGTCACAAAACAGCATTCCTGCCACAACTACGGCTGCCACCATCACAGTCACCTTTGACGGCACAGAAGCTGCCACGGGCCTTGTAACCCTGACCAGCGACACCTTGAGCGCACAAGTAGTCCTCACGGCAACAGCCCTGCTTCCGACACCTACCATCACGCCTGTAGCCAACGATCCTGACACCTCCTTCACAGTAAACGTCGCCTGCAGCGTGCCTACAGCCAGCATCTACTACACCCTCGACGGCACCACACCTGACGAGACCGCCACATTGTACACCGCACCGTTCACATTGAACACGCCGGGCGCTTACACCGTAAAAGCCATCGCCATCCAAAACGGTTGGGAAAACAGCGCCGTTGCAACAGCAAACTACACCGTCATCGCGCCGTTCATTCCTTCTACTATCGCTGACACACTGGCATACTACACAGGTTTCGAGCCCACAGAAGGTTTCACTCTGGGCACACAGTACAACAACATAGATGAAGCCCTGAACGGACCTGCTTCTCAGCAATGGGGCATCGTTTATGGTGCAGCCTCCACTACCAGCCCTATTTGCGACACCGCATCTATGCAGATGAGATGGTACACAGCAAACCCGACGAACATCGGCTATGCACGCACCAACTTCGACGTCACGCACGCCACCCGTATCCAATTCAAGGCTAAGTCCACCAACGGTCTGAATGCCATCGTATCATACTCTACAGATGGTGGTAACACCTACGTTGACTCTCTGTTCGAGCTTACAACTATGGCCAGAACATACGAACTCGTGGTTAGCGAAACAGCTGAATACGACAATGTACGTTTCAAATTCTCCATCGCACTTCCGGAGACTGCCCCGACAGCCACTTCCCGTCTGTACATTGACAGCGTGAACATCTTCAACTTCCCGAGCCTGATTTCCGGGACTGTCGATATGCCGACCATCACTCCGAACAGCGCATTCGTATATGAGACCACCCAAGTTTCCATTTCCTGTCCGACCGCAGATGCAGCCATCTATTACACCACCGATGGCACTACACCTAACGAAAGCTCCAACCTCTACAGCGCTCCATTCGATGTAACAGCTACCACAACCGTCAAGGCTATTGCCTTCAAGACCGGCATGAACCCGAGCAACGTAGCCACTGTCACCTACACATTCCCAACAGAAGTTGCTAACATCGCATCCTTCGTCGCTGCCAACTCTGAAACTAACAACACCATCTACAAAATTGCTGGAGACGTAACCTTCGTTTACAGAAACGGCCGCAACATGTACGTACAAGATGCTACCGGCGGCCTGCTGATTTACGACCGCGACACCGTCATCACCAACAACTACACTGAAGGCGACATCATCAGCGGCGGTATCTACGGCACCTACACGCTTTACAACGGTCTGTCCGAACTGGTCGCCACACACAATGTTGCCGCAGCATCCGGCAACAACGGCCCTGTGGTTCCTGTTGTCGCTACTGTCAGTGACATTGTCAGCAATTACGCTCAATACGAATCCAGACTCGTGAAGTTGGAAGGCGTGACTTTCGTTGATGGTGGAACGTTCAGCACCGCAGCAGCCACCAATCTCAACATTGAGCAAGACGATAACGGCATGCAGGTCCGCAACAACTTCAAGACACTGGATATGACAATCCCGGCCAACTACGATGCCGACGTCATTGGTTTCATCCTTGTATACAGCACATCTTCCGCAACAAACTACCAAATCGCGCCTCGTGACAACAACGACATCATCGGTCTCGTTCAGGAGACTGTAGAAACTCCTGTCATCACAGTTGAGCCGCTCACCAACAACATGTACGCCGTTGAAATCACCTGCGCTACCGAAGACGCAGTCATCTATTACACCACCGACGGCACCACGCCGGATGAGAATGCAAACCTCTACAACGGCACCTTCACAGCAGAAAGCGGCATGACCATCAAGGCTATCGCCACAAAGGAAGGCTGGAGCAACAGCGCCGTTGCCGTTTATGAAAATGTCAGCATCGATGATTTCACGAACAGCCGCATCAACGTCTATCCGAACCCGACCAACGGAGAATTGAGAATCACAAATGAAGAATTAAGAATTGAAAACGTCTGGGTTTACGATGTATTTGGGAAATTGTTGGAGACAATGAACGGAGATGTTCAATCCATCAATATGAGCAGTTATCCTTCTGGCACCTACTTCTTGCGCATCAGCACCGACAACGGAATGATTGTCAAGAAAGTCGTTCGCCAATAACACCCAACCTCATAACACCACCAAAAGGCCGGTTCAAAGGAACCGGCCTTTTTTTTGCACCTCAGAACCCCGTCAGGGGTTCAACCTCTGTAGCCAGCGGGATGTATCGCCCACAACAGAACCCCGTTAGGGGTTCAATCCACAAAAAAAACGTCCCGTATGTATATCACACAGGACGTTTTATTATATTTTGATGTGAATATTACCAATTCAAAATACGTTTGAAATCGTATTCTTCTGGATTAGGGAGATATTTCTTAGCAGCCTCATAGTCAGCAGGAGTGATGTAGTCCATAATATCATTGACGTATGATTGCACCTTGTTGCTGTTCACATTCACCAATCTTGGCGGAATCTTTCCTGTATTCTGGTCTTGCAGGTCTTTGAGGAAGAGCGGGGAAACAGCACCTTGATGATCGACATAAACCATACAGCCCGTATGACCTTGTTGGAACAAGGTATGAACGCCCATACCCATCAGGGAACAATAAGTGAGGTCGAAAGCAATTGGGGTATGGCAGCGGATTTCGTAACCCACTTCCACCGGACGAGTCTTGACTTTGAGACCAAGTTCTTTCACTTTTCTTTCAATCAAATCATTGAAGATATGAGCTTTGGAAACTTTGCCCAATTCAGGATGTCCATGTTCGTCGTAACTGAAGTTGATGCCGGAATTATTAATTTCCTCATCGCTCAAGGTATGGAAAACGCCTTCGGAAATCATGGCTGCACCATAGTTGATACCCATCAATTTACGTTTCACGATGCAAGAGATTACCATATTGACAATTTTGTTAATGGTAATTTCCGTCTTATTGAAAAATTCGGGGATGATGACCATCGGATAGTGGCATGCACCGGCAATACCGAGAGCGAGGTGCCCTGCGGAACGTCCCATAGCAGAAACAACAAACCAGTTTTCGCTGGTACGAGCATCTTCCATCACGGCAGTACCAATTACGCAACCTTGCGCTTTAGCACTGTTGTAACCAAAGGTAGGAGAGCCATTCGGCAGCGGCAGGTCGTTATCGATAGTCTTCGGCACATGGATATTGGAAATCGGGTATTGATGAGCCTCCAGGAACTTTGCCACGCGGTTAGCGGTACTTGCAGTATCATCGCCACCTACTGTTACCAACAGTTTCACCTCGTTATCCCTAAAGAAATTGATATTGAAACGTTTTTCAAAATCCTCATCCGTAGGTTTGAAGCGACTCATCTTCAGGATGCTGCCACCCTTGTTGAAGATTTCGTCAGCAGTAAGGAAGTCAAGATCGCGCATACGCGGTGTTTCGGTGAAGAGGGCGCTATAGCCGCCGTGCAAACCGATGACACGGAATCCGTCACGCAAAAAAGTTTTGGCCACTGAGGCAACCACTGTGTTCATACCGGGAGCAGGACCGCCGCCCGTCAAAATTGCTATTGATTTCATACTATAAGGTTTATTAGGATTTTTTCAAAAAAAGCGTGCAAAGGTACAAAAAAGAAAGAAAGAACGCCCTAAAAAAATAATGGAGAAAAAAGGCAATGGGATGAAGAGACAACATTATTATTTGATAATCCGACGATTACGAGAACTGCCCTTTGATTTTCAATTATTATATAAAAAAGGGTCAATGTAATGATGTGATGATTCTGAGAAGCTCGTTTTTATTCGTCCAAGCCTTCGATTTCGGTTCTCGTCAAACCTGTCACTTCCATAATTGTGTCAATGTCAAAACCTTTGGAACGCATCTTTGCCACAATTTCCATTTTCTCTTCCATTCTACCTTCCATTCTACCTTCCAATCTACCTTCCAATCTGCCTTCGTGTCTGCCTTCACGTCTACCCTCGCGTCTGCCCTCCCACAGACCATCCAAGCGGGCAGTCTCCATAGCGTTACGTTCTGCCTTCCAATTCTCCAGATGGTGGTCGTACTGGGAGCGTTCCTCATTGCTCATCATAAGGTACTGAAGTTTCTCGCGCGCCTCGTTAAGGCCCGGCGCCGTGGTGTCGTCCTTGATGCGGCCGTTCTTGAGATAGTCGAGCCACTCCTCCAGAGGTGTGGCGGCGACCTTGTCGAACTCGTTCACACGGATGATGTAGTATTCTGGGAACACCTCCTTTGGTGTTTTCATTTTCAGTGCGTCGCCCTCCTTCTCCGTGATTTCCAATGTGTCGTGCGTGTGCACCCCTGTGAAGGTGGTCTGCCCGTGGTAGAGGTAGTCCGCGCCCTTCCCAAGGCTGAAATAAAGGATGCTGATGCTGTACACCTTCTTGACGTGCTGGTAGTCCTCGCCGTTGAAGATGTGCTCGGTGATGCTCTTGGACACGCCGTAGAGAATGCGCCCTAAGAAGTCGCTCTTGCGGGTCTGCTGGACCTCCACGATGATGATTTCGCCCTTGGAGTTCTTGGCCTTGATGTCCACCCTATTGAACTTATCTTCATAGTGTTCCTGGTTGGACTCGCTGTCAAGAATCTCCACGATTTGGATTTTCTCTTCCAGCAGCACGGAGACAAGCCCTTCCAATACACAAAAGTTGGCCTTGTCGCGCAGCAGTCTCTTGGCCGCCCAGTCAAATCTCACATACTTTTCAGGAACCATCGTTACTTCTTTTTCGGAGCGGCAAAGATACGATTTATTTCTATCTTCCATTTCCATCATCAAAATTTATTTAATTTATTTTTAATCCAGCTCAGGTCAAGATCTATTTATCCTTGGCTTGACGTTTTAGTTTGGATGGCAAATATATAAATATTCAGCATATTATTTGCAAAATATTAATTTTTTATAATATTCAAAATCAAAATATTGCAAACACTTTGAAAATATTTTAATAATACACAGTCAAATATTTTGTATATATTTAGAAACGAATCACACATTCATCAAATCTTAGTGAACTATCGATTTTTTTATGTACGTTTGCGCTCAAAATTCATCCCAATGAAAAAGACCATCTCTACCCTGCTCTTCGCCGCATTCTGCCTCACAGCGGCCGCCCAACAGAAGTTAACATTCGAATATGCCGTCAAAGACACGAGCCATCTGAAAATGGACGTTTACGTGCCGGCTCAACAGAACGAACAGCACAGCTGCATGGTTTTCGCGTTCGGCGGCGGCTTCATCGGCGGGGCACGCGACGACAACCAGATTCCGAAACTCAAGGATTACTACACTCAAAAAGGATGGGTGGTCATTTCCATCGACTATCGCTTGGGAATGAAAGGACAGAAATCTTACGATATGGTCGCTAATCTGAACAAATACGAGCGCTCCATCGAAATGGCCGGCGAAGATATGATCAGCGCCACCGACTACATCCTCAAGAACCTGCTGACAACTCCACAGTTCACCATCAACCCAGACTACATCGTATTGGTGGGCAGCAGCGCAGGTGCCATCACCATACTGGAAGCCGACTACTTCTTAGGCAACCGCATACACGGAGCCGAAATGCTGCCCGACACCTTCCATTACGCAGGTCTGATGCCTTTCTCAGGAGCCATCTTCTCCAGAAAGGGCAAAGTCAAATACCGCGTGCAGCCGCCCGCTCCCACCCTTTTCTGCCACGGAACCAGCGACCGATTAGTCAAATACACTAAAATCGAATTCTTCAACTTGGGTATGTACGGCAGCGACGCCCTTGTCAAACGTTTCGAAAAGTTTGATTACCCCTATCAAATCCGCCGTTACGAAGGCATCGGTCATGACGTCGCCGGATACTTCAAATACGAATTCGAACTAATGGACAAATTCATCGACAACTATGTCTTCAACCATAAAAAACTACAGATTGACGAACTCTATTTCAATCCTGAAATCAAATCAGTCATGAAAAAGAACTTCAAGCCGAAAGATATGAAGGGACTTTAAACATTGACTTTGGGGTGCAATTAACCCATTAAACCTTAAACTTTAAACTTTGAACCTTAGCCCCCTACGCTCTACCTTCTGCCCAGCTGCGAGAAAGCTTTGAGCATCGTATGTACGTCCAACTTAACCTGATAGTCTCGGGTGTAGAGTTCATCAGCGGTGGCAATCATCTCAGAAGTGAAATGGTTTCCTTGAAAAGCATCCAACGTGGTCAGCACGTTAGGTTTCAGTTTGGCGTGTTCGTTATTTTCAGCCAGATGACATCCCACCCAGCTTTTGCGGCCAGACAGCACAGCGAAGATATTGCGGACAAAACCACCTTTATTCTTCACAAACCAGATGTCCAATGCCAAGAACAGCAGCAGGCAGAAAGCGCTGAAAACATCCCATGCACGTTTGCTGCGTTTTGACGACTTCTGTACAATGGAATGAACAGGAATAGTATAAAGGTCTTCAGATGAAAATATGGAATTACTGCCAATCACAGACGAGCTGTTCTCCGGAGCAATCTTATATTCGAGTTGCAGTTGCTGAAGGCGTCCCATCCAATCGATAATCTGCGCTGCAGGCATATCCTTGGCGCAGAAAATCAGTTCGTTGATTCGATACAATGAAATAAGGTCCTCAATTTGTGAAAGACGTCCGATGGTGGCATTGTCGGCAGTCGCCTCCTCTGTATGAAGCACCACGCCGGCAAACTCGCATTTCGGTTCCATCATCTGCACAAGGTCCAGCACGCGGGCTGACTCTTCGGGGCTGCCCACCACAGCGATGCGCCGTTTGCTGACGTTGTCAAAGCTATTGCCACGGATGTGGAATTTGCGGATGACATAGCGCAACAGGTTCACCACGATGACTGTCCACATAGCGCCGAACACAACGACCGCACGGGAGAAGCGCAAAGTTTCCGGCAGCAGCGCATACACCAACAAGATGACCACCGTGCCCATCACGATGCCCTTGTTCACGTTGCTGAGCCTTATCGGCTTCTTGTAGCCCTTACAGAGCGCAATGGCCGCAAGCCACACTATAATATAAATAGGTATTATAAAATAATAGTAGAAATTCGGATAGGAACTGTGGTGCTGCGCCAACACGGCATAGGCCCAATAGCGCGTAAGTACGAGCATGCCCGCATATACGCACACGAAATCTATGATTGGCAGCAACAGTCTGCTGAAAATACGCTTCAGGGCAGCAAGCGACGCCCTGAACCAGATTGCACAGTCAATCAGGAAATTGAACAATCGGGCATTCTTCTGCGAGAAATGCTTACGGGCAAATATCTGCATGGCCTTATAGAAAACATGCACATAGTTCAGGCTGCCCGTCTTCGTGCTTTCTCCTTTGTAATGGATGATGCGCGTCTCCGGAAAATAGTAGTTTTTGTAACCGCCTTTGAGGATTCGATAGGAAAGGTCAATGTCCTCGCCGTACATGAAGTAATCCTCATCCAGCAGTCCCACCTTGTCGAGCACACTGCGGCGCATCAGCATAAAAGCTCCAGCCAAGACCTCCACGGAATGGATTTCGTCCTCACTCAGATATGACAAGTGGTACGTGCCAAACTTGCGGGAATTGGGGAACAGCTTTGAAAGTCCGAACAGTTTGTAGAAAGCCACAGAGGGCAATGGGATGCCGCGTTTGGACTCCGGCAGGAACTCGCCCTTGCCGTTGACCATTTTCACGCCAAGGCCGCCGGCATCGGGCGTGTCGTCCATAAAGCGGATGCACTTTTCGAACGTATCCTCCTCCACCACCGTATCCGGGTTTAGCAAGAGTACATATTCGCCCGTGGATATGCGTATAGCCTGATTATTAGCCCTGGCAAAACCAACATTCTCCTTATTGGCAATCACATGGACCTGCGGGAACTTCTCCGCCAACATGGCCAAGGAGTTGTCAACGGAATTATTGTCCACCACATAAACCTCACCTTCCACATTGCGCAAAGCCTTGTAGACAGAGGTCAGCGCCTGCTCCAAAAAGCAAGACACATTGTAGTTGACTATGATGATACTTAGTTTCAAGTTTCAGGTTTCAAGTTTCAGGTTTCAGGTTTCAGGTAATTCCATCTTCACATATACTCATCTACTCTTCTACCAATCTACTCTTCTACCCACCTTAGTTTCTTAGTTTTTAAAAATAGGCCAGCACCGTCTTCTTCGACACCACCTTGTCGCCTTTGGCAACGGCCACCTGCACATCTAACGGGAGGAACACATCCACGCGGGAGCCGAACTTAATCATGCCCACCTCGTCGCCTTGGATAACTTGGTCACCGATTTGAGGATAACTGATGATGCGGCGGGCAATGAATCCTGCAATCTGACGGAACATAACCTTTTGGTGGTCATTCTTACTCACCACTATGGTATTGTGTTCGTTATCTACAGAAGACTTAGGCAGTTTGGCCAGCACATACTTGCCGGGGTGGTAGGCGATATATTCCACTACACCGTCAATAGGATAGCTATTGACATGTACATTATTGATAGACATAAAGATAGAAATCTTCAGTCTTTCATCTTTAAAATACTCGTATTCAAAAGCAGGACCTACAGAAAGAATGGTTCCATCGGCTGGGGAGAGCACGCCGTCTTCGACTTTGTTAATGATGCGGTATGGCACACGGAAAAAGCGGATCACGAGAGTGCCTACCACAAGCAGAACAGCATACACCAGCAAGTTGACCCACCACAAATTAGCCAAAAAGAATCCGTAACACACCGTCGCAATGACGATGATTGCGATGGTGGTCAACACTATGACTCGACCTGCCTGATGTAACTTCATATTCTCCCTATTAATTATTTAACATAGAGAATATAAGTGTTTCTTGGGATGTTGTTTTCGCTGGAAACAGTGATGAACTGACGCGGATATTTCTTGTCGTTCATGAAATGCAGACCTTCGTAACTATACGTGTAGGTGGTATGTTTGGACAAAGTACCTGCAGTCATAATAGTTTCTGTTTCTTCCAGTTTGTTATTCAGATAGTAACCAGCATAGCCGGCATAAGCATATTGCATACCGTAGAAGGGGTTGTAGCTTTCCGTATCATATTTGTAAGTGCGGATGACTTCCTGGCGGAGAACGGGATAAACCTCGACAATGCTGTCGATATTCTCATACTTCTCTTTTTCACCGGGAGCATACACAATAGTTTTGGCGCAACGGAGCGTAAGGTCTTTAGCACCGTTTTGGCGCATCATTTCCACGACATTAGAAGCATCGCCGATAAATCTATTGTAGAACTGAGCCTTATTCTTCTTGCTCAGAATATTGTAATAATCGTAGAAAGACTTGTCGTACATTTCGTCAATGTTGGTAATGCGTGTCGTTTCCTCATCGCGACGGAATGTGATTTCCTGGCGAACGGTATCATTGGCGGTATAGACCATCTTGTCAACCAATCTGTCCGTGTAGGTAAGGTCGATATCTTCGGTGAAAAGTTTGCCCACATGGTGGATGTTGGCAACTGTTTTGTCTTTGTTATAGGTGAATTCGTATGTTTCAACGGAATCGATGACAATGGTCGTCAGCATTCCTTTATCGTCATATTGATAGACCTCGTCAGGGTCCCCGACATTGCTGAGATACCAGATCTTGCTGATTTTACATTTGCGATTATAGATTTCGTCATCGGGTTTGCAGGAGCAGAAGACGACTGTCAGCGCTGCGACAAAGGCTACTAAAGCGAATATTTTTTTCATATTATTGTAAATATTAAACATTATTCTTAAGGGGGTGCAAAAATACAAAAAAATGAAGACGAAGACACACCCGAGAACACCTTGTCATCAAAAAAAATCATAAATATTTTTGTCATATTTTTTTTCAAACGTAATATGATGGAAAAAAAAATTTATATTTGCGGCCGTTTTTCTTGGAAAAAATTAACACATTTTAAAATACAACAATTATGGTAGAAAAAATTACATCTAGTCAGCAAGCCATGGACATGGAAGCTCGTTATGGCGCACACAACTATCATCCGCTTGACGTAGTCATCGCACGTGGTAAAGGTCCGTTCGTATGGGACGTTGAAGGCAAGAAATACTTCGATTTCCTTTCTGCATACTCTGCAGTAAACCAAGGACACTGCCATCCGAAGATCATCGGTGCCATGATGGACCAATGCCAAAAGGTAACACTTACCTCTCGTGCTTTCTACAATGACTGCTTGGGACCGTATGAAAAATATGTTACAGAAACTTTCGGTTATGACAAAGTTCTCCCGATGAACTCCGGTGCAGAAGCTGATGAAACAGCTTTGAAACTCGCTCGTCGCTGGGGTTACGACAAGAAAGGCCTTCCTGAGAACCAGGCTAAGATTATCGTTTGCGACGGCAACTTCCACGGCCGTACCATCACCATCATCTCCTTGTCCATCGATCCCGACGCTTACCAAGGTTTCGGTCCGTTCACCCCGGGTTTCATCAAAATCCCGTACAACAACGTTGACGCTTTGGCAAAAGCCCTCGAAGATCCTATGGTTTGCGGTTTCCTCGTTGAACCTATCCAAGGTGAAGCTGGTGTTTACGTACCAGACGACGGTTATTTGAAAAAATGTTATGACCTCTGTAAGGCTCACAACGTCCTCTTCATGGCCGACGAAGTTCAAACCGGTATCGCTCGTACAGGTAAGATGCTGGCTTGCGACCACGAAGGCGTTCGTCCTGACATCCTCATCCTCGGTAAAGCCCTCTCCGGTGGTACAATGCCTGTTTCCGCAGTTCTTTGCGACGATGACATCATGCTCAACATCAAACCGGGCGAACACGGCTCCACATTCGGTGGCAACCCCATTGCTTGCCGCGTAGGTATCGCCGCTCTCGAAGTCGTCAAAGAAGAAAAACTCGCCGAACGCGCTGCTTATCTCGGACAAATCTTCCGCGATGAAATGAGCAAGGTCAACAGCCCGCTCATCAAACAAGTTCGTGGTAAAGGTCTCTTGAACGCCATCATCATCCAACCGACCAACGGCAAAGAAGCTTGGGACGTCTGCTTGAAGATGAAAGAACTCGGCGTACTTGCAAAACCGACACACCAACACATCATCCGCTTCGCTCCTCCATTGGTCATCACCGAAGAAGAACTCCGCGAAGCTATCGAACTCATCAAGAAAGCTATCCTTTCATTCGAATAATTCGATACAACCCTATAACAAAAACGGAACCTTTCGAGGTTCCGTTTTTTTTTATTGGTGTCCGATAAAACTTTTTTTGAGAGAAAAAACAAGGGCTGATTTCTGTTTGAAAGTCAGCCCTTTTTGTGTTATTTTTGCTGTGCTAAATAACGTGAGTTCGATATAATATAATTTATTAAAAATGAATAACATAACGAT
>JAKSMC010000043.1 GCA_024400835.1 Bacteroidales bacterium
CTGATAATCAGCTGGTTCTCTTTTAGTTGCTTATATCGAACTCACGTTAAAATAGGGCTCTCTGGAACAAATGGTGTCTGATAGAAACAGCGTGTCGCACGGCTCTATGATGCAACTGTCAATGTTGAGGAAAATGGACTCGGAGGAGAATGAGCACATGGTTTCCAAAAGTCCGGCTTCAGCCACGTGTATCCTGTAGAAGCCTTCGTCGTCTTCGGTCACGTCGTTGAGGGAGTGCTGCAGGTGATTGGAGTTTGGGAGGTCCAGCCAGTTGTTGCCGTCTGGGGAGAACTGCCAGGCGTAGTCCATAGGGCTGCCGTCTGGGATGCCCGTGTTGTGGAACAGGGCGGAGAGGGTGATGTCCTCGCCGAGGCAGAGGGTCGTGTCCGGGGTTAGGATTTCGGCCACGCCGCCGCAGTAGGTGACCTGGATGTCGTCAATGGCCCAGTCGTTGCCGATGTTGTCGGCGTTCTTGTTGACGATTCTGAGGATGACGTCGTGGACGTCGTCGGGAAGGGTGAAGGGGAAGCCGTACTGGTGCCAGGTGAAAGGGTTGTTCCTCGGCACGTTGACGACAAAGCTTCTGACGAGCAAGGAGGTGTCTTCGGCATTGAGGAGCTGCATTTCGAAGGCGGGGTGCGCGTAGTTTTGCTGGAGGTCGGCGGCCCAGAGGCTGAAGTTGAGTCGTGCGTTGTCGCAAAGCCCGTTGATGGGTATCTCGTAGAGTGTGGCATCGAGTTGGTTGGGCGCGGGGTCGAGGTACATGAAGTAGCCCCTGCTTTGGTCTCCCGTATGGGTGTGGTCCCAGTTGGGTTGTACGGCCCAGGACTCCGTGCACTTCTTGGCGAGGCAGTAATGCCCCGAAGATGTGGAGGTGCCGCTGAAGATCAGGTCGGAATGTCCGCCGATGAAGTCATTGGGGGAGATGTTGGGGTCGCTGGGGTCGTTGCCGCCGAAGTCCTGCGAAAAGAGGGTGGTGCCTTGGCATATCATGGACAGGGTGTCACCGCAGATTTCGGATAGGAGGATGGGAATCTGCAGGCGGTCGCCGAATGGGTCGCTGCCGGAGAAGAGCTGCGCGTAAATGTACTGGACGGAGTCTTGGTTCTTGATGACGGTGTTTGATGTTCCGGTGTGGACAATGCTGCCGCCGGTGGCTTGCTCGAACCAGTTGATGGTGTAGCCGTCGCCAGAGGAGGTGATGTTGATGGTTATCGGTTCGCCTTGGCAGGCCACGTAGGCATCGGCGTCGGACTGGATGTAACGTTGGTAGTCGCTGAAGAAACCGTAGCTGCAGCCGCCGGTGCTGGCGCCTTCGAAGATGCCGAGGTGGAAGGGCGCGGGGTTCTTGATGACGGCGGTGGAGTTTATGGGGATGACGGAGGTCGGGATTTCCACGGAGGCGTAGAACCAGGATCCGTTGGTGCCGTCAACGGGATGGAAGAGGTTGGTGGTGATGACGTTTGGGTCCCCGTTGAGGGTGAAGTCGCCCTGTGTGCCCGCCCTGGTGGTGATGTTGAACTTGAGCACCTTGGGCGAGGAGGTGCCCCTTCTGTAGCTGACGAGGGTGGAGCCGGTGTTGAGGACGGTGGGGAGCAGTGCCCCGCCGAGTTCTCCGCCGATGCCGGTGAGCTGGTAGGCGTAGACGGGCTGGTTGGTGGTGAAGTACAGGGTGTTGCCGGAGGTTGGGAACGGCAGGGCGTGTGTGCCGCCCGCGCTAAGGGTGGCCGTTGGGGTGGTGCTGCCGTTGACGTAGAGGTGCGTGTTGTCCAGGATGGCGGTGATGTACACGCGGTCGGCATTGCTGTTGAGCGTGCCCTTGATGGCGATGTACTCCTTGCCGACGGTGGTGACGGGCACTATCTGGTCTCCGACGAGGTCCTGTCCGCCGTGGTCGAGCATATCGTCGGTGTGCGTGATGGCGATGGGGAGGTTTGAGGAGATGAGGGAGCCCTGAAAGTGGTTGGCGGCGTCGCGTCCGGTGGCGGCGCAGCAGTAGGTCTGCCCGCGGTTGAGCTGCACGGTGAAAGGCGTGTTGGCGGGATGTCCGTCGATGGCGACCTTGGGCGTGATGGTCACGGACGTGCCGTCCTGCGTGGCCACGATGTCCATGCGGTTGAGCGGCGTGGGCTGGTAGGTATGCCCGTTGTAGTGCTCGTTCTGCCCGGGGAATATGAACTCGGTGCCGAGGGCGTTGCGCCCCTTGAGGGCGTAGACCTCGGGGTTGTTGCCGGCGATGCTGACCTCGTAGTAGGCGTTGAGGGGCTGTGAACTGGCGATGTGGATGCCGTAGTTGAGCACGGTGTTCACGGGGCTGTTCTCAATGGAGGTGATGAAGTTGGTGAGGTCGACGGCGATGTTGCCTTCGGCGGGAACGGTCTGCTGAATAGGCGTGAAAGAGGCGTTTGCCGGCTGCGAGATGGTGACGTTGGTGGGCGTGAGGTTGGGGGAGGAGAGCACCAACTTGATGGGTCGGTCGAAGTTGGGCGGGTAGTTCCACTCGCAGATTTCCGGCGCCACAAACCAGAAGGAGGTGTCCAATTGGGCAAACATCCGACTTGCGCATGATAGAATCAGTAGAAGTATAAGGAATGAAGATCTTATTTTCATAAAAGCTTTTTTAAAATACTGTTATAGAACCATGATAAACACATCCATTTTTAGTGTCGATAGAGTAGAAATAAACGCCGGGTACAATTACACCGTCAGTCTTCCCATCCCAAAAAGAATCTGAATATACATTTGCTTTATGTATTGTTTTGCCCCAACGATTGAATATCTCGATTTCGGCATTGGTGGTGCCGCCGCTTCCGAAGGGCTTGAAATAGTCATTGATGCCGTCTTGAACGGTAGGTGTGATAACGTTGGTGTGCTTGCTCTCCGGACAAAGGACAAAAAGTTCCAACAGTACGACACTATCACAGCCTATTGAGTTTTGTAGAATTTGTTCATATAAATTAGGACCGATGTTCATCGGTAAGTCTATTGAAAATCCGTATTGAAAGTATTTTTCTCCATAACAGATGGTGTCGGAGAGGAACAGGGTATCGCAAGGTTCTACGAAGCAGCTGTCGGTTCCGATGAAAATGGGGTCGGAGAAGAATGAGCACATGGTTTCCAAAAGTCCGGCTTCAGCCACGTGTATTCTGTAGAAGCCTTCGTCCGCTTCGGTCACGTCGTTGAGGGAGTGCTGCAGGTGATTGGAGTTTGGGAGGTCCAGCCAGTTGTTGCCGTCTGGGGAGAACTGCCAGGCGTAGTCCATAGGGCTGCCGTCTGGGATGCCCGTGTTGTGGAACAGGGCGGAGAGGGTGATGTCCTCGCCGAGGCAGAGGGTCGTGTCCGGGGTTAGGATTTCGGCCACGCCGCCGCAGTAGGTGACCTGGATGTCGTCAATGGCCCAGTCGTTGCCGATGTTGTCGGCGTTCTTGTTGACGATTCTGAGGATGACGTCGTGGACGTCGTCGGGAAGGGTGAAGGGGAAGCCGTACTGGTGCCAGGTGAAAGGGTTGTTCCTCGGCACGTTGACGACAAAGCTTCTGACGAGCAAGGAGGTGTCTTCGGCATTGAGGAGCTGCATTTCGAAGGCGGGGTGCGCGTAGTTTTGCTGGAGGTCGGCGGCCCAGAGGCTGAAGTTGAGTCGTGCGTTGTCGCAAAGCCCGTTGATGGGTATCTCGTAGAGTGTGGCATCGAGTTGGTTGGGCGCGGGGTCGAGGTACATGAAGTAGCCCCTGCTTTGGTCTCCCGTATGGGTGTGGTCCCAGTTGGGTTGTACGGCCCAGGACTCCGTGCACTTCTTGGCGAGGCAGTAATGCCCCGAAGATGTGGAGGTGCCGCTGAAGATCAGGTCGGAATGTCCGCCGATGAAGTCATTGGGGGAGATGTTGGGGTCGCTGGGGTCGTTGCCGCCGAAGTCCTGCGAAAAGAGGGTGGTGCCTTGGCATATCATGGACAGGGTGTCACCGCAGATTTCGGATAGGAGGATGGGAATCTGCAGGCGGTCGCCGAATGGGTCGCTGCCGGAGAAGAGCTGCGCGTAAATGTACTGGACGGAGTCTTGGTTCTTGATGACGGTGTTTGATGTTCCGGTGTGGACAATGCTGCCGCCGGTGGCTTGCTCGAACCAGTTGATGGTGTAGCCGTCGCCAGAGGAGGTGATGTTGATGGTTATCGGTTCGCCTTGGCAGGCCACGTAGGCATCGGCGTCGGACTGGATGTAACGTTGGTAGTCGCTGAAGAAACCGTAGCTGCAGCCGCCGGTGCTGGCGCCTTCGAAGATGCCGAGGTGGAAGGGCGCGGGGTTCTTGATGACGGCGGTGGAGTTTATGGGGATGACGGAGGTCGGGATTTCCACGGAGGCGTAGAACCAGGATCCGTTGGTGCCGTCAACGGGATGGAAGAGGTTGGTGGTGATGACGTTTGGGTCCCCGTTGAGGGTGAAGTCGCCCTGTGTGCCCGCCCTGGTGGTGATGTTGAACTTGAGCACCTTGGGCGAGGAGGTGCCCCTTCTGTAGCTGACGAGGGTGGAGCCGGTGTTGAGGACGGTGGGGAGCAGTGCCCCGCCGAGTTCTCCGCCGATGCCGGTGAGCTGGTAGGCGTAGACGGGCTGGTTGGTGGTGAAGTACAGGGTGTTGCCGGAGGTTGGGAACGGCAGGGCGTGTGTGCCGCCCGCGCTAAGGGTGGCCGTTGGGGTGGTGCTGCCGTTGACGTAGAGGTGCGTGTTGTCCAGGATGGCGGTGATGTACACGCGGTCGGCATTGCTGTTGAGCGTGCCCTTGATGGCGATGTACTCCTTGCCGACGGTGGTGACGGGCACTATCTGGTCTCCGACGAGGTCCTGTCCGCCGTGGTCGAGCATATCGTCGGTGTGCGTGATGGCGATGGGGAGGTTTGAGGAGATGAGGGAGCCCTGAAAGTGGTTGGCGGCGTCGCGTCCGGTGGCGGCGCAGCAGTAGGTCTGCCCGCGGTTGAGCTGCACGGTGAAAGGCGTGTTGGCGGGATGTCCGTCGATGGCGACCTTGGGCGTGATGGTCACGGACGTGCCGTCCTGCGTGGCCACGATGTCCATGCGGTTGAGCGGCGTGGGCTGGTAGGTATGCCCGTTGTAGTGCTCGTTCTGCCCGGGGAATATGAACTCGGTGCCGAGGGCGTTGCGCCCCTTGAGGGCGTAGACCTCGGGGTTGTTGCCGGCGATGCTGACCTCGTAGTAGGCGTTGAGGGGCTGTGAACTGGCGATGTGGATGCCGTAGTTGAGCACGGTGTTCACGGGGCTGTTCTCAATGGAGGTGATGAAGTTGGTGAGGTCGACGGCGATGTTGCCTTCGGCGGGAACGGTCTGCTGAATAGGCGTGAAAGAGGCGTTTGCCGGCTGCGAGATGGTGACGTTGGTGGGCGTGAGGTTGGGGGAGGAGAGCACCAACTTGATGGGTCGGTCGAAGTTGGGCGGGTAGTTCCACTCGCAGATTTCCGGCGCCACAAACCAGAACGAGGTGTCCAACTGGGCATGCAAATACGGACTTGCTGATAATGTCAGCAAGAAAAACAAAAAAAATCGAATTTTGTACCGTATTTTCATCAAATTGCAATGGTTATAACGAGTTGCAAATAAACGTTTTTTTTCTCAAATTGTTGCATTTGGAATTGCAATTATTTTCATTGACAACAAAATTGTAATTAATAAAAAGATGGTGTGGTTCGTAGCGTTGTTTTTTTGACTATTTTTGCGGGCTCAATAAAGCAGGGTGGATACTGTACTCGTAAATGTAAGTTAATGAAAATCAAAAGTGTTATTAAACTAATCAGGCCGGAGCAATGGGTTAAGCAATGCTTTATTTTTTTTCCGATGTTTTTCTTCGGTAGTTTGTTGGACATTCGTTGCTGGCTTTCAACTATTTTCGCTTTCATAGCATTTTCTTTTGTCGCCAGTTCAATATATTGCTTGAATGACCTTGTGGATATTGAAAAAGACAAAAAACACCCGAAGAAAAAAATGCGCCCGTTGGCGTCAGGCGAAATTTCTAAAAGAGAAGGGGTTTGGGTTATGGTATCCTGTATGGCCGTTGCCGTGCTGGTTTTAGTAATCGCGCATGGACTGGCTGTGTTCGCAAATGGGAAAATACTGTTTCTTTTCTGTGCTATCTATTTTGTATTGAATGTTTTATATTCTGTCAAGCTAAAGTCTATTGCGATACTGGATGTCTTTATTATTTCTTTTGGCTTTGTCATTCGAATATTTATAGGCGGTTTTGCTGCGGGCGTGCCTGTTTCCCATTGGATTGTAATGCTGACGTTCTTGTTGTCATTGTTTTTGGCTTTGACAAAAAGAAGGGATGACGTTGTTTTATATGAAAATACGGGTGAGAAAGTCAGAGAGAACGTTAACCGTTACAGTATTTCGTTTCTGAATCAGGCGATAGGAATAACGGCTTCAATAACAATGGTTTGCTATATATTGTACTCAGTTTCAGAGGACGTTGTCAATCGAATAGGCAATCCATATTTATACACGACATCCTTCTTTGTTCTGGCCGGAATCATCAGGTATCTTCAATTGACAATAGTAGATACTCGTAGTGGCAGCCCGACAAAAATATTATTGAAAGATAGGTTTATCCAAGTGTGTGTGCTGGGATGGGGCATTTTGATTTTTTGCTTAATATACTTGTAGATATGACGATTGCAGCATACGATTTCGATGGGACAATAACCAAGAACGATACCTTTGTGGGCTTTGCATTTTATTCGAAAGGCTGTCTCTATGCCGTGATGGCTTTTCTTTTGTATAGTCCGTTAATTGCGGCATCCATATTGAAACTATATTCTAACAGCAAAGTTAAACAGAAGGTTTTTGCTTTTCTTTTTCGCGGAATGTCCCGAAAGGATTTCGATAATCTTTGCGAAAGATATTGTGAATCAAAATTCAATGGCATTATCCGGCAGACGGCTTACGATGATATTAAACAACGTATTTCAAATGGCGAGAAAGTTGTGATTGTCAGTGCGAGTTTGTCGAATTGGGTGTTGCCTTTTGCGAGGAAAATGGGCGTGGAAGACGTCTTATGTACAGAGGCTGAATTTGATGGCAATGATGTGCTGACGGGCAATTTCGCTACGGATAACTGTTATGGAATGGAAAAGGTCCGTCGATTGAAGCAGAAATATCCGGACAGACAGAAATTCAAGCTGGTCGCCTACGGAGATAGTTCTGGGGACAGGGAAATGCTGGATTTTGCAGATGAAGGTTTTAATAGACATTTTCAATAAAAAGTATGAACACAGTAATGATTCTTGCGAGCGTACTATTAAATTGTCTTGCACAATTATTGATACGCAAAGGTATGCTGATAGAAGGCGAGGTTGGAATAGGCAATATATTTCACCATATAGGTCCTATGCTGACCAATCTATGGCTTTGGGGTGCTATGTTTTGTTACGCGGTAAGCATCCTTTTATGGATGTCTGTACTTAGTAAGGTCGAAATAAGCTATGCCTATCCTTTTTTGAGCATCGGATATGTGGTTGCTTCCATAGCCGGCTATTTCTTTTTCTCAGAATCATTAACTCCAATAAGAATTGTTGGAATATTAGTGATTTGCATAGGTGTTTTCTTAATTTCAAGAAGTTAATATGAAGTATTATATTTTCGGCGGTAATGGTTTCGTCGGCAGCTTTTTGGCGAATGCGTTGGTTGACCGTGGCTGTGAAGCGGTGGTTTGTGACTTGCATACACAACTGTCTCAAAACATCAACCCAAAATGCGAGTATTACCAAGTTGATATTAGGGATGTTGCAAAAATCAATGCCTGTCCTATTGCCGAATCCGACATCGTCATAAATATGGCGGCCAATCAGTACCACACAAAAGTGCCCAAGAACAGGGAAGAGTATTTCCACAGTGTGAATACTGTTGGCACTCAAAATATTTTGTCCTCGATATTTCAAAAAGGATGCAGGCAGTACCTGATGTTTACAACAGATATGACTTATGGGAAGCCGCAATACCTTCCGGTTGACACCCATCATCCACAGAACCCGTTTGGGCCTTATGGCAAAAGCAAAAAGGAGTGTGAGAAAATTTGCTTTGAATTTAGAGACAAGGGTATGAACATTACCATTATGCGTCCTAGAATGATTACCGGCCCGGGACGTATGGGTATACTTGTCAAGCTTTTTAAACTGATTGACTGGAATTTGCCGGTCCCTACCATTGGCAATGGAAAGAATCATTACCAAATGATATCGGTATATGATTGTGTTTCAGCAATATTGTGTGCCATAGATAAAAATCTGCCCAATAAGGAATATAATTTAGGCTCCAAAAATCCACCTGATATTCGTCAATTGTTGAAAGGCGTTGTGAAAACGGCCGGCAAGCACTCGATTATTATCCCGACCCCAGGCAAACTGGTCAAATTCGTACTCGGCACTTTGGATAAATGCGGCATGACGTTGATGTATCCCGAGCAATTTATGATAGCCGACGAAGAATATGTGTTGGATATTTCTGAAACAGAACGCGATTTGGATTGGCATCCTCAGTATAATGATGAAGATATGCTGCAGGAAGCCTATAAAATCTATGAAAGCAATAGAAAGTAAGACCTTTGATGAATGCTTAACTTTATATAGAACCTCTTTATAACTACTAATATGAAAGAAACTATTAACGAACACATTACGGCAGATGAATCTCCTGTTTCAGGCAATTCTTTGAAAAGTCGATTGTTAGGTGGTGGGTTTTGGAAAATACTATTTTGGGTGATTTCTTTAATAGCATTGGTGACAATCGTCATGCTCAGTACGCAAGCCGGTATTTCAGGAGATGAGTTGTGCCATAGAGAGCAGGCTGGTTTTGTGTGTGATTATTACAAGACTATGGGTAAGGATACCACGGCATTGGAATTTCGTCCGCCAGATTATAACCTGCCCTATTATGGCCAGTGCGCTGACAATTTGGCTTGTGCTATATCAAGAGTGTTTTCTATCGAAAATGAATATGCGGTCCGTCACACTTTGAATAGCATCTTAGGCTGGCTGATGATGCTGTTTATTGCTTTGATTGCTGAACGCATATGTGGCTGGCGTGGAGCTGTTTTTGCCTTCTTGTTGGCTTTCTTCTCCCCGCGGCTTTTGGGACATTCGTTTAACAATTTGAAGGATGTGCCTTTTGCTTCTATGATGGCCATGGGCCTGTACTACATTCTAAGGATATTGCAGGAATTTCCCAAAATCAAGGTCCGGACAGCTATTATGTTGGCGTTGTCTATAGGACTGGCAATTGCGGTCCGTGTAGGAGGTTTGCTCCTTATTCCCTATTTTGCTATGTTTGCTCTGCTCCTTTTGTTCTTCAGAAATTATAGGGAGCCGGGTCTGCGCAGTGAGACCTTCCTCCAAGAGCTCAAGCGATTTTTACTGTATGGCATAGGGATATCCCTGGTCGGCTATGTGTTAGCCGTCCTCTTGTGGCCTTTTGCTTTGCAAAAACCAATAAGTAATGTGCTGCTTGCTTACAAGAGCATGTCTGAGTTCAGCATATCTATCCGCCAGCTTTTCGAAGGTACCCTGTATTGGTCCGATTATCTGCCGTGGTATTATACGCCGAAGTTCATTTTGATCACCATCCCAATAGCGGTAATGGTAGGACTTGTCCTGTTCTTTGTCTTCTGTTGGAAAAAGAAGGAAGACCGTTTTTGGGCGTTTTTCATACTCTTCACTTTCTTCTTTCCGGTATTCTGGATCGTAGTTACCCATGCCAATGTTTATGGAGGCTGGCGTCATGCCATGTTCGCCTATCCTACCATGGTGGCGGCCGCCGCTTGGGGCTTCGACGGGTTGGTGCGCTGGGTTGAAGGGAAAATCCAAAATCCAAAATCCAAAGTTCAGAATTCAGAAACGGAAGGACGGACATCGGAATCCAAAGGCACAAAGCCCGTGTTGGTTAACATCGGCGCGGTTGCCTTGCTGCTGATACTGCTCATCGGTCCGATCAGACATATCGTGGCCAATCATCCTTACGAGTATGTCTATTTCAACGAGTTGGTTGGAGGAACTAAAAATGCTTTCGGGCGGTACGAGCTGGACTATTATTATCATTCCACTCGCGAGGCTTCAGAATGGGTTCTGGCCAATGCCGAGAAGAAAAAGGATGGTTCAAAGATTATCGTGGCCACTTGGCATCCGGCTTCTGTCAATCAATTCTTCCGTAAAGACACCGATGACTATCAGGTACGCTTTGTCCGCTGGTACGAAAAGGAAAATTCCGATTGGGATTATGCTATTTTCACGGTGACGGGCATGGCACCGGAATATTTGAGAAGCAAGTATTTCCCGCCTAAAAACACAGTGAAGACCATTGACGTCGACGGAGTCCCCATTGCTTTTGTTCTGAAACGTGAAGATAAGTCCGACTACCAGGCTTTCGCCATGAAGCAGGACACCACCAAGCTTGATTCCGTCATTATGCTTTATAAGAAGGCTCTGAAAGTTGATCCAGATAATATGGGTGCTTTGCTGAACCTCGCTGAAACGTATCTGCGTGTTGAAAAACCTGACAGTTCTTTTTTGTTCTTAGATCGTTATCAGGATATTGATCGTGAATCAGAAACGGGCAATTATTTGCGGGCTTATGCTTATGCGTTCAATAATGATATGAATATGGCTCTTGAGACTTTGCATAAAAACGAGAAATATAATCCTAAATACGTGGCCTCATACATTATGGCGATACAGATCTATTTGCAACAATGGAATCTGAGTGCTGCAAAGAAGGAATTTGACAAGGCCATTGATGCGGATATAGTGGAAGAGTATTTGTCATATTTGTGGCTGCAGTATTGTGCTATGCAGAATATAGACCAGCCAGCTGCCACCAGGGAATTGTATAGGGCGATGGCCGAAAGTTGTGAGAAACGAGGAAAGATAAAGGATGCCAAACGCTATCGGGAAGCCATGAACAAATAGCTTCTTTGGTTTGCACGTCAGAAATGCGCAGTTGCGCCTTTAATATTTCCTAAATAAGCCAAACACAGCGGTACCGCTTCCCGTCATAGACGCGTAGGTGGCACCTTTTGCATACAGCTTGCTCTTCAGCATACCCAATGCTGGATGTTTCGCGAAAAGGCTGTCCTCAAAGTCGTTGTGCAATGCGAGAACCCATTCGGTGACAGGCCGCCGGATGATGTCCAGCACGTCGGTTTCCGGTATTGCGGGCGTTACGCCGGCGTAGGCTTCGCGCGTGGAAACGGAGAAGTCAGGTTTTACTATATATATATTATAGTCGGACAGGTCGAGGTCGATGGGCTCGAGCAGTTCGCCGCGGCCGGTGGCGTACATCGGCTTGTTGTCGATGAAGAAGGGCACGTCGCTGCCTAATTGGGCGGCGTATGCCTTCAACTGCGCATTGCTGAGCTCGAGGTTGAAGAATTCCGACAGCATCTGCAGCGTGAAGGCGGCATCAGCCGAGCCCCCGCCGAGGCCCGCGCCGCTGGGGATGTGCTTCTCCAAGGTTATTTTCACGCCTTTGATGCCGTAGTCGGCTTGCAGCAGGCGGAAGGCCTTCACACAGAGATTGTCATCGGCCGGTCCGAGGTCTTGCGCGCTTTCGCACACGAACTCTATCTCCTGCTCGGATTGTTCGATGGTGAGTGTGTCGGTGAAAAAATCAGTGGGGTAGAAGACGGTATGTATTTCGTGGAATCCGTCTTCGCGCTTGCGCAAAATCTGCAAGCCGAGGTTTATTTTACAGTTGACTTTTTGAGTGATGGACATGATGAAGAGATGAAGAGATGAAGGGATGAAGAGATGAAGGGATGAAGAGATTAGGGGCAGGGGGTTGGTAGGAGAATGTGATAATAATTTCAATAGTTTTAATGTGTGGAAAACGCGCCGCAGGCGTCAGAAACCTATAGTTTCAGTTTGTCGAAGTTTTTGCCGAATACGCTGGCGGTTTTGGTGATGGTGACGAAGGCGCTGTCGTCGATTTCCTTGATGATGCGTGAGACGCGCACTTTGTCGGTGCGGTGCGCGATGATGAGCAGGACATCGCTTTCCTGGCGGTTGTATGAACCGTAACCTTTGAGGAAGGTGGCTCCGCGGTGGAGTTCTTTGTTGATGCGAGCGGCGATTTCTTCGTTCTTCTTGGAGAAGACCATAAACTGGTAGGTCTGGCGGTATCCGTCGATGACGTAGTCGGAGACGAACATATAGACGAACAGCACGACGAAGCTATAGACAAGTTTGGGGATGTCGTTGAGGATGAAGAAGGATGAACCGACGATGATGAAGTTGGCAATGATGTTGACTTTGCCGTAGGAGATGTTGCGGTATTTTCCGATCATGAGGGCCACGATGTCAAGGCCTCCGGTGTTGCCGCCCCAGTTGATGGCGATGCCGACGCCAACGGCAGCAAGTGATGCGCCGATGATGACGCTCATGAACATGTCGTCAACAAGAGGTTCGGTGAAGACGGCCTGCCCGATGGAGAAGAAGACGGACAGAATCACAGTGCAGATGAGGGAGCTGATGCAGAATTTGGTGCCGAGCACCTTCCAGGCAATGGCAATTAGGATGGCGTTGATCACGAAAGTGGTGATACCGATTGGGAACTTTGTGGCGAAGTAAAGGACGGCGGCAATACCCGCCACGCCACCGCCGGTAACTTCGAAAGGAGTCATGAATGCGCTCCATCCGAGCACAAATATTGCCAAACCGACCGTGATAAAGATGTAGTTTTTAATCTCAGTGAGGAGTTCCTTGCGTGTTAGCATAATATTTTTGATATAAATAATAGTTTGATAATTAGTTGGTTAAATAGGGCTTTAGAGAATAATTTTGTGCAAAAATAAAAATTTTTTCAAAAGTGTTGTACCATATGAAAAAAAATGTATTTTTGCAGCCGTTAACACAAGGGGTTAATGACACGCTTCCTTAGCTCAGTTGGTTAGAGCATCTGACTGTTAATCAGAGGGTCCAAGGTTCAAGTCCTTGAGGGAGCGCCAAGAAAATCAAGGAGTTACAGCAATGTAACTCCTTTTTTGTTTCTATTCAGTTTGATTTGTCATTTTTGGGTTGGATAATTTGTTTATCTTCGGCCCAAAAAAAGGCATGAATTTTTCAAAATACCCACTGCTGAAAGTACTCTTTCCATACGTTTTAGGCGTAATAATTGCCTATATCTGCGACTTTCCTCCCAAATATTGCTTCTTTTTCCTTTGCTCGACCGGCGTTTTATGGCTTATATCGGTAGTTTTGTTGCAGGTTAAAGACTATCGTTGGCGCTGGATGAAGTTTTTCGTCATGTTTGTGGCGTTTGTTTTCGCGGGCATGTTTACGACAATTTTCCGATTGTCTCCGAAATTGTCGGCAGAACAGCAGGAACAACTGGCTTCCGGCCGCAACTTCGTGGTGCGCGTGGTCGATTTTCCCGTGCCCCGCGCCAAGAGCGTGAAACTGCAGGCTGAACTTCTCCAGACTACCACGGACCAGCCTCTGCGCGAACGCGTGCTGCTCTATCTTCAGAAGTCGCCGGCGGCCGAGACCGTGCACTATGGCGATGTGCTCCTGGTGTCCACGCAACTGTCGGAATTCGCGTCTCCCGCCAATCCCGATGCCTTCGACAATCGGCAGTACATGCGCCGCAAGGGCATCTTCTACTCCGGCTATGTCCCCGCCTCGGGATGGCAATTGCTGGACCACAAGGTGCCTAATCCGCTCAAGGAGCTGTCGCGGCGCCTGCAGCAACGCTTGTCGGGAACGTTTGCCGCGGCGGGAATGTCCGGACAAGAGTACGACATTGTCCGCGCCATCCTGTTGGGCGATGACGACACGATGGAACCCGAGTTGCGCGCGGCGTACGCTTCGGCAGGTGTGAGCCACATCCTCTGCGTCTCCGGTATGCACGTGGGAATTATCTTTATGATTCTCAACTTCTTGTTCAAACCTTTGGACCTGTTTCAGAGCACGCGAGTACTCAAATCTATCATGCTGCTGCTGACCATCTGGCTCTACGCCAATATCACAGGCTTGTCACCGTCCGTGACGCGCTCGGCCACGATGTTCTCTTTCGTGATTGTCGGTTCCCTGATTCAACGCAACACCAATGTGTTCCACAGCCTGCTGGCCTCTCTCTTCGTTTTGCTTGTCATCAATCCGATGCTGCTGTTCGAGGTCGGCTTCCAACTGAGTTATTTGGCAGTGTTCGGCATCGTGCTGCTGCAACCGCTTATTGCCGGCATCTACCAATGCAAGACCAAAGTCGGCAACTATTTCTGGGAACTTATGTCTGTGTCGGTGGCTGCGCAAATCAGCACGTTCCCCATTTCCATCTATTACTTCGGACAGTTTCCCAACTACTTTCTGCTGTCCAACCTTTCCGTCATCGCGCTCTCCTTTGTGGTGATGATTTCCGGAGTGGTGCTGCTCGCCGTCGCTTTCATCCCGTTCCTCGCTTGCGCAGTTTCGTTCCTGCTGACTTGGGAAATCCGTATTATGAACTGGATAGTGACTTTTGTGGAGTCGCTGCCCGGGGCTGTCACACAAAATATTGATTACTCGGTTTTCCAAGTTCTTCTGCTGTATGCGTTTATAATAGTTCTCTATTGCGCTTTCTGCTTCAAACGACGTTCGTTGGGCTGGCTCGCCTGCTCTATTTTCGCACTCTTTTCGGGGACGTTCCTGCTGCGGAAGATGGGATTTATCTATCAGGATGAGACAGTGGTTTACAATATTCGAAAGGCCAGCGCAATCAGTTTCTGCAGTCAGCAGCGTTGCATTCTGTTTTCAGACTCCATAACGTCCGACACCTGCCAGTCGTTTCAATATTCAATGAAAAACCATGCTCGCAAGTTACATGCGCAATGGGAATTTGTACCCATTGACACGGTGGCCTTCGAGTCGCCTCATCTTTGCAAGCGGGGAAACTTTATACAATATAATAATATATGCTACTATCTTTTGAAACGTAAGGACAGGCTTTATCCTACGGCATCGCGACCTGTGGTGGACAAGTTGCTGTTGCAGTACAATCCGACGATGCTTCCGGAAAAAGTGCGAGAGGCGTTGGACTTCAAAGCAGTGGTTGCCGACGGCACTTGTACAGAATTTTACAAAAAGCGATGGCGCGAGTACTGCGAAAAAGAAGGTGTGCCTTTTGAGGAATGAATTGAAATAATGAAAAATGACCTGTTTATTAGTTGTCAATTCCTTACGTTCGGTTTGTTGTACTTTTTGTATTTTTGCAGCCTTTAAGCGGAACCTATGATCAATCATATAAAAGGCATAATAACAGAGAAGAATCCTGCGTATGTCATCGTTGAAACTGCCGGTGGCATAGGATTTTACATAAATATTTCGCTGGCCACCTATTCCAGCCTTCCCAACGAAAACGAGACCGTCAGCCTGCTCACTTATTACATCGTAAAAGAAGATGCCCAGGTTTTGTATGGATTTATGGAAGAAGAGGAACGCGAGCTCTTCAAAATGTTGATATCTGTCAATGGCATAGGCCCTAACACGGGACGACTGATTCTGTCTTCTATGAGTGTGGGCGAAGTGCTGAATGCCATTGCCACGGAGAATGTGAAGGCCATACAGTCCATCAAAGGCATCGGCGCAAAGACAGCCCAGCGTTTGATTGTCGAACTCAAAGACAAAACCAAGAAGGCTGATTGGGCTAGTGCAACAAAAATTTCAGTCTCATACAATAATAATAAATATGATGCGTTAACTGCTCTGGTCGCCTTAGGTTTTCCGAAAGCTGGAGCAGAATCTGTGCTGGATAAGATTATCAAAGCCGAAGGCATTAATCTAACAGTAGAAGAACTTATAAAGAAGTCTTTGAAACTCTTATAGTATTGAAATTCAATTGAAAACGTTAAATAAAACATATATATACCTTTTCTTGGTCGCAGTCTTAGCCTGCTTGATTTGTCCGAAGGGACAGGCAAAGGACGTGTCTCTTCCTAAGACCATGCCGTCAGAGGTTTTTGAATGGCCGTTTGATATTTTCCCGCCTGACACAACGCCTCCTGACTCAAACAGGACAAATCTTCCGCAACCTGACAACAATCCGCTGAACAACTCGTATCACAGTCCGTTCTGGCTGCAGGATCCTCCCGGATTCGGCACCAACGTAGAATACGATCCTTCCACGAATACCTATAATTTCCAGTACATGACGGGCGAAACACCGTACGGCCCGGGTGCGTACATGGATATTAACGAATACATCGACTACGATTTGCGCCAAAGCATTGATGACTATTGGTACAATCACAGCTCCTCTTCCTATACGGGCGGCAACCGTCGCGGTGGCGGCCTGATTCCGGAATTGCACGTGGGTGGTGATATCTTCGAAAGTATCTTCGGCAGCAACACCATCGACATCCGACCGGCTGGTAATATGGAGCTGAAATTCGGTGTAAAATACAATAAGATAGATAATAAGAGCCTTCCTGAAAAACAACGCCGCACTATTCAGTTCGACTTTGACGAAGACATCCAACTGAACCTGATTGCCAAAATCGGTGACAAAATCGAATTCAACTTGAACTATACGACGGATGAACTTTCCCTCGACAACAACATGGATAAAATCAAGTTGAAGTACGGTGGCAAGGAAGATGAAATCCTGCAATTGCTGGAATTCGGTAATGTGACGTTGCCGCTGAACAGCACTTTGATAACCGGTAGTCAGAGCCTTTTCGGTGTCAAAACGCAGTTGAAATTCGGTAACTTGACGGTGACGGCTGTGGCCTCCCAGAAGAACAGTTCTTCGGAAACCATTACGATTACCGGCGGTGCCGAGCAGGAAGACTTCTATTTCAAAGCTGATGAATACGAAGAAAACAGACACTTCTTCATCAGCCAGTTCTTCCGTGACCATTATAACGAGTACTTGAGCACGCTGCCTTTGGTCGGTTCCCCTATCGTCATCACTAAGATCGAGGTGTGGCGTACCACTGTCGGCGCGGCTACTACGGACAATCGTAATATCGTGGCCTTCACCGACTTGGGTGAAGCCTCTCCCGAGTTTAACGGACTTTCCTATAATCCCGCTTATTCCGGCGGACAGTACCCGGACAATGAGATCAACAACTTGACGATGTTGGCTGACTCTTCCATTATCCGCAACATCTCCAATGTCTCCAACAATTTGCATTCCGTGGGCATGAGGGCTGGTGTTAACTATGAGAAAGTGGAAAGTGCCCGCCTGCTTTCAGCAAACGAATATACCTTCAACCCTAAATTGGGTTTCATCACCTTGAATTCCGCACTCAGCTCTGACCAAGTGCTGGCTGTGGCTTTCCAATATACGGTTATCGGTGACGACAAAGTCTACCAAGTCGGTGAGTTTTCCAACGAGGTCTCTGCACCGAACTGTATTCGCGTGAAGTTGCTGAAGAGCACGAACGTGAATACCAAGTCCCCGTTGTGGAACTTGATGATGAAAAACGTCTATAACCTCTCCGCCTATCAGGTTTCCTCTGAGAAGTTCAGATTGAATATTTTGTACAAAGGTGATGCGGATGGTATTGCTAACGGCTTCTTCACCCAAGGTTCCCAAAAGGGTATTCCGTTGATTCGTCTGATGGGTTTGGACCGTTTGAACCAGCAGCAAGACCCGAGCCCGGATGGCATCTTCGACTTCATCGACGGTGCTGCGACAAATGGCGGTACTATCAACTCGCAAAATGGTAGAATCTATTTCCCGACGGTAGAACCTTTCGGAAAGGACCTCAGAGCCCTCTTCCCGGCCGATGAACAGGATTTGGCTGATATGTATGCGTTCGACTCCCTTTATACGATGACGAAGACGATGGCGCAGCAGATTACCAACAAGAACAAATTCTATCTCGAAGGTAGTTACCAGTCATCTTACGGTTCCGAATACCACTTCAACACCACGAATGTGGCACAGGGTTCGGTGAAAGTGACTGCAGGCGGTATCACCCTGACGGAAAACGTCGACTATACCGTCAACTACGACATGGGTACTTTGACGATTATCAACCAGGGCGTCTTGAACTCCGGCACGCCGATATCTATTTCCATTGAAAACGACAACGACTTTGCTGCCACCGACCAGATGATGTTCGGCGCCAATTTCGATTATGTGTTTTCCAAAGATTTCAGCATTGGTGCGACGATTTTGAACCTGAAGGAGCGCCCCATCACCAACAAGGTCAATTACGGTGACGAACCGGTCAACAATGTGGTCTGGGGTATGAATTTCGCATACAAGACGGAATTGCCGTTCATCACCAAAGTTATTGACAAAATAACGTTCCACAGTACCACCGCCAAGTCCAATTTGAACTTGGAAGGTGAGTTCGCCCATTTCATCCCTGGCCATAACCGCCAAGTGGGCAAGGCAGGAACTACCTATATTGACGATTTCGAGTCTTCGAAATCCACTATCGACTTGATGACCATGGCCAATTGGGTGCTCGCATCTACTCCGCAGGGCCAAAACGACTTGTTCCCGGAATCGCAGAACGTCTCCATTACGGACAACGCCCGCAGGCAGCTTTCCTATGGCTACAACAGGGCAAAACTCGCTTGGTACATCATCGACCCGTTGTTCTATAAGAACAGCAATGCCACACCGTCCAACTTGACGGTGGCGGATTTGTCTATGCCTTACGCACGTGCCGTTTACGAACCCGAACTCTTCCCGTATAAGGAACAGTCCGGTACGGAGCTGACTACCTATATGACTGTGTTCAACTTGGCATTCTATCCTTCTGAACGTGGACCGTACAACTACGATGTTACTGGCGCAGAAGGCGTTTCCCATGGTATCAACGAAGACGGCTCCCTGCGTGACCCGAGAAGCCGTTGGGGAGGTATCATGCGTAAGTTCGACAATACCGACTTCGAGTCTTCAAACTACGAGTATATCGAATTCTGGATGATGGATCCGTTCATCGACAATCCCAACCATACAGGAGGCAAACTCTATTTCAACTTGGGTGATATCTCCGAAGATATTCTCCGCGATGGTGTGAAATTCTTTGAAAACGGTCTGCCTGCCGACGGCTCTGACGAGAATGTCGAATTCACGGTCTGGGGCCGCGTGCCTACCATCCAACTTATCGTCAATGCTTTTGATATGGAAGAAGAGGCACGCCAATACCAGGATGTCGGTTATGACGGTTTGCAAGACGAACGTGAGCGTACCTATTTCAAAGAAAACTTCTTGGACCTCATTGCTGCGCAATATGGTACGACTTCCCAAGCCTATATTGATGCATTCGAAGATCCTTCTTCTGATAACTACCACTATTTCAGAGGCTCTGATTACGATGCTGCCGACATGAAGGTGGTGGAGCGCTACAAGCATTTCAACAATGCCGAGGGCAACTCCCCAACTGACAGCCAGAGCCCCGAATCTTATCCTACATCTTCCAGCCAGCTGCCGAACTTGGAGGATATGAACAACGATAACACACTGAGCGAAGACGAACGTTATTATCAGTATGTCATCAATCTTTCACCGGAAAACATGGTGGTCGGTGAAAACTATATCAACGATATTTACGAAGCTGTTCCTCAACCGCTTCCTGATGGCACCCGCCCGGTTACCAAATGGTATCAGTTCCGTATCCCTATTCACAATCCGGACAAGGTGGTTAACAATATGACGGGTTTCAATTCCATTCGATTCCTGCGTATGTTCATGCGTGATTTCGAAGAACCCATCGTCTGCCGTTTTGCTACTTTCGAGTTGGTGCGCGGTGACTGGCGTACGTACAACCTCAGTTTGCAGGAAGAAGGTGACTACAGTCCGACGCAAGGCGATGGTGAAGGGTCTTTCTATGTGGGTACTGTCAGCTATGAGGAAAATGCCAACCGTACGCCGATCCCGTATGTGCTGCCTCCTGGCATCCAACGCGAAACTGCTTACGGTACGCAAGTATATCAGATCAATGAACAGGCTTTGACCATGAAAGTGGTTGACCTTCCGGATGGCGATGCCCGTGCTGTGTATAAGAGCACCTCTTACGACTTGCGCCAGTTCAACAATCTGCAGATGTACATCCATGCTGAGGACGTGTTCAGTGACGGCGACCTCCGCCAAGGTGACATCACCGCATTCGTCCGTTTGGGCTCCGACTTTACGGAGAACTATTACGAATACGAACTTCCCATTGAAATCACTCCGTGGACAGTTGGCCGCGATACCAATGCTATTTGGCCTGAGGCCAATAGGATGTTTATATACTTGGATTCTCTTGTCGCGCTCAAACAGGAACGTAACATGGCAGTTCGCCACGGCCAACATTCCAGCAACTTGGTCCCATATACTCGGTACTTGGATGACCACAACCGCATGACCGTCGTCGGTGTGCCGAACTTAGGTGATGTGACTACCATTATGATAGGTATTCGTAACCCTAAGAAGAAGACTATGAACGACAACGATGACATGTTGCCGAAATCTGTTGAAGTCTGGGTCAACGAGTTGCGATTGAGCGGCTTTGATGACAAACAGGGTTTCGCTGCGCTCTTGCGCGGACGACTCAACTTGGCTGACGTCGGCGATATCACGGTTTCAGGAACTTATTCGACTCCGGGTTTTGGAAGCATCGAACAATCTGTTACGCAACGTTCTATGGAAACCAATTACAACTTGGATATCGCTACGAATATCGATGGTGGCAAGATTCTATTCCCCGAAAAATGGAATATCAAGATACCGTTGCATTACGACTACTCTTTGGGCGTTAGCACTCCGGAATATAATCCGCTGAATCCGGATGTCAAACTCAAAGACGATCTGGCCACCTACGAAACCGTTCAAGAACGCGACTCCATCAGACACCTGACAAACACGTTCCAACGTCGTCAGAACGTCAACTTGATGAATGTGCGTAAAGAGAGAAACCTGACGGGCAACGGGGCTATCAAGATGCATCCATGGGATATTGAAAACTTCGACCTCTCATACTCATATTCCGAATTGATTCAACGTGACCCTGATTTGGAATTGAATAATGAATTTGTCCACGATGGCGAAATCGGCTATACGTTCAGTACGAATCCGAAGAACTATCGTCCGTTCTCCAAAGTCAAATTCCTCAAGTCCAAGTGGCTGCAGCTGATTAGAGACTTCAATATCACTCCGATGCCGAAGAATGTCACCATTCGAACCTCTTTGCGCCGCGAACTCCAGGAATTCAAGTACAGACCGAAGAGCCAGGGCAATATTATTGTGGATACCAGTTTCGTGAAGTCTTTCGACTGGACGCGTAACTACACCCTCAACTGGGATATCTTCCAGAGCTTGAGACTCGAATACCGTGCCGATGCTTCTGCTCGTATCGACGAACCCGACGGACTGATTGATACGCGTACGGAAAAAGATTCCGTATGGCATTGCCTGGGCCGCGGCGGTAGAACTACCGACTTCCGCCAGACTTTCAACGCAACCTATCAGGTTCCTATTAACAAGATTCCGCTTTTCAACTGGGTGAACGCCAATGTGCGATATACTTCCAATTACCAATATACGGCTTCCGCACTCTCTTTGGCATATCTTGGCAACACGATTCAAAACTCCAATTCCATCCAAGGTAACGGAACTTTGAATATGGTGACATTGTATAACAACGTGCCTTATTTGAAGAAAATCAACCAAGGAAAATCCCTCAAGCCGAAATCCAACAACAAAGCTTCTTTGAATGGCAAAAATGGGAAGGACGAGGGAGGCCGTAAAGGAAAAGGCAAGAACGGCAAGAATGAAGACGGTGAAGGCGACGGACAGGATTCCCTCAAAGAAAAACCCAATTACGGAAAAATCATCCTCGATGGTACGTTGCGTGTCATGATGTTGGTCCGTAATATTTCTGTCAACTATACGCGCGGTAGCGGTACTACGCTGCCTGGATATATGGGTATTCCGAACCTGTTCGGTATTGACTTCACGGATAATTCTCCGGGCTTCCTGTTCGTCTTCGGCGGCCAGCCCGACATCCAGACTATCGCAGCCCAAAATCATTGGTTGACCACCGATTCTCTGATGAATACGGCATATCAAAGGACGCATAACGAAATCATTAACTTGCGTGCCACAATCGAGCCGTTTAAGGATTTCCGTATCGATGTCACTGCTAATAGAAACTATACGGAGAACTTCTCCGAATACTTCCATGTGGATGCCGAAGGTGTGGTGTCACATTACACACCGCAACGTAATGGTTCCTTCAGTATGACCTATTGCGGCCTCAGAACATTCTTCTCAAATTATGATGATTTGTTTGCCGATTTCCGCGCGGTTCGTGGCCAAATAGCCCAGCGCCTGGCTGAAGCTAACCCCAACTATACTGGAAATGTTGATGAGAACGGCTTCCCAGTAGGCTATAGCGAGGTCTCCCAAGATGTCTTGATGGGTGCTTTCTTTGCTTCGTATTTGGGCAAAGACGCTGCTAATACAGATATCTCAACCCCGTTCTTGAAGATTCCGTTGCCGAACTGGCGACTCAATTATAACGGATTCTCCAAGATCAAGGGCGTGGACAAGGTCTTCCAGAGCCTTTCTCTCGTACACAACTACACCTGTACTTACCAAGTCGGTGGTTTCCACACGAACATCGCGTTCTTGGACGACCATTCCGCTACGAACACTTTGGGTGACTTTATTCCGACGTACGAACTCAACCAGATTGCTCTTTCCGAACAGTTCGGTCCGCTTGTCGGCTTCGACATGACTCTGAAGAACAGCCTCTTGCTGAAAGTCGAGTACAAACAACAGCGCAATGTGGCACTCAGTTTCTCCAACAACCAGATTACGGAAACCTCCTCTTGGGAACTTTCCGCTTCCGCTGGCTACCGTTTCAAGGATTTGAAACTCGGTCTTATCTTCTCAGGCGTGAAGAGACAGTTTGTCAGTGACTTGAATGTCACCGCCGGCGTGGGTATTAAGAACAACGCCACGGTCCTCCGTAAGATTCAGGAAGATGCTACAGGCGAAGGCCAGGTTACTTCCGGTATGCTTACAGCCACTGTCAATGTTGCTGCTGAATACCAGTTCAGCCAAATGGTCGGACTCAAGTTCTACTATGACCAGACGATTAACAGACCTAAAATCACTAACCAATATAACAACATGAACTTTGAGACGGGTATCTCCGTGACTTTGAATCTGTCTCAATAGTCTTGAAATTGGGAAGTTCTTCTTTGCTTATGAATTAGAAATTTGGAACTTCCTATTTTTTTTCTATTTTTGCAGTTCCTAAAATCAGAAAGATATGAAAAGGATAAAAGTAGCATTTTTGTTTCTGGCATTTGTGTGTGCGATTTTTGTCTTCACGCAATGTGACCATGATCATTCTTCCACATTGACATTGAAATGTTACGAGATCAATGAGGACAATGACACTGTCGGTCCGGTGGCTCACGTGTGGGTGGAAGCCGATACCACGAGGTTCTCTCCTCACCATACCACGGATACGCTGGTTACCGTGAGTGGTGACACAATTGTCCAAAATAGATTGAACTATTGCAGCCAATATGTTAGAAATGCCAAAGGCTATACGGCTTCTGACGGCTCTATTACGTTTGCTTTCCCTCAGGCATTGCTGTTGAATTTCAATGCTATGGATACCATAAGAGATGAAGCGGACAACATTACTGCTATTTATAGAGGTAAGGCTGAGATCTTACTTAAAAATGATCAGGATGTGGAATGCGATATTTATCTAACACCTTATTCAAAGTAATTTGCTATGAAGAAGATTTTAATTTTAGTACCCGTGATATTGGCTTTCGTTGGCGCAACCCTTCTTTTTACCAATTGTGAAAGAGACTATCGTTGCACGATGAAACTCAATTGCAAATTGTACGACCCTGTTGGCGACTCTTGTATCGCTGTGGCCAAACATGCCCATGTGGTCGTAGGTAAAGAGGAATATGACGCGCGTGCCCGCGATGACGGCTATACAGACAACAACGGCGTCTACCTTCACGTGTTCGACTATCCTGCTTTGCTGGATGTGTCCGTTACACTTTATGATACCCTGGCTTCCGGCGAGGTTAAGTATTATACAGGTGCGGCACAAGTCCAACTGAATGAAAGTGAGACTACAGAGAAAGACATCTTGATGATGGAAACTCAACAATAATTTTTTACTCATCTGCATCACTCATCCACTCGTTTTTCTTCCAGTTCTCTTTGTCGGCATTGATGATATGATGCTAAAATTCTTGTTTTGAATAAAAAACATCTTAGTTATCTATTCCTAGCTCTGGCAACAGCCGTGCTGTTTGTCCTGGTTTTAACCCGTGGGCATATCAATTATGACCCTCTTAAGGACAAATTGAAGCATGAAAAATCGGCCGAGGATAATAGCGATACTATTAAGGCCTTGATTTTCTATCATGCTGCTGATTATTTTGTGTATCAAGGTTCAGTCATCGGCTTCCAATATGACTTGATCAAACAATTGGGCAAGGACCTCAACCGCCCTGTGGCTATTTCTATTGAAAATGATCCCGACAAGGCTTTCCTCGAGTGCTTTTCCAACAATTATGACATTGTGGGCTTCGATTTCGACAAAGACATGTTCAGCCCGGATTATATCACCAAGTCGGATGCCCATTCGTATACTTATCCGGTGCTCATCATGCGCAAAGGTACTATGCCCGACAGCTCGGATGTGCACGTGGTCCATGCGTCTGCTAAGTATTATAACCAGATTGACTTTTCCGATTTGGAACAGCCTGGCAAATGGAAACTGCAGCATGACTTGGATGCCACTGTCGAAGATTTGGTGGAAATGCTGGAGGACAAACAGATTGACTATGTGGTTTGCAACTACAATGTGGCAATCACCATTCTTCCGTTCTATAAAGACCTTGTATTAGGACCGCGTGTCGGGCCGAACTTCGCGCGTACGTGGGTGCTCAACAGTAAAAATACTGCTTTGAATGATACCATCAACAAGTGGCTTTGGAACTATAAGCAGACGGAAGCATACAAAAAACTGTGTACCAAATATCTTTCGCGCCATTCTACGGTAATTGAAAATTCTTTTGGCAAACGCAGAAACAATATCTCTTCGTATGATAGATGTATGAAGGCTGCCAGTGCGCGGTGCCATATTGACTGGCGCTTTATGTCTTCCATTATCTACCAAGAGTCTCATTTCGTTTCAGATGTGCTCGGCTATGGCGGTAGTTTTGGAATCATGCAGATGATGCCGGCCACCTGCGCGCAATATGGAATCACGGATACTTCTACCGTAGAAGAACAGATTTGGGCGGGCGCCAAATACATTTCTTTCCTGTACCGTATTTTCGAAAACAAAGTGGATACAGCTGAAATCTATTATTTTGTCGCTGGCGCCTATAACTCCGGCCCAGGCCATATCCTCGATGCTATTGAACTCTGTAAGAAACACAATGGCGATTATAAACATTGGGAGCCTGTTTCCCAATATCTGATTTTGAAATCTCACAAGGAATATTATAGTGATCCGGTTGTTAAATGTGGCTATTATCCTGGAAAACATACGGTTAATTATGTCCACGAGGTTATGACCCGCTATAATGGTTATGTAATTACTAAAAAAGAAGAATGAAAGTTTTGATTATCGGTCGCGGTGGCCGCGAACACGCTATTGCCTGGAAAATGGCACAATCCACGTTGAATCCTCAGATTTTCGTCGCCCCGGGCAACGAAGGAATGCGTACTATTCCCAACGCTTTTGTAGAATTAGTCCCCATTGACGAAAACAATACAGAAGAGCTGCTCCGCTTTGCTCTGGATAACAAAATCGACCTCACGGTTGTAGGTCCGGAAGCCGCATTAATGAACGGCATTGCCAATGAATTCCAAAAGGCCGGGTTGCCAATTTTCGCTCCGACCAAGGAGGCTGCGCAAATCGAAGGCAGCAAACAGTTCGCTAAGGACTTGATGGCCAAGTACGATATCCCTACCGCCGCTTTCAAAACTTTTGAAGATTATGATCAGGCGAAGTCTTACCTCGATGAGGTAGGTGCTCCTATCGTCATTAAATATGACGGTCTGGCTGCCGGCAAGGGCGTCGTGGTGGCCATGACTGCTGAAGAGGCAGACGCGGCTTTGAAGGATATGCTTCTTGACAACCATTTCGGCAAAGGCAAGGTTGTGATGGAGGAATTTCTCCAAGGACCGGAATTCTCCTTGTTGACTATGGTCAACGGCGAGCAGGTTGTGCCTTTGGTAATCGCCCAAGATCACAAGCGTGCATACGACGGTGACAAGGGACCGAACACTGGCGGTATGGGCGCCTATTCCCCCGTTCCTGTGATTCCGCAGGAACAGATAGACTGGGCGGTGGAACATATTATGAAACCCACGGCTGCTGCTTTGGTGAAGGAAGGCTGCTCATTCTGCGGTATCCTTTACGGCGGTCTCATGCTTACAAAAGAGGGCCCCAAGGTGATTGAATTCAACGCCCGTTTCGGCGATCCTGAGACAGAAGTCGTACTGCCCAAACTGAAAAGCGATTTCGTGCAGATGATGTTGGATGTGCTTGACCACAAACCGGTAACACCGGAGTTCTTTGACAAAGCCTTCTTGGGCGTTGTACTGGCGGCCAAAGGCTATCCGGGCAAATACGGCAAAGGTTTTGAAATCAAGAATTTGGATACCGTCAAGCAGTTGGTTTTCCACATGGGCACCAAGCGCGAGGATGGCAAGTGGCTCTCCAATGGCGGCCGTGTGCTTTTCGTAGTAGGCCAGGGCGATACGCTGCGCCAAGCACAAAGCGATGCATACGAAGGTGTGAAAGCCATTGACTGTCCCGAACTTTTCTATCGTGAGGACATCGGCTGGCAGGCTGTGTAGGGCACATTGACGTTGGCCGTTGACTTTATTTTTATCGCACTGTCGCATCGTCACATTACTGCAATATTTTCGTATTTTTGCGCCCCTTAAAATTGAAATATGAAAAAGCTCCTCTTCCTATTGGGAATACTGGCATTCTGCTGTTCAGCGATGCTTGCGCAGAATACAATAATAAAAGGTTTTACTTACGACGATGCCACAGGTGAGAACCTTCCTTACTGTACCGTGCAGTTGTTGGGAACGTCGTACGGTGCCCTTTCAGACTCTAAAGGCGCGTTCGTTATCAACAAAATACCGAAAGGTACTTTTGTGGTAAAAGTCTCCTATTTAGGTTACGAAGACATTATGGATACGCTTGTTATCCGTCGTGATACTTCCATTACCAAACGTTATTCTTTGTCGCCTGCTTCCACCACGTTGGAGGCGGTGCAGATTGTGGGCGAGGGGCAGCGCAAAGAGCAGGAAACCCGTACGTCCGTTATCAGTGTCACGCCTAAAGATATGAGCAAAATGCCGGCTATCGGCGGACAGCCGGATTTCGCCCAGTATCTGCAAGTGCTCCCCGGCATCGTATCCACAGGTGACCAAGGCGGACAACTTTATGTGCGCGGCGGTACACCCGTGCAGAATATGCTCCTCTTGGACGGAATGGTCGTGTACAGCCCGTTCCACTCCATTGGCATTTTCTCTGTGTTCGACATGGACATAATGAGCACTGCGGATGTGTACACCGGCGGCTTCGGTGCTGAGTTCGGCGGCCGTGTCTCTTCTGTGATGGATATCAAAACCCGCGACGGTAACAAAAAGAGAATCTCCGGCAAAGTGGATTTGAGCAATATCGAATCCCAGATATTAATCGAAGGCCCGCTGGTCAAACTGAAAGACGATAGAAAAACATCACTTAGCTTCATTTTGTCTGGCAAAGGCTCCTATTTGGAACAGTCTGCCAAGTTCTTTTACCCGTATGTGGGTGATGAAGGCCTGCCTTACAACTTCCTCGATTTGTATGGCAAATTGACGCTGGCATCCAAAAACGGCACGAAACTCAACATCTTCGGTTTCAGATTCGATGATAATGTGAACTACAAATCCATTGCCAAATATAATTGGAACAACTGGGGCATCGGTGCCAATTTTTTGATTGTCCCGGGCGATGTGCCCACGACTATTGAGGGCTCGTTGTCTTATTCCAACTATGACTGCCTCTTGGATGATGCCCAGTATCAGCCTAAGGAGAGTTCCATGGATGGCTTCACCTTCAATCTCGGCTTCAACTATTATTTGGGCAAGAGCCTGCTCAATGTGGGTGTGGACGTGGTAGGCTACAATACATTATATAAGTATTTCTCCCGTTTTGGTTCTGAAACGAACATCGAAGACCACACCACGGACCTTTCCCTGTTTGTCAAGTACAAGTATAATTTACGTAACAAGCTGCTTATCGAGCCGAGTTTCCGCCTGCAGTACTATTATTCAGTAGGCGAGGTCTCTCCCGAACCGCGTTTGGCCATCAAATACAATGCTTTGAAAAACCTGCGCTTCAAATTGGCTGCAGGCCTCTACTCTCAGAATCTGATAGCAGTCAGTTCCGACCGTGACGTCGTGAGCCTCTTTTCTGGATTCCTCTCTTCTCCGGTCGGCAGTTCGTTACTCTCTGACTGTATGTTGAACGGTGATTCGATAAAAGGCCGTCTGCAAAAAGCACAGCACATCATCGTAGGTGTGGAGTATGATCCTATTCCAAATGTAAGTATCAATTTGGAAGGTTATTACAAAAACTTTTCGCAGTTGATTTCTGCCAACCGATACAAGATGTATGATTCCGATGAGGAGTTTATATGGGAAAAAGGCCGTGCCTATGGTGGCGATATTACGGTCAAATATGAAGATAAAGGTTTCTATGTGTGGTTGGTGTACTCACTGGGCTGGGTGAAGCGTGATGATGGTGTTATCCAATACAATCCGCACTTTGACAGACGGCACAATATAAACTTGTTGGCCTCCTATTCTTTCGGCAAGCGCAAGTCTTGGCAGGTTGACGCTCGTTGGAATTTCGGTACGGGATTCCCGTTCACGCAGACCCAGGCTTATTATCCTCATTATAATCCTGGCAATATCAACGACGATTATATCCACGGCAATGAAGATGTGTACTTCTTCCTTGCTGAACTGAATGGCTCTCGTTTGCCAAGCTATCATCGTTTGGATATAGGTGCGAAAAAGAAATTTTTCTTGGGTGAAAGAAACACTTTGGAGCTTAGTATTTCCTTCTCCAATGTCTATAATTACAAAAATGTTTTCTACGTCGATCGTATCACAAATGACGTAATTTTCCAACTTCCCTTCCTATATTATTTCGGTTTGACATGGAGGTTTTAAAGGGTAATTTTTGTAACTTATTGAAATAATGAAAACTAAAGGCAAAAAATTTTTTTTCAAAAAGTGTGATAACTATTAGAAAAAAGTGTATTTTTGCCGCGTTCAAACAACGAACGGATCGGTAGTTCAGTTTGGTTAGAATACATGCCTGTCACGCATGGGGTCGCGAGTTCGAGTCTCGTCCGGTCCGCCAAACAATCGGTGTAATTCCAATGAGGTTTTACACCGATTTTTTTTGATATATGTACCCCTGGTAAGACCGTAAAAGCAGTGGAGGTCGCAACCAGCGGAGGAATGGCGAAGTGCGGAGGCGGCGCGGGATGGCTTGCGCCGAAGGAAATACCTGCTGTCGCCGCCTGTCGGGGAAGCAAATCTATGCTAATCTGAAGCGAATAGGGCCTTCGGGCTATGCGATAGGGGGCCGCGGCAGCGATTGAAGCACATTTACTTGCGTGCGCGTGGGCGGACGGTGGTGTTTTATATGGAAGCAAATCCGTGCAAATCGGAAGCAAATTTGCGCCTTGCGGTGTATGTGGGTGGGCAGCAAGTTAGTGCGGAAAGCGCGACGGCACAGCGTTGGAAAGGTGCGTGGGCGGTGCCGGGCCGCCCAAATCTATAAAATCAAAATAAATCGGTCAACAAGTATAAAGTTGCCTTTTTTTTGGACCTATAGGTCATTTTGCGGGCTACGACATAACTGAAAGCCTTGAAAAC
>JAKSMC010000044.1 GCA_024400835.1 Bacteroidales bacterium
TCGTTATGTTATTCATTTTTAATAAATTATATTATATCGAACTCACGTTAAATATTATAATATAAAAAAAACATTCTGCGATTTTTTTTGAGAGAATTATCTATAAGTGCTGCCGACAGCGCCTGCAACGGGGAGAGTAAATTGTACTCTTAACTCCTTACTTTCTCTCACCTCTCACTTCTCACCTCGCCTAATCCTTAACTCATACGGTAGCGCTAACGCGCTGATATGTCCATACCACTACCCCGCCCTACGGGCACCCCTTCTGCGAGAAGGGGAATGAGTGCCTCCGTTCGGGCTGGCCCGACGGCAATAAAACAGAAATTGAAGGAATAGCGCAGCCCCACTTTTCACTTTTCAATTTTCACCTCTCTTAACTCTTAACTCTTAACTCCAGAGATCCCTTCACGCCTTCCTATCGTCAGGCGCTCGGGATGACGACGTGCCTCGCGGGTTATTGGCGGCGGCGCAAAGCAGCCAACAAATGCCCAGATGTGGTGCCGCCGAAGACATCGTGCCTGCGGCGGCACCTCTCATAAACCTTAACCTTCTACCACACGCCGCCGCTCCATTCTGCAACACGGACGGCCCGTCATCCCGAACGGAGCGCAGCGCAGTGAAGGGATCTCTTAACTCTTAGTTTTTAACTCTTAGTTTTTAACTCCCGAGATCCCTTCACGCCTTCCCACCGTCAGGCGCTCGGGACGACGACGCGCTTCATCAAGCGCCTGGCGAAAACAAAAAAAAGTCACACCTTTTCGAAAAAGATGCGACTTTTGATAATAATAAATTAACAATTCTATTTCTTGAAAAAGACGAATTTTCCGTCTTCCACCGAGTCCACCATAATGGTGCAGTCGTGGTCGAGGTCCTCGGCCAAGATGAGTTTGGAGAGCTCGTTGAGGATGCGTTTTTGGATGACGCGCTTCAACGGACGGGCACCGTACATCGGGTCGTAACCGCTCTCTAGCAGCAGGTCCATGGCATATCGGCTGAACTCGACTTTGATGTTGCGCTGCGCCAAGAGGTCACCTAACTGTGCCAATTGCAGATTGATGATTTCCTTGATCTCGCGACGGGACAGCGGCTGGAACATCACGATCTCATCGATACGGTTGATAAACTCCGGTTTGAGGGTCTTTTTTAACAAATCCGTAACTTCTGTCTTAGTGCGCTCGAAGACTTCCAAATCGGAGTAGTTGGCGCGGTCGGCGTAGTTGTCTTGGATGATGTTGGAGCCCAGGTTGGAGGTCATGATGATGATGGTGTTTTTGAAGTCCGCCACCCTACCCTTGTTGTCAGTGAGGCGGCCGTCGTCGAGCACCTGCAAGAGGATGTTGAACACGTCGGGATGAGCCTTTTCAATCTCATCGAAGAGGATGACGGAGTACGGTTTGCGGCGCACCTTTTCGGTGAGTTGCCCGCCCTCGTCGTAGCCCACATAGCCCGGAGGCGAGCCGATGAGTCGCGAAACGGAATAGGACTCCTGGAACTCGCTCATATCGAAGCGTATCATAGCATCTTCGGTATTGAACAGATACTCGGCCAAGGCTTTGGCCAATTCGGTTTTGCCCACGCCGGTGGTGCCCATGAAGATGAAGGAGCCGATGGGGCGTTTGGCATCCTGCAAGCCGGCGCGGCTGCGGCGGATGGCATCGGACACGGCGCCGATGGCCTCGTCTTGGCCGACCACACGTTTGTGGAGTTCCTCTTCGAGATGCAGCAGTTTGGACTTCTCGCTCTGCATCATCTTGGTCACCGGGATGCCGGTCCAGCGGGCCACGACCTCGGCGATGTCGTCGGCCCCGACCTTCTCGTCAATCATAGCCTCGTCAGCCTGCAGGTCGCTGAGTTCCTGCTGGAGTTTCACAATCTGATCCTCGTCGTTTTTGATGAGGCCGTAACGGAGCTCTGCCACACGGCCGTAGTTGCCCTGGCGTTCCTGGTCGGCAGCCTCTATCTTGTAGGTTTCGATTTCGTCTTTGCAGTGCTGGATTTTGTCCATGATCTCCTTCTCGCTGCGCCATTTCGTGGAAATCTCGTTGCGTTTTTCCTGGAGTTCGGAGATCTTCTTGCTGAGGGCCGCCTCCTTGGCCTCGTCCTTTTCGCGACGGATGGCCTCGCGCTCGATTTCGAGCTGGCTGATTTTGTGTTCCACCTCGTCGAGTTCCTCGGGTACGGAGTTTATTTCGAGTTTGAGTTTGGCGGCAGCCTCATCAATGAGGTCGATGGCCTTGTCGGGCAGGAAGCGGTCACCGATGTAGCGTTGGGAGAGTTCCACGGCGGCGATGATGGCCTCGTCGAGGATCTGCACCTGGTGGTGGTTCTCATAGCGTTCCTTCAGGCCGCGCAGAATGGAGATGGCGGAATATTTGTCAGGTTCTTCGATTTTCACCGGTTGGAAGCGGCGTTCGAGAGCCTTGTCCTTTTCGAAGTACTTCTGATACTCGTCGAGGGTGGTAGCGCCGATGGAGCGGAGTTCGCCGCGGGCCAGCGCGGGCTTCAGGATGTTGGCGGCATCCATAGCGCCGTCACCGGAGGCGCCTGCCCCCACGAGGGTGTGGATTTCGTCAATGAAGAGGATGATTTCGCCGTTGGAGCCGATCACTTCGTTGATGACGGCCTTCAGACGCTCCTCAAACTCGCCTTTGTACTTGGCACCGGCAATCAAGGCACCCATATCGAGGGAGAAGAGCTTCTTGGTTTTGAGGTTTTCGGGAATATCGCCGCTGACCAGGCGCTGGGCCAAGCCTTCGGCAATGGCCGTCTTTCCCACCCCTGCCTCACCGATGAGGATGGGGTTGTTCTTGGTACGGCGGGAAAGGATCTGGAGCACACGGCGGATTTCCTCGTCACGCCCGATGACCGGGTCGAGTTTGCCCTTGCGCGCCATATCGTTAAGGTTCTTGGCATATTTGCTCAGGGCATTGTAGGTTTCCTCATTGGATGCGGAGGTCACCTTGCTGCCTTTGTGCAGCTCTTCGATAGCACTCTTCAAGCCTTTTTCCGACATGCCGGCATCCTTGAGAATCTGCGTGGACTTGTCGTTGGCGCAGAAGATACCATAAAGTAAATGTTCGAGCGAGACGAACTCGTCGCCGGAATCCTGGCAGAATATGATAGCCTTCTGCAAAGCATTCTGGGCACTGCCCGCCAAATAGAAGTCTCCGCCGGAGACCTTCGGCAGCTTGGTAATTTCACGGTCAACGGCAGCGGCCACCGTCTTCGGACTGGCCTCCTGCTTTTTCAGAAGAAATGGGACGACGTTGTCATCCACTTCGAGCATGGATTTCAAGATATGGAGAGTTTCAATCTGCTGGTTCTGGTTGCGCATGGCAATCATCTGGGCATTGGAAATCACCTCCTGGGTTTTAATGGTTAGATTGTTTGGATTCATTTTGTTCTTTCCTTTCTTTTTATGAAAACGGAAGGAAAACAACAACAACTTTGCCAAATGACAAATACTGACAGAATGGCAGAGAGCCTGCGGCGGGAGGGGTGTAAATACGGAGTAAATTACGAGTAAATATTGACGCTCGCCTCGCTCACTTTAAACCTTAAACAAAAAAGGGTCCGCACGAAGTTTTCGCACGGACCTCATTATCAATTGTCTGTTGTTTCGGGAAACACGTAAAGACGTGCCAACGGCACGTCTCCACGGGGATTATTTCTTCACGATGCGTTTCGTTACCACGCCGTTTTCGGTAGATACTTTGAAGAAGTAAACGCCTGAAGCGCAGCCACTCATGTCAACTGTATTGTTGTCAATCATATCTTCTGTCTTGAGCAGTTTGCCATATACATCATATACTTCCACACTTGAAACCTGGAACTTGGAACTTGAAACCTGAACCATTCCCGTCGTCGGGTTCGGGAAGAGGGTCACAGCAGCAGCGTCGTAGTCTTCGATACCGTCAGAGGCCGTAGTGAAATGGACTTCTTCAGAAGCCTCACTGGTCACACCTTCTCCGCAATGTGCCCACACCTTCAAGTCGTACTCCGTAAGTGGCTCAAGATTCTGTAGATAACAAAAAGTGTCTGTCGTAGTCACCGTAGTCCAACTGCTTTCAGTTGACATCTTATAAAGGACATCCCAAGAAGATGCTGTATTGGGTTCTTGTGCCCAGTGCACATTAACACCTGCTTTGAGTGTTGTGAAATTCTCAACAGTAACATTTGTAGGGGCTGAGCAAGGTTCCGTTTCCGTTGTGAAGGAAACCATAATCGTATCAGAAACATCGCCATCGCCGCAATCTGCTTGTACATAAACATCGTAAGAAGTTTCAGCGTCAAGTCCGGTCAGCGTATACGGGTTCGTGGCCACCGTCTGCGTGCTCCATTCGGAAGTTTCATCTTCGTGTACGCGATAGCAGATTATCCAACGGGTTGCCGTGCCATTCTCTGTCCAAGACAAGGTGACATCGTGGTTGTGAATGTCAGAGACCGCCAAGTCGCTCGGTGCCCAACAAGGATCCGGAATTTCTTCTGCCAATATGAATGTCACAGTATCTGTCCAATCGGAGAAGAAATCCGTATCGCAGGCGGCCTGAACACGGATTTGGTATTGGGTATTCGGAGTGAGGTCTGAGAAGATATAAGATGTGGTATCCACAGGGATGATATTGTTCCAAGCCGTGTCAGCTACAGACTTATATTCAATGTTCCATCTGGTTGCGGAGCCTGCTTCCGTCCAATGAACTTCGGCAGTTGTTGTCGTCACATCTACAGCAACATTCATCGGCTTATCACAGGTCGGAATGAAATCAATCACTAAGTCATCAATATATGATACTTTATCGGCGTTTGTGCCATGGTAATAATTCTTGAAAGCGATATATCGGCCAGAGCCCGTGTAATTATCGAAAAGTACTTCTTTTTCAAGCCACGTATGTGATTCAGAAGGGCGAATGGTATCAACTGGAATAAATGTTGAAGCATCCAGCGGATTGGAAATAACACCTACGACCAAATCATCAGCTAACGTATCTGCTCTGTACATAAAGGTTGCCTTCAAAGTGTTGATATGAATAGCCGTACTAAATTCCGGAGTGATAGCCATATTGAAGGTGTTTGGTGGACCCGCATAAAAAAGCAAGGAGTAGGGTCCGCTGTAATATTCATCATGGGAAAAAGACGGTCTGCTTAAATAATATGTATTTATCTTCAACCAGCAATCAGGCACTGTGTTTCCGACTGTGTTGCAAGAATCGAAGGTTTCGATGTATGGAAGTGTTGCTACAGGCAAACAATTCGTTGTGACAGGAACGGCTATTGACCAAGCAGAATATCTTCCCATGCCACAAGTGGTTCTGACATAGATATTGTAATCCGTAAAAGGAATCAGACCGGTAACGGAGAAGAAGGTGTCTGCAATAGCAGTGGCAATTTGAGTGTCCGGATTGCTGTCAGATTCGCAAACCACATATTCCCAGCCCATATCCGTTGGCGAAGCAGGCTCGAAGGTCACATCGAATCCATCAGATAGAATCCCGGTAACCGTTACGTTCGTGGGTCTGGCGCACTCGGAAACAAGGATTTGAATGGAATCCAAGACTGCTGCCGGAGGGAGACCGTATGAATTGTCATTCTGCCATACGAAATAGAGACGTTTTACGGTATTGGAATATGAAGCGCCAAGTGGAACATCAAAATATTGCCATGAAGCGTGCATACAAAGATCGCTACTGATTTGAACTGCGTTAGCGGGAATGTTGTTGTTGTCATAAACAGATGTGGGGTCTCCAATAAACACACGCAGATAGTCATAAGCATTTTCACCGCGCGATTGCCATTTGAAACGCAAGCTGAAATCTTCGCCTGTGCCGAATGCGATGTCGCGATAAGCGCACACATGCGAAGCTGCAGAGTAGTTGTAAGCTGCAGAAGCGCCCAAGTCTCCGGACACGAACAAAACGCTATCAGCATAGCCCGAAGGCTTGCCAATGTACCACTTGTTGGTCTGGTTTTCATTAACGAAAGTCCAAGCACTGTTTTCCTCAGCATTTTCAAAATCGCAGAAATAAGGTGTTATTGCAGGAGGATTTGCCATCGTTCTAAATTCGAATACGGCAGACCAATCACTGTACGTGCCGTCTCCGCAGTTTGTTCTGATATAGACATCGTAGGCGGTGTTGCTGGTCAGGTTGTTCAACCTATAACTGTTTGTATCCAAGTCATACGGGGTGGCCGTGCTCAAATCGAAGCCGTGAGGGCCGTATGCGATTTGCCAGGCGGAAGACAACCCGTAATTGTCACTCCAGTTAAGCGAAGCCTCGTTTAAACCCAAACTGGAATATTGAATAACAGGCGTAACACAGGTGTAGCAGTCGGTATGGATTTCAAATCCTGCTTTGTTTGTGGAAGCATCTGAATGGAATAAAATCGTCAACGGACCCGAGGTGGAAACAACAGGCCCGAAGTTCAATGTCTGGTTTGACGATTGATTGGTCTTGTATAGTTGGTTTGCCACCCCCACGCCGTCGAAAACACAAATATAATCATAGTTGGAATTTTCTGCCAAAATAGTACCAGATATTGACATCAAAGCCCCAGGGGTTTCTGGATAGAGCACTAACAAGGATGAGCAGTAATCACTGTAATTGCCTGTAGGACCGCCATCGTCATAAATGACGGCGGAGCACGTCGTCAACGTGTCTAAGCCGGTAGTTGACATATTGTATTTACCCGGTATGGCGGTAAAAGGTCCTTCCCACTCACTTAAGCCATCGCCACAGTTGGATTGCACATAAAAATCGTATGCAACGTTGCTTGCGAGATTGCCAATAGTAAAAGATGCCGTGCCGTTTACGACGTCAACGGCAGTAGTGCTGTCAATGGCAAAACCGGAGGGACCATGTGCCACATTCCAAGAAGTTGCAGTGCCAGTCTCTGTCCAGGCAAGGGTAATGGAAGAAGTATTTGTGCCTGTTATTTTTATAGAGGAGGGTCTGTGACAGGAATCCTGTTCATCAACAGCCACCTTAGCCATGATGGCCGGATGCGCAAACATCATTGCCGGCAACATCAGCAAGGCCGACGTCAAAACCAATAGTGCTTTTTTCATAATGCATTAGTCTTTGAGGCATCGAACGGAACAACCGATATACTTGTTGATTCCGAACAAGGTGATGATAGCTGAACTGGAATCCAAGGAGAAACTGTATGCGCGGCGGTTATTGCTTTGGGTGGCAGACCAGAAGTAAGCGCTACTGCCATAACCGCTGTGGCTATCCGTGTAGTTGCCGACAGGAATAGCAGAAAAGCCGGCAGTGTTGTTGTCATCGGGCATATTGCCGATATTGCAAGGGCTTTCGTCGGTGATCCAGCCTGTGGTAGAAGCCAACGCCTTGGCAATATTCGTATTGTCACTGCCACATACATATTGGCTTTGACTTTCAACGTAATCGGATAATTGCAGCCATTCTGCGTCAGAAGGAACGTGCCAGCCTTGTGGGCAGATGCCCTGAACGCCGCTCGGATTGTTTTCGGAAGACAGGGAATCGTGCATTACGGCAGCCCAATTATACAAGTATCCATAGCTTTGCAAATTCCAATTGCTGTCAGGAAGCATCCGGTATGCAATATTGTCGTTTATTGCATTTTCCAATACTATTTCTGTGCTGTCAGCAAAATGAGCGGTGCGCAAATTTTCTTTCATCCAGCATTGGTTTCCGATTTGAACGGTATTATAAACGTTGCCGTCAATATCAGTAATTGTGGATGTGCCGCAGGCGAATGGGTTTTGCGGCACATCTTGGCCGTTCAACGCATGGATGATGCTGTCTTGGGTGGAAACCGTGTTCTGGAGGGCGGCAACAAGCATTTGCAGACTGTCTAACCTTGCGTTCAGGTCATTGTAGAGACTGTCATAGGAGTCCTGATAGGAAGGGTCAACGGAAATATTTCCGCCACCTTCGACATTGAGCGAGGCAAAACTCTCATTAGATGCAGGCACGCTGTCGTTGCCGTTGTCTCGCAGACAGCGAACGGAATAACCCAATTCTTTGCCGTCATTGCTACGATACACATCGGGGAAGTCGTAGTCTATGCCGCGACGGCAGGCAATAGTCTGAGCGGAATATTGAGGATGGGTGGCAGACCAGAAACAGGCACCAATGCCTATGTTATTAAAGCTGTTGTCATAAAAACCTGCAGGAAGCGCCGAGAATCCCGTAGCATTGTTGGAGGACAAAGTGTTGCCGACGGCACACTGTTCGGCATTGGCGTCCCAACTTGTGTTGGAAGCCAGCGCCTTAGCGATGAAGGTGTTGTCATTGTCGCACACAAATTGGCTTTGATCACCCACATACGTTTCCATTTGTGTCCATTCGGCATCACTGGGAACGTGCCAGCCCTGAGGACAGATACCACGACGATTATCGCTGAATTGGGCATTCACGACGTTGGTGGCAACAATGCTGATGCTGACATCGTTAGAACTGAAATTCGTATTAAAGGTATCCACAGCAGCATTCCAGTTGTATAACAGGCCATAGCCCTGCGGTGCGTAGGTGGTGCTGTCATTGTTATACCACTTTGCCATTTTACCGGAATAGGAGACTTGGTCGTTGGTATTATTCACCAAATATGAGCCTGTACTCGGAGAGGTAGTGCAACGCATATTTTCCTTTGTCCAACATTGGTTTCCAATTTTCACGGTGTTGTAGATGTTGCCTTCGTGATCTCTTACTGTGCTTGCACCGCAGATGAAAACTCGTGGGTTAACTTGGTTGTTCAACGCATTAATGGTACTGTCTTGAGAAGAAATTGTGCTCTGCATTCCTCCGATAATGTTTTGCAAACTATCCAGACGATTATTGAAGTTGTTTTGCATATCGGTTAATGCATTATACAAATCGCAGAAGTTGACTGTTGAGCAGTTGGTGTTGTCAACAAAGTGGACATCGTTGTTCAACTGGCTGAGATCGGTTGGCATTGTCGGGATGTTCGGTTTGTTGGTCAAGTCGTTGTAGTCGCCACTGAATCCTCCGGGAAGCGTGACGCTGTTTCCTTCGGAGATGGACAGTGTGTCACCACTCAGGCTCAAAGTTTGGGGGATGCCCACACCGGCAGGACCGGGCTCTCCCTGAGGGCCTTGCGGACCTTGAGGACCTTGCGGGCCCATCGGACCCTCGCCATTACCGGAAGCAGCAGCATACAATGCATAAGGAACGCTCATCAGTTGTTGCGTGGTTGTTATGCTATAGTTGATTCCGCCTTCGGGGTCTATTTCTGATTGGATAAAATACGGACCATTGGCCCAATCAATCTGGTCAAAACTACCGGAGACAATGCTTCCACCGCCTATTTCCAAAGTCATCAAACCGTTGGCATTGGTTTGTACGCTGTGGCTTTCGGTGAAGACTGCCGCACCTGTTGCGCTGCCTTGCACGATGGATATACGGACGGAAACGCTATGGTTGGCCAACAGAGAATTGTTGGCATTGCGAACAACCGCTTGGTAGTTCATCTTTTGAGGAGCTTGTGCCAAAAGAGATCCTGTGAGCACAAGCATGGCGAATAAGATAAAAAGTCTTTTCATATTTGCTTGTATAATTATTTAATTTTCACTACTTTAAAAGTTTTCAACAAACGATTGTTTTCCATCACGCGTAATTGATAGGCTGCGGTTGGATACTGTTCCATATCAATAATGGTTTCCAAATCATTAATGGCAAAAACCCGCAGTATTTTGCCATTGTTATCATATAGTTGTGCTTTTAACCCGTATTCGGGAATTTCGTAATTCGAAATTTTCAGTTTGACAGAGTGCGCCGTAGGATTAGGATAGACGACAGCCACCAAAGTGATGCCGGGATAATCATCTATGCCAACGGTCTGGATCTCATAAGGCTGTTGCACGCCTTCAAGTATAGACTTGTCGCCGTTAGATGCATTCTGCACGGCAATTTGTCCGATGGTATAAGTCACAGAACCACCATTGCCTGTTGCAGTGCCACCCACGGGGACAAAGTCTGCCTGAGCCATCACAGCAAATGTCATAGGCAATAGAACCAAGGTGATAATAAGTTTCTTCATATAATTAATCTCTATATAAAAAAGGCTTCGCAGCTACTCGCACGAAGCCTTTATATTAATGTTAAATGTCATTTCTCAGTTGTTAATCTCCAACCACATTGCGGAGGCAGCGGATAGACAATTGGTATTCTTTTTTATAGCCACCTTGGTGAAGGATCTCATCATCACTTGTGAACCTGTTATAGACATGGGTTTGGGAATGATCTGCCTCTGGCGTTGCACTCCAAAAGAATGAGTAACCATCCTCGTTACCTTCAAATCCTTCATCAAAAACAATAGCGGAAGTGTGGAGGTCCTTGTCGTATGCTCTATAGCCTGCAGGGGTAAGAGCGAAATAGGTTCTAACGGTTTCATCATTGGCGAAAAGAGTTGCAAAAGTGCTCCATTCGCTGTCGGTAGGTATATGCCAGCCTTCTGGGCAAAGGCCACGGTGGTTGGATTGTTCGCTCGTATAATCTTTTGCCGGCACAGTCAAGTCCATAGCGGCGCGCCAGTTGTACAGGTATCCTTCTCCGCAGTATTTGGAATTTTGGGAATAATAGGAAGCAAGAGTAGAGGTATCTGTGCTTTCAGTCAAAGTATGACCACTAACGGGTGAAGTAGTCACACGCAGGTTCTGAGCCATCCAGCATTGTCCATCAATCTGAACCGTAGGATACTCATTACCTTCGTGATCGGTTACGACAGCCTGTCCTGAGCAAGGATTGGCCGATGGGGTGGTGAAACTCAGTGTGTCGCCCCAGACGGTGTCATTAACGCCAGTGGTGATGAAAGCTGCATAGCTATAGGTTGTAGCAGGTGCAAGATTGCTGAGGGCAACATGATAGCTGCCAGTCGTATTCACGCTGATGTTTTTCACAGAGTCCATAGAGCAAGTGCATTTGCCATATTTAAAGCCAACCGTCACGGAGGCATTGTCGCCAAGGCGTTTGACATTGCCGTACAGGGTGGAGGCACTGCTCGTTACCGTGCTGGCGCTGTCGGTGGTGACGGACATCTCATCGGCCGCAGCAATCGGTTCGGGAAGAGTGATGAAGCTCTTCACTTCGCCCCAGACAGTATCGGTGGCGTTGGTTGCGGCGTAAGCCTTGAAATAATAAGTAGTAGTACCGGCGAGGCCCGTGATGTTGATGCTGTAGAGGCCCGTGGCGGAAACGGGATTATCCACTTTGGTGTTCATAGCCGTTTCGCTTGTGCCGTACTTAAAGCCGGCGTTCACAGAGGCGCTGCCGCCCAGGTCGGTGACATTACCGTACAGGGTGGCAAGGTCGCTTGTAATGTCATTGACGCTGTCGGTGGTGACGGACATTACACGTGGGTCTTCTGAGCCATAGACGCAGCGGACGGAATAACCATCCGTCTTGGAGTATTCACTAATGCTTGTAGATTTCACATAGCCCGAGATAAAGAAGACTTTTGCTTTATCATCGTTGTCTGTTGTACTCCAGAAATTGGCAGCATAACGGAAATCATTGAAGCCATAATAAGTGTTTGTCGGGTCTGACAAGAAATAACCCGTAGGAGCAGCTGCAAAACCTGTGGCATTGTTGGAGGATGGGGCTTCCACCGGGGTACATACATACGTATCATCCGCTGTCCAACCGAAAGTAGAGGCTAACGCTCTAGCTATATTGTTATCTCCATCGCACTTGTATGCGTCATTGCTTCTCACGGCCGTGGTAAGTGCGTTCCACTCAGCTTTGCTCGGCACGTGCCAGCCTTCTGGGCAGATACCCTGTACGCCGGAAGGATTGGTTGCAGAAGAAGCATCACCTTGCATTACGGCTGCCCAATTGTACAACAGGCCATATTTCAGGTCGTTAGTATCCTGTCCGTTGGCATGCCAATAATCGGAATTTTCAGTAAGACCGACCGTCGTTCTCAAGTTTTCTGCCATCCAGCATTGGTCACCGATTTGTACGGTGCTATATTTGTTGCCATCGGGATCGGTAACTCTGGAGGTGCCGCATTCGGTAAATACTTCGTCCAAAAGTCTGAAAGGTCCGGCCTCTCTGGCGGTGGTATCATTCTCGGTAGTGGCGGAAACTCTAATCCAATACTGGTTGACTGTGGTAAGTCCCGTGATGACACCCGTGAGATCAGCACCCAAAGAAGTGCTGGAATAGGAAATGCTCGGAGTGCAGGTGCCGGCAAGATTGGTGCAAGCGGAATCTGTGTAGGCACTGATCGTAGCAGAGGTGATGGGCTTGGTTACTTTGCATACCGCACGTATAGACAAAGAAGAAGCAGTGGAGTCCGTTTTCTGAATGTCATTGATCAACACCGTTAAATAATCGCGGAGACAACGAACGGAACAACCATCAGACTTGCTTAGTTCTACGTGTCCTAAATTTGGAGATACAAACGAAATATTTTCGGTAGTTGCCGTAGATTTAGTGTTCTCATTAGAAGTCCAGAAGAATACACCTACTCCGAACTCATTATATCTTAATCCATAGTTTATTCCATAATAACCAGCGGGGTATGCGGAAAAACCTGTGGCGTTATTACGCTCTGGATGGTGGACAGGGCTCCAAAACTGCTCAGGACTATCATATGCTATTGATAGGTCTTCACTCCATCCTTCTTTAGAGGACAAAGCCTTAGCATTATCATAAAAGCCTTCTTGGCTATTATATTGAGGTTGCATTGCAACATAATCTCCCATTTGTTTCCATTCATTTTTTGTGGGGAGGTGCCAGCCTTCCGGGCAAATACCGCGGCGGTGGCCGTAGAAGGTTGCACTCACTGCATTGTCCGCATTCGTGTTGGTGCTGGTTTCACCCAAAGCGGTGTTAAAAGTATCTACAGCGGCACACCAATTATAAAGCAAACCGTATATAGCCGTGTTTGTAGCATCACCTTCCACATAATATGCCTTCTTTCCAGAATAGGAAATACTATTTGCAGGGTTTTCCAAAATAGATGTTCCTGTGCTGGGAGAGGTGGTGCAGCGCAGGTTCTCTGCCATCCAGCACCAATTGTTGATCTTCATAGTTTTGTACATGTTGCCCTCGTGGTCAGCCAGGCTGTCGCCACAAAGGAACGGCCTCGGAGCCGGCCCATCGTGTGAGGGATCTATATCGGCAATAGAATCAATAGAGTTGCTGAGGCTGTCAAGTTTTGTCTGAGTAGCACTTAACTTACTGGAAAGTTCATTCAACATGTTCTGCAAAGATGCGTTGGTAGAAAAATCGCAGGTGCTTACAACATTGCAGAGTTGGTCTGTCGTGGTGTATTTGCTCAATGTGTCGGCGATGCAGGCCTTCACATCGTTGCAGTTCATAGTAGCGCTTTCCAAAGCAGTAATACGGCCGGCCAAGGTTGTGCTGTCGGCTTTCTCTTTGCCAACTGCAGCGGCAATGGCATTGGCGTTGGTCGTGATGTTGCTTGCGTTGGTGGCAATATTTCCCGCATTCGTAGCGATATTGGCAGTATTGTTGGCAATGTTTGTCTGCATCGTGGTGATCACAGCACTGTCAGAAGTGAGGTAGCCGCGGGCGTCCATGGCATTGTTGATGCAGGTAGTGACGCTGTCGCAAACGTTGGTGTTGAACGTATTGACGCGGTTGGCAAGGCTTTCAATAGCGTTAGCGTTGGTTGTAATGTCACTTGCGTTGGCGTCGATTTTGTCAGCATTCGCAGCGACGCGGGCTGTATTGCTGGCGATGCTTGTTTGCATCGTGGTAATCACAGCGCTGTCGGAAGTGAGGTAGCCGCGGGCGTCAATGGCATTGTTGATACAGGTAGTGACGCTGTCGCAAACATTGGTGTTGAAAGTGTTTACGCGGTTGGCAAGGCTTTCTATAGCATTGGTGTTTGCGGTAATATTGGTTGTATTGCTGGCGATGTTTGTCAGCATTGTGGTAATCACAGCGCTGTCGGAGGTGAGGTAGCCGCGGGCGTCCATCGTCGCAGTCGTTACGTAGTTGCCAGCGGTGAGGATGTTGTTCACCGTGTCGGCAATGCTCGGCTTGTTGAGGATGAATGTGCACTTGGTGTTGTCGGTCTCGGCCCAGTCGCTTTGCGGGATGGCCGCTGTGTTCACGGTGTTTGCGTACAGTGCGAAAGGCACGGCATTCACAACGGCTGTGTCAACCATCTCATTGCCATCGTAGGCAACGGCGGTGCGGATTTTGGCGCCGTTCCAGTCGATGTTGTTCCAAGCAGCAGTCTCGTCGCCAAACTCCAACGAGACGAGGCCGTTGCGGTTGGTAGTGGCATTAAGTGTCTGCTCAAACTGAGAGTTTCCAGCTGCATCCAATACGTTCATCGTTACCGTGATGGGCTGCTCAACTACCAGTTTGTTCTCGCTGTCACGCACCACAGACTGATAACTCAGTTTCGGGTTCTGTGCGAAGACTGTTACAGATAACAGTAGTATGAAGAGTATAGATAATATATTTTTCATATTTATTGAAATTAAGCGCAGAGGTGCAAAGAGGTTTGCATTGTCTCTCCTTTAATTTTTTAATTTTGATGTTTGATTGTAAATCAGCGTTTCTGTTAGCGTGTGACGTTAGTCTTTGAGGCAGCGAACGGACAATTTAATGCTATTTTTATCAGTAAAATCGCTGCTTATTTGAGTGCCCTGGTAGGTCCAGGAATAATTATATGCTTCTGACGTATTGGTAGCGTATTCGGTAGCGGTCCAATACTTAGCACGTGAACCTGGAGATTGTGCAGGATAGGCTGAAAAACCTGTAGCATTGTTTTCTGTTTGGTTGTTACCAGCTGTACAAGAATTAGTTGATTCATTCCAGCCTGACGTTGAGGACAAAGTTTTCAAAAATTGGTATGAAGTATTATCGCATAGGTATTCAGGTTTACTTTTAACATAAGTAAATAAGTTTTCCCACTCTTTTTTGCTTGACACGTGCCAACCATTCGGACAAATGCCCCGCACTTTGTCGCCAGATTCTGGATAATTCGTAGAGTTGGAGCCTTGCATCATAGCTGTCCAATCATACAGACGACCATAAGTTCCAACATTAACAGAACTAGGCTCAGCATAAGCGCCATAACCATTTAAAGTCGTTGTTCTCAAGTTCTCTTTCATCCAACACTGTTCTCCAATCTGAACAGTGTTATATACGTTATTGTCAACATCGAAAACGTAAGGAGTACCTGGGCAGGGTTGCCCGTCCGTTATTTTTGTCAGTGAGTCAACAATATGTTTCAAGCTGTCAATCTTGTCGGTCATAGCATCAATCAGATCGGAGTATTCTTGCAACAGATTCACAACAGAGGTATTGGAAGACAAGTCGCAATTGCTAACCACAGTGCAGAGTTGAGCTGTTGTGGTGTATTTGCTCAATGTGTCGGCGATGCAGGCCTTCACATCACCGCAGTCCATCGTGGCGCTTTCCAAAGCTGTAATACGGCCGGCCAAGGTTGTGCTGTCGGCTTTCTCTTTGCCAACTGCAGCGGCAATGGCATTGGCGTTGGTCGTGATGTTGCTTGCGTTGGTGGCAATATTTCCCGCATTCGTAGCGATATTGGCAGTATTGTTGGCAATGTTTGTCTGCATCGTGGTGATCACAGCACTGTCAGAAGTGAGGTAGCCGCGGGCGTCCATGGCATTGTTGATGCAGGTAGTGACGCTGTCGCAAACGTTGGTGTTGAACGTATTGACGCGGTTGGCAAGGCTTTCAATAGCGTTAGCGTTGGTTGTAATGTCACTTGCGTTGGCGTCGATTTTGTCAGCATTCGCAGCGACGCGGGCTGTATTGCTGGCGATGCTTGTTTGCATCGTGGTAATCACAGCGCTGTCGGAAGTGAGGTAGCCGCGGGCGTCAATGGCATTGTTGATACAGGTAGTGACGCTGTCGCAAACATTGGTGTTGAAAGTGTTTACGCGGTTGGCAAGGCTTTCTATAGCATTGGTGTTTGCGGTAATATTGGTTGTATTGCTGGCGATGTTTGTCAGCATTGTGGTAATCACAGCGCTGTCGGAGGTGAGGTAGCCGCGGGCGTCCATCGTCGCAGTCGTTACGTAGTTGCCAGCGGTGAGGATGTTGTTCACCGTGTCGGCAATGCTCGGCTTGTTGAGGATGAATGTGCACTTGGTGTTGTCGGTCTCGGCCCAGTCGCTTTGCGGGATGGCCGCTGTGTTCACGGTGTTTGCGTACAGTGCGAAAGGCACGGCATTCACAACGGCTGTGTCAACCATCTCATTGCCGTCGTAGGCAACGGCGGTGCGGATTTTGGCGCCGTTCCAGTCGATGTTGCTCCAAGCAGCAGTCTCATCGCCAATTTCCAAGGACAAGAGACCGTTGCGGTTGGTGGTGGCGTTGAGCGTCTGCACGAACTGCGAGGTGTTGTCGGCTTTCAGCACGTTCACCGTCACGGTAACGGATTGTTCAACTACTAATTTATTTTCGCTGTCGCGAATAACGGCTTGATAGTTCAATTTCGGGTTTTGCGCGAATGCGCTAACTGCTAACAGTAATACGACGAAAATTGATAAAAGCTTTTTCATGTTGCTAAAATGCTAAATTATTAAGAGATTAAATTATTATTCGATAAATATATTATGTTGTATAGATATTCCTTCCTGGAACTTGAGACCTATTCGTCTTTCGGGGTTTTGCGCAGTTCCTCGGTCCACTCCGTATCAGAGTAGGCATTGTCTTTCACGCAGCGGACGCTGAAGCCATAGTTGCGGTTGTGGTTCTCGTTAATAACCTCGTTACAGCCATAGGCAAGAGAACAGGCGCGTGCTGCGAAAGTGGAGATGCTACTGTCAGTCCAAAAATGTGTGAAGCCCAGGAGGTTCTCGAAACGTTCCGTGTTGGGGTTGTACATACCGGCAGGTCGGGCGTCGAAGCCTGTTGCGTTGTCACCGGCAACTAACCAAAGGTCTTCGGATTTCAGGGAATTGGCGACATTGTTGCTGAAATCATTTGCGTTTTCAGCGGTTGGGATGTGCCAGCCGATAGGACAGATACCCTGTACGAAGTTACCGCCGTCAGCTAAGTGTTCCGGCGTTTCCGTGCTGTTTTCTGGAAGACCCACTGCCGTCTGCCAGGTATAGAGGCGTCCGTAAGTGCTGAGGTTGGCATCCTCGTTGGAATGATCTTCAGAGCGATATACCATGTTGGGGGCCTCTGCGCCGTCGGTATAGTGGGTGGTGCGTAGGTTGCTGCCCGTCCAACACTCGTAACCTAACCAAAGGTTGCTGTAATTGTTGTTGTCGCCATCAAGGACTTCAGGATAACCGCAGACGTACACCATGTAGTGCACCAGAGAGTCGCAATCATTCTCTGTGGCCAACAGTCTGTCGTTGCGTCCAGGTTCGAAGCCGCTTGCTGCGAGGTCCTCATAATTGATTCTCAAGGTGTCGTAAACCTCGAAGATGGGCCACACCGTAAGGGTGATCTCCATCAGGGAGTCGTAATTCAGATAGCTATAGTTGTAGTGAGAGGAGTCATACACGCCTGCCGGGATGAGGTTGCCGTCCGCATCCAGAGAGTGAAAATCGAAGCCGGCGATGGGTTGCACGTCGTTCTGGCAGAGCGCCGTGTCAAGAGTCTCATGTATGAGCTGAGCCTGTTGGACACCTGCTACCATATCAGAGCCGTCATCGGCAAGCACCTGATGGCTGAAGATTTGCCCGTACGAGTATGACACATTGTCAGCCTGGCCACAGGAAACGGCAAAGTTGTGGGATGTTTTTGTGTCTTGCGCGCATAAGTTCAATGTCAATGCGGTCAAAGCCACAAGAAAAAAGGAGAGTTTTTTCATACTGTTTTTTATTATTATAACTTATTAATTATCAAAATTATTGACACAATAAAGAGTGTCCTAATCCAATCCATTCGACCATTAGCCAAGGTAATAGTAAAGTAAATAGTATAGGCAGATTAACGAAGCTGCGAAAATACGTTTTTTTTTAAATTGAAATATAAAATACTGATTTTTTTTGCTTTAACTCTTAACTCTTATCTCTTAACTCTTATCTCTTAACTCTTATCTCTCAATTCTTCGTTTTTCTCACTAATTTTTGTATCTTTGCGGCCCTTACAAATATTTTATATATGGTTTTTCGAAGACTGCTTATCTTCTTGTTTCTCACATTGATAGTCCTTTGGACCGGCAAGGGGTACGCGCAGACTTCGGAAGAGGAGCACGGCAGACACGAACACACCATAGACTCCGCAATGGCCATATCTCCGAACTTCATGCCCGTATTCAAGGCAAAACTGCCGGGAACGTTCTTCAATCCGATGGTCTATAAGCCGATTGACACCTCGATGTTTTACACCTCGGAATACGATCCGATGATACGCACGGAAAACCTTTACCAGTCGATAGGCATCTGCGCACAGGCCCACCAAAACATGGTGTTCGACTACGAACATGAAATCGGTTTTTCCATGCTCAGGCTCCCCTACCCGCTTTATTTCAAGCAGCAGAAGGACGTTGATTATTATGACGTGCAGACTTCGTATACCAATATTGCATACGACTACGGCATCACGAAAGAGAACAACGTATGGGCCACGCATGCCCAGAAGATCAAGCAGTTCGAGTTTAAGTTCGACCTGCACGGCTACCGCAATTCCGGGTACTTCGTGCGTCAGGCCACCAACATGTTCAACATGGACGTGGTGGCGCACTACGAAACGCCCAAAGACATTTACGGAGTAACTGTCTCCTACGTGCTCAACCACGGGCAGTTTGCGGAGAACGGCGGGCTCAGCGACTACCATCTGTTTGCAGACCGGCAGTCTATCTTCACAACCCTCAGAAACGGCGACGAGGTTTCTGTGACCAACAACCTCAACTCCTTCGGTGTGATGTTTGGGAATGCCACAAGTCTGATTAACACTCACGACGCCCTTTTGCAGCAGTACGTCAACATCAAGGACAAAAAAGGACACTATTTCGGCACCATCACGCACTCCTTCCAATTCAAGAAACTGAAAAGCAACTACTTCGACTGCAATTTAAACAACGACTTCTATTTAGACAGATACTATCTCAACACGGACACAACCAACGACACGTTGAACTACTACAGTCTCATCAACACGTTGCAGTGGTCCAACTACGAGCCGTTGCAGAAGCAGAGCGATGCCAAATACTTTTTCCGCATTGCCGGCGGCATACGACACGAGTATGTGCACGCCAAGATGCCGTTCTACGTAGGCAACAACTTCTCGCTCTTCGCACGCACCAACATCCGCCTGTTCAGCGTGTGGGACATCTACGGCAGCATTGCCTACTCGTTCAACAACTACAACCGCAACGACGCCATTGCCAATGCCGCAGCCACTTTCGCCATCAGCAGGAAAATGAAGCACTACATCGGCTTGGGCGCCGACTTCTACCGCGTGTCGGCAGACTACCTATACTCTTACTACATCGGCAACAACAACATGTGGTACTTGAGCTGGCCCAAAGAGAACAACTTGAAGTTGAGTGCTTTTTGGACGATTTTCGACTACAAGGTGAGTTTCAACTACTTCATGATGAAGAACCATCTCTACCTGGATTCCGACTTCCAGCCGCAATCTTGCGAGAGAGCCATCAATATCGTGCAGCTGAACCTCTTCGCGCCCGTCCGCGTCAAGAATTTCTACATGGATGTCAACATGTCGTTGCAGCATTCCACGGATCCCATCATTGCCGTGCCCCTGTTTGCCGGCAAGCTGTACGCCGCATACTGCTTCCGTATTTTCCGCAACAGGCTCCGCATCCAAGTCGGCGGCGACCTGATGTACAACACGCTCTATCATGCCGACGGCTACAATCCGATTCTCCACCAGTTCTATCACCAAGACAGAGTCAAAGTGGGCAACTACCTATATTTCGATGCCAACATCACTTTCCAAGTCGACCGCATTGCCTTTTTCGTGCGTGCGGGCAACCTCTTGGAAGGCCTGATCAGCTATAAATATTTCACCACTCCGTACTATCCGATGCAGGGACGGAACTTCGCATTAGGGATTACGTGGAGGTTTTATGATTAGGCTTTTAGCCGTTAGCCATTTGAACTTTAAACCTTAAACTTTGGCATTGACCCTTGAACTTTAAACTACCATATATGGACTACAGAATCGAAAAAGACACTCTCGGAGAGATGAGAGTTGAAAGTGACAAACTTTGGGGTGCGCAGACGCAGCGCGCCATGGAAAACTTCGTCATCGGCAAAAAGAAGATGCCGATTGAAATCATATACGGCATTGCCACTGCCAAGAAGGCAGCGGCGCTTGCAAACAGTGAAATCGGCGTACTGCCGCAAGACAAGCGCGACCTCATCGTGAAGGCCTGCGACGAGATCCTGGCCGGCCAGTGGGACAACCAGTTCCCGCTGCACATCTGGCAGACCGGTTCCGGCACACAGACCAACATGAACGTCAACGAGGTGATTGCCCACCGCGGCCAGCAGTTGCACGGCGGCAAGTTGGACGACTACCCGCTCTACCTTTCGCCCAATGACGACGTGAACAAATCGCAATCCACGAACGACATCTTCCCCACGGGCATGCGCATTGCAGCCACCAAGATGCTGTTGGAGCACACCATCCCGGCCATCGAACGCATGATGGAAACCTATCAGCAGAAGATTGCCGAATATGCTGACATCAAGAAGATCGGGCGCACGCACCTGATGGACGCCACACCCCTCACCTTGGGAGATGAACTTTCCGGGCATCTTTCCCAGTTAGAGCACGGCTTGGAGACCATCCGCAGCGCCATGCGCCACATGATGGAACTCCCCATCGGCGGCACAGCCGTGGGCAACGGCATCAACGCCCCGGAAGGCTATGACAAGCTGGCTCTGCAGTATATCAACAAAATCACAGGCTTGGACTTCACCAACGCGCCCAACAAATTCGAGGCCATGGCCTCCCACGACTCCATGGCAGAGGTCTCCGGCGCACTGAAACGGTTAGCCGTCTCCTTGATGAAGATTGCCAATGACTTCCGTTTGCTGAACTCCGGTCCGCGCTGCGGCTTCGGCGAGGTCATCCTGCCCGCCAACGAGCCCGGCTCCTCCATTATGCCCGGAAAGGTGAACCCCACGCAGTGCGAAGCCCTGTCTCAGGTATGCTGCCAAGTTATCGGCAACGACGTAGCCATCAGCACCGGCGCTATGCAGGGGCATTTGCAGCTCAACGTCTTCATGCCGCTGATCGGCAGAAACGTGCTGCAGTCCTCCCGTCTGCTTGCCGACGTCATCGACTCTTTCAACGACCACTGTCTGAAAGGCATCGTGCCCAACCGCGAGCGCATCTCGATGCACCTCAACAACTCCCTGATGCTCGTCACCAAGCTCAACCCGCACATCGGCTACTACAACGCAGCCAAGATTGCGCAACACGCCTTAGCCAACGGCCTCACGCTCCGCGAATCCGCCCTCGAACTGAAACTCGTGTCTGAAGAGGATTACGACGAGTGGATGAAGATATAGTTTTCAGGTTTCAAGTTTCAAGCACTCCCCACTACCTCTTCATCATTTCATTCCTTCATCTTTTCATCAAATCATCGTCCCAAAATGAACACCGTTCTCATCGCATCCCTTGCCCCCGTCGTCATTCTTCTGATATATGTCTATAAGAAAGACAGCAACCAAAAGGAGCCTGTGAAGATGCTGCTCAAGGCACTCTTGGGCGGTGTGTTGGCTGCTCTGCTCGACATCATCTTGCTCACCGCGCTGAGTTTTACTGAAATCACGCAGTTCTCCAGCGCGTTCTCCGGCGCCCTGTACGAGGCATTCTGCCAGGCCGCACTTCCCGAAGAGGCCTGCAAACTGTTCTTCCTGTATATTTTCATTTGGAAGAGCCAGTACTTTGACGAATATTTCGACGGGCTGGAATATGCCGCCTGCGTAGGACTCGGCTTCGCCGGGTTGGAGAACATCATGTACGTCATCCAAGGCGGCATGGGCGTGGCCATCGGACGGGCCATTTTCGCTGTGCCCGCACACTTCTTCTTCGCTATCTTCATGGGATACTTCTTCGCCCTCGCCAAGTTCAGACCGTGGAAGAAAGGATCCTACCTCGTGCTTGCCTACATCGTTCCCGTCATCCTGCACGGCCTTTACGATTTCATCCTGATGTACAAAAACATCTTGGACGAGGCCAGGGCCGTTCCAACAACCATTCTCAGTATCATATTCTTCGTATTCTTCATCTTCGTCGCCAAGCAAGCCACCAAGAGTTTGAACAATATGTCAGGAAAATAAAATGTCCTTGTCTTATAGTAAAACAACAATCATCAAAAATAAAAAACTAAACATTATGAAAAAAAACATTTTAACCATCTTACTGGCAATCATCAGTTTGACCCTGTCAGCGCAGAACACGAAAAACCTCCAAGTCATCAACAATTCCAAAAGCCTCATCCAGCAAGCGGTGAAACTGGTAGATCAGGGAAAGATAGACCAAGCCATAGAGATTTACAACAAAATCCCTTACGGAGACCCCAACTACGATTATGCCCAATACGAAAAGGCTTATGCCTACGAGATTCAGGAGAAGTACACTCAGGCACTGAACATCCTCACCGAATTGGAGAAGAACCCGTCGTTGTCCGTTCCCCGCGTGAACGTATATACAGAACTGGGCAACTGCTATGACTATCTGGAGCAGTACGACAAAGCCGTGGCGATGTATGACAAAGGTTTGGAAAACCATCCTTATTATTATCATCTGCATTTCAACAAAGGCGTTTCGCTGATGAGGCAGGAAAAATACGAAGAGGCACTCGAGTGCTTCAAGACCTCCATTTTTCTTCATCCGTCTCACCAAGGCAGCCACTTCCAATATGGTCACTGCTGCTTGCTTTTGGGATACACTATGCCAGGCATTTTGGCTTTGAACTACAGCACACTCATCAGCGCCTCCAGTAACTACGCAATCTTGGCGCTCCGCGAATTGGACAACATCTACGAAGGCGGCATTGCCTCCTACAACACCGACAACAAAGTATATGTGGAACAGGAATACAAAGAGAAGAACAAATTTTACGAAGAGGCCTCCACAGCCCTCAATTTGGCCATCATCTCTCCGAAATCCGTGAAATGTCCATCCAAAATCGACAATGACATAGTCAAAAGGAACTACGTCGTGCTTTCACACATCAATGTCCGTCCCAACTCAAACGAAATTGAAGACCAACTGTACGCCCCCTTCTTCAACAAAATCATAGCTGAAAAGGAATATAATGCCTTTTCATACTATCTGTTTTCCGGCACTGACCTGCAAGATGGAAAGGTTGCACAAAAGGCCGAGAAGATGTCCAAGAGCATCCAGCCCATCATCAATGATTTAGTCGAACAACTGAACGAGGTCAGCATGAAAGGTCTCGGGAAGGCTCCATCCGACACCATCTATTTTTACGATCACTTCAACATTCTCAGCTGGGGGGTTGGCACGATATTATCCAAAGACAAGGTTGACCGTCACGGCACTTGGTATTTCGTAAACGAAATCGGGCAACTCTCCTCTATAGAGACCTACGACGGGCAGGAGTTACACGGTCCTTATCAGAATTTCCAAGACAACCTGCTGGTTGAAGAATATGAATTCTCACACGGCGTGGCCACAGGCACTTTGCATGCATACAATTACCAACCGCTGAGCCACGAGCGCATTCTCATTGGAGAAATGTCATTGCGCGACAGCAAGCCCAATGGAGCATTCAAACAATACAACGGCGCAGGCATCATCAGTATGGAAGGCACTGCACAAAACGGAGTGCCCCAAGGCGAATACCGCAAATATTATGAAAACGGTGAAATTATGAGCATCGAACACACCTCCGATGGCGAACAGGTTGGACCACAGCAGTATTACTACGCCAACGGACAACTTTCCAGTGAATACACAGCTGGGGCACCGGGAGAGGCCACACCTTATACCGCCTACTACCCTAATGGAAAAGTTAAGACGGCAGGCCTGGTCAAAGACAACCACTCGATGGGTGATTTCAAACAGTTTTATCCCAACGGAGCATTAAAAGAGACCTATAGTTATAATAACGAAGGCAATCTGGACGGCGAGGATATCGATTATTTCCGCAACGGAAATATCGAACGCAAATACTCCTATAAAAACGGCAAAGCAGATGGAGAATGCACCGAATACGGCTTTGGCGGACGTCCGATCTTCAAGTTCAACGTCACCAACGGGAACCTCACCTCCGTCACGACGTACCGCCCAGACGGTTCCATTCGTGAGGAATATCCTGTCAAAAACAAGACCGTCACCTACGACGTTTATGATGAGAATGACCTCCTTCTGGCTACGGAAACCCGCGATTCGAAAGGTGTCCTTACAGGAAATCACAAACTGTACTTCGCCAACGGCAACCTTAGAGAAGAATGCACATTCAAAGACGGGAAGCGGAACGGTGTCTTCAAGTCGTACGACCCGAATGGTTCTCTGACGCAATATGCGGAATACAAAAACGGGATGCACAACGGCCTATGCATAACATACCTTCCCGATGAGGCACACACCATCTCTCAGGAAGCTTTTTACCGCAACGACACCATCACGGGTGCTTCATACACCTATTACTATGACGGTTCCCTTTACGAAAAGAGCCTCTACGACGAAGATGGCGATTTTCTTTATTACGGCTACTATCTTCCTGACGGAAAGATGATCCGCGAAATCTACTATTACCAGGGAATGCCTCTGCTCACCTACAACTACGATTTGGAGGGCAACCTGCTGCACTGCGACACCACCTCCTTCGGAAACGGATTCAACAACAACTACTACCTCAACGGCCAAGTAAGACGCAGCCGCGAAATGAAAGCCGGCAAACGCATACAACATATCTTATACGACTTGAACGGAACCCCTTACGACACCGTCAACTACATTAACGGACAAATCAATGACATTGACTACACCTTCTTCCCTACCGGAGAAGTCAAATCCTCCGTCAATAATATCCTTGGCAATAAAGACGGAAAAATGGTTATGTACAGTCCCCTCGGACAAGTTACTAAGGAACTGGATTACGAACTGGACGCCCTACAAGGTTCCATCGTTAATTATTACCCCAATGGTAAAATGTCTTCCAAAGCCAATGTCATCCAAGATGCATACGAAGGCGCATACGTATTCTACGATCCCACCGGCAAAACCGTTCTGTTGGAAATTGACTACAACAACGAGAACGCCTTCCAATATTCCTATCTGCAGGCCAACGGCCATATGAGCCAACCCCAGCGTTTCAGCAAAGAGGCTCAAACCGTGACAGCTCAATATCCGAACGGCAAGACCGCCTTAGTGGCCAATTTCGAACAAGGTCTCCGCAACGGTTCCTGGGTGGTTTACTACACCAACGGGCAAGCCGCCGAATCTGCCCAATACAAAAATGGTGATTTGGACGGTTCCTACCTCTTCTACTATCCCAATGGCAAAATCTGCCAAAAAGCAGACTATCGTAACGGCGTCATAAATGGTGCTTACGAACTCTACTTTGAAAACGGACAAAAAGCCTACGAAGGCAATTACTTGTACGACGCCCACGGAGACTTCAAAAAATACGACCAAACCGGCAAACTCCTCCACAAGGTGACAACGTACTACGGAATACCTACGAAAGAGGAGAAGTAGGGACGCAATTTATTGCGTCCGACAACCATTCAGGTTTCAAGTTTCAGGTTTAAAAGATACTCGGCAATAATTCATTCATAATAACATTATCAAATTATCGCATTAACACATTAGCACATTATATCAATGAACATTACAAATCTCGATCACATTGAAGAATTGTTCCCGGCAAATTTCACAGAGGAACAAAAGGCTAAGGCCAAAACACTGTTTTACAAAAGAATGTCCATTGCAGCGCATCGTTTTTACGGTGGCAAGATGCAGACATTGCCCAAGGCCCCGATATACGGTTTCAACTGGTTCAACGTATGGTACACACCCGGCGTGTCTGCTGTTTCGACCACCATTCGAGAAGACAACGACAAGTCCTTCGAGTTGGTCAACCGTGCGAACCTCGTGGCCGTGGTGAGCGACAGCACGCGCGTGTTGGGCGACGGCGACTGCACGCCTCCGGGCGGCCTCGGCGTGATGGAAGGCAAAGCCATGCTGATGAAGTACTTGGGCGGCGTGGACTCCGTGCCTCTCTGTATGGACAGCAGCGATGAAAACGGCGTGCACCAAGCCGACAAAATCATCGAATTTGTGAAGATGGTTCAGCACAGCTTCGGCGCCGTCAACTTGGAAGACATCTCCCAACCCAACTGCTACCGCGTTTTGGACACGTTGCGCGAATGCTGCGACATCCCCGTATGGCACGATGACGCACAAGGCACAGCCTGCGTGACGCTCGCCGGACTTATCAACGCCCTCAAAATCGTCGGTAAGAAGATGGAAGATATCAAAGTCGTGCTCTATGGCGCCGGCGCAGCCAACACCACTATCGCCCGCCTGATGATTACCGACGGCGTACGTCCTGAGAATATGATCATCTTCGACACCAAAGGAACGCTGCACAAAAACAGAACGGACATCCGCGAGGACAAACGCTTCTACCGCAAATGGGAACTCTGCGAAACCACCAACCCTCAATGCATCGGTACCGAAGAAGAGGCCTTCAAGAATGCCGACGTCTTAGTGGCCCTCTCCAAACCGGGTCCCGACACCATCAAGCCGGAATGGATTTCCCTGATGGCAGAGAAGTCCATCGTGTTTGCCTGCGCCAACCCCGTGCCGGAAATCTATCCGTACAAGGCCAAAGAAGCCGGCGCGTACATCGTGGCCACCGGTCGTGGCGACTTCCCGAACCAGGTCAACAACTCCGTATGTTTCCCCTCCATTCTGAAGGGCACGCTGCTGGTTTCCGCCCGTAAGATCACGGATGCGATGGCCATCTGCGCCGCACACTCCATTGCCGACTACGCCGAGCGCCAAGGTATCACCGCCGACCACATCATGCCCACGATGATGGACGACGACCTCTTCCCGAACGTGGCCGCCGACGTGGCTATGCAGGCCATCAAGGACGGCGTTGCCCGCAAGACACGCACCTGGCAGGAGGTCTATGACATCGCCAAAAAGGACATTGACGAAACCCACGCCATCACGCATCTTCTGGAAAAAGAGGGATTCATCCAGCAGTTCCCAGAAGAGACCATCCGCGAAATCATCAACCAAGTGTGCGCCGAGCTGTAATGGACGCACAGTCTCTATATGACAATGCCCAGCCGTTTGTCAAGTTGGGAGAGTACCTGCTCGACAGTGACTTTGTGAAGAGCCGCTTCGAGCAGGCATTCAACCTGCAATACCAGCGGAATCCGTGGTTCACGCCGTTCTTCTGCCAGAGAGCTTTGGGAACGATTGCACAGACGCTGAACGAAGAAGCGCTCAGGCAATTCGTCAGCGGCTATGGCGACGATGCGCTGGTTTGGAACCAGCGTAAAAAGGTGGCGCTCATACCCAGTGGGGCGGTTCCGTTCTCCGCTTTCCGAGACCTGCTCTACGTGCTCGTCAGCGGCAACGACCTCCTCTGCAAGCAAGATCCCGCCGACACACTTTTGCTGCCCGTCATCGTCCAAATCCTCACTGAGATAGAGCCAGCGCTGAAAGAGCGCATCTGCTTCACCAACAAGGTCTGCGGTTTCGACGCCGTCATCGCGGAAGGCAAGCCCGACAGTCTGGCAGCTTTCGAGCGCTATTTCCAAAAATTCCCGCACATCATCAGGCACCGTCAGCGCACTGCTGCCATCCTGACTGGCGAGGAGACCACCGACGAACTGCGCGCACTGTCCGAGGACATCTACTTGTACTTCGGGCTTGGTACCCGCTCCGTCAACAAACTGTACGTGCCACAGAATTACGATTTCGTGCCACTGCTGCGCGCCTTGAACGAAGTGAGCCAGCCCATTGCCTACCACAACCAGTACCTCAACAATCTCGACTACCAGAAAGCCATCCGCCTGATGAGTTCCAAATACTACATGGATGCCGGCACATTTCTGCTGGTAGAAGACGATGGCACCGAGCCCGCCCCTGCCGTCATACAGTACACGTACTGTAACGGACAGCCCAGCGCCTCAGATAACGAAATCACAGTTTCCGCGCAATGCGGGATTCCGTTCGGGAAAGCGAACGAGCCCACCCTGACGGAATATCCCAACCACATAGATGTAATGCAATTTTTAGGCAGATTATGAAAAAACGTATTATCATCTCGCTGTTCTTCCTCGTAGGTATCACCTCTATTTTGCTGATACTCTCCATCTTCAAGCTATACACCGAAGCGGAGAAAGTTCAGCGAAGCATCTTTGTCAACGAGGTACTCACAGCAGGTGACGGCATCATCGACCGTATTGATGCCACCATCATGAACGACACGCTGGACTTATCGACCAGCGACAGCACTATCGACGATGAGGTTGACACCTCTGACGTAGTTTCCGTTCTCAGAACCCGGAAGTTCGTCCTTGACTCCATTACAGGACAACCCGTCGGCGTTATCAAATCCGTCATCTTCGTCAAGGAAAACAACTCACGCATTGTTGACAACGACACGGAATACTTCAGCAGTGCCTTCCGCAAATTATTCCCCTTGGACAATGACCCCTGGTCACCGAAGAACACCAAGGACAACAAGGCTCCGACGGTCAGCTTCACAGACCCCAACCTGGTGCAGTTGGACAGCACGACCATCGCGCTACTGAGTCAAGACACGCTGCGCAGCATTATCAAGGAAGCCCTTTTGGCAGAGAACATCAACGCCCGCTTCGACTTCGCTCTATACAACGCATTCACCACGGATTTCATCATCGAGCCGCAGAGCATCATTCCCGAGCAGATTCTGCAAAGCGAATACGTTTTCCGTCTGAAATACAACGAGAAAGTCAGTTCCCCGCACTATATCATCCTCTACTTCCCATCCGAGCGCGGCGTCTATCTCCAGCGTATGAGTTCACTCGTCATCCTCATTGCCAGCCTGCTGGTCATCTGCTTCACCATCTCGTTCGTGGCCCTGTACTCCCTCTATCGCCAGAAGAAACTGTCGGAAGTCACCAACGAATTTGTCAACAACATGACGCACGAGTTCAAGACCCCGATTTCCACTATCTCCCTGGCCTGCGAAGCCCTGTCTGACCCCACGCTGCACAGCGATGCCTCCATGCGAGAGGCCTACATCACCATCATACGGGATGAAAACGAACGACTGAAAAATATGGTCACCAACATCCTACAGATTGCGCAACTGAAGAAGGGACAGGTAAAGATGAATGTGGAGCTGCTTGACATGCACGAACTCATCAAAAAGGTAACCGACAGTATCGCCCTGCATATCTCATCCGTCAACGGGACACTGAACCTTGCCCTCAACGCGGACGAGCACAAGATTTTCGGTGACCGCTCGCACTTGGAGAATGTCGTCACCAACCTGTTGGAAAACGCCATCAAGTACTCTCAGGGCGCGCCTGAGATTCTCATCAACACACAATCCGACAGCAAACAGTTCCTGCTGTCCGTTTCCGACAAGGGCATTGGTATTCCAAAGAAATCTATCGCACACATTTTCGAAAATTTCTACCGCGTGCCGAAAGGAAACGTACACAACGTCAAGGGCTATGGCTTGGGACTTGGCTACGTGAAGAAAATCGTCTCCCTGCACAAAGGTAAAATCGAAGTGCAGAGCGAAGAAGGCAAAGGCAGTACGTTCGTCATTTATCTGCCGATGAAGAAATAGTAAAATAACGTGAGTTCGATATAAGCAACTAAAAGAGAACCAGCTGATTATCAGAGA
>JAKSMC010000045.1 GCA_024400835.1 Bacteroidales bacterium
ATAGAACAACTATGTCTTTTTTTCAGCCCGCATTTTGACCTATACGCCTTTTTTTATGTTGTAAAGAAGCTGATTATTAGCCGAGCATTGCTGTGTAAGCAGCTGCGTCCATCAGTTCGTCAACCTGAGCGGGTTCTGTCATCTTAACTTTGATGATCCAGCCTTCGCCGTAAGGATCGCTGTTTACGAGAGCAGGATTTGCTTCGAGAGCTTCGTTGAATTCAACAACTTCGCCAGCAACCGGCAACATAAGGTCAGCAACTGTCTTAACAGCTTCGATTGTACCGAAAACTTCGTCTTTGTCGAGAGTTTCATCTACAGATGTGATATCGAGGAAAACGATGTCACCGAGTTCGTTAGCTGCGTGTGCAGTGATACCTACGAAAGCGAATTCGCCATCTACTTTTAACCATTCGTGGTCAGCAGAATACTTCAAATTTTCAGGAATGTTCATATTTTTAAAATTTATGGATTGATAAATAATTGATTGTTGTCTGATTATACGGTCATGATTTCCTTTTCCTTGGCATCCATGATTTTGTCAACTTTAGCGATAGCATCATCGGTAGCCTTTTGGATATCGGTTTCCAGTTTTTTGATTTCGTCTTCAGGAGTGCCGTCGTCTTTGAGTTTTTTGGCTTCATCGTTGGCCGTACGGCGGATATTGCGGATAGAGACCTTGGTTTGTTCAGCTTCCTGTTTAGCCTTCTTCACCAATTCCTTACGACGTTCCTCGGTCGGAGTAGGCACCACGAGGCGAATGAATTCGCCGTTGTTTTGCGGTGTGAGGCCGATATTGGCAGCCAAGATGGCTTTTTCAATAATCGGGAGCATATTGCGTTCCCAAGGTTGGATTACGATTTGATGAGCATCCGGAGTGTTGATATTGGCCACTTGGTCAACCGGCGTGGGGTTGCCGTAATAGTCAACTTTAAGGCCTTCGAGCATTTGAGGGGAAGCCTTGCCTGCACGGATTTTCTGTAAAGATTTATCGAAGAAAGCAACCGTTGAGCTCATGCTTTCCTTTGTGTTTTTCAAACAAGTTTGTGTATCCATAATATAAAGTTAATGTTAAAGTCAATAGTCAATGTCAGCCTTACTGCAGCAAGGTTCCGATAGGTTCGCCGTCGAGCACCTTCTTCAGGTTTCCGGGTTTGTTAGCGTCATAGACATAAATCGGCATGTGGTTTTCCTTACAGAGGGTGAATGCCGTCATATCCATGATTTTGAGGTTCTTTTCGTAAGCTTCGTCGAAGGTGAGGTTTGTATATTTCGCAGCGGAAGGGTCTTTTTCAGGATCAGCGGTATAGACGCCATCCACGCGGGTACCTTTGAGCAGGAGGTCGGCACCGATTTCCACGGCACGGAGAGCCGCACCGGAATCTGTGGTGAAGAACGGGTTGCCTGTGCCACCGCCGAGGATGACGACATAGCCAGCTTCCAGATTTTCCACAGCCTTGCGCCAGGATATTTTCTCGCTAACGCCTTCGATAGAGACAGCGGTAAGGACCTTGGCTTTTACGTCAAGTTCTTCGAGAACAGCCTGGACAGCCATAGCGTTGATGACTGTGGCCAGCATGCCCATTTGGTCGCCCTGACGGCGGTCGAAGCCCTTGGAAGCGCCTTGGACGCCGCGGAAGATATTACCACCGCCGATAACGACGCCCACTTGGACGCCCATTTCCACTGCGGATTTTATTTCGGAAGCGAAGTGGCGGACGGTGTTGTAGTTAATGCCGTAGTTGTCCTCTCCCATCAAGGATTCGCCACTGAGTTTAAGAAGTATACGTTTGTATTTCATACCAAAAAATTAGGTCGCAAAAATACAAAAAAAAAGCTCTCCTAATAAGAGGAGAGCTTTTTGATATGAATAATGACGAATTATTCTTCTTCAGCCACAACTTTAAGGTTGATGTTAACCTTGTTGAAGTCTTTGTGAAGGTTAACAATTGCGGTGTAAGTGCCGAGTTCCTTGATGTTACCTTCGTTCAAAACGATCTTTCTGCGGTCGATGTCGATATCGTGTTGTTCTTTGAGAGCGTTAGCAACGGCGATGTTGTTCACGGAGCCGAAGATTGTACCCTTTTCAGAAGCCTTAGTAGCGATAGTAACTTCGAGGCCTTCGATCTTGCCAGCGAGGAATTCAGCTTCTTTTCTGATTTTTTCAGCTTTGAAAGCGCGTTGTTTCAAAGTTTCAGCAAGCATTTTCTTTTTTGCCGGGGTTGCGAGTTCTGCCAAACCTTTAGGGATAAGGTAGTTGCGTGCATAACCGTCTTTAACCTTTACGAGGTCATCGGCATATCCTAAATTCTGTACGTCTTGTTTTAAAATAATTTCCATGTCAATTCCTCCTATTAGTTAGATTTTAAATTATCGGTTACGAATGGAAGCAGAGCCAAGTGGCGTGCTCTTTTAACAGCCTGAGCGACTTTCTTCTGATATTTCAGAGAAGTACCTGTCAAACGGCGAGGTAAAATCTTACCTTGTTCGTTGACGAATTTCTTCAGGAATTCACCATCTTTATAATCGATGTATTTAATACCGCTCTTTTTGAAACGGCAGTATTTTTTCTTCTTAATATCAACTGCTACGGGAGCAATGTATTTAATATCTGATTGTTGTGCCATAATTATTCTGCTTGTTCTGTTTGATTAGACTCATTGTTAACTTCCTGAGGTTGTTCAGCGACAACTTCTTCCTTGGCAGCGGCCTTGGCATTGCGGTTAGCGCGTCTCTTTTCTGCGTATGCGATGGCATATTTGTCCATGCTGACGGTGAGGAAGCGCATAATGCGTTCGTCACGACGATATTGCAGTTCAAGAGCTTCTACGGTAGCGCCGTCAGCCTTGAATTCAAATAAATGATAGAAACCGGAGGATTTCTTTTGGATAGGGTATTCCAACTTGCGGAGGCCCCAGTTTTCTTGATGTACGATCTCAGCGCCTTTGTCGGTGAGAATCTTCTCGAATTTTTGTACCGTTTCCTTCATCTGATCTTCAGATAAAACGGGCGTCATAATGAAAACGGTTTCGTACTGATTAACCATAGTTTTTTGTTTGTTTTTGTTAAAAAATTGTGTTTATTTTTTGGGGCGGCAAAAATACACTTTTTTTCAACATTCACAACGGCTTGTTATTATTTGTTTTTTTTCGTTGGAAAAAGTCGTTTGACACTAACTTTTAGTCGTAGAAATTGGAACTTTAAAGCCCTCCTTTTTCACTCTGCGCTTTTCATAACTTTTCCTTTTGCGATATTCATACCTACGAAATTTATGTATGTTTGCCACTTGTTTTTAAAAAATAGTATTATATGAAAAAAATTGTACTTTTTATCTTATGTGCTTTATTGACTGTTAGTTATACAGCAAACGCACAAAATAAGGACAAATCTGCAAAACCCAAGAAAGAGAAGAAAGAGAAGAGCGACATCCGAACAGGATGGACCTTCGGCGTACTCCCCAGCGTGGCCTTCGATGCCGACAAGGGTTTCCAGTATGGCCTTTTGGCCAATGTCTATGACTTCGGCGACGGTTCCATATATCCGGAATATTTCCATTCCCTCTATTTCGAAGCCGCTTATACTACCAAGCGTTCCGGCCTGTTCCGCTTCGCTTACGACTCCAAGAAGCTGATTCCGAACCACCGCTTGAAGATCGACCTTTCCTATCTGCCTGACGCACTTTGCGACTTTTACGGTTTCAACGGATACCAAACGGTGTACAACGCCGAATGGGCCAGCAAGAAATCCGAGAACTGCGTATCACGCGCCTTCTACAAATCACAACGCGACCTGCTGCGTGTGGCTGCCGACATTGACGGCTCCATCGGTGACAACTGGTACTGGAACGCAGGTGTCGGTATGTTGGGATTCATGATCGACACCGTGAACACCACCATGATCAACCGCAACAAGCAGGAAGACCGCATGCTGCCGGAAATTGACGGCATGTATGAGAAGTACAACAAATGGGGCATCCTCAACCCCAACGAAGCTAACGGCGGCTGGCATCCCTATCTGCGCGGGGGCATCACCTACGACAACCGCGACCGCCAGCAGAACACCCACAAAGGTATTAATGCCGAAGCCTTCTGGACCTACAACGCTGCCTTCGGCAAGGACAAACAGTACAACAACCTGATGTTCAACTTCTCATTCAAACATTTCGTTCCCGTTTACAAAGATGTCATCACTTTCGCATACCGTATTGGCACACAGCTCACCGTGGCTGGCGAAACTCCGTTCTACCTCAACAACTACTACAACAACCTCTTCATCCAACGCGTGTTGTACGAGGGACTCGGCGGCGGCAACACCGTGCGCGGTATGATGCGTCACCGTGTCACTTCCAAAGGCTATGCTTTCGCCAACGTGGAATTCCGTTTCCAAATCTGCAAATTCGACATCGGCAAAGAACATTTCTTCATCGGCCTCAACCCATTCTTTGACGCCGGCATGATTCTGCAACCCTACGAACTCAACGAAAACCAAATTCGTGAGAACATCGCGGCCAACGATCCCGACTTCGACATCAGCCAACTTGACAACTACCTGCTTTTCGGCGATGACGCTCAAATCTACAGACCTCATATGGCAGCAGGCCTCGGTCTCAAAGTTATGATGAACGATAACTTCGTGCTCTCCGTAGACTGGGCCGCTCCGTTTGACAAACGCGACAACGGCAGCATGGCCAACTTCTATGTGAAGATGGGATATATGTTCTAAGAGTTAAGAGTTAAAAGTTAAGAGTTAAGAGTTGAGGGGAAGGGGCGATATTAACCAATGCCTTTAGCAGTCAGTATTAAGAAAATGATTGTAAAATTCGATTTTCCATTAAAAGCATACAACACATTCGGTATGGATGTGTTGTGTGCTCGTTTTATACAATTAGATGCCGAGGAAGAGATTCACGAGCTCGACAAGGCCAATGTTTTCGATTCGCCGCACTACATCCTCGGCGGTGGCAGCAACACCTTGTTCACCAATCATTACAACGGCACCGTCATCCATCCGGCATTCAAAGGCATCGATATTATGGATGAAGATGCGGAGAGCATCCTCCTGCGCGTGGCTGCCGGCGAAGAGTGGAGCGCTCTTACCGACTACTGCCGCGAACACCACTACTACGGGTTGGAAAACCTCGTCGGCATTCCAGGTCTGGTCGGCAGTTCGCCCGTGCAGAACATCGGCGCATACGGTGTCGAGGTCAAAGACTGCATTGAAAAAGTGGAAGGCTACTATACCGGCAACATGCAGGAATTCAGCCTCACCGCACCGCAATGCCAGTTCGGCTACCGCAACTCTCTGTTCAAAAACGGGCTCAAAGGCAAGGCTTTCATCACAAGCGTCTGGTTCCGACTTTCAAAAGTTCCCCATTTCAACCTCACATACAAGGCTTTGGCCAATGCCATGGCAGGAGTGGAGCCCACACTCGAAAACATCATGGACACCGTCATCGGCATTCGTAACAGCAAATTGCCAGACATCACCAAAATAGGCTGCGCGGGCAGTTTCTTCAAAAACCCCGTCATCCCACGCGCCCAGTATTCAGAACTGCTCGAGCAATTTCCGGACCTCGTCTCCTACCCTATCGATGAAGAATACGTCAAGCTCGCAGCCGGACAACTCATCGAGAAAGCCGGTTGGAAAGGCAAACGTATCGGCGATGCCGGCATATATCCATTCCAGGCTTTGGTCGTTGTAAATTACGGCAACGCTAAACCCGAGGAAATTTCCTATGTCTACCAGCGCGTCATTTTTGACGTCCAACAGCTTTTCGACATCAGACTCAATCCTGAAGTAAACATCATCGCATAACAAACAGCTATGAAAAAATCCTGTGTCATACTGCTTTGCGCGTGCCTGTCCTTGTTGACAGGCGGCTGCGACCTCAACAAAGTAAAGTTCGACCCTGCCCTGATGGCAGGGCACTGGCAGGCTGGCACTGTACATGAATATTATAACGCCAACGGCACCGGTTACACCTGGGACACCGCTGACGACGTCACCGAAGAGGAGGCGCAGCCCTTCACTTGGACACTCCAAGGGGCAACTCTCACTCAAAATCACAAGATGGAAATGGGCGGCATCGTGCCTAAGACATACACCCTGACCAAACTCAACGCCACTATCCTGTGCTACCACGACAACTACGGCACCACCTACAATTTCACCAAACTGAACCAATAACCATGAAAAAAGGCCTGAAAATCACCTTGATTTCCCTGCTATCTATAATAGGGTTGGTGCTCGTCGGCATCGGCATTTTGCTGTGCACGGTGTTTTCGCCAAGCAGGCTCACCAAAGTCGTCAACCAAGAAGCCCCACGATTCATCACGTGCGACTTCGACTTGAAAAAGGCAGACCTCACCTTCTTCCGCACCTTCCCGAAAATCGGCATCGACCTCCATGACCTAACGCTTAGCAACCCAATGTACGGGGCGCCTTCTGACACTCTGCTGCACGTCAAGCATTGCACTGCGGCCATCAACATCCGCGAGCTCTTGAAAAACAGCAATATCGTCGTCAACAACTTCTACCTCAAAGACGGCACCGCCAACCTCTACATAAACCCTGAAGGCAAAAACAACTTTTCCGTCTTCAAAACGGATACCACAGAGGCACCCTCCGAATTCAACTACGGCCTCAACCTGCACAAAGTCGAAACTGACAACATCAACGTCAACTACACAGACAGGCAGACGAAAATCATGGCCGACCTCAAAGAACTCGACATAGCGGCCAAAGGGAAAATGCAGGACAAGGACATTGACGGAAAAATCAAAGTAAGCACCGCAGCTTTCGATTTCAAGACACTCGACAGCAACCAACTGCATGCCAACTATGAAAAACTGAAATTCAATTTCGACGGTTCCCTGGCCGATATGAACGATGTGGACGGCAATCTCGAATTGGACATTCGGCAACTGGCTCTGCAAAACGGCACTGAAAAATATCTGGATTCCCTCGATGTCAATCTGGCATCCGACATAAAACTGAACCTGCCCTTGCAAAAGGCCAATCTGCAGAACACAGAAATAGCCATCGAGGACTACAAGCTCACCATAGACGGCGATGCCCAGCGCAACATCCAAGATGGCGACATAAAACTGAACCTCAACTACGTCACAGAGAAGTGGCCTCTCAAAGGAGTACTGTCCATGATTCCGCAGGCCATCATCGGCGATGCGCTCGACGATATGGAGTTAGATGGCAAAATCGGGCTCTCCGGTAAAGTCAAGGGGCACCTCAACGAAAGCCAGAAGCCCTTAATCACCACGGACGTGAATTTGTCCGACGGCTCCTTCGCCATGAAAGATTTTCCGCTTTCATTCCAAAAAATCAAATCTTTATGCCATGTAAATTTAGATTTGAACAACAAAACGGACGTAACGATAAAGTCTTTGGACTGCTATACCGGCAAAAACCATCTTACTGCAAAAGGCACCATCAGAGACCTTTTCGGCAAAATGCTCATGGACTTGGCGCTGACCGGCGAGTTGCACGTTCCAGATTTCAAACAGTTCCTTCCTGACGAGTTCACCCGCTGCGATGCCGAAGCAAATGCCTCCGTAAACATCAAGTGCGACCTCGAGCAACTCTCCAATATGGCCATCGACCAATGGAAAGCCGACGGCAACATCGTATTCAAAAACGTGGACGTGGTTTACGCTGACTCTTTGAATATCACTTCGCCGTCTATAAATGTCGGCATCCGTTTTCCTGTAGAAGAGCATCCGTACAACATCGGGGAATGGGCCGCAGTAAACCTGCAAGCTGAAAAACTCAACGGCACGAAAATCGGTCTGGGCGACCTCGAGGCCGAGTCCACGGTTGTGGAAGCCTACGTCAACAATCTCCTGGACAGCACACAAGCTGTCCGATTCGGAGCAGAATACGAATTTGCCTCCATTACCGGCAAGATGGACACCATAGATGCCTACCTCTACAAACCGAGCGGCACCTTTGTCATGCGCGATACCGACAAAATGTCTTTGAAATACACGGGCGAAGTTCTGGCAGCGAAAGTCGGCAAAATGCTCAGTGCGGAAATTGGTGCCCTGGCCCTGACCGCCTCCTCACATTACAAAGAAAATGAAAGCAACGTGCTGATGCGCTGGAATCCGGATGTAAAAATAACATTGAACAAAGGAAACGTCAATGTCAACGGCTTAGAGGTCCCTGTAGAGATTCCTCAACTGAAGGCCGCCCTCACCACACATCAATGCGACATTGAAAAAGGCAGTGTCATCTTGGGCAAGTCCGATTTCAGCATCACAGGCGAAGTCTCAAACATGGACAAATATTTCCAAGGCACAGACTTGATGACAGGAAATCTGGAACTTAATTCCAACTATATAGACATCAATGAAATCATGGACCTTGTCAGTGGGTTCGGCGCCCCCGACTCCCTAATGGCCGAGCAGCCCGAAGCTTCACAAGCAGATCCCTTTATGGTGCCTTACGGTATGAACATCCGCATGCACACGAACATCAAGAAGGCGTTGTTTGAAGACGCCGAGATTCGTAATGTTGGCGGCTACATCTCACTCAAAGACGGCGTTCTCGTATTGGACGAAATGGGTCTCACCTCCGATGCCGCGCGCTTGCAGCTCACCGCACTCTACAAATCTCCGCGCAAAAACCACCTCTTCCTCGGCCTCGACTTCCACTTGCTCGACATCCAAATCGACAAACTCATACAAATGATTCCCGAAGTGGACACCGTATTGCCCATGCTGAAATCTTTCGCCGGCAACGCAGAATTCCATTTCGCCATCGAAACCTATCTGAAATCCAATTACGACTTGAAGTATTCCACCTTACGCGGCGCGGCCGCCATCAACGGCAAAGACTTGGTCGTTCTGGACGAAGAAACCTACGGCAAGATTTCCAAGTTGCTCCAATTCAAGAAAGGGACCACTAACAAGATCGACAGCCTTTCTGCAGAAGCAACCATCTTCAAAAACGAAGTCGATGTGTATCCGTTCTCCGTTTCCATAGACAAATACCAAGCCATCCTGTCCGGGCGCCACAACCTGGATTGGACATACAATTATAATATATCATTGGTAAAACCGATACGAATAGGTTTGGACATCATCGGCACCGACAAGCGCAAGTTCAAGATAGGCAAGCCTAAATACGCCACTATGTTCAATCCTGAGCGGAAGAAGGTAGTGGAACAGAATGTGCTGGAATTAAAGCAGCAAATAAACCAGGCGTTGAAAGCTAACGTTCGGGAACAGCCGCGCGAACCGCAGCAATAACTTCCTGAACCTGGTCATCTGTAAGGTCGTAATATACCGGGAGACTGATTTCCCTGGAATAGTTGTCATAGGTTGTCGGATAATCTTCCATACGGAATCCCATATTTTTATACGCAGTAAGCAGCGGCAGCGGAATAAAGTGGACGTTCACGGAGACGCCTTGTTCGAAAATCCGCTGCATCACAGCATCGCGCTCAGACTCATTAGCGTCAGTCAGGCGCAAAGCATATACATGATAGGAAGTGGTTTTCTCTCCATTATCATACTCCGGAATCTGGAATCGGCCATCATCTTTGAAGGCAGCCGTATAAGCCTCGAAAATCTGTTTGCGGCGGGGCAGGATTTCCGCATCGTAGCGAGGCAACTCCACCAAGCCCATAGCAGCGGCCACATCGGTCATATTGCATTTGTAGCCTGTTTCATAGACGTCATAGCGCCAATTGCCGAGCTGGGTCTTAGCCAACGCATCTTTGGATTGGCCGTGCAAGGAAAACGTGCAGAGATATTTGTATGTAGCCGCGCAATCGAAAGGCTCAGGCAGATTCAGGCAGATAGCGCCGCCTTCCGCTGTTGTGAGGTTCTTGACAGCATGGAACGAAAACACGGTGACATCAGCCAACGAACCTGTTCGTCTGCCTTTGTACCAGCCCCCTAAAGAGTGTGCGGCATCAGACATCACCAACGGGCGGCCCAACTGTTGCTGGCGCTCGCCACGAGGTTGGAATTTAGCCCTCACCTCATCACTTTTCACCAAATCCATAATCGCGTCGTAGTCGCACGGATAACCGGCAATATCAACCGGGACAATGGCCTTAGTCTTCTCCGTGATAGCCTTGCGGATATTGTCCACGGAAATCAGGAAATCATCATTCACATCCACCATCACAAGACGGGCGCCGCAATGCACAGCCACTTCCGCTGATGCCGTATAAGTGTAAGCCGGCACAACGACTTCGTCACCCGGCCCTATGCCGAACCAGCGCAATATCAACTCCAAACCGGAAGACGCAGAGTTGACACAGAGCACATTGGGAACCCCGCAGTACTCAACCAGCAGTTTTTCCAAGGCTTTGGTGCGCGGACCCGTTGTAATCCATCCGGACTTGAGGGCTGCCACTACTTCGTTAATAATCTTTTCATCTATATGAGGAGGGGAAAATGGAATCATAATCAAGGCGTTTAATAAATGTATTATTCCTACAAATTCTTTTATCCGTCAATGCGCTGAAGTTTTTTGGTCTTCTTCTCCTGATGCATCTTAGACAATTCATCGAAGTTCAATGCGAAATTGAAACAATTAGGAGTGGCTCCAGGAGCGTAATGCTGGCGGGCAAATCCGACCTGTATACCTTTCACATTCACCATAAAGCCATACGAAAAACCAGCCATAGAACTTCTGGCCAGCACCTTCATCTCCTGATGGACATTGTGGTTATAGGCCAACTGCAAAGAGAAATATTTTGAAGGTTCTATTTCAAGGCCAAAAACGAAATGGCGGAAGAAATTATCAAAAAACTGAGAAACTTTAGTAGGATAGACCAGTTCGTTGCTGATGGCATCTGTTTCCAAGAACGGATTTTCAGGGCCCAAATAATTCATATTCCAACGATACAGGTGATGTAATGAAATATGAAATCTGATAGGCACATGTTCCAAGCGCTTCGAAAAGGCGAACTGCAAATCGAACGGTGTGAGTTCGTAATCCCCAGGTGTGAAGGGCTTTATCTCAGTACCAATGTTCTTAGCAAGCAAAGTCATGGAAATATTTTTTTCCGGGATGAAATAACTTCCAGCCACATCAACACCAATGCCGAAAGAGTTATACATTTCATAGCCACAGAAAACGAATTTCAAATTCGCGCCTATAGAGAAATGAGGCGACAGTTCACGCCCCCAGCCCAAAGTCAAAGCGACATCGTTAGCCGAGAACTTTCCCGTTTCCAGGCCCAACTCGTCCATACCTTGAAAAGTGCCATAACCGACATATCGAAGTTCGGCGGCAAAACTGCCCGCTTTGGGAAATGTATAAGAATACATAGCGGACGCATAACTCGTTCTGCCGAAATAGTTGGTGTAATCCAAAGCCAACGTATTGCTGTGGCGCTCGCTGATAAAAGACGGATTGGCCATTATCCAAGTAGGATCATCGTCATAAACGGAAATCAGATTGTTGCCCAGCGCCGTCAGACGTGTGGAATAACTGAGTCCCAGAAAGTTGTACACGCTACCACCGCCCGTCTGTGCAAACGTCGCAGACAGGGCGAGTACAACCATCAAGCCCAAAGTTACAATCTTTTTCATCTTTTCTTAAAGAGCCGCAAAAATACAAAAAAATGGATAGGTTGCATCGCTTCAATAAGAGGACTTTCACTGCGCATCATTGAAACGGCGGATAACAACATAGTTATATTCGATGATGTAGATATTGATATGTTTATATTTTTGCCGCCACAAAATCAAACACAATGTTCACCTTAAAAATCAAAAATTATGTTCAACGGTTTTCTTTTCCACGGACTCACGTGGTACAATTTATTAATGTGGTGCGGCGTCACTTTGGCGCTCGTCGTTCTAAACGAACTGACAAGAAGGTTCAAGGACATCGGTATTCTGTTCTTCGTCCTCATACCTTTGGTACTGACATTCACCCTATGGCTGCCACACACCGCCACACCTGGAACTGGCGCCAGCACGGGAACTTGGTTTCACTGGGTGAAGGTGTATTCCGCCCTAATCGGATGCGTGGGCTTTATGCTCATCCGTTACAACAAAGAGTGGAGCAGCAACAAGTACGCGCTGCTGTTCCCGCCCATTATTCTTTCCGTCAATATTCTCGAAGCCTGTATTCGCGACTTCCAAGTGTACGGCCTGCACGCCACTGGGCAGGTTATAGACGGAGTGGTGATGATGTCCGGTCCTTGGAACATCATGAACGGTATCGCAGGCATTCTCAACATCTTAGCCATTTCAGGATGGATGGGGATCTTCATCAGTAAGGACGAAAACCAAGATATGTTGTGGCCCGATATGCTATGGTATTGGATTATTGCTTATGACATCTGGAATTTCGCCTATGTCTACAACTGCGTTTCGGACCACGCCTTCTACGCCGGTGCCGCACTGCTCGTTTCCTGCACCATTCCGGCATTTTTCATCCGCAAGGGTGCGTGGCTGCAACATCGTGCGCACACCTTGGCCTTGTGGATGATGTTCACGATGAGCGTGCCCGCATTTGTCAACAGTCCACGCTGGGGCGTGCCTGCCTCACATAACCCGCAAGCCCTTTTCGCCGTCAGCTTTGTGGCCCTTCTTGCCAACATTATGGTTATCACATACCATATTTGGAAAATCTTCAAGTTCAAACGCAACCCATTGAAGAAGGAAGTGAACATCGACGAACCCGCATATATGGACGTGGCAAGAGAGAAAAACTGCTTTGATTGATAATATCAATACTATTATTTGAGAATCATATTTTGTCAATATCAAAAAGATTATATTTTTGCCGCCGTTATCAAACTCAAAATCGAAATCAAAAAGGGGAGAATCCTTAAACAAACATTATGAACCCAAACATCAAACATTATGGACACTTTCTCAAGAAAACCGAGGTTGCCACCGCAACAGAAAAGATTCAATCACTATTATCAATTCACTTAAAAGTCAAACATTAAAAAACAAAAAAATGGAACTGAAATTTTATCGCTGCAACAAATGCGGCAACGTAATCGTAAAGCCGGTTGATTCCGGAGTCAAAGTGGTTTGCTGCGGCGAACCGATGGAAGAGCTCATCCCGCACAAGCAGGAAGAGTATCACGAGAAGCACCTTCCTGTGGTCACTTGGAAAGACGACCACACGATTGTGGTGAAAGTAGGCAGTGTGGAGCATCCGATGCTGCCGGAGCACCACATCGCATTCCTCTACATTGAAGGCGAGCACTGCGGCAGATTCATTTGGCTGAAGGACAAGCCGGAAGCCGAAATCTGCGTCTGCAACGACAAGCCCAAAGCCGTCTACGAATACTGCAACATACATGGTCTGTGGAAGACAGAACTCACAGCACCATCGTGTTGTAAATGCTAACAAACAACCGGGTGCCCGGCTTGGGCACCCAAACCTTCATCAATCAATCACCATCCAAGAATTAAAATTATGACTTTACAGCAATTAGAATACATCGTGGCTGTCGACAAATATCGTTCCTTCGTGCAGGCAGCCGAAAGCTGCGGCGTAACGCAGTCCACCCTGAGCACCTTGATTATGAAATTGGAGAACGAGCTGGACGTGGTGATTTTCGACCGCAACAGCCGTCCGGCCCGTCCCACCGAAATGGGCGAAAAGCTCATCAACCAAGCCAAGGTAGCACTCTACAACGTCAAGCAATTAGAGGAATTGGTCAACGTTGAGAAAAAACGCAATTTCGGAGAAGTGAAGTTGAGCATCTGCCCGACAATTGCACCTTACATCACTCCGAAATTGTTCAAGTTTCTGAGCATAACATACCCGAAAATTAACATCCGCGCTCGGGAAATGACCAGGACACACACCATCTACAAGCTGAAACGTGCTGAAATCGACGTAGCCATTATGTCATATCCGCGTGAAGATGAAGACCTACTCGAAATACCGCTCTACAAAGAAAAATACGTGGCCTACGTCTCGCCGATGTCCTCTTTGTACAAAGAGAAAGAAATTGATATGGAATCATTGCCCAGCAACCACTTATGGGGGCTGAAGGACGAAGTGAGCTTGCAGCGCCAGGTTTCCGAATTGTGCGACTTGGATTACGAGCACTCTTCCAAATACGAAGCCGGCGGTATCTGCACATTGATGATGATTGTTGATGAAAACGGTGGCTACACCAGCATTCCGGAACTTCATGTAAATCTGCTGCGCGAAAGCATGCGGTCGCACATCCGTCCCATTGTCAACCCCGTACCGACCAGAACGGTGTCAATGTTCGTGCGAAAGGATTTCGTGCGCGAGCGGATGTTGAACATCCTGGCGGAAGGCATCAAGCACGTCATACCTACCGAAATGCTCGATGAGCACCTGCTGAAATACCCAATCAGATTATGAAATAAAACAAAAACAGAGGCGCGGAAAATAGATTTCCGCGCCTCTGTTTTTATCGACTACCCTTCTTCGATGGTCCTTGCGATTTTCTCAATGTTCAGTGAACGGGCGGAAGCATCAATAATGTCTTTGTAAATACCGCCCTTCTTATAAACATCGTCCGGATTGCCGGATTGCTCCACGTGGCCGTCTTTCAAAGCATAGACCACATCGGCATCGATGATTTGCGAAATACTGTGCGAGATAATAATAACCGTACGATTCTGCTTGATGGCGTCAATACTGTTCTTGATCTGTTCGGTGGCAATGGCGTCCAAGCTGGCCGTCGGCTCGTCCAAGAAGATGATGGGCGGGTTTTTCAGGAACATACGGGCGATTGCAATACGCTGCTGCTGGCCGCCGGAAAGCTGGTCGGCCTTGCTGTCGAACTGCTTGGGCAGCTCCATAATCTGATCGTAGATATATGCTTTCTTAGCCGCATCCAACACCTGCTCGTGCGTGGCATTGGGATTACCGTACAAGATGTTCTCCTCAATAGAGCCATCAAAGATGTGGTTCTTCTGCAACACAATGCCGATGTTTTCGCGCAGGAACTGCGTGTCGTAATCGCACAGTTCAACACCATCCAAGGTGATACTGCCGCAGTCGGGCTCGTAGAATTTGTCCAAAAGGTTGACAATAGTACTCTTGCCAGCACCAGAAAGTCCCACGAAAGCGGTGATTTTGCCACTTTCTATATTCATATTGATGTCGTGAAGAGCCTTCTTGCCGTTTGGATAGGTGAAGTCCACGTGGTCGATTTTGAAGTTACCGATGACTTTGTCGGAGTGATATGAACCGCTGGGCTCCACGTCCTTTTCGGAATGGAGGATGCTGAAGAAACCTTCCGCATAAATCAGGGCATCGTTCATATCGTCGAAAATACGCTGAAGTTGCGTAATAGGAGCAACGACATTGCTGAACAACATCACGTGGTACATAATCTTACCGATACTCATTCCGGGATAATCGATGAGAACCAAGTAAGCGGTGAGGATGATGACGAGCACGGTGCCTACTTGTTTCACAAAACTCTTAATGCCGTTGTAGTAGAAGCTGACTTGTCGGGTCTTCATCTGGTTTTCGGTCACCTGGTTCTGGATATTCAGCTGTTTGTCACCTTCGATGCGCTCACGGTTAAAAGATTTGATAACATTGATGGATTCAATGATGTTCATAATGCCGTGGCTCTTGGTTTCCAGGTAATGGCGCATATCGCGTCTCCAACCCTTAAGCCGTCTGGCCTGACGATAGGTGATGTAGAAATAGATGGGGACAATGAAGAGAGCGACCAAGCCCACATACACATTGGCCATAAACATCAGTATCAAGGCGAGGAGAGCGCTGGTGAAGAGGGGCAGCAAGTCGATGAAGAAATTCTGCACTGTACGAGACAAACTACTGACACCCTGGTCGATACGGGTCTGCAATTTGCCGGTTTCGTTTTCGCTTTGGGAGAAAAACGCCATACGGAAAGTGAGCACTTTCTCAATAACGGACTGCGCGAGATCTCTTGAAACGAAGATACGCATTCGTTCACCGAAGTAGTTTTGTGCAAAGGTGATAAGTGCGGAAAGAATTTCCTTGCCCAAAAGCACAATAGTGATGATGGTTAGGATCTTGGCCGCCTTACTCCACGCAAAATTAGGGCTCTGGACCAATGCGTTCACCGCATCAACCGTGCGGTCCAACACGATGGCATTGACCTGGGCCATCAATGACCCAATAAGAGTCAAAATCAAAGTGATAAGGACAAGCCATCTGTAAGGTTTGACAAATGGCTTGATGTTTTTGAAAAGTTGGATAAGATTCATAATAGGTAAATAATTATTCTACAGTAACTCGAATTTGTCGTGGGGTGACCTCCATACGCGTTTTATCTATGGACGTATAATGGGGCGTGGTTTTCGTACGCTCGTGATCTTTTTCCTTATAGGTCTCCACTTTCACAATAGCAACTGCCTTGACGGTAACATCCACGCTGTTATGGAGATTTTCGTTTTTAATACACACATAATATGGTCCCTGGCACTGCTCAGGATCGGAGAACCGGCTATAGGACCCCTTCCCTCTTCCATAATCCAGAGCATGGAAATCTTCATCCTCCATAAAGGCAGCTTTGCCGGCCTCATCGGTAACAGCATACCAGACGGGGTCAATTTTCTTGCCATCTGGAATGATGAGTGCTGTTGCGACGCCAATTGCCAGTTTGGCCAAAGGATTGGCTGTCACCAAGCCCGAAAGATTGACGAGTGTGCCTTTGTTTCTTGAAAAGATATTGTCTGCCGACGGGCCAACGCCCATCCAGTAGGCCCAAGCCACGATTTCCTGTTTACAGGTTTCCGTATTTTCCAAATTCGGAAGCGTTATCGGGACACACATTTTCGGAATTTCATGTTTGATGATTCCGCGGGCCTTGACACTGACTGTTTTATCCAAAAGGCTGTATTCCTTCAATTCAGATGAAACCAAGTCGCGTGCCACCTTCTTGGATGACAGCGTATCATATCCTACGATAGAATCCTGGGTATAAGTTGTGTATGTTGTATCATAAACAGTCTGCCACTTCCAACCCGTGTTGAAATCGGCAGTTTCCTCACTGCGCGGGACCCGCTGGATTCTAACTTCGCACACTCTGTTTGTTACCGAGCCGTTTTTTATCGCAAACTGATAAACAGCTTTCTGGCCGACAGCGATGTGCCTGTCTTTGACAGAGCTAACATCTATTTCCTGACATCTTTGCGAATTTGGCAATTCCACCACACTGAATTCTTTGATTTCCTTGCCACTCGTTTCTGTGAGGCGAACAACAATTTGGTCGCCCGCAGCAAAACCGAAATAGAGATTTTCTTCCTGCATGGGCTTTATCTTCACCGTGCCTTCATACACCAATATGGGGTTTTGGGCAGAAAGTGCTAAAGAACCAAACAATAAGAATAAAAGTAAAACAAAAGTGTTTCTCATCATGATAAAATTCGGGCGGCAAAAGTAGTTTTTATTCTTTAATGTGAAAATAAAAAAACAGCAATTATTCTATTGGCAGCGGCGTGTACTTGAAACTTTTTATTACAAAGGGCTGCTTAAGGCGCACATAGGTATTATAATCACCATTATCAAAGCCGGATTGGAGATTCATCGTCATAACCGGATGCATTTTGACATTTTCCTGATTCAAATGGGCTAACATCTTTTTATCCTGGAAACGCTTGACGAGATGCCCATCATAGAAGATGTCGACGTATTCCGGAGTCCAAACAACTTTATAGGAAGTGAAACCATTGCCATCCTTTATCCAACTGCGCGGGATGTTGTTTTTCGTCTCACTGACATGCCTGCCGTTTTCCGTCCAATGCACTGTGGGATGAATGTTTTTGTAAAGCAGTCGCTTGCTGTAATCGGTATGGTTATTAGACCAGCCTTCCATGCAGTCGATTTCGGGTGGCCAGGAAAAATCCGACGAGAGCCAGACGGCCGGCCACAAGTTCGTACCCGCGGGCACGATGGCCTCCCACTCGAAAGTTCCGTACTTAAACTCCTGCACACTCCGACAATATCCAGTTGCCCAACGGCGTTTCACCGACTTGCCATCCACTTTCAGCATCTTCTCATTGTCCCTGGAAACGAGGACCATATTTCCGCTTTTATCCACAGAAACCATTGTCGGATCGTACCAAAACTGATGCTTCGGATGAGCAGTGCCCCATAGCGGCTGAGCAATCCAGTCCAGACCCTGCCAGGAAAATGTCTTTATGCCCTTCCATTCCTTCATAGGCACCTTTGAGCCTGAAGCCTGACCGAAAATTTGACCAGGCAAAACGGATATTAAGAGGAAAAACAAAACAGATAAAAATTTATTATTCATCACAACTGCTTTATTTTAATATAGATATCTTAAATATCAAATATGATACGACCCTCTGACAACCATTGGTATCCGTTGTTAGAGGGCCGATATCGTATAAAAAAGAATTATTATTCTACAACTTTCAATTCCTGCATCAGGTTTTGGGCATTGGCCATCTTGTCAATGATGAAGAGCAGGTAGCGCATATCCATACAGATGGTTCGTTGCACCTCGTTCTCGAAGGAGAGGTCGCCGCTCATGGCTTCCCAGTTGCCGTCGAAGGCCAGACCGATGAGGTTGCCCTCAGCGTCAATAACGGGGCTGCCGGAGTTGCCGCCCGTGATGTCGTTGGTGGTAATGAAATTGACAACGAGGTCACCGTTTTCGTTGGCATAGCGACCGTAGTCCTTGTTTTCCCACAACTTGATCAATTCCTGAGGCACATCGAACTCCCAGTTGCCAGGCACATACTTGGCCATCACACCGTCCAAGGTGGTAATATAGTTGTACGTGACACCATCGGCAGGCTCGCAGTCTTGCACGCTGCCGTAGGTGAGACGCATCGTGAAGTTGGCATCCGGATAGAAATTGCGGTCTTTCTGCATCTCCATCAGTCCTTTCATATACAAGCGTTCGGAGCGACTGTTGCTAACCTGTTCGGCCTGCTCCGTCAAATTCCAATAGGAGGTCAAAATCTCATACATCAGTGCGTAGATGGGATCTTTGTCCAAAGATTTCGGATTTTCAATCCAGGCATTCAATTTGGTTTCATCCACAAAGATGGATTTTGCGAAGGCGTCATCTACAAATGCCGTGAAGTCGCCGCCGTTCTTGGCGCCTGCCTTCTTGATGATAGCAGGCAGTTGAGAGGGGTCGATATCTTTATAAAAAAGGTTGAGCAAAGCAATGGTGACATCGCGGTCGGTTGCTTTGTCATAGTCTTTGAAATAGTCTTTCACAGCATCGGCCAGATTCTGTTTGGCGTATGCGGCAATGTCGGCTTGTGTGGCGCGAATTCCTTTAGGCAAAGTGGCGTTTTGGATAATGGAATAATTGAGGCGTCTGAATTGCAATGCAAAGGCAACGGCTTCGCTGCCGCGCAGGCCGGCTTCGCGATGATATACGAGGGCCTTGGTGTATTTTTTCTGATGGTTCCAGTAATTGTCCGTTTCCGTGAAGATGCTGCCGTATTCTGCTTTGCGGTTGCTGTTCTCATTTACCCAATTGCGGAAGGTCTGCTCCTGCTCGGTGCGTTTTTCAAACACCTTGTTGCGCTGCAGTTGCTTCACCTGTCCGATGTAATATTTCCAGTAGTTGCTGACGCTGGCCTGCTTGGAGGCGTATTTGATAAACACAGCCGGATCGGCATCCATATGCGTGCGGTACTGTTCCAATTTGGTAGTACGGCAGGCAATGATGGCGGGACCTTCCTGTTCGATGACGCTCTTCACAGCACCGGATGTTGAGTAGCGGTCCGTGGAACCAGGATAGCCCAAAATCATCGTGTAATCGCCGGGTTGCACGCCCTTCAGGGAGATGGGCAGATAATGTTTGGACTTCATCGGGACATTGTTCTTGCTGTATTCTGCGGGAGAACCGTCAGGGGCAGTATAAACGCGGAACATGCAGAAGTCTCCCTTGTGGCGCGGCCAGGTCCAGTTGTCGGTGTCAGCGCCGAACTTGCCGATACCCCAAGGCGGACAAGCCACCAATCGCACATCTTTGTAAACATCATAGACAAAAAGGATATACTGGTTGTTGTGATAGAAAGGAACGATTTCCACTTCCACATTGCGGTCGCCCTTTTTCTCCTTGATTAACTTCTTTCCATTTTCGTCGATGAGCTCGTCGCGAGCGGATTCTGACATATCATCGGTAACGCCTTTGAGTATGGCACTGGTCACATCCTCGATGTAGTTGAGGAAGGATACAGTGAGGCCCTCATTGGGAAGTTCTTCGGCTTTGCTTCTGGCCCAGAAGCCATTTTGGAGGTAGTCGTGTTCCACGGAGGAGTGGGCCTGCACCTGGCCGAGGCCGCAGTGATGGTTGGTGAGCAGCAGACCTTCGGCGGAAATAAGCTCGCCGGTGCAACCACCGCCGAACTGCACGATGGCATCCTTGAGGCTGGGCTGGTTGAAGCTGAAAATCTGTTCAGGAGTAAGTTTGCAGCCGAGGCGCTGCATCTCAGCCAAGCTCTGGCCATTGATAGAATACGGAAGCCACATACCCTCATCGGCACGCGCGCCCACTACAATCGTCATCAATACGATGAATAAGAGGTTGATTTTCTTTCTCATAATTTTATATTTTTCTTGTTTTGAATTTCCCGAGTTTTGAGGCGGCAAAGGTACGAAAAAAGTTAGGAGTTATAATGAGTTTATTGGATGTATGTACCCATTACTGTTGTTTCGTACTTCCTCCCCACACAAAGTCTGTACGTTCCCTTGGTAAGATTATAGACCACCGACCACTGCGTATTGCTGGTTTTGCGCGCTGTCGGTTCTTGTGAAACATTTTGCAAAACGGACATGGCTTCCTCCTCGGCCAGTATCCATTGTTTCTCCTGGAGATAGTCCCTGGCCGTTTCAAAGCGTTCGTGACCGTGCCCGATGCCCCAAAGCGAATCTGCGAGGTAGAAATTCGTCACCAAGCCTACATTGATGGTGTCCATCAGCCATCCCCCGTTTTGCGGAACGTATTCTAACACAATGGATTTCCCCGTTCTATCGCCCAAGAGGAAATGGTAGCTGTAGGGCGGTTTCCTACCGTTGGCGAACATATTATATTGTTGTAACAGCGTGATGGCCTCATCCACGTTTGCGGCGCGGTCGAGAACGAAGCGCATCGCCGTGGTGGTCATAATGTCGTGCTTGTGACGGTCGTACTGCTCGGTGCCTCCGTACCAAACGCCCGTGGTGGTGTCGCTCGGGTCGAGATACAGCACGCTCACGGCCAGACCTCGTTCGTTCATCCCGTCCATCAGCAAGTACGGCGCGGCCGCCAACAGACTGACATCCGTAGTGCCGTCGCTGAGACTGCCTTTGGGATATTTGAGCAATGACATACTGATGAGCGAGACGGATTTATAGCCGTCATTAGGGGAAGTTCGAGCCATAACGACCGGCGCGGGCCCGTCGGCGGTGAAGTCGAAATTGCGGGCGTACAGCACATCGCCCGACGGTGACTGGCAGACGAAGGCGGTGCAGCCCGTCTTCAGTTTCTTGAGGTTGGCGAGGACCTTGCCCGTGCTCAGAATCTTCGTGCCGACGTAAGTCTTGAAGTCGCCCAATCCGCGCACATCGGCCTTCAGCATCTTGTCGAGTTGGTAGTCGTTCTTGAAATCCAGGTAGTAGAGCAGGCCATTCAAGGTGCTATCCTCGTCGGAGCGCAACACGAGACCCGCCGCTTGTTTCTCGTTTTTCAACATAGAGGCTGGATTCGTGCCGATATAGTAGGTGCGGCAGGAAACCAAAAGTAGGCAAAGTGACAGAAATAGTAGAGACGATTTTCGCATTATTTGATACTAATATTGGTGATTGCTCACTAAAAATTTAATGCCAACCAATGGTTGAAGAAAATATCGCTGACAGAATATTGAGTGCATTCATCGACAAATGAATCGGTTATAATTTCCTTGTCAACCAAAGCGGGAAGAAGAGACTGGATGGTTGAAGCAGCGGGAAGTGCGTATTTCTGCAAAAACTTCCTCGAAGTGGGATTATTCACCTTCCCCTCTTTTGCTATAGCTACCAGGAGACGCCACTGCCTATCCGAAAGCATTTGGCGATACTGATTGAACACTGTCGTGTCGGTTTGAAGAATTTGCTGCGCTGACTTTTTAACTTTCTGAATATCAATTCTTTCATCTTCAAGTTGATAAACATAATGACATAGTCGCTGCGTATAATAGGTGTGGCGTTGCGTCCAGTCTAAAATGTAGGCTACTGCTTCGGTGGTAATATATCTGTTACTGTCTGCGAATTGCTTAATGATGAACTCGGAATAGGAGTGCTCGGATATTTTATCCAATGCCAAAAATTCGGTACTTCGATAAAAAGGAGCTCGTTCGTTGGCAAAAATATCGAGCATCAAGTGCCGTTTGCTTCCGCAGAAAATAAAGTTCACATTGGCAAGTGTTTGGATATGTGTACGTAACAGTGCCTCCATATTTTGTTCGGGATAATAGCGAATCTGCTGAAACTCGTCGATGGCCAGCAGTACGGGCTGACCCAAGCTGTTGAGAATATCAAAAAGGGAATATAGCGTTTGAATTTTTTCAGGCTCGTTTTGATAGTTGATTTGGAATTGCGGCATCCCAGAAAGAGGATCGTACGTTACCATTGGGCGAAGCGATTTGATGAATTGCATGAACTTATCGCTCATCGAAGATTTATCATTGACGGTGCGGGCGACAGTTTCGGAAATCACTTTGATGAAATCCGCCAGATTGCTGGTGGCGAAAATATCCACGTATAGAGGCAACATATTGATTTTCAAATCTTCGATTTCTTCAAAAAGACGATGGATCAGCCCTGTTTTGCCCATTCTTCGCTCGGAGATGAGTGTGGTATCTACATTAGAGGTACAATTGGCCAGAAGTGTCTTCAATTCTGTTTCGCGATCACAGAACAGCTGTTTTGAAATGTAGGATCTGTAAATAAAGGGATTACGCATAATGACGATCTTAAATACGGTGCAAAAATAAACAATTTTCCTATTGTACGAAATTTTCGTTACGAAAATTTCGTACAATAGGAAGTAAAATACATAACCTATTGATTTAAACGGTAATATACAAGCTAAAAGCAAAAAGGTTTCTGGCAAATAGCCACGATTTCACAAAATCCCCTTTTCACTTCCTACTTCACAGGCAGGCCAAATAAAAAAGGGGTAACCATTACTTTTTGGTTACCCCCAACACTGTATCAATTGTACAAAAATGGATTATTCCACAATCGTGATTTCCTGCATCAGGTTTTGGGCATTCGCCATTTTGTCGATGATGAACAGCAGGTAGCGCATATCCATACAGATGGTGCGTTGAACTTCGTTCTCGAAAGAGAGGTCGCCGCTCATGGCTTCCCAGTTGCCGTCGAAGGCCAGACCGATGAGGTTGCCCTCAGCGTCAATAACGGGGCTGCCGGAGTTGCCGCCCGTGATGTCGTTGGTGGTAATGAAATTGACAACGAGGTCACCGTTTTCGTTGGCATAGCGACCGTAGTCCTTGTTTTCCCACAACTTGATCAATTCCTGAGGCACATCGAACTCCCAGTTGCCAGGCACATACTTGGCCATCACACCGTCCAAGGTGGTAATATAGTTGTACGTGACACCATCGGCAGGCTCGCAGTCTTGCACGCTGCCGTAGGTGAGACGCATCGTGAAGTTGGCATCCGGATAGAAATTGCGGTCTTTCTGCATCTCCATCAAACCCTTCATATACAGACGTCTGGCGCGTAAGTCGTTGACGCTGTTAGCCGCTTGTCTTAAAATGTCCATTGAATGGAAGATGTCCATCATCAAAGCATAAATGGGATCTTTTGACAAGGATTTTGGGTTGTCCAACCAGGCGTTAAGTTTATCTTGATCCACGAAGATGGATTTTGCGAAAGCATTATCTACAAATGCAGTGAAGTCGCCGCCGGTCTTGTCACCCACCTTTTTGATGGTGGCAGGTAGTTGATCAGGATTGACATCTTTGTAGAAGAGATTTAATAAAGCGATGGTCACGTCGCGGTCGGTTTCTTTGTCATAATCTTTGAAATAGCTATCTGCCGCTGCTTTTAGACTTTTGGTGAGTTCGTTGATTTCGTCTTTGTCAGCGCCGTCTTTCATGGCACCTTGTATTTCTTCGAATCGGATGGAAAAAGTGACGGCTTCGCTGCCGCGCAAGCCGGCTTCGCGATGGTAGATGATGGCTTTTTTGAATTTTGCCTGATGATTCCAGTATTGGTCTTCTTCATCGAAGATGTCAGCGTATTGCGCTTTTCTGCTTTCGTCGGCATTCACCCAATTGCGGAAAGCTGATTCTTGTTCGATGCGTTTTTCAACCACCTTGTTGCGTTGCAACTGCTTGATTTGGCCGATGTAGTATTTCCAGTAATTGCTGACGCTGGCCTGTTTGGAGGCGTATTTGATGAATACGGCCTGGTCGGCATCCATGTGTTTGCGGTATTGCTCCAACTTGGCGGTACGGCAGGCAACGATGGCTGGACCTTCTTGCTCGATTACATTCTTGACATCCCCGGAAGAGGAGTAGCGGTTGGTGGAGCCAGGATAACCCATAATCATAGCGTAATCACCTGGTTGCACGCCCTTTAAAGAGATGGGCAGGAAATGTTTGGATTTCATCGGGATGTTGTTCGGACTGTACTCGGCAGGTGTGCCATCCGGAGCCGTATAGACGCGGAAAATGCAGAAATCGCCCTTGTGGCGCGGCCAGGTCCAGTTGTCCGTATCGGCACCATACTTGCCGATGCCCCAAGGTGGACAAGCCACCAATCTCACATCCTTATAAACATCGTATATAAATAATATGTATTGATTGCCGTGGTAGAATGGGATGATTTCCACTCTTACATCACGATCGCCTTTGCGGTCGTTGATGATCTTGTTTTTGTTACGCCTGATGATTTCGGCGCGTCCCCATTCGGTTGGACAGGTGGTGGTGCCAAATAACATTTCTTCTGTAACGTCTTCAATGTGGTTTAAAAAGGAAACGGTGAGTCCTTCGTTGGGAAGTTCCTGGTCTTTGCTGTAAGCCCAAAAACCATCTTGAAGGTAGTCGTGTTCTACGGAGGCGTGTGTTTGCACGTAACTCAAACCGCAGTGGTGGTTGGTGAGCAGCAAACCTTCGGGGGAAATGAGTTCGCCGGTACAGCCGCCACCAAATTGGACGATGGCATCTTTCAAGCTGGGTTGGTTGAAGCTGAAAATCTGTTCTGCCGTCAACTTGCAACCTAAGCGTTGCATGTCCGCAAGGTTTTGACCGTTAATGGAGTAGGGAAGCCACATCCCCTCATCGGCACGCGCGCCCACTACAATCGTCATCAATACGATGAATAAGAGGTTGATTTTCTTTCTCATAATTACGATATTTTAGTTCTTATATATTATCCTGAGAATTTGAAGCGGCAAAGGTACGAAAATAAATGCGATAATGTGGTAGTTCGATAATGCGGTAATGATGCTGTAGCAAACAAAAAAATCCCCACCTCAACGGCGGGGATTATCTTATAATGTAGAGGCGTAGATTTTTGCGTCCCTACATCGGAATGAACGATATTATTCTTCGCTCAATTTCTTGTAACCTTCGTAACGAAGTTTTGCGAATTGTTCGGTCTTAGCGAACAGTTCCTTAGCTTCTTCTGGGAAGGTCTTAACCAAGGAGTTGTAACGAACTTCACCCATGATGAACTTCTGGAAGTTGTCCCAATTAGGTTCTTTGCTATCCAAGTGGAAGCCATTCTTGCCTGCTTCTTCTTCATCTGGATTGAAGTGCCACAAGTGCCAGTAACCACATTCAACGGCGAGTTTCTCTTCCATTTGGGAGTGACCCATACCGATCTTGATACCGTGGTTGATACAAGGAGCGTAGCAAATGATCAAGGAAGGTCCGTGATATGCTTCAGCTTCTTTGATGACCTTGAAGTATTGAGCTTGGCTTGCACCCATAGCAACTTGTGCTACGTAAACATAACCGTAAGATTTAGCAATCATACCGAGGTCTTTCTTGCGAACTTTCTTACCGGAAGCAGCGAATTTAGCAACTGCACCAGCAGGAGTAGCCTTAGAAGACTGACCACCTGTGTTGGAGTAAACTTCTGTATCGAGTACGAGAACGTTTACATCTTCGCCAGAAGCCAAAACGTGGTCGAGGCCGCCGAAACCGATATCGTATGCCCAACCGTCACCACCGAAGATCCATTGAGATTTCTTAACGAGGTGGTCTTTGAGTTCAACGATTTGTTTGCAGAAGTCACAATCGCATTTTTCTGCCATCGGGACGATCTTTTCAGCGAGTTCAGCAGTCTTGTTGCCGTCTTCGCGGTTGTCGATCCATTCTTGGAAGAGGTCTTTGAGCTTTTTGTCGCAGCAGTCGCAAGCAAGAGCTTCACGCATTACGCGTTCAACGCGGTCGCACATCTTGCGGGTAGCGGTAGCCATACCGAGACCGAATTCAGCGTTGTCTTCGAACAAGCTGTTAGCCCAAGCAACACCCTTGCCGCTTCTGCAGTTCTTGCAGTACGGAGTAGCAGGTGCGGAACCACCATAGATGGAGGAGCAACCTGTTGCGTTGGCAACGATCATTCTTTCACCGAATAATTGGGTGATACATTTGATATACGGAGTTTCGCCGCAACCAGCACAAGCACCGGAGAATTCGAACAACGGTTGTGCGAATTGGCTGTTCTTAACGTTAGCGAACTTGTCAAGCAAGTTGTCTTTGTAAGTAACTTTCTTTTGACCATATTCCCAGTTCTTAGCTTCAGCGAGTTGGCCTTCGAACGGTTTCATAGTAAGAGCTTTTTCCTTAGCAGGGCAGATGTCGGCGCAGTTGCCGCAACCTGTACAGTCCATAACGGAAACCTGCATACGGAAATGCATACCGGCGAGTTCCTTCGGAGCTTTGATGTCAGCAACTTCCATGCCCTTAGGAGCTTTCTTCAATTCAGCGTCAGTCATGACAACCGGACGGATAGCTGCGTGAGGACAAATCAAAGAACATTGGTTACATTGGATACATTTTGCAGGATTCCATTCAGGAACCATGGTAGCTACGCCACGTTTTTCGTAAGCGGTCGTACCTGCTGGGAATGTACCGTCGATGATTTCTTTGAATGCGGAAACAGGAAGGTCGTTACCACATTGAGCAACCATTGGACGCATAACCTTGTTGATGAATTCAGGATCGTTAGCGTTGAATTCGAATTGGAAGTCGGTTGTGCAGTCGAGTTTTGCCCATTCAGCCGGGATTTCGATCTTGGTGATTTCACCACCGCGGTCAACAGCTGCATAGTTCATATTGACAACGTCTTCACCCTTCTTGCCGTAAGACTTAACGATGAATTTCTTCATTTGTTCAACAGCGAGGTCGTAAGGGATAACGCCGGAAATCTTGAAGAATGCAGATTGAAGGATGGTGTTTGTTCTGTTGCCCAAACCGATTTCGCCAGCAATCTTGGTAGCATCAATGATGTACATATTGATGTTGTTCATTGCCAAATATTTCTTCACGAAATCAGGGAGGTTCTTCTTGGTTTCAGCAACGCTCCAAGGAGAGTTGTACAAGAAGGTACCGTTTTTCTTCAAACCGCGCAAGCAGTCATATTTCTTCAAATAAGAAGGAACGTGAACAGCTACGAAGTCAGGTGTACCTACCAAGTACGGAGCGAGGATAGGTTGGTCACCGAAACGCAAGTGAGAGCAGGTGTAACCGCCAGACTTCTTGGAGTCATAGTCGAAATAAGCTTGGCTGTATTTGTTGGTGTTGTCACCAATGATTTTGATAGAGTTCTTGTTTGCACCTACAGTACCATCAGCGCCGAGGCCGTAGAACTTAGCTTCGAATGTGCCCTTAGGAAGGATGGAGATTTCCTTGCCAACCTTGAGGGATTTGTGTGTAACGTCGTCGTTGATACCAACGGTGAATTGGTTCATCGGCTTGTTGGAAGCGAGGTTCTTGTAAACAGCGAGGATGTGAGCAGGAGTCGTGTCTTTGGAAGAAAGACCGTAACGGCCGCCGATAATCATCGGGTTGAGTTCGCTGTTCTTGAAAGCTTCAACAACATCGAGGTACAAAGGATCGCCATTAGCGCCTGGTTCTTTGGTTCTGTCGAGAACGCAGATTCTTTCGACAGTCTTAGGCATAACAGCCATCAAATATTTAACGGAGAACGGACGATACAAGTGAACGGTGATGAGACCGAGTTTCTTGCCAGCCTTGTTTTCCTTATCGATGACAGTCTTGATAACGTCGTTGATAGAGCCGATAGCTACGATTACGTCGGTAGCGTCAGCAGCGCCGTAGAAGGTGAAAGGAGCATAGTCACGACCGGTGATTTTGCTCATTTTCTTCATATATTTAGCTACGATATCAGGAAGAGCATCGTAGTATTTGTTTTGCAATTCGCGGGTTTGGAAATAGATGTCACCATTTTGAGCGGTACCGCGGGTTACAGGGTGTTCAGGGTTGAGAGCACGTTCGCGATATTCGTTGAGGGCTTTCCAGTTGACGAGTTTCTTAACGTCATCTTGGTTGGTGACTTCCACTTTCTGGATTTCGTGAGAAGTACGGAAACCATCGAAGAAGTGGACGAAAGGAACGCGGCCTTCGATAGCAGCGAGGTGAGCAACAGGAGCGAGGTCCATAATTTCTTGGACGGAGCTGGTTGCGAGCATAGCGAAACCAGTTTGGCGAGCGCTCATCACGTCGGCGTGGTCACCGAAGATAGAGAGAGCTTGAGCAGCCAATGCACGAGCGGATACGTGGAAAACGCCAGGAAGCAATTCACCGGCGATTTTGTACATATTCGGAACCATCAAAAGGAGACCTTGGGAAGCGGTGTAGGTGGTGGTGAGAGCACCAGCTTGCAAAGAACCGTGAACGGCGCCAGCAGCACCGGCTTCGGATTGCATTTCGACAACCTTTACGTTTTCACCAAAGATGTTTTTTCTGCCGCCTGCACTCCATTCGTCGATGTATTCTGCCATCGGGGAAGAAGGGGTGATAGGGTAAATGGCGGCAACTTCACTGAACATGTACGCAACGTGAGCTGCAGCGCAGTTACCGTCGCAAGTCATAAATTTTTTTTGTGCCATAATAAAATTTATTTGTAATTATTGTTGATAATTGTTGCAAGTTATTGACTATTAGCCACTAGCAATCTGCTATCAGCTTAGCCGTAAAAAGCGCGCAAAGGTAGTAAAAAAAACAATAGTAATAATTTGGAAAATGAGGGTGAAAGATGATTCTAAAAGTTTACCCTACGAACAAATCATCTAACGTGATTGTCTTTTGGAATGAACCGCTGTATTCGTTATATTTCAAACCGTATGTGGTAATGAGTGTGGAATGGATTGTCCTATTCTCTTTTTGTAGAAGGAATTGCACACGATTGGCAATTTTTCTGCTGTAGTCTCTATCAACTGCAAAATCACTTTGGACGAATTTCATTTCACAGAGATTGAGGACGCGGTCGTCACGGTCAATGATCATATCTATCTGCATTCCTTCCGAATGGTTGTCTCCTTGCTCAATAAAAGAAGATATCCGTGTCGTCACACCAGAAATTCCCAAAGCCTGTTTGATTTGTCGGATGTGGTTGAAACATACCTCTTCAAAGGCTATGCCGCACCAACTTCTTACGGCAGGTTTGTTTTCGTTCACTTGCCAAAAGTCTTCCTGTTTGCGGTCTTGTTCCATAAAATGCAACCAAAACCAGCAGAAATTGTCCGTAAGTTTAACGTGAGTTCGATATAAGCAACTAAAAGAGAACCAGCTGATTATCAGAGAA
>JAKSMC010000046.1 GCA_024400835.1 Bacteroidales bacterium
GTTGTGTCATTGTTGTCTCTTTTGGAGTCAACTTTTTTCAGTTTAAGACAATTCCAATTATTCTAATTTGTGAATGGAGAAGCGTTAGCGACTACGGTATTTCCTGCAAAGTGAACGCCCCGAACAGCCCGAAACCGTGCTCTATGTTGCTGTAGGTGTGCATCGGCTCTAACAGAAATCCGTTGAAAAAACCACCCTCCTCACTCAGTGTGACCTCGTACTGGTAGCAGTTCTTATCCAAAAACATCATATAATACTGCTCCTGCACTTCCTCGTCATCGTCGTCCCAATAGAAAATCAGGCCTTTTCGAAACCGCATGATTTGCCCATCGCGATCCTTATCGGAAAAATACTGTATGCTCCTATCATTCTCCTCCAAGCCGTATATGTTATAATTCCAATCACTGGAAAGAAGCTCCTCGCCAGTGGTTGGGTCGTCGTAATACCAAGTGTACTTATTATGGCTAACCAACGCATAATAGTTTTCCTCACCAGGAAAATCACGCCACTGGACATAGATGTCGGCATGTGGTTCATTCAAAATTTCACCATAATGGGTATCGTGATCTACCATCAAGGTGTCAAAATGAGCATCCACGGGCCTGCTGTACGGCACTGTGCATACAGCGGAAACATCGTCATACCCGGCTCTCGACGCCCGAATGTGATAAGTGTGGCCCTCCTCTACCGGAAACTCCTGGCGGGTGAGCAAAAAAACATCCTTCGGCTCGTAATAGGTGGCCTGAATCCAATGCACCCCGTCGGCTGACAACTCCACCACCCCGTCGCGCAACATCGTAATCTCCTGATGACTGCCCGCACCATATAACAACTGCGTGTGCGATAACATAATGTACGTGGAATCCAACTGCGGACACAACCGGCAGTACAAAACCAGCTGCGGCTTCTCGTTGACCTGATTGCCCAAATCCACCGGGTCAATGCAACTGCTCAGCAAAACTGCCGCAAACAAACTGAATAGCAATATGGATGTTTTTATACTCTTCATAACCGATTAGAATTTGAAATGATAGGTGAACGTAGGAATAATGGGGAAAATGCTGACCTGCATGATTTTCTGCACATTCGTCGATGTCTGCATGGCGGGATCGTAAACAAAATCATTATCCACATAGTAGAAGAATGGATTTTTGTGATTGTAGAGGTTATAAATGCTGATTTCGAATATGCTTTCGCCCTGCTTCTTGTGCGGCTTGATGAACTGCACACCCACATCCAGATGGTGGAAAGGCTTCATACGTATGTTGTTCTTGTCGCCATAATTTTCAATGTAAGAATGATAATAACCAAAGCCCGGATTGTCCGATTGAATATCGTGCATATAGGTTTGAAGGTCTATTCCCTCGTAAACGGCGTTCGGCAATGTCACGGCGTTGCCCGTGGCGAACGTCCACGCTAAAGAAAGGTTGATCCAGGATTTCGGGCTGTACATCAGCACGATGGAGACGTCATGGCGACGGTCGTAACGGGCGAAAAAGGGCTTGCCGAAGTTCAGCTCGTCAAACTGCTGCTTGGTCCACGACAGCGTGTAGCCAAGCCAGCCGGTGAACTTGCCAACTTCTTTTCTCACTAAAAACTCCATACCGTACGACCAACCCTGGCCGCTGGTCACCTGGTTGCTCCACTGGTTTTGAAAATCGGCGGTCGCCGCGGGCGTTTCCTCTAAAAGATCGTATAACATATCCATAAAATAGGAAGAGCCCTCTTTGTAGGCCAAAATGTGGTTCATCTTTTTGTAATAGCCTTCCAGAGAAAACGACAGGCGCGGTTTTTTCAAATCATAGTGCAGTCCCAGCGCCACCTGCTGCGAGCGCTGTGGTCGTATTCTGTCCGTGACGGGCACCCACAAATCCGTCGGCAAACCGATGGTGCTGGTACTCAGCAGCAGCATATTCTGGCTCATCATCGCGTAGGAGGCCTTGATAGCCAAGTTGGACAGGATGTTGTAACTCATCGACAGGCGCGGCTCGGGTGAGAAATAGGTCTTGTGCGGCACGGAGAAGCACACCAGCCGGATGCCGGGATTTATCTTGAACCGATTGCGGATGTTGATTTCGTCCTCCGCATAGACGGCATACTCCAAGCCGGGTTCCTTTTCCACCCGGTTCATCGTCGTAGTGTCCATCTTGAACATCATAGCGTTAGGTCGCGACTCGTGATAGGTCACCGCCGCACCCACCAAAACCTTGTGCGTGGCGTTGGGAATGTAGGAAAGGTCGTATTTCAGCGTGTAATCCCGTATGCCGGAATTGAAATCGGAGGAAAACGATTCGTCCGGATAACCTTGAATATGGTAATGGTATTTTGAATAGGTGTTCATCTTGTAGTCGCTGAAGACAAACGACATATTGGAAAACACCTTGCTGGAAAACAGGTGGTTCCAGCGCGCGGTGGCGGTGGCATTCTGCCAATACAAGCCCACTTTGAACTTTTCCCTTTCCGTGCTGCCACTGATGTAAGATTCTCCCAAGTGGAACTTGTCCTGCCCATAATAGGCACTCACATATATCTTGTCCTTCTTGCTGATGCTGTAGTTGAACTTGGCATTCAAATCGAAAAAATAGTAGCCCATAGAACTGCCATCGGCGGCAATTTTCATGATGGGAATCAGGAATAGGTCCAAATAGGTGGCGCGCCCCGAAATCATAAACGAAGACTTGTTTTTCACAATGGGACCCTCTAGCATCATATTGGAAGAGATGAGCCCCACGCCGCCTTCGCCGTGAAAAGACTCCTTATTTCCGTCTTTCATCGTCACGTCGATAACTGAGGACAGCCGACCGCCGTATCGGGCCGGAAAACCGCCTTTAATGAGCTCTACGGACTTAATAGCATCACCGTTGAAGATGGAGAAGAAGCCCAACAGGTGGTTGGCGTTATAGATGGTGGCCTCGTCCAAGATGATGAGGTTCTGGTCGGGACCGCCGCCGCGCACGTAGATGCCGGAGGTGCCTTCCGAGCCTGACTGCACGCCCGGCATCAGCAGGAGGGTTTTGAAGACGTCCTTCTCGCCGAAAAGCATCGGCACGTTCTTCACCTCCTTGGCCGTCAAAGTGATGGAACTCATCTGCACCTGCTCCGTATTGCTCTTTTCCGCCGTGATGTTGACGGTTTCCAATGTGGTAATCTTTGCCAAACGAGCATCATATTCGTAATCGGCAGGGCGTTCTATACGAAGCGTGTCCTTCATATAGCCGAAACTCGAAAACACCACGTACATAGAGTCGCGATAAGGCAAGGTGAGCGTATAGAAGCCGTACGTGTTGGTGGTGGCCGCCGCCTGCGACACCGGCTCGTAAATCAGCCCGCCGGGGAGCGATTCCATACTGCCGCGCTCGTACATATAGCCGCTAATCGTGATTTTCTGTCCGAAAGCGACAACAGCAAAGAGGGAAGATAGAATCAATAAGCATAATTTCCTCATAAAACAAAATTAGAACTTTTGGACAACGGAATTTTGGGGCAAATATTGTGTTAATGCCAACAACCAATGCTTAAGGATCATTATAAAAACATCGCCATAAAGACAGGCATCATCCACACATTGCCGTCGCGGCGCAAATCTTTGGTATAAACCAGATAGCTATCGCCAATGCGGTCGGAAAACTTGTTTTGGAAGGCATCCAACGACACGTGCGACCTGTAACCGGAAGATTTCACCTCTATGGGGCAGATTTTATTCTGGCGTGAGATTAGAAAATCAATTTCATAGTTGTGTTTTCCGCTTTCGGTTGGCCAAGTATGGTAAAACAGCTCGTTTCCTGCCGTCTTCAATATCTGGGCAACCACATTTTCAAACACATAACCCAAGTCAGCGGAAAGTTTGTCGGAAAGCAGTTTCTGATAGATTACATTTTCCGTGTAATCCTTGTCGCGAAAAGCAAGTGTTACAAAAAGGCCGATGTCATTCAAAAACATTTTGTACTGCAGCGTATCCCGGTGCAAAGCCATTCCCACATTGGGATCGTTGGCGTGATAGGCAAAAAGCACTGTCATTGAATCCTCCATATCTTGCAGCAACTCTTCCATTTCGCCAACACGTGCATTTGGAATAACGCTTGACACCTGATAACGTGAAGCATTGTTGTTCAACTGCGCCGGAATGGCATAAAACAGTCGCGTGGCCCTTCCCGTCGGGTCAATTTTTCGGAAATCTTCAGCATAAAGTTCAATGATTTCGCGCTTTACAGCATCCACCTTTTCGAAATTGGCCGTTTCAAGATAAGCAACAACAGCCTGTGGCATACCACCTACGAGCATATAGCGCCTGAAATCACGCAACAGGTTTCGCACGATGGCATCGCCCAAAGATTGGTGTTGCTCAAAATAATGCTGAAGCAACGGAACCGTCGCCTCGTCTTTCAATGCCCAACAAAATTCCTCATAATCCATTGGAAACAAAGTTATTTGTGTCTCTTCGCTGGGTATGCGGATATCTTTTACGTTTTTTCTGATAGACAGCAACGAGCCTGTCTCAATATAGTCGAAACGATGATCTTTCACCAATTTGCGAACAGCTTGGCGGGCTTTGGGGCAAAGCTGCACCTCGTCAAAGATAATCACTGATTTTCGAGGAACAAGTGTCTTATGATAGTATAATTGCAAGAAAGAAAACAAGGCATCCAAATCGGAGATGTCCTCAAACAAATCCTTTATCGACTTTGGTGCCTCCGCAAAATCTATCAACACATACGATTCATACTCTTGTTGTGCAAAAGTTTCTGCCAATGTTGACTTTCCAACACGGCGTGCGCCTTTAATAAGCAGTGCTGTTTCTCCATCTCTTTCCTGCTTCCATTGAAGCATTTTTGCGTATAATTTGCGTTTGAAAACCTGTTCCATATTCAAAGACTATTTGGAACCGCAAAACTACAAAATTCTCACCAATTATTTTAGCATTTTTCTTCAAATTCTCACTAATTTCTATATTATCACAAAATTCTCACTAATTTTTTCACCAAATTCCTGCAAATTCTCACTAATTTTGACTTTTACTTTTTTGGCCATTAGCTATTGCCTCCTCCGCGTCTTTGCGGTGAAAATGAAACCGCAGAGGCACAAAAAAAGAGGAACCGGCAATTCCGATTCCTCTATATCTTTTCGCAACCCGTGAACCGCATAAAATCAGCTCACAGATCACAGTCAACTGTTCACATTATTTAATGCCGAGTTTCTTCTTAATGTCTTTAGGAAGAGCGTCTTTGTGGACAACGATGTTCATCGTTTTGTAACGAACGAAAGCTTTGGAAGCATAGAACATTCCATGGTAGTCGCCATAGTCGCCCCAGCTGTTCTTAACCATGTAGTATTCGTTGCCGTTTTGGTCCTTAGCGGTACCATAAATCAACATACCGTGGTCATCGGTTGTTTCCCAGTTGTCGTATGCAGCCTGGCGTTCTTCTTGGGTAACCCAGCGTTGTGGTGTCGGGTGTTTAGCAGCTTCGTCTTGGATTTCCTTAGCGCTCATGCCGGTCCAGTGTGCCATATCGCTACCGATCATAGCAGAAGACTTGGTTTCAGGGAGAACGCAGAAACCTTTCTTAACGCCCATACGGAAACCTTGTTCGCTGACGTCGGAACCCCAAGCGATAGGATAACCATTTTCAATAGCGTTGTCAAAAACCTGCATCATTTCATCCAAAGGCAGGTTGTAGCATTGTGACCAACGCCAGTTGTCTTGGATTTCGAGAACGAATTTCTCATAGAAAGGATGATGTGTGTAGGAAGTGATGGAAACGTAGTCATCAGCATTCAGGCCGAGAGATTCATAGAAAGATTTCGGAGTGTATTTAACGCCCTTGTAGGTGAATTCTTCAGGATTTGTACCCAAATAAATTTGGTGAACAGCAGCAACGGCTTTCTGCCAGAGAGCTTCGCCATTAGCGTTGGTTTGCAATTTCTTGTGGTCGCCTTCAGCGATAGCTTTCACGATAGCATCGGTAATAGCGGAAAGTTCGGTGTGGTCTGACAAAGTGTCGCCATAAGCAGCACCCGGACGCATTTCTTCTTCAGGAACGAGACCGAAAGTCTTCATACCGTAGATAACATCGTAGAAAGAACCGCCTTGGGAGAAGGAAACGTCGCCGTGTGTGCGGACTGCAGCCTTTGCGCGGTCATTGTAAGTGTTTGAAACAATGTACATTTCAGAGAAATCATACTCGCCTTTGCCCATACGGAGGAGTTCGGCTTCAATAAAACCAAGACCGGAATAGCACCAGCAAGTACCAGCGCGGTTTTGATCTTTAACGGAAGTAACCGGGAGTTCTTTCACTACTGTGAATTTGTAACCCTCTTCTTTTTCAGCTTTTTCTTCTTGTGCGAAAACATTGTTTCCGGCAAGAATAGCTACAGCCATAGCTACTAAGAAAAATGTTTTTTTCATCGGATAAATATTTTAAAAATTATAATTCCATTTTTAGGGCCGCAAAAATACAAAAAAATCTTCCGCCGAACATATTTTTTTAAGGAGTTGGTTTTTCAATCAACAATATATGAATGCTGCCTTTTCACCTTCTTTCAGAATGAAATGCCAAGCAAAATGAACTTTTCTTTGTTTTTCGAGAAAAGATATTAAAAATGGATTTTATGATGATAAATAACCGTTTTCTGCATATTAACGAACATTTTCTGCTGATTTTAGACTAATTGTACAAAATAACTTTTGCTCTTTATTATTTTTTTACTTTTGTTTATAAATACAAAAAACCTCAATCATGATTGAAAAAGTTATCACCTACAGCATCTTTCTTAAATCAATAGAACAAAATGAGATTTTAAGTGACTTATTGTCAGGATTTAAGATTTTAAAACTCTGTTCAAACTTCCAAAATAGGACGGAAGTATTGGAAGATTTCGTGAAGAGCAGACCTTCCATTCTTTTCATGGATGTTGACGAAATCGACGTACTTTCTGCCATTTACAAGCCGATGTTTATCGTAGGCATTTGCAACAAAAAGCAATCAAAATCACTGAAAAAATACCTCGACGGCGGTTTTTTCGACTTTTTAGTCATGCCTATTCAAAAAAAGGACTTCATGCCTGTGATTGCAAAAATCTTGAATTTCTACGGGGAAGTCATCAGCTCTCAAAAACCTTTCTATTCGGAAGCCGCAGAAAACCCCATTACCTACAACAACCGAATCCTGGAAAAAGCCTCTTTCACCAAAGACTACATATTCTTAGAAGGCAACAGGAAAAGAGAAGCCTTGAGAATCTGCTTTGACGATGTCAAATATATTGCTCTGAACCACACCGAATCGGTTTTCTTCTTTGAAAATGGAAACAGAAAGACGGTAAAGACAACACTGAAATATTTACAGGACAAACTGCCAAGCGACAAATTCCAAAAAATAAACCGCAGCATAATCGTCAATATCGACAAAATCAGCAAGTATATGAAAAACGACAAAATACTCATCGGGGATGAGGTGATGGTTGTTTCCAGAAATTTCAAACGGGAGCTGAAACAGAAACTGAAAATGTAGATCCGAAATTTGTCTTGAAATTTGAATTTGCGGAAACGTACGAATTTTGTATTTTTGCGGCCTCGGTTCTGTAGTTCAATGGATAGAACGAAGGTTTCCTAAACCTTAAATCTGGGTTCGATTCCCAGCGGGACTACTTCCCTAATTTATGTAATTCCACATCCTATTTTTTAGGCACTATATACTAGTACCTGAAAATAGATTATTTTTATCAATTCGTAGGATAATATTAAGGCAGTTTAGAAGTTTGCAATATTTTCATTAGATTTTTTATTGGATTCTCAATATGATTTTAAGGAGTCTGAAAGACGACGACCCCCATATTAAGCCAGTTTCCCTTGGCTATTTTTGATGGGATTTTCATTAGGATATTGAAAAATGCATAGGTGACAGCGTAGTGGCAGAATTTTTTTTTTAATGGATGTTTTAAAATCAAAAAAGAATCTGCTCAAAAATGTTTGGAAAAAATCAAAGTCGCTGCGCTCAAAATCAAATAAAAACCGTGTTGAAAATCAGAGAAAAAATTAAGCATACGAATTGTTCTGCTGTTGACAGGACAACAAGTATATAGTCTCCTAAAAGAATCGTTGGCAAACTGACGATGTTGTTGCTTGTTATATCTTGTTGATAATCAATATTGTTTTATAAAACTCGACTTTTTAGACACTTTTAGAGAAATTTTGATACCAATATCAAAAATTCAATTTTCCATCGTATCTATTATGAAAATAGATTAAAATATTGATTATCAATAATTTATTAGTGCTGCTGAAGGTAAATCATCAAGGCTGCAATGTCTGCAGGATTCACTCCGCTGATTCTGGAGGCCTGACCGAGGTTCAATGGACGAACCTTCATCAATTTTTCACGCGCCTCTTTTGAGATACACGACAAAGAATCGTAATCGAAATTTTCGGGTAATTTTACATTATCCAATTGTGAAAACTTTTGAACAAGCTCCTCTTCTTTTTGAATATAGTTTCGATACTTGATAAAAGTTTCAGCATTGATAATCTGTTCTTCGCTCGCATCTAAGGTCTTTAGAAAGTCAGCAAAAGCCGGCGACCAATCAATGATGTGCTGAATGCAGATTTGCGGACGGAGGAGCAATTGTGATAACTTTACGTTGTGAACCAATATGGCGGATTCAATCTTTTCCAACTCAGGATTGAAATGATTGTAATCCGTTAGATGCTCGTTCAGATAGTCAACAATCTGCTGCTGCTTTTCGTATTTGTTCAAGAAAGCAGCATAGCGTTCCTCATCAATCAAGCCCAACTCGTGGCCTATGGGCGTCAAGCGCTCGTCTGCGTTATCCTGTCGCAGCAAGATTCTGTATTCGGCGCGTGAGGTGAACATTCTATAAGGATCCTGCACGCCTTTCGTCACCAAGTCATCAATAAGCACACCGATATACGCTTGCGAACGCGTGAGCACCAATGGCTCTTTTCCTTGAATGGAAAGATGCGCGTTGATGCCGGCAATCAAACCCTGGCAGGCGGCTTCCTCATAACCAGTGGTGCCGTTGACTTGTCCGGCCAAATATAAATTCTTCACCAACTTTGATTCCAAAGAAAAGTTGAGTTGCGTTGGATCGAAATAGTCATATTCGATAGCATAACCGGGTCTGTAAATTTCAGCATTTTCCAAACCGGGAATGGCATGCATGGCCTCAATTTGTATTTCCTCTGGAAGCGAGGAAGAAAAACCATTCAAATAATATTCGGTAGTATTATTGCCTTCGGGTTCTAAGAAAAGCTGGTGCTTGTCGCGGCTGGCGAAACGCACAATCTTATCTTCGATAGAGGGACAGTAACGCGGTCCCACGCCCTGAATACGTCCCTGGAACATAGGGGACTTTTCAAAGCCTTTTCGTAAAATATCGTGAACAGCTTCGTTGGTGTAAGTAATCCAGCAACTGTTCTGATGCTGTAAAGAAGTAGTCGTAGTGAAAGAGAAAGAGCCGGGTTCTACATCGCCGGGCTGTTCAATCATTTTGGAAAAGTCAACTGTGCGGCCGTCAATTCGCACAGGCGTGCCTGTTTTGAGTTTCTTAACCTCCACACCGAGTTCCTGTAATTGGTCGGACAGGGAAAACGAGGCACTCTCCCCTATCCTACCACCGGAAAAGTTAACCTCACCAACGTGTATTCTACCATTGAGAAAAGTACCGTTTGTGAGAACGACCTTCTTAGCATAGAACTTCTGGTTCATCTGAGTGACCACGCCGCAAACCTCGTTATTTTCCAAGAGAAGTTGCGTGACGGTATCTTGGCGAAGACGGAGATTGGGAACAGATTCGAGGACCTGACGCCAATAGAGGGAAAACTGCATTTTGTCGCACTGGGCACGGGGGCTCCACATTGCGGGGCCCTTGGAGCGGTTCAGCATTCTGAACTGTATCATGGTGTGATCAGTGACTACGCCGGACATACCGCCGAGGGCGTCAATTTCGCGAACAATTTGACCTTTGGCAATGCCACCGATGGCAGGATTGCAAGACATCTGCGCCACCATAATAAGGTTCATAGTAATCAGCAAAGTTCTACTGCCCATACGAGCGGAGGCCACTGCCGCTTCACAACCGGCATGGCCCGCACCCACCACTATCACATCATATATATTTTCCATTTCCCGTGAAACGTAATTATAAATCTTTAATAAACAATATAGTTACAAAATTATTTCTCGTGAAACATAGCCAAGGACTCGTTCTCCATCTGCCGCATCACTTTGGCCTCGGCTTCGGTTTTATCCTTGTATCCACAAAGGTGCAACGTGCCGTGCGCAACCACACGAAGCAATTCTTCTTCAAAGGTCACACCAAAGTTTTGAGCGTTTTCCCTCACCCTGTCCAAACTAATCATAATGTTGCCCGCAACCACATTGCCGACACATTGGTCGAAGGTGATAATATCTGTGTAAGTGTCGTGATTTAAAAAGTGAATGTTCCTTTCCAGAAGATAGGCATCATCACAAAACAAATAGAGAATGTCGCCTGGAACTAACTGCTCTTTTCTGACAATCGACTTTAGCCATTGCTTGTGTTTCAACGTAAGCAAGACATCACAGGGCGTTTGAAAATCAAAAGAGATCATTATCTGACTTTAATGAATTTTGTGTTATAGACGGTATTGTTATTGCTTTTTACTCGAACCAAATAAATGCCATTATCCAAGTCCGAAACATCTATTGTTTCTTTAATATTGGTTTTTCCAGTGTACTCTTTAACCAAAATTCCAATAGTATTATAAATGCAGACATCAAAAGTTTCTACATTAAAATTGGTCAATTCAATTGTGAGATTATCATATACTGGATTCGGATAGAGTTTGACTTGTGCTTGGTCAATCTGCCCAACAGATAAAGTGTCATCAGTAGCGTTAGGTAAGAATGACCATTTCGACAAAGAATCATACACTAAATTCTTTGTTGTATTTCTGATAATGTTGGCCATCTGGTCATCAATTCCAGGATTGAATGTAATATTCTCAGGATTCTTTTCAAATAAAATGGAATAGAACGTGCAAGCAGCGGCATAAGAACCAGCTAAAGAGGGATGGCTTTCGTCTGACTGGTAAAGTTCTATTTCCGGATGATTGTCTCTGATATTGTGCCAGACATAACCAACCGGAGAAACCAACGTATGATTGTCTTCCGCCATTATCATATAACGAAGATTCAACAAACTGTCCATTCCTTCATAGGTACAAAGAGGAGAAAAAAACTGGCAATTGTTTTGATCTCCGTTTTTTCTTCCCCAAGTCATATAAAAGACAATCTTCGCATCCGGATTATATTGGCGAATCATTTCACAAAGCTGTTGAGCGTAAGGATAGCATTCTTGATAAAACTGTCCATCGGGAAATGACGGCAACTGACTTTGCTCCTGTAAAACCACATAATCCCAACCTCCCTGCTGAATCAAAGAAGAGGAAATAGACAAATGCTGTTGGAACGTACAACCGCCAGGTGTACTACTGGAATAGGAAATAGTATCACCAACCGACGTACAGGCTTTTGAAATTAATTGTGGAAGGTTATTGACTTCGGTATAACTGTTACCGATAAAAAGAACCTTGTAATTTTGAGCAAAGGAAAAGAATAAACTGAAACAGAAAACAAAAAGGAGAAATAGTTTCCTCATACTAAAACTGGTTTTGTTTGACATAGGCAGTTTGGGCAATGGATCTATTGACAAAAAACTTAGGTTTCACGTGAATATTTACGCTATATTGTTTATTGTCAGAATTATGCGTAATTTTATCAGCAAAAGAAGCCAATAAATTATCTTTGTCAAACTGCTCAATCTTGTCAAAAATAGGCAACATCGACTCGTATATGAAAACAATCTCGTCATTGTCCAAATGACAGTTGAAATCAACGGAAAAATCCGGATACTCCGCCTCAAGATAGTCAATGATTTCCTGATTTGCCATGGATAAAATGCCGAAATCAGACTCCATCGAATAATCTTCGCAAAGGTCTTCCACTAATTGCAGAACCTTGGAATACAGCGTTTCTTTGTCTAAATCAGGTAGAGATATGTTTATCATAAATGCGAATTTTAGTCGATATTATAAAAATAACTATTTGCCTTTTCTTTGTAATAGTAGTTCAAGTTGGCCGGCACAGAACGAAGCATTTCATTCTGCTGGGTTTTTTCGGTGTCAAATTTCCAATCCTTCGGCGGGTTGAGTCGCGGAGTCTGCAATGCCTCCGTTGACTTTCTCTCCTCCTCTTTCTCACGCTGCATATCTGCTCTTTCGCTCTGCAACAGGCGCGTAGTGATAGATTCCTGACGTTGAATGGTCTGTTGCGTGAGTTGTCTGTTCACCAACTCCTTCTCGGTCTTCTTCATGTCTTCAATCAGCTGTTCCAACGACTTGTCCCCTACCCCGTTTTCTGATTTCTGCGCATTGTTGTAATCTTCCAGCATCTTTCTAATAGCCTCCTGTTGCGCAGCCATACGAGCAAACTGCTCGCTCATGTTCTGCGGCTGACCATTCTGCCCATCTTTGCCGTTTTGCTGCATAGATCGCTTCATAGCCTCCATTTGGCGATTCAATTGCTGCTGGAGCTCTCTGGCGGATGTCTTCTTACTTTTTCCTTTTCCACCAGGTTTATTACACGAACCATTTCCAGATTTGTTACATTTTGACTTACATTCGCTCTGTTTTTTCTTCATTTCCTTCATAGATTCCTTCAGCATCAATGCCAAATTATTCATGGAAGTCAATACAAATTGCTGATCCTTAGCGGCATTCGACATTTGTCGGTCTTGCAGGCGAGATTTTGAACTGGAAAGATAATCTTGAATTTTTGTCACCTCTTTTTGAATAAAAGGCTTAACTGCCATTTGGCGTCTGGCCAATGCATTCAAGGAATCCTCAATCAGCTTCATGTCATTTTGAACTTTGAACTGCTTGGTCAAAATCTCTGAAACATTGGGCGAAGCACTCTTTGTGACTTTGGTTTTATTGAGAATATCTTCCTGATTGAAAGATATTTTAACAAGGTTGTCCAATATTTGTCGAACCGTTTCTATATCTTCTGAAACTTGTTCTAACTCACTTTGATTGAAATCCTGGTTCAACTGATCAGCCAATTTATCTATGTCCTCTGCGGCTTTTTTCTGGTTTTCCGAGGACTTTGAACGGTTGTTCTTATCCAGGTTCTGCTGACCCTGTTGAAGCTGCTGCTGGGCGTCTTTTTGCAGTTCTTCGGTACTTTTGAACTGAGTAGGCTCTTCCAATTCCTTATTCAACTGCATAATTTCCTGAATGTCCTTTTTCAAATCGTTGAACTTCTGCTCCATTTTCTGCTGCTGTTTTTGCAGATTTTCCTTACTAACGTTCTTATCTGTAGTTTTTTGAGCATTCTTTTCAAGTTCATCAGCGAGGTCGTGAAGTTGCTGTACGGTCTCATTCAACTTCTTTTCAACCTCCAATTGCTTATATAACTGCAATTGCTGGTCCAAAGTCTTATTGATATCTTCCGTACTGGTTTTCATCTTCTTCATTTGGTCCTGAATCTGATTTTTATTCATGGACTTCATCATTTCCTGCATTTTATTCATCATCTGCTTCATCTCGTCAGAGAGCGTCTGATTCATCATTTTCTGCAGTTCCTTTTGCTTCTTAATGATATCCTCATCAATGTTTTTATACTGATTTTCAATATTTTGCTTATTCTGCTCCTGTTGTTTCAGTTCATTGATCTGCTGCTCCAACTTCTTATATTGTTCCATCAGTTGCTCCAACTTTTTCTTGTCCTGCCACGACAAATCTTTCTCCTGCATCATCTGCATTTGAAGCTTGTCGATATCCTTCATCAGTTGGGAGGATTCCTTTATGAGGTCATTGAAATCAGATTTTGTCTGCTGATCAGCCTTCTCCAAATCCTTTTCAATTTCATCCATGGTTCTCAAACGGTAAGTGGAAACATTGGATTTGCTCGTTTTATGACCGTTTACACCATCATTATCAGAAACTTGGAAATAATATTCAATCTTTTCTCCGGGATTGAGGTTCAGTACATTAGGATCAAAATAGTAATAGAAATCCTGGATTGTCACACTATTCTGAATAGGGATTTTAATACTTTTGGTAGAACCGATGCGCTTGCCGTCGGAATCAAACAAATCATAGACAAACTGCAAGGCTGAAAATCCGTAATCGTCCTTTATGTTACCTTTGAAATAGACTCTGTCCTGATAACTGGAATCCTGCTGACTTTGTACAAAAATCTCAGGATACATATCTTTCACCACGGTGATTTCATCAGTGAGCGTATCTTTGCTGGTAAAATACTTGTTCTTGTTGAAGATAGAATAAGTAAAACTGTTGCGCGCATTCACAACAACAGCATATTTGTCATCTTCGGAAGTAAGCACCTTAGTGTTGTCATTAGCAATAAATATCAGATTATCAGAATTTTTAGTAAAGAAAATCCATTTAATCTGAGTGCCTTCGGGAACGGTGGCGTTGCCCACATTGTCAATTACCTCGTCAGGCTTGTTGAGATAGCCGGGATAGTGTAAGTGCATCTCAAAACCGAGCGTGACGGGTTTAGGAAGAACTTCCAAAGTATACAAAGGAGAGGCAACTTCTTCTGTAATAAATTGAAAATCCGTATTTTTCTGTAAATTGGTAAAAGTATAAGAAAACTCCGTATTGGAATTTTTAGCACACTTGAAACTTCTATTCTGATATTTGATGTAAACCTCATTCGGGGTTTCCTCGCCTACCACCTTCACATTGACAGTGAAATCATCATGCTGGAAAGCGGTAAGTTTGTTTGTCTCAATTTCAAAAGAATAGGGAGCAGGTTTTTCGTAAACCGTAGAATAATGCACAATTCGCTTGGTGGATTCAGTAAAAATCTCACTTTTTATAGCAAAAAGAAGAAGAAAAAGAACAATGGGAATGAGCATCCAACGGGCAAACTTCATCGTCTTCTTAACGGGAACGGCCTGCACGAAGGAATAGGTTTTGAAAGAATCTATTTTTGAATCGATAGCAGCGGAAAGAAGGTCGAAACTCTTATAGTCTCCGGCATCCATCTGTTTTTGCAACTCAAAAAGATTCAACAATTTGTCATCAATCTGGCTGAAGTGCTTGCCGATGATTCCAGCAATTTCCTCATTGGAAAGCTGCTTGCCCATGCCAAAAATCTTACATAGCGGAAGAATGATATAGAATATAAGATTGAAAGCAAAAAGGGCAATGAAACCATAAAACAGAATGGTGCGCACCACTGGATTCGAATAGGAAAAATATTCGAATAGGGAAAACGCAATAAAAGCAGAAAGGACAATGAGTACGAAAAACACAATGCCCTTATAGAGTTCGTTTTGATAATACTTTTTGACGAACTGCCTTATTTTTTCCTGCAGTAACTGCCTATTAGAGTTCAAATTGGTCATCTTCCTTGTCAGGAGTGTTACGAGTTATGTTATAAAACGGATCTTTTTGGTTTTGAAAATAATTATGAAGGATCCTATTTTTTCCAAAGAACTTTTTCACGAAGAAATATCTGAAGAAAGGAGAATTGCACTTGTTGAGTTTGCTTCTTTTTGATAAAATCGAATAAAGTTTTTTGGTTTTATTGTAGCTAACATTGCCGTTCACCAGGTTCATCTCGTAAATCAGCATGTCGGTAAGGGGAACACCCACCGGGCAGACTTCTGCACAGTTTCCACACAAGGTGGTTTGTTGGAAAATTGACTGTGTGTGATTGAACTGGTCGAAGCAGTTTCTTTTGACGATTTCGATTGGTGAAAGCTGGCTTGACATTTTTGCCACCGGGCAGACTTCCATGCAGCGGCCGCAGTTGATGCAGTACAGAGACTGTCTGAGGGAAAGATCTTCTAAAATGCCGGAAACGTTGTTTTCGTACAAGATCACAGATACGTTTACATTCTCCTTAGTATAGCCGAGTTCGTCAGAAGACTGGAAAGTGTCCGCAATGACTTTTTCGAAAGACTGAGTCAAAATTTTGACATCTTTCGGAAAGTCCTCGCCTTTTCTATTTCTGATTTTCAAAAACAGAGAGAGGTCGGCAGCGTTAACAATGATTTGGTCGATATTGACAATTACAATCAAGTTGCTGACAAGATTGAAACAGTCTTTTGAAGCTTTATTGATGAAAACCAGCGAGCCATTTTCAGCAACCGCAAAGTCGGCGTTCACAACCAATACATCTGCCTCGTCATCGTGATTAGCCAGAGATTCAACGGAAACGGAGTTCACAACATTGTCCGTATTCTGTTTGAAAGCCATAGGAACTTCGGGCAAGTCAAAGCATACACGATTATATTGAGCCTGGGGCAGCAATTCTACAATGTTGTTGCACAGGCTGTCCTCATCTTGCGCCCAGCGAACATTCAACTTATGGTCTATCAAGTTGCTTTCGAGAGCGAGTAGATGGGTTTCAAGTCCTTCGATGGCAGAGTACCTTAGGAAATGGGCTCTGTCTTTGAGGTCTTGTGAAAATTCACTTTGAAGGTTTTCACTCATATTTTTTACAAATTAATTTTATCGATGCGTCTTTGGTGACGGCCGCCTTCGAATTCAGTGCTGAAGAAAGTGGAGAAAATCTCAAAAGCAGTCTCAGTTGGAATGAAGCGAGCGGGCATAACAAGGATATTTGCGTTGTTATGTTGGCGAATAAGTGCAGCTATTTCCTTTGACCAGCAAAGTCCTGCACGGATGCCGGCATGCTTGTTGGCTGTCATGGCCATACCGTTTCCAGTGCCACAAATCAATACTCCGTATTGATTAGGAGTAGTGGCGACTTGGGCTGCCAACTTGTGTGCAAAATCAGGATAATCAACACTTTCCGTAGAATGTGTACCGTAATCTTCGAATTCGAATTCAGAACCGAAACGTTCTTTGAGTTGTTCTTTGAGTTCGTAACCTGCGTGGTCAGATGCAATTAATACTTTCATACCTAGTTAACCTATTTTAATTAAGGCCGCAAAAGTACAAAAAAGCTATCAAATTGAGACCAACAAAAAAAAGGGTTATTTTTGGCGTTATAGAAAAAAAAGAATATTTATTTTTTAAATGATTTTATCATATATCATATCCTGTTGATAACGTGGAAAAAAAATCGGCCGAACATTTGGAAAAGTCACTTATCAAATTTAATTAACAGCTTTCCTACCTTTATCAACATCTTAAATTATTGGTTCTGCAGACCTTTGACAAAACCAAATTTTTTTTCGAAAACTTATCAGTTGATATCTTTTCATTCGTCAAAGTGCCTTTTTTGTTCAGAAACCACGTTGAAAAAGCAGGGTGATTTGTGGACGAAAAAGTTGTTAAAAACTATTCACAATTTTATCCATACGTAACTCATTGAAAAACTAATAAAGTCGCGTTTTATTAACATAGGAATGTTTATAACAATCCAAATCACTGTATATCAATTTAAAATAACAATCGTTAGAGTACCTCTTTTTTTGTACTTTTGCCGCCTATGAAAAAGTTGATGCTGATACTGAGTTTTGTGGTTGCTGTTTCCGTTGCATTTGGCCAGCAGAAGCAGTATTCTGGCAGGGTTTTTGATGGAATAACCTATCAGCCTCTCATCGGCGCCAGCGTTTATAACATGAATACCAAGAAGTTTGCTTTCACTGACAAAGACGGCAAATTTGCAATAAATTTGTCAATGAATGACACCTTGGTTATTTCCAAATCTTCGTACCGGCAATTGGTGGTTTCCATCAACAAGCAGGTATTCTATTCTTCTGAAGATTTCTTTCTCTATTATAAGGCGACTATGTTGAAGGAGGTCAACATCATAGCCATCAATCCGTCGTATGAGGGTTTCAAGAAGGACATTGTGACTATGGAACTTCCGGAATATTACAAGCACATTGAAGATGCCAAGCTCGATGAGTTCCAGAAGGCCAATGCCACATACAAACCAGACGGCAACTTTTTGGCACTTGGCGGACAGATGACCACCTCCCCTATCACTTTTCTTTATGATAAATATAGTAGGAAGTCGAAAATGAACAGGCTTTACAATGAGATGATGTCATACGAGGATGAAGTGGAAAGAGTACAGGACAAGTACAATCGGGAAATTGTGAGCGAACTTACCGGACTGAAAGGAGACGAACTGCTGAAATTCATGATGTACTGTCGTTTCAGTTATTACGATCTGGTTCGTATGAGTGATGCGGAAATCCAATCCAAAATAAAGTCTAAATTTTATGACTATCAGTACAATAGCATATTAGAAGAAGACGGGGTCAAATTGAAAATAGGAAAGTGACGCTGACTTTTTTTGAGTTTCCTCCTCTACTTCTTTACCCTTATACTTTTCTACTCCTCTACTTTAACCTTAAACTTTGACATAACTTAGTTGCTTTTTGTGATGGATGAATTTTTAAAAAAGAATTTCAACAAGTTTCACATCATCGGCATTGTGTTCGGTGTATTTTTCAGTATGGTCTATTGGGCAAAGGTCGGCCGGTTTTCTGACAATTTTTTGAAGAGCAGTCCGGTGCTGATGACCATCTGGGGTGTTTTGGTGGGCTATATCCTTTTCGATTTGATGTTCAATGCGAAGAACAGAGACAAATCGTAGATGTGTCGTACATTAGCCGTCGTCCAACTTCCAACAGCATTGTTCATCGCCAAAGTTATCTTTATTTTTGTATTTTTGCGCCCCTTATTTTAGGATAATTTTATTCACTAAATAAATATTAATATGACAGAAAAACTACAAACTTTGAGAGACAACGCTGCCGTCAGATGGATTGCGTTGTTGCTGTTGGCGTTGGCAATGTTCTGCGCCTACATTTTTATGGACATTCTCTCCCCTATCAAGGAGTTGATGGAATCCACTCGCGGATGGGACTCCAAGGCCTTCGGTACGATGGAAGGTGCTGAAACGTTCCTGAACGTATTTGTCTTCTTCCTGATTTTTGCCGGTATCATCTTGGACAAGATGGGCGTGCGTTTCACCGCCATTCTTTCCGGTGCCGTAATGCTCACAGGCGGTTTGATTAAGTTCTACGCCATTTCCGAGTATTTTATGGGTAGTTCTTTGGAAACCTGGTTCACAAACAATCTGAATTGGCACACGGGCGTCGGATTCATTGACGACGTTTTGCCGTTCTATCAGGGAATGCCCGCATCCGCAAAACTCGCCGCCATCGGCTTTATGATTTTCGGTTGTGGCGCTGAAATGGGCGGTATCACTGTTTCCCGTGGTATTGTGAAATGGTTCAAAGGTCGTGAAACCGCTCTGGCTATGGGTTCCGAAATGGCACTCGCTCGTCTGGGCGTCGCTACCTGTATGATTTTCTCACCCTTCTTCGCTAAGTTGGGCGGCCAGGTTCACGTTGACAACTCCGTGAAATTCGGTGTCGTACTCCTCTGCATCGCTTTGATGATGTTCGTCATCTACTTCTTCATGGATAAGAAATTGGATGCTCAGACCGGTGAAGCCGAAGAACAAGACGATCCTTTCAAAATCAGCGACCTTGGCAAGATTCTTTCCAGCCTCGGTTTCTGGTTGGTAGCTCTCCTTTGCGTACTCTATTATTCCGCAATTTTCCCATTCCAGAAATATGCTGTCAACATGTTGCAATGCAACTTGACGCTTAATCCTGGCGAAGGTTTCTGGGCAAGCAACGCCGTTACTATCGTACAATATCTTATTATGTTGTTGGTTGCCGTGGGTTCTTTCGCAAGCAATTTCGCTAAGAAAAAACCGGCCAAGATTGGTTTGATGGCTATGGCAGTGGTTGCTTTGGTGGTTTATTGCTATATGGGCTATATGCGTGGCACGGCTGAGACCATTTTCGCCGTATTCCCATTGTTGGCAGTGGCCATTACGCCTATTTTGGGTAACTATGTTGATCACAAAGGTAAAGCCGCTTCTATGTTGATGATTGGTTCCATCCTTTTGGTTATCTGTCACTTGACATTCGCTTTCATTCTGCCTATGTGCAAAGGTAGCGCTGTTGGCGGTACAATCGTTGCATACGTTACCATCCTCGTTTTGGGTGCTTCCTTCTCTTTGGTTCCTGCTGCTTTGTGGCCTTCCGTTCCAAAGTTGGTTGACGAAAAGATCATCGGTTCCGCTTACGCTCTGATTTTCTGGATTCAGAATATCGGTTTGTGGCTCTTCCCGCTCTTGATTGGCAATGTTTTGGAATCCACCAATGCCAACAATGCAGCAGTTATTGCCGCAAAACAAGCCATTGAAGCAGGAGAAAAAGGTGTTTTCGTACCTTACGACTACAAATGGCCGCTCGTGATGTTGGCTTGCCTGGGTATTGCCGCACTGCTCATCGGTGTTTACCTCAAAGCAGTTGACAAGAAGAAAGGTCTTGGTTTGGAAGAACCGAACATCAAAGCTGAATAATTTTCAGAATTTCAATATAAAGAAAATGGCGGCCAATCGGTCGCCATTTTTATTTGTATAAAGATTACTTCACTGCGATGCGTTCAGTTTGGGATGCCGGTCACCACACACGCGCGAAGAGATCCCTTCACCTCCTCCTAAAGTCGGAGGTTCGGGATGATGGCCGCCGTTTAGGTAATGATGCGGCGGCGGAAGGTAGTAGGGTAAAGTCGGTGCGTGGTGCCGCCGCCCATCTTTTTTTCCCACTAGGTGCGCCCCGCCATTCCGCAAGCGACCAAAGGGAGCGCCGCGGAATCTCCAAAAGAAGTGGGAAAGAGCGTCTCCGTGCGGGCTGGCCCGACGACAGGAGGGCGTGAAGGGATCTCTTTGAGTTTTTTCCAGAATCGATGTTTTTTATATGGTTTTGGAAAAAACTCGTGAAAGAACTGACCTTGGACGATTTGTTTGAATAGTCGGGAATAATTTCATAGTTTTGTGATTTCTTATTTTTTTTATTTTTGCAGCACTTTTTATGCAGCACTTTTTATGCTGAATATTTAATAGTTTTGAAATGAATAAGATATTGAATCCATTTTTGATTTACGGATATGAAAATCCTGACTATTTTTGTGATAGAGTAACGGAAACCGCCGCACTGATTTCCGCATTGCGAAACGGAAGGAATGTCACCTTGATGAGTCCGCGCCGTATGGGGAAAACGGGATTGATTATGAATAGTTTTTATCAAATTCGAAAAGAGGATGAAAATGCAAGGTGTTTTTATTTGGATGTTTTTTCAACTAAAAACATTTCTGATTTTGTATCGCTGTTAGGCAAAACGGTTATGGGGCAGTTAGACAGCTCTTTACAAAAGATAACCAATACTTTTGTTGATATTTTCCGTAGTAGCAAATTGGTTTTTACATCCGATCCGATATCGGGTGTACCTCAGGTTTCTTTGGATTTTCATCCTCATGAGGCCGAAAACACCTTGCGCGAAATTTTCAACTATCTGCAACGTTCTGAAAAGGAGTGCTTTATCGCAATAGATGAATTTCAGCAGGTGGCAGAGTATCCCGAACAGGGCTTTGAAGCATTGCTTCGCTCGTATGTTCAATTTTGTTCCAATGTACATTTCGTGTTTTCGGGCAGCAAGCAGCATTTGATGTCCAGGATCTTCGACGAGCCGAGTCGTCCTTTTTATCGAAGTACTGAGAAAATGCAACTTTATCCGTTAGACCAGGCTGCTTACTGCGCTTTTGCACAAAAGCATTTGAGCAGCAATAACATTCAATTGACTTCAGATAGATTTTCGGAAATATATTCCCAGTTGAGCGGCCATACGTGGTATATACAATATCTTTTGAATAAGATTTACGAACTTGCACCGGAAGTGGTTGACCAACAGGCAATACAGGAAGCGCTGCGCCGCATTCTGTTGTCAGAAACCGACACATATCAGCGTTTGTACGACGGCTTGACGCGCAACCAAGCGCAATTGTTGGTTGCCATAGCAAAAGAGGTTAATGTTGCCAATATCAATGGTAATGTCTTTATAAAAAAATACAATTTAAAAGGAACCAGCAGCATCAATAAAGCACTGCAACATCTTGTAGATAAAGAATTTGTGTTTAAAGATAAAAATGGTTATTCCGTCTATGACCGATATATGGCCCTGTGGCTCAAAAATATCTGACACATCTGAAGAAAAATCTTATCTTTGTGGCCGGAAATATGGGTTCACCAAGTAGTGGACCACTAAACAGTGAACCCATTATATCATACTTAGGTGATGAAAATTTGATTTCGGTGGAACATATTTTATGTGTATGGAAGTGTTCGACATTTTTGGATACTTTTGCAGAAATTGTTTGAAGAGATGAAAAAAACCACAGCCATCGTCATTATCAGCACGTTAAGTGTTTTGCTGATTGGTTCTGTTGCTTTTGCGGTGACGCAAAAACTGCAAAACGAACAGAAACCGAACTACTATACGAACAAGATAACGTCACCATACATTCCGGAAAAGATGACTTTTGCCGGTGAGGAGGTGCCGTTGGACATCTATTGGGTGCACGAAGCGCTGGACCGCGAACTCATTGTCAACTGTTACCAACATTCCAAGACATTGCGCATCTTCAAACTGTCAGCGCGCGTTTTTCCTGAAATCGAGCGTATCTTGAAAGAAGAGGGCGTGCCCGAGGATTTCAAATATTTGGCTGTGGCAGAGAGCGGTTTGGAGAACGTAACATCGCCGGCCTCAGCAGGCGGATATTGGCAGTTCATTCCGGCCACCGCCAAAAACTACGGTTTGGAAATCAGTAACGATGTGGACGAACGCTGTCATTTGGAGAAGGCCACGCGCGCGGCTTGCAAGTATCTTAAAAATGCTAAAAACAGATTCGGCAGTTGGACTTTGGCCGCCGCCGCATACAATAGGGGAGAGGGCGGACTCAATGCCGCCATCACGGACCAGAACTGCAAGGATTACTGGAACTTATGGCTCAACAACGAGACTTCCCGCTACGTTTTCCGCATTATGTCCTTCAAACTGATGTTTGAAAATCCGCAAAAGTACGGTGTGGAAATCTGCCCGGCCGAAATGTACCAACCGGTGAAATGCAAATATGAGCAGGTGTCCAGTTCCATCGCCAGTCTGCCGGCTTGGGCGCAGGAGCACGGAGTGACCTATCGAGAGTTAAGAAACCTTAATCCGTGGATTCGCAACAACAAATTGGCCGTGCCGTCAGGAAAGACATACGTGATTCAGCTTCCGGAAAAGTCTGCCGAAAACTACAAGTCTCTTTTCAAACACATTGACAATCCATTTTTGAAGATAGGGGAGAGTGATACGACAATGCAGTAAAAGTTTCCATTACGAGCATTCGGAATGCCGCCTCATCGTAGTGTCGCGTGACATATTCAATCGCCATATGGGTGATGTGGAACTTCTCTACATACAAGATTTCCTTCAAAAATTGTGGGGTGGAGAATTATTTTAGCAAGAAAAATCATATTGAAGATTGTCATAAATAAAGTGTATCTTTGCACCTCTTTAAAAAATAAACAATATTATTAACAACATAAACGTAATTATTTAATTATGAAAGAAGTACACAATTTTAACGCAGGACCTTGCGTCCTCCCGAAAGAAGCTGTTGAATCTACAATCAACGCTATCCGTAATTTTGACAACACAGGTATCGGTTTGATGGAAATCTCTCACCGTACTCCGGGTTGGGAAAGACTTATGGCTGAAACACGTCAATTGTGGCGCGACCTTTTGAACATCCCCGAAGAATACGAAGTATTGTTCCTCGGTGGTGGTGCCAGCACACAATTCTGCATGGTTCCCGCTAACTTGATGAAGACCAAAGCCGCTTATTTGAAGACGGGTGTTTGGGCTAAGAAAGCCGCTAAAGAAGCTGGTAACTTTGGTAAAGTTGAAATCGTTGCTTCTTCTGAAGACAAGACTTTCAACTACATTCCGAAGGGCTGGACAGTTCCTGCTGATGCTGACTATTTCCACATTACAACGAACAACACCATTTACGGTACTGAAATCCGCAAAGATTTCGCTGCTGAAGAAATCAACAACGTTATGCTCGTAGCTGATATGTCTTCCGACATTATGAGCCGTCCTGTTGACGTTACGAAATACGGTTTGATTTACGGTGGTGCACAAAAAAACGTTGGTCCTGCTGGCGTTACTTTCGTTATCGTTCGCAAAGACATCCTCGGCCAAATCGGCGACCGTGCTTATATGAATCCTATTCCTACGATGTTGGATTACCGCACACACGCTGCTGAAGAAGCTAAGAACATCTCTATGTTCAACACTCCTCCGGTGCTTCCGATCTTCGTTATGCACGAAACCCTCACTTGGTTGAAGAACACCATCGGCGGCGTTGAAGAAATGAACAAGATCAACACCAAGAAATCCAACTTGTTGTACGAAGAAATCGACCGCAACTCTATGTTCGTTGGTACAGTTGCTGACAAGGCTGACCGTTCCATCATGAATCACTGCTGGGTTATGGCTCCTGGTTACGAAGACAAACAAGACGCTTTCATGGCATTCGCTAAAGAACGCGGTATGATCGGTATCAAGGGTCACCGTTCCGTTGGCGGTTTCCGCGCTTCCCTGTACAATGCTTGTACTGTTGAAGACGTTGAAGCTCTCGTTGCTTGTATGCAAGATTTCGAAAAAGCAAACAAATAGTCTAACACAAAACAGATAACATAGAAATGAAAGTTTTAGTTGCTACAGAAAAACCTTTCGCAAAAGTCGCTGTTGACGGCATTCGCGAAGTAGTTGAAAAGAACGGCTATGAATTGGCTCTTCTTGAAAAATATACAGACGTTAACGAATTTTACGCAGCAGTTGCTGACGCTGACGCTTTGATCGTTCGTTCCGACAAAGTCACAAAAGAAGTTATCGATCACGCTAAAAACCTCAAGATCGTGGTTCGCGCTGGCGCTGGTTTCGACAACCTCGACCTCGAAGCATGCACCGCTCGCGGTATCGTTGCTATGAACACTCCTGGCCAAAACTCCAACGCTGTTGCCGAATTGGTTATGGGTATGTTGGTTTATGCCGTTCGTAATTTCTACAATGGCAAATCCGGTTCCGAATTGATGGGCAAGAAATTAGGTATCCTCGCTTTCGGTAATGTGGGCCGCAACGTGGCTCGTATCGCTAAAGGCTTCGGTATGGATGTCTATGCTTACGATGCATTCTGCCCTGCAGACGTTATCAACGCTTCCGGTATCGCTACCGCAGTAGCTAACCAAGACGCTTTGTTCGAAACTTGTGATATCGTTTCCTTGCACATTCCTGCAACTGCAGAAACCAAACAAAGCATCAACTACGCTTTGGTTAACAAGATGCACAAGGGCGGTATCCTCGTAAACAGCGCTCGTAAGGAAGTCATCAACGAACCCGAACTGCTCAAATTGATGGCTGAACGTACAGACCTCAAATACGTCACCGACATCATGCCTGATGCAGATGCTGAATTCAAGGCTTTCGAAGGCCGTTACTTCGCTACCCCTAAGAAAATGGGTGCTCAGACAGAAGAAGCTAACGTTAACGCTGGTATCGCAGCCGCTAACCAAATCGCTGATTTCTTCAAGACTGGAAACAAGAAATTCCAAGTCAACAAATAGTATATGAGTGAGCGGTGAAGAGTGAATAGTAATCAGATCACTGTTCACCTTTCACTGCTCATTATTTTTGGCCCTGTAGTTCAGCTGAATAGAACGTCAGATTCCGGTTCTGAAGGTCGCGGGTTTGAATCCCACCGGGGTCACTATTATTATCCATTCAGGCAGTCAAAATGAAAATAGCGGTTAATACACGTTTGTTATTGAAAGACAGATTAGAGGGAATAGGATGGTTCTCTTACGAAAGCCTGAAACGTATTGTGAAAAAACATCCCGAGCATACCTTCTATTTCATTTTCGACAGAAAACACGACGACCAATTCGTCTTTGCGGACAACGTCGTGCCTGTTGAAATCATGCCGCCAGCCCGACATCCCTATTTGTGGTACCTCTATTTTGAGTTCTCCATTCCACGGGTTTTGAAAAAATTAAACCCAGACCTCTTTTTGTCAACTGACGGCTGGATATCTTTGAGGACAGACGTGCCGCAGGTGGATGTCATTCACGATCTTAATTTCGAGCATTATAAAGATTTTCTAAAGCCGCAGCACCAACGTTATTACACTCGATTTTTCCCGAAGTTTGCGAAGAAAGCCGTCCGTTTGGCCACGGTTTCCGAATTTTCCAAACAGGACATCCATCAATTGTATGGCATAGAAGAGGAAAAAATAGATGTTGTCTATAACGGCAGCAATGCTGTTTACCAGCCGTTGGGCGAAAACGAACAGCAGGTCGTGCGGCGGCAAATCACTGACGGGAAACCCTATTTCCTGTTTGTCAGTGCCATTCATAAGAGAAAGAATTTAGCCAACATTCTGCGTGCATTTGATGCTTACAAAGAGCAGACCAAGTCGGACACGAAGTTCGTGGTGGTGGGCGCGCGTGCCGGTATGCAGGGCGACATCGACGAGGTGTTCCAGAACATGTGCCACGCTGACGACGTGCTCTTCGTCGGACGCCAGTCGGCTGAGCAATTGGCCCGCATTATGGCTTCCGCCATCGCATTGGTCTATGCATCCTTCTTTGAGGGCTTCGGCATCCCGATTTTAGAGGCCTATAACGCTGAAACTGCGGTCATTACCTCCAATGTCACCTCTATGCCCGAGGTGGCCGGGGACGCTGCAATTTTAGTTGACCCGAACGAGGTGGGCCAAATATCCGAGGCGATGCGGCAGTTGGCCACGAACAGCGAGTTGCGTGATTCCCTGATTGCGAAAGCCCGAGTTCAGCGCGAGAAGTTCTCCTGGGAGCAAACCGCCGACAAACTATGGCAATGCGTGGAAAAGGCATTGACCGATATAAAGTCTAAGTAAAAAACAGGTTCACAAAATTAGGATATGAAGAAAAACGGGTATTTGTTGCTGTTGGGATTATGTCTCTCATGTACAATGCTTTTCGGGCAGGCGGAGCACTACGCCACTCATCAGAAGTTTCCGTATGCGCCAACCGCTCAGGAGCAGCAGATACTGCCTACCTGGTACGAGCAAGTGCGGACGAGCACACCGCCCACGGCGCCCGTGACGGCCTTGGCGGAGTTCCAACCTATGGGCGGCGTGATGATTGCCTATCCGTTGGGCGTGCCTGTTGATCTCGTGCGCGAACTGTCGCTCATCACCCAAGTGAAAGTGCTCGTTTATCCCGCTTCTGATAGCAACACGGTGAAAAACTATTTCCTGGCCAGTGGCGTGAACACCGACAATGTTCAGTATTGGGTGGTAAACCACGATTCCTACTGGACGCGCGACTACGGTCCCTGGTTCATCTTGGACGGCAATGACGAGGTTGGGGTGGTGGACTTCACCTACAATCGTCCGGCACGCCCGCACGATGATGCTGCCCTTGTCTCCGTTACCAACAAAATGGGTATGGAACGTTACGAGATGCCGATGGTCCACACTGGTGGCAACTATATGGTGAACGGCTATGGCACGGCTGCCTCCACGTCTTTGATTTTGGAAGAGAATCCCAACCAGACGGAGGCTTCTTTGACGAATATGGCACACAATTACTTAGGTGTTGACAACTATCTCATCACCAATGACCCGTTGGGCGACTACATTGCGCACATCGACTGCTGGGGCAAGTTCTTGGCTCCTGACAAAGTGCTCATCGGGCAGGTGCCGGCCAATAATCCGCGCTACTCGGAATATGAAATTGCCGCCAACCTCTTTGCCAACACGGTGACAGCCTGGGGCAATCACTACCAGGTTTACAGAGTGTATGAGCCGGGCAGCGGCTATTATGATACCCCATACACGAACTCCCTGATATTGAACGACCACGTGTTTGTGCCTGTTACGGGCACGCAATGGGATGATGACGCCATTGCCGTATATGAGCAAGCCATGCCGGGCTACACGATAGTGCCCGTTATGGAGTCGTATTACACTCCGTGGTACAATACTGACGCATTGCATTGCCGCACGCACGAACTGGCCGACAAAGATATGCTGTACATACGTCATTTTCCCGTGTTCACGGGACAGGGCGGTTGTACGGGCCAGCGGATTACGGCCACCGTCAAGCCGCTGAGTGGTGCCTCTTTGGTAGAAGACTCCTTAAGGGTTTATTACCGTATCAATAACGGAGAGTGGCAGAGTGTGCCGATGCAGCAATTGGGTGAGGATGAGTATGAATCCTTTATTTTGGCAGACTTGCACGATGAGGTCGATTACTACATTTTTGCCAAGGACGAGTCGGGTAGGAGAGAGTGTCATCCGTACATCGGGGCTGCCGACCCTCATCACTTCACGGTCAACACGGTGGGTATAGACGACCACGAAGGCGAGCGCCTTCAGGTTGACGTGTTCCCCAACCCGGCCACCGACCGCCTGGTGGTGCGCGGCGAGGAACTCCGCAGTGTTGAGGTTTACGATTCCTTCGGCCGCCTCGTCACGACGTTTGCTATCACAGGCACTATGCAAATGACGGACTGCGCGAGCTGGCCCGCAGGCGTCTATCTTCTCAACATCACCAACGCACAAGGACAAAAGGTTCAGAAGAAAGTCGTGAAAGTGTTGTAGGATAAATAATTAATACACTTTTTTCAAATATCATCATTTTTTGATGATTACTACTGATGTGATAAATTTCGAAAGTCAGTATAGTCTTATTATCGTCGGGCCTGCCCGAACGGAGGCACTCATTCCCCTTCTAAGAGAAGGGGTGCCCGTAGGGCGGGGTAGTGGCATAAACATCACGGCGAAGCCATACATTAACGTGAGTTCGATATAAGCAACTAAAAGAGAACCAGCTGATTATCAGAGAA
>JAKSMC010000047.1 GCA_024400835.1 Bacteroidales bacterium
AGAACAAATATCTTATCCGATTGAAGAAAACACTTCTCAAAATTCGTTCGAAATGCGAGAAAAATGGATGATTTCGGGTATCATTCCTCTATAAAAAATCAATTTATATTCAACCGGCATAAAAAACAAATTTTAATGTACATTTGCAGTCCCGATTTTTAGAGGAAAAATAATCCCATTATGAAAAAGAACATCCTATACGCAATTTTGTCATTTGCATTTTGCAGAACAATCCAAGCGCAAACGGCTGATTACAAGGCATACTATCAAATGACCTCGCAAGCCTACTGCGCATTGGCTGACAGCAATTTCCTACAAGCTGCAGAACTCTATGAAAAAGCATTTGCAGACTTTTATCCGTTTACGTATGACTTGGCCAACTTGCGTGATTGCTATCTTGCAATAGGAGACACCAACAGTGCCGTTAACAGTGTTAAACGTATGATTGCCTGTGGCTGGACATTGGAAGAGAAATTGCCCGTTGTGGATTACAGGCATTTCGACAACGATATGGGGGCTTTTGATTCTACAAGAATTTTGGCAATCCGAGAAAAGTATCCGTCCTTACGTCAAGAGTACCTGAAAAATTTACGACGCGGCCTACAGTTATCGTCACAACAAATCCTATTACGGCAGAGAACTCACATTAAATCCTAAAACAGGTCTAAATTCTTGTTTCCCAGTAGAAGATGTTGACAACGTGGATGCACGTCGTGCGGAAATCGGCCTGCCGCCTCTTTGGACATTTTGCAAAATTTACAACATTAAACTCCCGGAAAACTATCATAAATGATTCTAATACTAACAGAAGAAGAACGCCATCCATCGGCATAATACTCAACCGTCGGATAATGTGTCCAGCATAAAAATAAAAAAACATGCAACTTGTTGAATTTATTGTATTTTTGCAACTCATTTAATAACAAAAAATGCCTCGGTTTTTTCGAGGCCAAAACAATTATGAAAAAAACAATTATGAAAAAAACATTTCTTTTGATTTCAAGTTTTTTGTTGCTGGCTGTGGTTGTTGCCGGTTGTCATAAAACCAAAACATGTACCTGTTGGCATGATATTGGAAATTTTGTGGCAGATTCGGCCAAGTGGAAAGCGGCAGGAGAACCTTTTTATTATGCAACCGCTATGGATGGTCCGATTACCATTGAAGACGGTGATTGTTCGGATTTAGACAAAGTGGAAGGTCCTGATAGCACGCATTTCGAGGCAGAAGGCCTGTTGATGTATTATGAAACAAGGTGCGAGGAGAAATAACCTAGCACGCGGAGTAAATAAATCTTTGCGTTCTTTGCGCCTTTGCGTTAATTTGACCGCGGAGAACGCATCCTATCGTTATATAAGTATCAAAAAAGCAGGAACGACATCTGTCATTCCTGCTTTCTTATGTATTCGTTTATCAGTTTTCAGCTCGCTTTTGTCTGATCACAGCTCACTGATTACTGTTCACTATTCAGGTTTGTAGAACGGCATCTTGACGGTGACGGCCTTGAGGAGGCGGTTACGAACCTTGATGTAGATTTCGGTGCCGGATTTAGCAAATTCCTTCTTGATCAAAGCGGTACCGATACCTTTGTTGACGGACGGTCCGAAAGTACCTGAGCGAACTTCGCCGATGACATTGCCTTCAGCGTCGCATACTTCGTAACCGTTTCTTGGAATACCGCGGTCGATGAGTTCGAAACCGGCGATTCTGCGGGTTACGCCGTTAGCTTTGAGGTCTTCCATATATTTTCTGTCGATGAAGTCTTTGCCTTCAGCGAATTTGGTAATCCAACCGAGACCAGCTTCAATCGGGGAGATGGTGTCGTCGATTTCGTGACCGTAGAGGCAGAAACCCATTTCGAGACGAAGGGTGTCGCGTGCGCCGAGACCAATCGGTTTGATGTCGAATTCAGCACCGGCTTCGAAAACGGCGTTCCAAATCTGCATAGCGTATTCGTTCGGGAAATAGATTTCGCAACCGCCAGAACCTGTGTAACCCGTGGTGGAGAAGAGGATGTTGTCGATACCGGCGAATTTCACGATTTTGTTGGTGTAGTATTCCATATCGATGACCGTGCTGTCGGTCAGTTTCTGCATAGCTTTGAGTGCGAGCGGACCTTGAACAGCCAATTGGGAGATGCTGTCGGAGATGTTTTCGATGTCAGCACCGAAGTTCTTGTTTTGTTCCACAACCCAAGCCCAGTCTTTGTCGATGTTGGCAGCGTTTACAACGAGAAGGTAGTCTTCGTCGTGCAAGTTGTAAACCAAGAGGTCGTCAACGATACCGCCCTTGCCGTTCGGGAAGCATGAGTATTGGACTTTGCCCGGGAAAAGAGCAGCCACATCGTTGGTGGTGATGTGTTGGAGGAGTGCGAGAGCCTTCGGTCCCTTAACGGTGAATTCGCCCATGTGGGAAACGTCGAAAACGCCGACTTTGTTTCTTACTTGCAAATGTTCTTCCGTAATGCTGGCATACTGGATAGGCATATAGTAGCCTGCGAATTCTTCCATCTTAGCGCCGAGTTGTTCGTGAAGCGCTCTGTAAACGGTTTCTTTCATGATGATTGTAAATTTGTTATGTTAATTATTGAATTTCTTAAAATGAGCCGCAAAAGTACAAAAAAAATCTCTCGCTTGACGATATCTCAGCACGAAGTCGTACGGATTTGATAAAAATCGTATATGGACGGAAAAATTCCCCCCTTAACAACCTCTCACTTCTCACTTCCTGCGTCCTCCTTATTCTTGGGGAACTAAATACATGTTGCCCCGATATATTTTGATTTTATTATGATTTGGGCGGCCCGGCATCGCCCCCGCACTGGCCTACGCTATGCCGTCGGGCTGTCTGCACTAACTCGCTGCCCACCCACCGTGCGCCGCAAGGCGCAAAGTTGCTCCCGATTTGCCCAGAGTTGCTTCCATAAAAAAATACCGTCCACCCACCCGCACGCTCGTAAATGTGCTCCCATCCCTGCCGCGGTCCCCTATGGCATAGCCCGTAGGCACTATTTGCTTCAGATCTGCATAGGGTTACAGAGATTCAACCCTAACGGGGTTGCAGAAGGTACGGCTGCGCCATGATATTTTTTAGGAACAGGTCAAGTCGTATATAGTTGCCTATTTTTTTGTATTTTTGCCGCTTGTTTTTTTACAGAACCTTATAAACCTAAAATTATGAATTTCATAGAGCAAATAATCGAAGAAGACATCCAAAATGGTAAAAACGATGCGAAAGTCCATACGAGATTTCCGCCCGAGCCGAACGGATATCTGCACATCGGTCATGCCAAGTCCATTTGCTTGAATTTCGGTATGGCAAAGAAATACGGCGGCCTCACCAACCTCCGTTTCGACGATACCAATCCTGTGAAGGAGGATACCGAATACGTGGATTCCATTCGCGAGGATATCAACTGGTTAGGCTTCCAATGGGCAGAGGAACATTATGCTTCCGATTATTTCGACCAACTCTATATGTGGGCAGAACAGCTGATTCAGGAGGGTTTGGCGTATGTTGACGACCAGACGCAGGAGGAAATCAGCAAGGGTAGGGGCGTGCCTACTGCTCCCGGAACGGAGAGTCCGTACCGCAACCGTACCGTTGAAGAGAACCTCGACCTCTTCCGCCGTATGCGTGCAGGCGAATTTCCCGACGGCAGCAGGGTGCTGCGTGCCAAAATCGACATGGCTTCTCCGAATATGCACTTCCGCGATCCGATTATGTATCGCATCCTCCATGCCCACCATCACCGTACCGGCGACAAATGGTGCATCTATCCGATGTACGACTTTGCCCACGGCCAGAGCGACTCCATTGAGGGCATCACGCACTCTATCTGCACGTTGGAGTTCGAAGTGCACCGCCCGCTCTACGACTGGTTCTGCGAAGCACTCCGCATTCATCACCCGCAACAGATTGAGTTCGCCCGACTGAATATGACGTACACCATTATGAGCAAGCGCAAACTGCTCCAACTGGTGAAGGAAAACTATGTGAACGGCTGGGACGACCCCCGTATGCCGACCATCTGCGGCCTGCGCAGACGCGGCTACACACCGGCTTCCATCCGCAATTTCGCTGAAACCGTCGGCGTGGCTAAGCGTGACAACATCATCGACGTTTCCCTGCTCGAGTTCTGCGCCCGCGAGGACCTGAACAAGACGGCTATCCGTACGATGGCAGTGCTCGACCCTGTGAAACTCATCATCGACAACTATCCCGATGACCAAGTTGAGGAAATGACGGCCATCAACAATCCCGAAGATCCCGAGGCCGGCACACGTACGGTCCCGTTCTCCAAGGAACTTTGGATTGAACGCGCCGATTTCCGCGAAAACGCCGACAAGAAGTTCTACCGCCTCTCCATCGACCGCGAGGTGCGCTTGAAATACGCCTATATTATTAAATGTACCCATATCGTCAAGGATGACGCCGGCAACATTACGGAAATCCACTGTACATACGATCCGATGACCAAGAGCGGCATGCCCGACAGCAACCGCAAGGTCAAAGCCACCATCCACTGGGCTTCCGTCAAACATTCCAAGAAAGCCGAAGTTCGCTTGTTCGACAGACTTTTCAGCGTTCCTGATCCCGACAACTGCGAAGAGGGCCAGACCTTCCTCGACCACCTCAACCCCAATTCACTGATTGTTCAAGAAGGTTGGGTGGAACCGACTCTTTCATTGGAGAAGGCAATGGAAATCAAGAACTTCCAATTCGAACGCTTGGGCTATTTCTATGCAGATCCCGATTCTACGGAGGATAGACTGGTCTTCAACAAGACGGTGAGTTTGAAACAATAATTTATCAGTTGGCCATGCATTGTCTGACTGATTACGACACTAAAGTCCTGCTGGCTTTCAATCAAAGTCTGCAAGGAGACAAGAAATTCAGTGAGTTTCTGATGCAGAATGGCTTTCCCGAGCTCGAGGCGCTCGCGGAAGCCATTCATTCCAATGTGGCTGCTATGCAGTGGCTGCTGGATAACGGCTACCCGGAGTTCGCGGTGCTGAGCAATGCCATTGATGACGAGGCGGAGGCTATTGAGTGGCTCGTCAAGTACAAATGCGAGTTCCTGACGCTTTTCGCCGCGGCCTGCCGCAAGGACCCCCGCGCTATGAAGTGGTTCGCCGACCATGACCTCAAACTCTTCATCATCATGATCAGCAATATCCAGAATATCCTCATGTTTCAATCCTGGGATTCGTCGGACATTCACAAGTTCCGCAGAAGCTAAATGAAAGAACATCTTCCCCTGATCATCGCTTTCGTCGCTTCGCTGCTGCTGCCGCGTATTCCTTTCGTTGGAAAGTTCTTCAATATTATCAATACGGCACTGCATGAGTTCGGACACGCTCTGATGGCGCTGCTGACAAACGGCAGTGTGCATAGAATTGAACTTTTCAAAGATACATCCGGGACGACTACTACCAAGTCTAACAATCGTTTTGCTGCGACCTTGGTGGCCTTGGCGGGCTATCCGTTTGCGGCTTCCGTGGCCTGGCTTGCTTTCTACCTCATTCAGAATGGCGCCGTGCAGGGTTTTGTCGTCGGGCTGATGGTGCTTTTTGTCCTGATGCTGCTTTTCTGGATAAGAAACTGGTATGGTGCGATTTGGGTCGTGCTTTTTGTGGGTATCAATGTTTTCCTGCTATATAAGGGCAATGCGGACTGGCTCTACTATGCCGCTCTGTTTTATGCTGTGATGATTCTCACAGAGTCTGTGGTCTCGACACTTACGCTGTTGCTGCTGACGCTGCGCGACTCCAACAAGGCCGGCGACAGCACCAATTTGGCCAAGTTCACACATGTTCCTGCCCTGATCTGGAGTCTGCTCTTTGTGGCCTACACAGGCTGGGTTACCTATCGCGTGGTCCTTTTCTTGTTCTATTAGCCCGGCTGATTGCGTGAAGTTTGTTTTTTCATTTTTGCCGTCATAACTTTTTGTACTTTTGCGGCCCAAAATTCATAAAATATGTCACAGTATCTTACAAGTAATGTTAACAAGATAACAACCAATACGTTACAGCGGATGCGCAACGAAGGTGAGCGCATTGCCATGCTGACGGCTTACGATTATTCCATTGCCACTTTGCTGGATATGGCGAAAATTGACGTCATCTTAGTGGGCGACTCTGCCGCCAATGTGATGGCCGGCTATAAAACAACCCTGCCTATAACTTTGGATGAGATGATTTATCACGCATCTTCCGTGGTGCGCGCTGTGAAACGTGCATTGGTCGTCGTTGACCTGCCCTTCGGAACATACCAGGGCAACTCCAAAATGGCTTTGAATTCAGCTATCCGCATCATGAAGGAGTCAGGTGCTGACGCCATCAAAATGGAGGGCGGTGCTGAAATCATCGAATCTGTTGACCGCATCTTGAGCGCCGGCATTCCCGTTATGGGCCACCTCGGCCTCACACCGCAGTCTATCAATAAGTTCGGTACCTATGCAGTACGTGCTACTACGGAAGAAGAAGCCGCTGTTCTCTTGGAAAATGCCAAACTTCTGGAAGAGCACGGTTGTTTCTCGCTGGTTCTTGAAAAGATCCCGGCAACGTTGGCTAAGAAGGTGACGGAAACCATCCACATTCCGACTATCGGTATCGGAGCCGGCGGCGCCACCAGCGGCCAAGTGCTTGTGTTCCACGATATGATGGGCATCACCCAACAGTTCTCGCCCAGATTCCTGCGCCGTTATCTGAACTTGAGCGAGGAAATCGTAGGTGCCATCGAGCATTATATTGATGATGTGAAAAACTGTGATTTCCCCAATGAATCCGAACAATACTAACGATCCGTTAGCCCTGAAGGAACGCATTCTGTACGAAGACAACCACCTGCTTATTCTGAATAAGAGGGCAGGGGAGATTGTGCAGGGTGACAATACAGGCGACAAGCCTCTCCTGGAACTCGCACGCGACTACATTCGCGTGGTGGGCAACAAGCCTGGAAACGTCTTCTGCGGCTTGGTGCATCGTTTGGACAGGCCAGTGAGCGGCGCGGTCGTGTATGCCAAAACGTCGAAGGCGCTTTCCCGGATGAACGAGTTGGTGAAGAAACGCGACATCGACAAAGTGTATTGGGCTATCGTGGAAGGTTGCCCCAAAGATGCTGAATCTCATCTGACACACTATCTGATTAAAAATGAGAAAAACAACAAGACGTTTGTCTCAGATAGGGAGAAAGATGGTTATCAGCGTGCTGAATTGGAGTATAAAGTGCTGGTTAAGACCGAACGGTATAGTCTGTTGGAAGTCAGATTGTTGACGGGTCGTCATCATCAGATTAGAGCCCAACTGTCTCATATAGGTTGTCCTATCAAAGGAGACCTGAAATACGGGGCGCGGCGCTCCAATGAAGACGGCTCAATCTCCCTGCATGCCAGACGTGTTGCTTTCGAACATCCTGTTTCTCATGAACAAATTGAAGCCCTTGCGAAACCGTTCAATCCTCTATTTGAAAAAATATTGAACTCGAAATAATTTTTTCAAAAAATTAATATCTCCTTTTCCAACTATTTTTGTATTTTTGCGGCCTCCATTATTAAGAATAAAATTTAAAGAGATGAAAAAAATATTTGTACTTTTATTTGCCTTAGCAGCAATGACAGTTTCCGCTCAGTCTATTAAGTTTATCTACGAAGGAAACGTTCTTGCTCCCAATGATACAATCTATTACGGATATACGGAAACCGAGCTCGGACGTCCATTTTCCAAACCTCAAATCGGTTTGAAAAACGAGTCTGCAGAAGAAGTTTCCTTCGAAATAGGTGTGACCGATGTCCAACTCTGCCCGGGCCACGAATTGTTGTTCTGTGTTAACGGAAGCTGCTATCCATTGGAAGCAACTCCTTCTGTAACACTGGCCTCCGGTCAGGTTATTGATCCGGAAGATCCTATGTCTTTCCACTTCAATTGTGAGTTCGGTGCGACAGGCGAGACAACCGTGAAAGTCTATGCACTCAACCAAGCTAATGCTTCTGATGTGAATGGCGTGTATGTTAAATATTTCAACGCAACATCCGTGGCAGATAGAAATGCTTCTGAAACGCTTTCCGCTTATCCTAACCCCGCTACTACTTCTGTGACAGTGAAATACAATGCCGCAATGGCTAACCATACAGACTTAGTTATCAAAAACATCACAGGCTCTGTGGTGTATCGCCAGCCGGCTTCCGCTACTGGCAAGATGACAGTGAACACGGCTAACTTGAAATCCGGCATCTATTTCTACGGTTTGGAAGGCGCAAACGGAAGTATGCTCTGCACAAAGAAATTGTTGGTTAAATAATCAAGACTTTGTTGGATATTTTCGCACATCACGCGCTTTCGGTCTCCGAAATCAGTGCAGATAAAGTGTTGTCGCCCAGTCCTTGGGCGACAATATTAATTTGTGCGTCCCTCTTTTTGCTGACCCTTATCATCGTCCCTTTCAGAAGAAAGTTCTCGTTGATTATCAAGTCTTTTTTCTCCCAACGTCATTATTCATTGATGAATCGTGAAAGCCGTATCTTGGAAGAACGTGTCTATATTTTCACGTTGTTGTTCGATTTGCTCGTTTTTGCTACGGGCCTACTCGTGATCATCCAGCATTTTATGAGCCAATCGTTGGAGAAGATACATCCGATGGCTGTTTTCGGAATCTTATTTGTCGGCCTGCTGATTATTTATTGGCTGAAGTACCTGGTTTATTTCATCTATTCAAAACTCTTCGAACATTCCAAGGAGCTTACCTCCATAAATTTGTATAAGTTCCTCTTTATCACGGTGGCAGCCCTGGTGCTGTTCCCCTTTGTTATCATTGCCCAATACACAGGACATTTTGCTGTTATGTATGGCTATATCCCTGTCTTTGTGGCTTTTTACGTGCTCTTCGCATACAAAATGTTGAAAATAAATCCTCGCAACATCAATTTGTTCAATTTTTTTCTCTACTTTTGCACACTTGAAATTTTACCCTACGTGCTATTGGTAAAATTGAGTACAATGATTTAATATATAAACATTTACGTTGGCCTTGCCGCGTGTGTAAATTGATAGAAAATGAAGGTAAAAAACATTCTGATCTCCCAAACACCTCCTGCAGATTTTGAAAAATCACCTTATGCCGAACTCAAACGCAAGTACAGCATTAACATTGATTTTTACAAGTTCTTTAAAATGGAAACGGTTACGGCCGTAGATTTCAGAAAATCAAAGGTCAGTATTTTGGACCACCAGGCCATTATCTTCTCCAGCAAAAATACAATAGACCATTTCTTCGCGCTCTGCAAGGAAATGCGTCTGGAAATGCCGGAAGCTATGAAGTATTTCTGCATGACCGATGCTGTTGCCTTCTATCTTCAGAAATATATCCAATTCAGAAAGCGTAAGATTTTCTCCGCTAAGGAAAACTCAGCAGCCAGTTTCCACGAACTTCTGATGAAGAACAAGGACTTGAACATGCTGATTCCCTGTGGACAGGAAGGAGTGCATCCAAATCTGCTTGCGTTTTTAGATGAAAAAGGCCTCAAATACGATGCCGCACAGGTGTTCAACACCTTCTATGCGGACTTGGCTCATGATGTCGATATCGCTAAATACGACATGATTGTGATGTTCAGTCCGAACGGCGTCAAATCATTGCAGGCCAATTTCCCAGACTTCCAACAAGGCGAAGTCGCCTTCGGCGCATTGGGCATTACTTCCGCTTCTGCCATTGAAGAGGCTGGCTGGACCGCACATGTGGTGGCACCTACCAAGGAATTCCCTTCCATTACGGATGCTCTGGATGCTTTTTTGAAAGAACATGCAACCCGTAGAAGATAGGGCTTGCTTCCCCGTACAGGAACGCATTAAGTCGTCGCTGGCTATAAAGTCCGTGATGGACGAAAAAAAGTGCGTTTCCTCGTTCCCTCTAAAATGTTACTACCGTCTCGTGCCCAGAAACGAGGCTGCTTCACAGTTGGCCGTTGTGGCTTCCAAGCGTCGTTTCAAGCATGCCATAGACCGCAATCGCATTAAACGCATGATGCGTGAGGCTTACCGCTTAAAAAAGGGCTCTGTCACGATTCCGGATAATTCGACACTACAGATGTGCTGGATTTTCATCGGTCGAGAACTGCCGGAATACCAACAGCTGTCGGAGGCTGCTGCCAAACTGTTCTCTAAAATCCAATCCGCAATATCCGAATCCTGATGATGCGCAAAATTTGGAATCTTTTCTGTCGTGGCCTCGCCGCCGTGATGATCGGCCTGATAAAACTCTATCAGTGGACACTCTCGCCGCTGATCGGCCGCTCCTGCCGTTATACGCCGACGTGCTCTAATTACGGCCTTGAAGCCATTAGAAAATACGGCCCGTTCAAGGGCGGTTGGCTTACGCTGAAACGCATCCTTTCCTGCAATCCCTGGGGCGGCAGCGGCTATGACCCCGTGCCGTAGCTTTAAATAGATGTTACGCAGCGCGTTAATATCTATATTATATCTTCTTTAAAAAAAAATTTTTCAGCCTTTATTCTTTATTATATATATTATATATTTGCACGCTCGAAAAAAACGGGTGTGTGATTAGTGTAACTATTTATCAATAAACAATATACTATCTATGAAGATTTCTTACAAATGGCTGAAAGATTTGCTGACTTTTGATTTGTCTGCAGAAGAAACGAGTGTTTATCTGACCAATTGCGGCCTTGAAGTGGAAGGTGTGGAGACTTTTGATACCGTGAAAGGCGGTTTGAAAGGCCTTGTCATCGGTGAAGTGCTCACCTGCGAAGCCCATCCCAATTCCGACCACTTGCATGTCACCACGGTGAATGTGGGACAGGGAGAACCCCTCCACATCGTTTGTGGCGCTCCTAACGTTGCTGCCGGTCAAAAGGTTGTGGTTGCTACCATCGGCACCGTTTTGTATGATGGCGATGAATCTTTTACCATCAAGAAATCAAAGTTGCGCGGCGAGCCTTCCGAAGGTATGATTTGCGCTGAGGACGAAATCGGCCTGGGATCCAATCATGACGGCATCATGGTGCTTGATCCCTCGGCAGTTCCCGGCACTCCGGCTGCTGAATATTTCCATGTGGAGTCCGATACCGTTTTCGAAATCGGCCTGACGCCGAACCGTTGCGATGCCATTTCCCACGTGGGTGTCGCTCGCGACCTCTACGCAGCCCTGATGCAGAACGGCGTGGAATGCTCCCCGCTGATCCTCCCCAACGTCCCTGAACTCAAACCGCTGGCCAATGTTCAGTTCCGCGTGGATGTCACAGTTGAAAACACTAAGGCTTGCCCGCGATACACGGGACTTGTTTTCGACAATGTGAAAGTCGCTGATTCCCCAGAATGGCTTCAGACTAAGTTGAAATCCGTAGGCATCCGTCCTATCAACAATGTGGTGGACGTGACCCAATATATCATGCTCGAACTCGGTCAGCCGATGCATGCGTTCGATGCCGATATGATTGCAGGCAATCATGTGATTGTGAAGAATTTGCCCGAAGGCACCCCGTTTGTCACATTGGATGGCAATGAGGTGAAACTGAGCGCTGACGACTTGATGATCTGCAACGCAGAAGAAGGCATGTGCATTGCCGGTGTTTACGGTGGGCTCAAGTCCGGCGTGACGGCTAACACCACCCGCATTTTCTTGGAAAGTGCTTACTTCAATCCCGTCTCCGTCCGTAAGACCGCTAAGCGTCATGGCTTGAAGACAGATGCTTCATTCCGATACGAACGCGGTTGCGACCCAGACATCACAGTTTACGCTATCAAACGTGCTGCTGAGCTTATCCTCGAATTCACGGGCGCTTCCGTGATTTCCGATATCATGGATTACTATCCTGTGAAAATTGAACCCGCCCAGATCACCCTGGATTACGATCTGGTGAACAAGGTTGCCGGAAAAGTTATTGACAAACAGACTGTTTCCAGAATCCTCCTCATGCTCGGCATGGAAGTTCAGACAACAGGCGAAGACCAACTGCTGGTAACGGTTCCTTTGAACAAATGCGATGTGACACGCCCGATTGACTTGATTGAGGAAATCCTTCGTATTTACGGTTATAACAATATTGAAATTCCTGACACTCTGACATACCGTTTGGACAAACACAGCAATGTCGATACCGCTTACCAAATGCAGATGACAGTGTCTAACTATTTGGCAGATAATGGTTTCTTTGAGGTGATGAACAATTCCCTCACGAAATTCGATTATGCACAGAAGTTCGACTTCATCAATGAAAACGAGGCTGTGAAATTGCTGAACCCGCTGAGCAACGAATTGAATGTGATGCGTCAGTCATTGCTCTTCTCCGGTATGGAAAATATTGAGAGAAATGTAAATAACAAGAGTGCCAACCTCCGTTTGTTTGAATTTGGCAAGACTTATCATTTGAATACGGCTTCCACGCGCGAGGACGATGTGGTTACCCGTTATCAGGAACGTCAGGAATTTGTGATGTTTGTAACGGGCAAGGAAGGAGAAGACTCCTGGAACCACAAAGCTGCCGATTTGGATCTTTTCTACCTCAAGAACATGGTGGAAAACGTATTGGTGAAAGTGAACTTCCCGATGCAGAAACTGACCCTTACGACAGAAGGCCCGCTTCGTATGTTCTCTGACCAGGTTATCTACAAGTGCGGTGACGAAGTCATTGTGACCGTCGGCTTGCTGAATCAGGCTGTTCTCAAGCAGTTCGGCATGAAGAAGCCTGTATATTACGCAGAATTCAACATGGCCGCTTTGGTGAAGATGATTTCCAACCAGACGGTGAAATATCAGCAGATTTCAACCTGCCCGGCAGTGAAACGCGATTTGGCCTTGGTTGTTGACAAGAACGTCATGTACGACACCTTGGAGAAAATCGGCTACAAATACGGATCCAAGCTGGTTAAGAATATCTCTTTGTTCGATGTTTACGAAGGCGATAAGATTCAAGAAGGTAAGAAATCCTATGCTTTGAATTTCGTATTGCAGAATCCAGACAAGACTCTGACGGACGAGGAAATCAATAAGGTGATGAACAAATTGATTGCTGCGTACGAACGTGAAGTAGGTGCAAATTTGAGATAGTCGGACGGAAGATTAGAGAGCATGCGTATCTACAGGGGATTTGAAGAAGAAATCGAGCTGAAAAGTCCGGTGGTGGCAGTGGGCTCCTTCGATGGTGTCCATCTGGGTCATCGCAGGATTTTGCAGTATCTGGTGCGTAGTGCCCAGGACAGCTGCGCTCAGAGTGTGGTGGTCACTTTTGACCCGCACCCGCAGAAGGCCTTGCACCCGGAATCCGATTTCTTCGTCATCAACACCTTGGACAAGAATTTGCAGCTCATCGAACGCGAAGGCGTGGATGCAGCCATCGTCATTCCGTTCACACCGACATTCTCAAAACTCTCCTACGTGGATTTTGTGGAGCAATATCTTATCGGTCGCGTGCATGCGGGCGCCATCGTGATGGGCCCGAACCATGCTATCGGCCACAACCGAGAAGGAAACCACGCGTTGCTCACCGAGTGCTGTCTCAAACACGGTGTGCGCGTGGTGGAACTCCCCGAACTGCTCATGCATGAAGTCGGCGTCCACTCTTCCAAAATCCGCAAGGCCATCATGGCTGGGGATTTGGAAACGGCAAATGAGATGTTGGGATATAGGTATGAAGGGATGAAGAGATGAAGAGATGAAGGGATACATCTGCTGTTGAATGCAGCGCGGAAGCGAGAAGTGCAGCAGATACTAAATAACGATTAACACATAGTATAACCATATGAGTAAAAATTTAATTATTGTCGAGTCCCCTGCAAAGGCAAAGACCATCCAGAAGTTCATTGGAAAGGACTTCACGGTCATTTCCAGTAAGGGACATGTTCGCGACCTTCCGCAGAAGGATCTCGGTATCGATGTCGCGAAGAGTTTTGAACCCAAATACGTCATCTTGGATGACAAAAAATCATTGATCAGCGATATTAAGAAGAAAGCTGATGAGGCAGACATTGTCTGGCTGGCAACGGATGACGACCGCGAGGGTGAAGCTATTTCCTGGCACCTGATGCAGGTTACGAATATCGATCCAAAGAAGGTGAGACGTATTGTCTTCCATGAAATTACCAAGAACGCCATAGAAGCCGCATTGGCCAATCCACGTGATTTGAATGTGGACTTGGTGGATGCCCAGCAGGCCCGTCGTGTTTTGGACCGCTTGGTTGGCTTCGAACTTTCCCCAGTGCTCTGGCGCAAGGTGAAACCGCAACTTTCCGCCGGCCGTGTGCAGTCTGTGGCGGTCAAACTGATTGTGGAACGCGAACACGAAATCGAGAAGTTCAACAGCACGTCCTCTTTCAAAGTGGACGGCAGTTTCTACCCAGAACGTGACCACAAGGTTCGCCTTCAGGCTGAATTGAATAAGAAGTTTAATAATAAAGAAGAAGCTGTGGCATTTCTAGAAGCATGCAAATCAGCTACTTTCCAGGTAGATGCTGTAGAAACATCTCCAGGTAAGAAAAGTCCGGCTCCTCCTTTCACAACGTCAACGTTGCAACAGGAAGCAGCCCGCAAATTGGGCTTCTCCGTCAGCAAAACCATGGTGGTGGCGCAGCAGCTTTACGAAGCCGGTTACATCACCTATATGCGTACCGACTCCGTGAACCTTTCCACTTTTGCCTTGGCAGCCGCTAAGGATGTCATCACAGAACTGTATGGTGCCGAGTACTCCCACATGCACAATTTTGTGACAAAGGTAAAGGGCGCACAAGAGGCTCACGAGGCTATCAGACCGACTGACATGGCCCGTCAGACCGTCCCGGGTGACACCTTCGTGAAACATCTTTACGAACTGATTTGGAAGCGTACGATTGCCTCTCAGATGAGCGATGCCAAAACGGAAAAAACCAATATCTCCATACCTGTTTCCAACCGTCAGGAAAAATTCGTAGCAACGGGCGAAGTCATCCTCTTCCCGGGCTTCCTGAAAGTTTACACGGAATCCAAAGATGATGAGAATGAAGAGGTGAAGGGCATGCTGCCGGCAATGAATATCGGTGAAGAGCTTTTCGCACAGGCACTGACGGCTACCCAGCGTTTCGCACAACCGCCAGCCCGCTACACGGAAGCTTCTTTGGTGAAAAAACTCGAGGAACTCGGCATCGGCCGTCCGTCTACTTACGCTCCGACTATCACAACCATCCAAAAACGTGGCTATGTCTTGAAGCAGACACGTCAGGGCAAAGAACGCCAGTATGAATGTCTCACGCTCAAGGGCAGTACCATTAAAGAGGAAATGAAGGTCGAAAAGGTTGGATTTGAGAAAGACAAAATCTTCCCGACAGACGTGGGCATGGTAGTGAACGACTATCTTCAACAGAACTTCGAAGATATTATGGACTACGGCTTTACAGCTGATGTGGAGAAGGATTTCGATGAAATCGCAGAAGGCAAAGAGCAGTGGCAGGAAATGCTGCAGCGCTTTTACGGTGCTTTCCACAAATCTGTGGACGACGCGCTGAACTTCTCTGCTAAGGCCAGCGGCGAACGTATGCTGGGCTACGATCCGGTCTCCAATGCCAAAGTGTTTGCCAAATTGGGTAAATATGGTCCGATGGTGCAAATAGGGGAGAACTATGCTGACGAAAAACCTCGCTACGCTCGTCTGCGTCCCAACCAGTTTATTGAAACCATTACGTTGGAGGAGGCGCTTGACCTCTTCAAACTGCCTCGCAGCATGGGCGAATGGGACGGCTCCGAGGTTACTGTCGGCGCCGGTCGTTTCGGTCCGTATGTGCGTCATAACAACGTCTTTGTGTCTATCCCTAAAGATGAGGATCCTATCGAAATCACGCTCGAAAGATGCGTCCAGCTGCTGGAAGAAAAGCGCAAGAAGGATGCTGACAGAGCCCCTGTTCTGGTCGGCCATCTCAATGGTCTTGAAATCCTGGCCGCTGTCGGTCGCTATGGCCCGTACCTGAAATACGACGGCAAGAACATCACCCTCGGCAAAGGCATGGATATCAGCAAACTGACGGAAGAAGAAGCTATCGACTTCTTGCAGAACCAGCAGAACAAGAATGTCCTCCGCTCTTTCAAGGAAGATGAAAACGTGAAAGTGATGAACGGACGCTATGGCGCCTATATCACTAACGGTACCGATAACTTCAAGATTCCCAAGGGAACACTTCCTGAAAACCTTTCCTACGAAGAATGCTTGAACATTATCAGCACCACGGCTCCAACTTCTAAAAAACGTATCGTCAGAAAAAAAGCTTAATAATATAATATGGATTATTCTTTGTTTTTCAATCCTGTAGATTGTGCTGAACTCGGTTTCTCCGCAGAGGAATTCGCATCCAGCCAATTGGGCTCTTCCATTTTGTTATACAATCCCGAAGAACCCCTTGACATTCAGCAGGCGCAGATTGCCATAATCGGTGTGCCGGAGTCAAGAAACAGTTACCATAACGAATCCTGCTCGCTCGCCCCTAATGAAATCCGGCGCCAGTTCTACCAACTTTACCGTTGGAGCAAGCCCGTGCGTATCATTGATATGGGCAACTTGATTATCGGTAAGACCGTTGAAGACACCTACGAGGTGCTGTCCGATATCATCGCAGACCTCATGGAAAACCAAGTCATCCCCATTGTCTTGGGCGGTGGCAACGACTTGGCATTTGCCAACTATCGTGCTTACGAGAAAATCGAAAAGGTCGTGAATGTGGTTTCTGTTGACTCCTGCTTTGACTTGGGCGATGAAAACCAACCTATTCGTTCGGATGCCTATCTGAACAAGATGGTACTTCAACAGCCCAATTTCCTGCTCAACTACGCCAATATCGGCTATCAGACCTATATGAACAGCCCAGAAAGCATCAAGTTGATGGAAGATCTTTTCTTCGAAACCTATCGTGTCGGAACGATGCGCAAGGACCTCGAAGAAGTGGAGCCTATCGTGCGAAATGCGGATATGGTATCCGTTGACATCTCTGCGGTGCGTCGTCCGGACGCTCCCGGTTGCCCGCATGCTTCTTCCAACGGCTTCTACGGTGAGGAAATCTGCCAGGTCGCCAAATATGCCGGCGTCAGCGACAAGCTGTCCTCTTTCGGCGTGTATGAATATGACCCGACATTGGATTACAGCAACCAGACTTCCCAACTGATAGCACACATGCTTTGGTACTTCGTTGAGGGCTTCCTCAATCGTCCGCATGATGACCAATTCAAAAACAAACACGACTACAGACAATACAGCATCGCTGTCTCTGAGTCGTTGGACGAATTGGTGTTCTATTGCAGCCGTAAAACCGGTCGCTGGTGGGTGATTGTACCTATTATTAATAAAGAAAAGGATTTGGTGCAACATTACTATCTGCCTTGCTCCAAAAAAGACTACCGACTGGCTTGCGATGATAAGATTTCCGAACGTTGGTGGAAAGCATACAATAAGTTAAATCGTTAAAAATCATAAAATATGAAAAAAAATCTATTATTGATGACAATGGCTGTCATGTTTATTGGCATGCCGATGTTGAAAGCTCAAGATGATGAAGCTAAAAAGGCTGCTGAAGCCGCTATGTCCACAACTGTTAAGTCTAATGAAATCAAAGACACCACCAAGAACTGGAAATTCTCCGGAATGGTGGGCCTCAATGCTTCTCAAACTCAGTTCTGGAATTGGGCAGCCGGTGGTAATAACAATGTTACTGGTGTGGTTTATGCCAATATGACACTGTCATATAAGAAAAACAAACTTGCATGGGACAGCAACTTGGACACGGAAATCGGTGAACTCTACTCTGCCGACCTTAATCCCCGTTGGAGAAAGTCTAACGACAAGTTCAATATCTATAGCAAGTTAGGTTATGAGTTGGCTAAGAATTGGTATCTTACCGCATTGGGAAGCTTTAAAACCCAGTTCGCTCCGGGTTATGAGTATGCCAACAATGACGCAGGCGACAAGACTCTGATCGCTAAGTGGGCTTCTCCTTCCTATACTGATTTGTCTATAGGTGTTGACTGGAAGCCGAATGACATTTTCACTATTTACGTTTCTCCGATTGCTGGTCGTTTGACCTACTGTCGTGATTCCCTGCTTCGTGACCGTTACGGTCTTCCTGAAAAGACTCGCGAGGATGGTACTCTTTATCGTCCTGCTGCCAACGCCGCACTCGGTTTGAGTATCAAGGGTGGCATCAACTACACTGCTATTAAGAATCTTAAAATTATCTCCACCATTACCTTATTCACCCCGTATACATCCAAAGTTCAGAAATTCGGCAACTTCGATGTTGACTGGGATTTCGCTATTTCCTACAACTTCTTCAAGGTCTTGAGCGTGAGCTTGATGACATCTCTGAAGTACTACGATCAGGTTATGATTGCCGGTCCGGGTTGGGATGGCAATGCCGGAACTCCTGGATATCCTGCTGCCCGCGTACAGTTCAAGGAAATGTTGGGCTTGGGTATTGGATACAGTTTCTAATGTAACAAACACTCGTTTGTTTCGTAATAAAGCACCGTTATAATTTTTCAGATCTTATAGAATGAGACAATTACATATTACCAAACAAGTTACCAATAGAGGCGAAACCGCTTCTTTGGACAAGTATCTGCACGAAATCGGAAAAGTACCCCTTTTGTCGGCCGACGAAGAGGCCGAATTAGCACGCCGTATTAAAAACGGTGACGAAGAAGCTTTGGTGAAACTGACCAATGCCAACCTCCGTTTCGTGGTCTCCGTGGCCAAGCAGTATCAGAACCAGGGCATCACTCTTTCAGACTTGATTAACGAGGGCAACCTCGGCCTTATCAAGGCTGCTCGTCGTTTTGATGAAACCCGTGGTTTCAAGTTCATCTCTTTTGCCGTATGGTGGATACGCCAGGCTATTCTGCAAGCTATCGCCGAACAGTCACGTATCGTACGTCTTCCGATGAACAAGGTCGGTACCATCAGCAAGATTTCCAAAACCATCGCTATTTTGGAACAAGAACTCCAACGCGAACCGAAGATTTCCGAAATCGCTGAGAAACTCGACCTCTCTGAAAGCGAAGTCAAGGACTCCCTCCGCAACTCTCCGCGTCACTTGTCCATGGATGCTTCTCTTACCAAAGACGATGACACCAACCTTTACGACGTTATCCGCAACGACGATATCGCCGCACCTGACAAAGAGTTGATTTACGAATCTCTGCAGCAGGAACTCAGCCGTGTTATCGATACATTGCCGCAACGTGAAGCTGACGTGCTCAAGCTCTATTACGGCTTCGGCAGCAAACATCCGATGACATTGGATGAAATAGGTGAGAAGTTCGACCTCACACGCGAGCGTGTGAGACAAATCAAGGAGAAAGCCATCCGCCGCCTCCGCCACGACTCCAAGTGCCGCGTGCTTCAATCTTATCTTAATTAGTTAATTTATTAATTTCCATTATAATGAATAGATCAAGAATCATTGATATTATAAAACGTCCGGAAGAAATCGGAATTGGCAACCAAGTCTGCGTTAAGGGCTGGGTGCGTACAAAACGTGGAAACAGCAATGTGGCTTTCATCGCTCTGAATGACGGCTCCATCGTTACAAATCTTCAGATTGTGGCCGAACCCGAAAAGTTCGGTGATGAAATCATGAAGAAGATCACTACCGGTTCCTGCCTCCACGTGGAAGGCAAACTCGTGGAATCTGCCGGCAAAGGCCAGTCTGTGGAAGTTCAGGCCGACATGATTGAGGTTTACGGCACCGCAGATCCTGAATCTTATCCTTTGCAGAAGAAAGGCCACTCCATGGAGTTCTTGCGCGGCATCGCTCACTTGCGTCCCCGTACCAACTACTTCGGCTGCGTGCTCCGTCTCCGCCATGCAATGGCATTCGCTATCCACAAATATTTCAACGACAGAGGCTTCTTCTATCTGCATACTCCGCTGATTACGGCTTCTGATGCAGAAGGCGCTGGCGAAATGTTCAATGTCACGACCTTTGATTTGAACAACGTCCCTCGCACCGAAGACGGCAAAGTGGATTTCTCCAAGGACTTCTTCGGAAAACACACCAACCTCACCGTCTCCGGACAACTTGAGGGCGAACTCGGTGCTTTGTCCATCGGCAACATATACACCTTCGGCCCGACGTTCCGCGCTGAAAACAGCAACACTCCGCGCCACCTCGCTGAATTCTGGATGGTGGAACCCGAAGTCGCTTTCAATGACATTACCGACAATATGGACCTCGCTGAGGACTTCATCAAATACCTCGTTCAATATGCATTGGATAACAATATGGATGACCTCCAGTTCCTCAATGACATGTTCGACAAGGGCCTCATCGAACGTCTCCAGTCCGTTCTTAAGGAAGACTTCGTACGCTTGGACTACACTTCCGCTATCGATATCCTCCTCAAGGCCGACAAGAAATTCGATTACAAAGTCTCCTGGGGTATCGACCTTCAGTCTGAACACGAGCGCTACCTCGTTGAAAACCACTTCAAACGTCCGGTTATTTTGACAGACTATCCGAAGGAAATTAAGGCCTTCTATATGAAGCAGAATGATGATGGTAGGACGGTTCGCGCTATGGACGTACTCTTCCCGACTATCGGTGAAATCATCGGCGGTTCCGAACGTGAAGCCGACTATAACAAACTGCTCCAACGTGTTCAAGAACTGAACATGACAGAACAACAATATTGGTGGTACTTCGAAACCCGTAAGTTCGGTTCCGCTCCGCACTCCGGTTTCGGTCTCGGTTTCGAGCGCCTTCTGCTCTTCATCACCGGTATGACCAACATCCGTGACGTCATCCCGTTCCCGAGAACACCGCAAAACGCTGAATTTTAATATGCAATTTTAATATGGTAGAGACGGTGTCCACACCGTCTCTACGTTTGTTAAATATAGTCAATTAGACGGTGCATACACCGTTACAACAAATAGATATGTCAACGATTCTTACCCAGGAACAGAAGGCCGTACAGCGGCAGATTGCCACCCAGCAGACCATCCGTCTGATGCAGTTGGTGGAACTTCCCTATACGTCGTTGGAACAGGAAATCCTCAAGGAGGTGGATGAAAATCCTGCCTTGGAGGCCTATTCCGATGAGGAGGATGAGCGTCGTGACGTTGCCGAGGACAATGCTCCCTCGGAGTTCGACGAGAACGGTGACCCGTTGGAATTGTCGGACAAATTGCTGCCTGAGGACGAGATATTCAAAGAAGACTACTATCGCGATGATGATATTGACGATTATCCTTCCGAACAGGAGATCGAGAACCGCATACAGCATCTGAATGCGCCTGACGAAGGAAACACCCGCGATCGCCAGGGCGTCTTCTACAATTCGTTACAGGAACAGTGGCAGTTGCAGTTGGGTGCTATGGAAATGTCGGAACAGGAAAGCCTCATTGCCGACTATCTGATGGGCAACTTGGATGTGTCGGGCTATCTCTCGTCAGACTTGCAGACCATTGTCAACGAGCTGCTCTACATCCAGAATGTGTACACGGACGTGGAGGAAGTAGAATACGTGCTGACGCATTTCATCCAGGAACTGGATCCACCGGGCACTGGCGCTCGTGATTTGCAGGAGTGCCTGTTGCTCCAACTTCGCAAGATGGCGGATGATTCCGAATCGGTGCAACTGGCCGTCAGAATGCTGGAAAGCTGCTACGACCTATTTCTGAAAAAACATTATGACAAAATTATGACCGCATTGGAGGCTTCTGACGAACAGATCAAAGAGGCCCTGGCTGTCATCAAGAAACTTGATCCGAGGCCTGCTGATGCCGGCTCTCCGTTGGAAAAGTCTGCCGACATCATACACCCGGACTTCATCATCACTGCGCATGACGGCAAACTGGAACTGTCACTGAACAACCAGTACATTCCCAAAGTGAGAATCAACAAGGAGTTCAGCAACGAATACCGTTTTCTTTCCAAGGAAAAGTCTGCGCAGAGAAGGGAAGAGGCCGAAAAGTTCATGAAGGAGTATGTGGACAAGGCCAACCAGTTCATTGGCACGCTGACCACCCGCGAGATGATTCTCTATAACACCATGTATGCCATTATGAAGCATCAGCGGGCGTACTTCCTGACAGGCTCTGACACGGAATTAAAACCTATGATTTTGAAAACCATCGCGCAGGAAGTGGGCTTGGATATATCCACGGTTTCCCGCGTTTCCAATAGCAAATATGTACAGACGGATTTCGGCGTCATACCGCTCAAACATCTGTTTTCTGAGGCGGTTAACGATGACGATGTTTCCTCGAAAGTCATCAAGAGCATATTGTCTGATGTCATAGCGCATGAAGACAAGAGCAAGCCGTTGGCTGACGAAAAGTTGTGCGACATATTGAAAAGCAAGGGTTACAATGTGGCCCGCCGCACCATAGCCAAGTATCGTGAGCAGTTGGGCATTCCCGTGGCCCGCATGCGCAAGGAGATGAAATAATTCTATGGCGAACTGTTTTACTATTTTTCAATTTTGGGGTACATTATACTCCCACATGGATGTGTTTTATCAAGTACATTCATCCTACAGCTATTTAGTAGAACAACTAATATAATAACTAAAAAAAAACAGTTCCTCATATATTCTCAAATTATCTTTGTTTTGCGTGCTCCATTCCAAGAATATTATACCAGTAGTCTTGCGGTTGATCACCATATTTACAACTTTTCCCCCACAATAATTCCACTAAATGTTTTTGGAATGTTGATTTATTTTGCATACCTAATTTAAGGACCTCAGCCGTTCCGGCACCTTTAAACTTTAGTGGTCCCTCATCATGTAAATACACACTATTGTCTCCATCATCATAATGAACTATAAGATTACCATACTTATCAATGTGTTCGGAAAACTCTTCCCCGTTAGGATCCACGCACCTCACCGGGTTATCCGCGCAATACACATACGGTGATAACGACGGGTATTTGTCACTCATCGGATCGACACTGAGCCAGATGCTCAAATCGGAGGAGTAATACCGTGCGCCAAAGTAGGATAGCCCAGTTTCCGCGTCGCGCTCTTTTGCCGAAAAGGCGTAAATCTCCGCCAAAGGGAAAGAAGTGGTGACATAATGCAATTCAATTGACATAGCTAATATGATAAAAATTATTCTTCATATTGATAGTCTGGAAAATATCGATAAAATCCAGAGCCGTTATAGACATAATAATCTTCGTTCAATTTTTCATCTACATAGATTTGGGGGTATTTGTTTACAGTGAAATCCTTTGAGACTTCTGTGGATATGAAAAATTCATTAAAACCAGATTGAACAAAAAAACACGATGATTTGTAAATGAAAAATCCACGACAAATATCAACATTGCTCGGATCATAAATACTTCGTACTACTATTACGTCTGTAGAATCATTCACAGTGCACATATTTAGCAAATAATATATATTGCTTTTGAAAGTATCCTCTATCACATATTCGTCTAATAAATAGAAAATGGCAGAATCTGCTATTTTCAGCAAGTTACAATGCAAATTGAAGGACGTCGGATAATTATCATAAAGGCCGTTCTGCAAATTCGCCCATTTGCTATCTCGTGCACAATCGTATAATACAGAATCTATCATGTCAGTTGCTTCCCTAATTGTCTCACGCTGTTGCGGAAAAACCTCTGAAGCAAAGATAAGAAGTATTGTTGATAACATTAAGTATGTTCTGTGAAACATAGTGTTTTAATCTGAAAATTTATGGAAAGAATGTGTCGTATTTTACAATCTTATTGAATTTGTTTTGCTTGACCGGCATCTCTAATTTGAGTGCAGAATCTATAAGCGGGCTGTTATTATCAATTGTCAATTATTCAATTTGTGCAGGTGGGGATAACGATGGCTTTCGGGGAAGGTTGACTAAAAACACATCTGATTTATGTTTTGCTTTTGTTTGGAAAAGTTTTGAACATACTTTAGAATCCATCAAATCCGTCAAGTATATACACTGATTGTTTCTCAATCTAATGACTCTATAGCCAAGTCCGACATACGATGATGAACAAACAACATATTCAGATACGTCCTCCATTACAAAAGATACTATAGCGTTATCGTTTGAATAGTCGAAAGAATTGCCACACACTGTGAGTACCGTATGCTTGTCATAACGATAACATTTCAGCAATGTGGCGAAATGATATAGGAAAGGAATTAGTGAACATCCTATAACAATCATTGTAATGTAGTTGATTCCGTCCTGTATTATTGTAAAACAGATAATCGCAAGAAACATCAATATTGATATTATGACATCACTGTATATGTATGATTTTTCGATAGTAAGTTTATCCATTACCAATTCCACCAATAATTAGAAACTGTCGTATTTCTTCATCTTAAACGTATAGGGTTTCGATTCAAAAGGGAGCGCAAAAGTACGGATATTTTCCGTAACCTCTCCTAATTTCCCGTAAGAAAAAACCTGCCAGCCGGAGGCATCCTCCTGGAACATGATTCGTCCTGCACGATTGCCCACGGCACCGGGAGCACCATAAGTTTGAGTTTGGAACGGTAGCTGCGTTGTGAGCCTAGGCCAAGGCTGCTGTCGTGTTCCATTTCCGGCACGCCAAACACCTTTCAAGCGGTTGATTTTATGTGGTTTGCAAAATAAAACAAAAAAAATGCTGGCGCAGTAATGGCGCGGCAGCAGAGATAAAAATAATTGTCTATCTTTGCACCGCAAAACAAACAGGTATGAATCAAGGTTTTACGCTCACATCTTCCACAATATTTTTCTCTTTTGCAGAGAATTTCGCCTTTTCGGCAAAGGAGCGCGATGCGGAAACAGGGTTATCCTACTTTGGCGCAAGATATTACTCCTCCGACCTAAGCATCTGGCTGGCTGTGGACCCGATGAGTGACAAATACCCGAGTTCGAGCCCGTATGTTTACTGCGCGAATAACCCGGTGAGGTTGGTGGACCCAAACGGGAAAGACTATGAAGTTGTTGTTGATGATGCAACTATGACAATTACGATACGAGCCCAATACTATGTTACTCACGACACGTATGATAAGGTCGCAGAAGCCATTCAATATATAAAAGCTCAAGAAGGATGGCTGAACTATAATGCTGAAGACGGGCAGACGTATTCAATTAAATTTGATTTGACGATTGCTGGCACTTTCGACACGAGAGATGATGCCGAAAAGGCATCGTCAAATGGCAAAGATCCATCCATATCGAATATTTGTAGTATCGGTCAGACTATGGTTCCTGCAAATGAATCATTACCTGCATTTGGACAAACAGAAGCGGGAAGGGTCACTACTATTAGAGATAAAAACGTATCTGTTCGTTCATATATGCATGAGATCGGACATTCATTGGGATTAGGGGAATGGACTGGTCTTTTAGACCTGATGACACCTGAAGGCGAAGGAATATTCCTTTCAAACAGAAGTGTACAACAAATAATGTCAAGAGCTGGTGCAGGACAAATGCCTGAGTTCTGGCCTGGAACATTTGACAATCCTAATATGGAAAAATCATATTGGCAGAATATTGGGAAAGGAAATTTGACCAAGTAAGATCAATAATTATGAAACAAAGCAATCTGATTGTATTATCCGTTCTTTTGCTACTGGCCAATGTGGCAATAGCTCAAAACATTGAAGACACCGCCTTCGTGAAGATTTTAGGAATCAAACATTTCAACTGCCTTGGGCTCTTGGTTAATAATGAAGTTCGGCTATTACCTGCAAACGAAAATCTTAGAAGTATTCCCACAAGAAACGGGGGAACTCAAATCTTTACGGATACTCGTAATGAGATTTATCGACGATTCGTGGTTGTTGATGAAAATGACATTGCCGGCAAAGAAATGCTCAGCGAAGATTCTATACGGAGTTTGATATTCCAAAACAAGGCATATATGAGTTGCCACTTGTCAATGCCTATGTTGAACTATATTTTGGCATCACCCCAGTGCGACTCCTCGTTGGCTGCCCGCTTGAGGGAATCATACGAGTTCAACGGAACCGGATGGTATCATTTCCCCATATTCCCAAAATACGAAGCCGCCAGTTCAGGACCTATTCCATTAAACAAAAGCCATTCATATATTCCGTATAATGAGTCAGACTACTTTCTTGTAGAAACGACCTATTATCATTATTGCGGTTTTCAGCCTCTTGCCGAATTTGAAGGCTTTGTATTGGATTCCTGGCTCTCCTCAAAAGATAACGAAAGAGTTATCCGGGTTGCATTCCCTCTCTTTAAATGAGTTAACGTTAGTTGCTTGAAAACTAATTTTTCCTATCTTCGCACCCGCTTCTCGAATTGAGAATTGAATAATTGACAATTGATAATAACAGCCCGCACAGTAAAGAAATTCCAAAATCCAATTGACAACGACAAAACCAACATATTATACCAAAAGCTCTTCACTCTTAGCTCTTAACTCTTCGTTTGAAACTTACGCCTTTTCCGCTAAAGAGCGCGACACGGAAACAGGGTTATCCTACTTTGGCGCAAGGTATTACTCCTCCGACATGAGCATCTGGCTGGCTGTGGACCCGATGAGTGACAAATACCCGTCGTTAAGTCCGTATGTTTACTGCGCGGATAACCCGGTGAGGTGCGTGGATCCTAACGGAAGAGAAATTGTAGGTACAGATGGGAAATCCGTCTCGTATAGTATTGACGAAAATGGCAATACTATATGGAGTTCTAATGCTTCGGATGATACAAAACGCATTGGGAATGCAATGTTGCAAACGAAAACAGGAAAGGAGCAATTAGATAAATTGATTGCTTCAGAAACTAAAATTACACTTAAAATCAGTCCACTTAAGGTGGTGAATGGTAATGATTTGACTATGGGGCAAACGTCTTTTGAAAAGTGCTTTATGAATCCAAGTGGTGACATAGATGTTCAGGAAGCAACTATTACAATTTTTGAAGGAACTATAAATGCTTTCCTTAAAGATAAAGATTTCAAGTACAATGTTGAGAATTTAAATGCGACATTATATCTTTTCGTTAGAATTGCGAATCCTACTGTTGACCAATATATTGGAGCAGTTGGATGTCATGAAGTTGAACACACTACTCCTGAGAATGTAAAGTTGAATTTTCAGAACAGTTCGGATTTAGAAACTATGCCTGAAGTTAAAAGGGAAGACTTTTTATGGGATTTAATACTTATGAGGAAAAAATAAAAATCATGAACGGTTTAAAATTTTTATTGTTCGTTTGCTTTCAAGCCAGCATTATTTGTTATTCGAATGCACAAAACATTAAAGACGTAGTGCGAGATAGTCTATGGTTATATGAAGCTGGACCTAATGAGGCAATAGACGAAATTAATGTATGGTGTTACGACCTAATAAAAGATTGTTATATTGAAGACATCGGAGATTATTATACAATAAAAGAAAAACACCTTTTTTCAATATGTTCCATACGAAGGGCATCTTCCAATGTTTTCCATCATCTATTAATAATTATTGATGGAAAGTACAAGATAGTCAATATGAGATGTCCTTTGGATGAAATTATTGTGGTAGTGGAAGAATTTTCACCATATAAAAAATTATCAGCAAGCAAACGTCATTTACTCTGGCACACTATTATAAAACTTCATTATGATAATCAGGTGATTTGGAATAAAAGTTTCTTTGAATCTTACGAACTATTGAGGAAACAATAAAATTAAGAAGAACAACCGTTGGATTTTATGTGGCAGGACTTCCTAAAAATAAATCATCTATGCTCGGTTATTATAAAGAACAAATTTCTCAAACAAAAGGAGTCGATAAAGTTGGTTATATGTTAAAATATACCGGCGAAAAATTTAACATTGACGAACAAACACTTGTAGAAAAGTAAACAAAGCGGTCTCACATACCGTGTTTGTATATGATAATGTAAAAACATATCCCTAAATTTGTTGGGCGACCACTTCGGCAATGTCCTTCACGTTGGCTTCGGTGCCGCCGTGCTGGAAGGCGCGTTTGCACATCCAACGCCTGGTTATCGAGAATAATCAAAATCAAATATTGAAAATAGCGATTGTGAATAGTGATTTTCTGCTAAAAGTTTCGATTGCTATTTGTATTTTGAAGAATATTTCTTGGGCTCCCCAGGATTTCTATACCACGACAGGCAAGGCAAAACTTCTGAATATGCAGAGCGGATATCTGAAGGATGGCGGGTTCCCACAGTATCTTAGTACGGGGAATCCCCGATATCTTAAGGAATTATATAATGATATAATCTATCGTGATATCGTGGTGAGACATAAACTGCCATCAGATCGCCAGATACGTGAGGTTGCTTACTATTTAGCAAGCAATTTCACGCATCGAATCACTTACAACGGATTAGCCAAGGCGGCCGGAATAAAGAGCAGCGAGACTGCTAACGTTTATGTGGGTTATTTGGAGGAGGCCTATCTCGTTGGGGTGGTGAGGAAATATGACTATAAGGTTGGTGAACAACAGAAAAGTCCTAAGAAAGTTTATTTTATAGATGTTTTGGCCTCGAAAAAAACGAGGTGTTTTTTGTTGTTAAACGAGTTGCAAA
>JAKSMC010000048.1 GCA_024400835.1 Bacteroidales bacterium
AAGTGCTGTCGTTCCAGACATAGCTGCCGCACTCGGTGACGGTGATCGCCTGGTGCGTCGGGTTATTAATGGTCAGGTGCAGTGTATCAACCTGTCTGCAGCCGTTGGCATCTTCGTGACTGTATGTGTAGTTTCCGCCCGTGGTGTAAGTGCTGTCGTTCCAGACATAGCTGCCGCACTCGGTGACGGTGATCGCCTGGTGCGTCGGGTTATTAATGGTCAGGTGCAGTGTATCAACCTGTCTGCAGCCGTTGGCATCTTCGTGACTGTATGTGTAGTTTCCGCCCGTGGTGTAAGTGCTGTCGTTCCAGACATAGCTGCCGCACTCGGTGACGGTGATCGCCTGGTGCGTCGGGTTATTAATGGTCAGGTGCAGTGTATCAACCTGTCTGCAGCCGTTGGCATCTTCGTGACTGTATGTGTAGTTTCCGCCCGTGGTGTAAGTGCTGTCGTTCCAGACATAGCTGCCGCACTCGGTGACGGTGATCGCCTGGTGCGTCGGGTTATTAATGGTCAGGTGCAGGGTGTCGACCTGCGTGCAGCCGTATACGTCTTCTCCCTCGTAGATGTATGTACCAGTCTCTGTATATTCAAATCCATGCCATTCGAAACTTCCGCATGCACTGATGGGTAAACTTTGTCCCCCATAAACAGGATAACTTGTGTAATCACAATCTTGAACGTTGCTTAACCGGTATAGCTGTATCTCTTTTTGTCCGCTTGTCAGAAAGTTGAACTTCTTTTGGCTTGCTTGGGCATTGTATTTTAGATATGTGCTGTTTACGTTCCTGATATGAACTATGCTGTCCCATATAATGGTGTTGAGGTAGTTTGGACCGATATTGGTACTGACTTCAAGTCCGTTTTCAAAGTTGTTTCTTCCTCCGATGTATTTGCCGCTTGCCGATTTGATGGAATATAATGCCGTGCCATTGTCAGATCCTGCCTGCTCTATAGTAAATGCTCTGGATCGGGTGTCGGTATTTGCGTTAATACTATTGTTTAGGATGGTGACATTATAATAATTCCCAGTGCTCCCGAGGTCCGTACGTGCACCGTCAAAGATGAGGTTGCCTTGTGTGTAGGCTATTAGATATTCGCCGCACCAATCTGCTCTGCTAGCCGTGACTAATTGGTATGCAGGATGAGTGGTGGCGGTGCAAGTGGTATAAATGGCATATAGCGTATCATTGTCATTAGGAATGTTATAGGTGCTGCCGCTTTCATAAAGAACTGGTGGAATATTCGTTGTGGTGATAATGGGAGTTGTTGACCATCCTGCAAAGGTGTGTTCATTGGAACAAGGTATGGCAGAGGGCAATGTTACGGCATTGTCGCAAATGTCTCCCAACAAAGATGTCTCTGGACAGCCCCCCCCGCAGGGATTGAACCATACGGTTCGTGCTTGAACGTCTGGAACTGTTATGGTGAAACTCTCGGTACTTTCGCAACCTGTTATGTTGTTGGTGGCGGTTACGGTGAACGTGTTAACGCCTGTTGCAACGGTTACGTTAACGCTATTGCCGGTTGCCCCTGTTGACCAATTATAGGATATGTCGCTTTGGGAAGAACTGGCGGTGAGTGTGACGGTCTCGCCAGGGCCGGCGCAGTTCTCACCTGTGATGGTGATATCAGGCAGCGCCCCTACGGTAACGGTTACGCTGTTGCTGCCCGTACAACCATTGCGTAGGGCAGTTGCTGTATATGTTCCTCCATTGGAAACTGTAATGGAAGCCTGCCCAATGCCTGGATTATGAGTTCCCCAGAAAACGAGGCAGTTCAAAGGATCTGTCGCCGGTAAATTCCCTCCTGAGTTGGTGCCGTTAGACCAAGTGGCAGTTAGTTCTATGGATTGGTTGCCGCAGATTGTCGGATTCTCAGGAGTGATGGCCAGCACAGGTTTGGTATAAATGGTAACGCTAATGGTGGTGTCGAATTCACATCCTGTAGAGGCATCATATACCTGTATGCTGATGTTAATGACCGTGTCGTGCTCCAACGTGGCGGGTGGTGCTATCACAAAGGAATCATCGTCTAAATAGGATGTCCATGGCCCGCTGACGGTGTAGTGGCCTAACTCAAAAGTATGGGGCATCAAATCTGGTGACAACGACAATTCCCATTCGAAAAGGTAGCCGTTGTCTTGACTGTATCCATCCATAACTTCAATGGTCCATTCTCCGTTCATCGGACATCCGATGAGATTGCTGAAAGAATCGTCCGGATGGTAGAAATTGGTTCCTAAGTACACATTGGATGAATCAATACTTCTATCAGAATAATAAGAACTATTTCTATATCTGTAAATAAGTCCGTCACCAGATGCATAGTTATAGAACTGGTCGGTGTTATTAGACCAACAGTAGTTCCATCCTACGCCGGGACGGTTGTATATGTTATTTGGATTACAACCGTCATAATCGCTTGATTCATCGATGGGTATTCCTAAATAATTGCTTGTAGAGATACATCCACCATTGCTATAATTCCATCCTCTACTACTTGATGGAATAGAATCGGAACAATCAGAAGTCGCGGATCCTCCGAATTTCAGAATGTCTGCTTTCCGTCCGTTGGGACAGGTCAAATTAATATAGATATCTCCAATGAAAGAGTGCTCCATGTTCAATCTGACGTAATGGATGTCGTTGGCGTTTCGGATGACGGCGTCTGGGGCGAAGTCGGAGAAAACAACGGGTGATCTGTACGAGCATCCGTAGGGCTCACAATATTCTCCGTCTGGTAGGAATATAGTGTCGGCTACGGTAAGGGAAGCGCTTTGAGCATGCAACTGTACGTCGGATGAGGAGCTGAAGCCTATGGTGGCAAGATATGATCCGCCGGCGCACAAATCTGGTATGTTTATGTCTTGGAACGGCGATGGCATAATGGGAATGTGGATGCTGTCTGCTGCCACACAGCCATTTTCTCCCGTGGCCGTTACGGAATAGGTCGTCGGGACGGTGGGGTAGACCGTTATGTCTTCTGTTGTCGCCCCCGTGCTCCATAGCAAATCACAGGCGTTGCCCTGTCTGCTGATCTTCATTTCATCAATAACATTTTTTGTTTCGTGATTGGCCGTGTTGACTTTGTTTTTTTGTGCTGTTGGAAAATTGGTTAGGCGCAAATTTTTTGTCTGTGTGAACACTGAGGAAGCATGTGCGTCACCTCCTTCAGCATGTGTGCTGAAGTCTTCATATAATATTCCATCGGAGGACGTGCAGTCGATATTGGAGGATAGTATAACTGCACTGCCAGGGCAGATCTCCCCGCTTTGTCCTCCCATACGCGATAAAACCAAATCTGGGGCAGGAAGAATGTTTGCAACAAGATGATATACGCTGTCAAGATAACCTGAAGAATTAAAATGCGGTATGGCACAAACCGTGTCTCTGGCTCCGATCGGAATGGTAATTCCGGAAGAATGGGTGTGGGGAAGTTGGTTGCTGCATAAATTTATGGTGTCAGTTCCTAAAGGACTGTAAAATACAGTTATGCTTTTGACGTACAAGGCTCTCATGGTGCTGGTATCTGTCTTGGACCATTCGATGTGGATGTCACCGAGAAAGGCGTAAGCTGTATCACTGAAAGAGTAAATCGTAGGTGTAGTTGTAATGTCTGTGCTGGTATAAGGAGTGTTGTTGACAAAAAGTAGTTGCCCTCCCACAGATACGGAAAGTGAAACCCCATTCGTGCCGTTTCCTCCGCTGGTATTGATTTCAATCTTTGAAATATATCCTATGATACCTGAGGTGCTCAGAGATAGTACTACACCTGAGTTTCCCGATGCAGGACGGCAGGGGTTTGCTGCAGCACCGAATTGTTGGCCTTTATTAGTAGAAAATGAAAAGAAATCCCCTCCGGACCCCGCCTGTGCAGTCCAGGTTACCCCATTCAGCGTGGCATTCCCGTAGTTATACCACTGCTGGTTAGTGAATGTGTACGAATATACGCTTTGTCCCTGGACTGAACCCGCCCAAGTGAGAATGCAGATTACCGCAAAAACCAATATGTGGTATATTCTTCTCATCAAAGCTGTATATTTCAAAATCCTATCATATCCTACCTCTCATCTCTTAACTCTTATCTCTTATCTCTTAACTAATCAAAGTCCAGCGTCATCACGGAGTCGCGCTTGGTTTCGTTGCAGCCTGATGGGTCGCCGATGTAGGCTTCCGGTATCGTGAAGTCGTAACCGGGCTTTGACCATCTGTTCGGAGCAGTGACGAGGGCGTGATACGGCAGGTTCGGGTCGCTATAGACTTTCTGCATGAAGAGGCCGAAAACGGGCAGTGCCGTGCGGGCGCCCTGGCCCAATGCCGTGCTGCGGAAGTGTGCGGAACGGTCTTCGCAACCTACCCATACGCCGCAGGTCAGCAACGGTGAGTAGCCTACAAACCAACCGTCAGACTGGTTGTCTGTGGTGCCGGTCTTGCCGCCCAACGGGAAGTCGAGCTTGTACTGCCCTCTTAGTCTGCCGCCGGTACCGTAATCTACCACACCCTGCATCAGACGTACCGTCTTGAAGGCCGTGATCTGGTCGATGGCTTCGTTGGTCTTCGGCACTTTGTTGTAAATGACGTTGCCGTCTTTGTCACAAATCTTGGTGATGAATATAGGCTCTACATAGACGCCTTGGTTCGGGAAGCAGTTGATGGCCCCGACCTGCTCATACAGGGAAAGTTCGCACGCGCCTAAGCAGATGGCGGGCACCTCCGGAATGTCGGAGGTCATACCCATGGCACGCACCAACTCGATGACGGCGTGCGGACCGTAGCGCTTCATGATGTACGCGGACACTTGGTTCAGCGACTGGGCCAATGCTTCACGTAAGGGCAGCATCTGGCCTTCTTTGTAAGCTCCTGAGTTGCGCGGAGTCCAAGGGCCACCTGGGGCTTCGATAGTGACAGGCACGTTCGGCACCATCGTGCAGGGATCGAATTCGCCACTCTGCATAGCCACCGTATAGACGTAGGGCTTGAACGTGGAACCTACCTGTCGGCGCGATAACTTCACGTGGTCGAATTGGAAACGCTCGAAGTCGGTGCCGCCTACGTATGCTTTCACGTGGCCCGTGTGGGCTTCCATACACATCAGGCCGCATTGCAAAAATGATTTCATGTAACGTATGGAGTCGAAGGGCGTCATCACCGTGTCTTTCGGTCCCTTGTAGGAGTAAATGGTCATCTGCACTTTCTTGTTGAAGGCTGCGCGTATCTGCTCATCCGTGGCGCCGGCATCCTTCATGCGGTCATATCGTTCTGACTGCTTGACGGCCGCCCACAAGATTTTCTCGGTCTGCTCTTCTGAAAGATTGACGAACGGTGCGTTTTTGGCCCCTTTGATGTGGTTGAAGAACAACGGCTGCAGATAGTCGCATACGTGTTCCTTGACGGCTTCTTCAGCGTGGCGTTGCATACGTGAATCAATCGTCGTGTATATTTTCAAACCGTCACAGTAGATGTCATAACGGGAACCGTCTTGCTTCGGGTTCTCTTTGCACCATTCCTTCAAGAAGATACGGAGATATTCTCTGAAATAGGTGGCCAAACCGGCATAGTGCGCTTGTGATTTGAATTTGGAGAGGTCGATGGGTATCTCTTTGATGGAGTCCCTGTCGTCTTTGGATAAGTAACCGTATTTGGTCATCTGCCCCAAGACCACGTTGCGGCGACCGAGGGCTGCCTGATAATGGCGGCGCGGACTGTATTGCGTGGGAGCTTTCAACATACCTACGAGCAGTGCGGCTTCCTCAGTGTTGATTTCAGACGGCTTCTTGTCAAAGTAGGTCCTCGCAGCAGATTTGATGCCGACAGCGTTGTTGCCGAAATCCACGGTGTTGAAGTACATAGCCAAAATCTCGTCTTTGGAATATTTGCGTTCCAATTTGGAGGCCACCACCCACTCCTTGAATTTCACGAAGACCAACTTTATCTTGTTCATCTTCTGGTCACGCGGGAAGAGGTTCTTGGCCAGCTGCTGTGTGATAGTACTGCCGCCGCCTTTGTGGTGGAAGGTGAGCACGCCGCCGGCTACACGGAAAAGCGCCTTGAGGTCAACTCCCGAATGCTTGTAGAAACGAGAGTCCTCCGTGGCTATCAGGGCGTCCTTCAGCGGCTGGGAAAGGTCGGCGTATTTGCAGTTGGAACGGTTCTCAAGATAGTATGTGCCTAACAATTCTCCGTCTTCCGAAATGATTTCCGTGGCTAAGTTGGCTGCCGGATTCTCCAACTCGGAGAAGGAGGGCATGTAGCCTATCCATCCCAGTGAAATGAGGATGAAAAGGAGCAGGATGATGCCCGCACCTATGGCATACGCCGTCCAAAATGGCTTTATCCATTTGGAACGCTTGCCAGAACTGGAATTTGTACTTCTTTTTTTTGCCTTGCTATTGTTTGTGGAACCGTACATGATGTATGAACTGAAATTTCAAAATTTAATGTTAATGAGATGCTCCGGAAAATCTAACTTTTTGCGAATTGTTATTTTTTTGAAAAATGCTAATTGACTGTTGTAATGCTGAAAGAAGAGCCTACGTTGAAAGTCTTTGTATTGCCGCCGGTGTAGGTCGCTCCTGTGTAGTAGTTGTGGAAGTCGGTGCCTCCGGTGATAGTGCCGCCGTACTTCAGCGTGTAGGAGCCTTGGATGAGGTCGGGACTGCTGAAGGTGAGCACTGCGGATGAGGAACCGCCGCCGCCGGGCCAACCGCCGGGTCCGCCGCCTCCGCTGAAGGTCGGAATGTGGAAGGTGAGAATGGCTGCCCCATCACTGTCGCGGATGATTTGGACGGCGTTGTTGCCGCCGCCCGTGTACTTCATCGAGTGCTGGGTGCAGGCACTGGCTGTTGGGGAGGTGAACATGCCACCGCTGGGACCGGTGCCGATGATGGTGCCGCCTGTGATGGAAAAGGTGTTGTTGTCGGCGTCAAAGGCTTCCTCTGGGGATTTTTTTGAAGAAGCAATAGTGAACCCGCCCGTGATGTAGAGCTGGCCGTTGCTGTCGATGGCGTCGTTGTTCTCGGAAGCTGCATACGTGGTGCCGCCGTTGATGTTCAGGCGTGTGCCGGCGTTGATGGCATCATCGTATTTGGATGTGAGCGTGAGCTGTCCGCCGTTGATGGTGAGGATGCTCTTGCTTTCTATGCATTCGCCGCCTTCGGTGTTCTGGGTGCAGTTCACCGTGATGATGCCGCTGTTGACCGTGAGGTTGCCGTCGGCTTTGATGCCTTTGGGATTTGCATATTCGCCATCGCTGCCTGGACCGCCGCCCCCGCCGGGCCATCCGCCACCTCCACCAGTTGTGATGGCGACGTGCGCACCAGATGTGGTGACGTTGAGGATGAGCAGCGAATCTTCGGCATTCAGCGTGCCGATGTTGATTTCGCCTTCGCAGGTGAGACCCTTGCCGCCGGTGCCGGTGCTGGTACAGGTGATATGCCCGCCTGTGATGTCTATGCTGTAATCGCTGCGGATGCAGGAACAGGTGTAGGCATCTTTGGTCGTCCCACTTACGGTATATACGGTGCCGTTGCCTGCCGTGGTAATGTCAATCGTGCCGCCCGAGATGGTGACGGTGCTGTCTCCTTTGATGCCGCGACCGCCGCTGTTGCAGCTGGGCAAGGTTATGGTGATGTGTCCGCCGTTGATTTGCACGGTGCCGTCACTGGCGATGCCGGTACAGTACGATGGGTCATTGGTGCCGTCAACGTCTTCCAACACGGTTGTGCCCGATGGGGTGATGTTGATCTCGCCGCCGTTGATGACGATGCCTTGCTTGCTTTTGAGTCCTTTGCTCTGGTCACCGCTGTTCACAATCGTGATGTTGCCGCCGTTGATGGTCAGCGTGCTGTCGCATTTGATGGACTTGCAGTCGGCAGTTGGTGTGGTGATGTTTATCGTGCCGTTGTCGATGGCCACGTAGCCTTCGTCGCCGTCAATGCCGTCACCGTTGGAGGTGATGTCCAATGTGCCGCCGCTCATCAAGAAGTAGTCGCAGTGGATGCCGTCGGCAACGGCGGAGGCCACGACGATGTGCCCGCTGTTGATTTGCACATAGTCGTCACTGTGAATGCCGTTTTTCTTTTGCCCATCCACGGTCAGTGTGCCGCTGCCGTTGAAGATAAGCTCGCTTTTGCTCTGCAACGCGGCCTTCTTGGAACTGCCACTGCCATCGCTCAAGTAGTTCTGGGAACTGTTGGCTAAAATGACATTTGTCTTTTTGTCCACTAAGACGTTAATGGCGGGTCCTTCGCTGTTGGTGATGGAAACGCCTTCCAACGACAAAGTGAAACGCTTGTTCGGAGTGATGTATAAATAGCCGTCGGAGGTGCTTCCAGACAAGTGATAGACGATGTCTTGTATGTCAGAAGTGACGCTGACGTCAACTTTGGCACCATCTGTCAAGATGGTTACGCCGGCGGTGTCCAGAGGATTGTCGATGCTTACGGTGTTGGCGTTCCAGTTGATGTAGATGTCCTGGCCTGACATCAACGTTTCGTCGCTGAATGTGATGCTGTCAATCTCACTGCAAGGGAATGCTCGGTAGTCATTGCCGTAGTTGAATACGGAACTCGGTCCATGGAACTTGATGCTGTCGATTTGGGAAATGCTCTTTTCAAAAACGACATTGCTGCCGTGGTGTATGTGCAGGATGCTTTGGGCAAAACTGGAAACTGCCAAGAATAGAACTGTCAAAATGAGAACTGTCTTTTTCATATTTTGCTGATTTTGAAAGTTTTACCATTGACTTTGATGAGGTAGAGTCCTTTCGCAAAGGAACTCATATCCAAAGTCGTTTCACTGTTGCTGTTGCCCACCATCATCAGTCGGCCGTCCATAGCGAAAATTTCGTAATGGACAGGGTAGGAGGTGCCGCTGATTTTGAGGAACGAACCGACAGGATTCGGATAAATCTTGAATTCGGGAGTCGTAATGTCTTCAATGCCAACAGGCGCGTCGAAGTGCATTTTCCGGATGGAAGACACTTCGAAACTGTAAGGAACAGCAGTCCCGTCATCAATGAAGAGACGTTCGTTGTCAAAATAGATTTTGCCTGTTTCGTTCACCGAAAAGGTCTGAACGCTGGAGTCGTGTAGGTACAGAGAAACTTCGGTCTGCGCAGCAAGGCTGAGCGAAGCCAGTACGAAGATTGTTGCACTAAGTAATAAAGCTTTTTTCATATAATGAAAATTAAGGCCGCGAATATACAAAAAATAACGCAGTAAGATGTTGTTACTTACTGCGTTTATGAACAGGTGAAAGTCAATGAAATTTAGATGTTGGGAGTCTTATTTCTACCGCTCTACCATTCTACCTTTCTACTTCCAAACTTTGACTCCTTGGAGTTCCCATACCTGGTCCCTAAACCCTACAATTGCCAATCAATAGGTTCCTTCCCCATCTGTCTGAGCAGTTCGTTGGTTTTGGAGAAGTGCTTGCATCCGAAGAATCCGCGGAAGGCGGAGAGTGGGGAAGGGTGTGCTGCCGTCAACACATAGTGTTTGGTGGGGTCGATCAGCGCCCGCTTGTTGATGGCGTAGTTGCCCCACAGCAGGAAGATGAGCCCCTGCTTTTGCTGCGACAGCCGCTGGATGGCGCAGTCGGTGAACGTCTCCCAGCCGCGCCCCTGGTGCGAGCCAGCCGCGTGCTCGCGCACCGTGAGGGTGGCGTTCAGCAACAGGACGCCCTGCTCGGTCCACTTCTGCAAGTTGCCGCTTTGGGGAATGACGAAGCCTACATCATCCTGCAACTCTTTGAAGATGTTGATGAGCGACTTCGGGAACGGCACGCCGTCCTGCACTGAAAAACAGAGCCCGTGGGCCTGCCCGACCTCGTGGTACGGGTCCTGCCCGATAATCACTACCTTTACTTTGTCGAATGGCGTGCTGTTAAAGGCATTGAAAATGCAGTTGCCTGGTGGAAAGACGCGATAGTGCTTTTTCTCTTCCACTAAGAAACTTTTCAACTGTGCGAAATAGGGCGCTTGAAATTGGTCCCAAAGGACTTGCTTCCAAGATTCGTCGATTTGTGGGGATATCATGATAGTTGGCTTTTGACGTTGACATTGACATGAGTCAATGTCGAATTTCATCAGTGTTTAAAATGTCTCACTCCGGTGAAAATCATCGAAATGCCCAGCTCGTTGCAGGCCTTGATGGAGTCTTCGTCACGAACGGAGCCGCCGGGTTGGATGATGGCGGTGACGCCGTATTCGGCAGCCATCTTCACTACGTCGTCAAACGGGAAGAACGCGTCGGAGGCGAGGCACAAACCTTTTGTGAAACCTTTGCCTTTGGCTTCTTCAAAGGCGATGTGGGCAGCGCCTACGCGGTTCATCTGACCCGCGCCGATGCCGGCAATCTTGCCGTCAGCAGCCACGGTGATGGCGTTGGAACGGACGTGCTTGCAGATCTTCATTGCCAAGTAGAGGTCTTTCAACTCTTGCTCGGTCGGTTTCTTTTCCGTGACCACATTCATCTCGTAATCCTCAGTGGACTTGTTGTCGATGGTCTGCTGGAGCATGCCGCCGCGCACGCTGATGAACATCTTGTCATCCTGTTGGTCGGTGGTGGCGTCGAAGGTCATCAGACGGATGTTTTTCTTGGTGGCCAGATGGTCGAAGGCCTCTTGGGTGAAGCTCGGGGCGAGGATGATCTCCAGGAATACGGGCTTCATAGCTTCCGCCGTGGCGAGGTCGATTTCGCGGTTGGAGGCGACGATGCCGCCGAAGATGGAGACGGGGTCGGCTTCGTAAGCGCGCTGCCAAGCTTCCAAAGCGTTGGCGCCCAAACCTACGCCGCACGGATTTTTGTGCTTCACGGCAACCATAGCGGGTTCTTTGAATTCCTTCAGAATTTGCAAGGTGGCGTCAGCGTCTTGGATGTTGTTGTAGGAAAGTTCCTTGCCGTGCAGCTGCTCTGCCCAGGCGATGGAGTAGCCCTGCTTTTTGCCAGCGTAGAAAGTGGCTTCCTGATGCGGGTTTTCGCCGTAGCGCAGACTCTGTTTGCGGGTGAAGGTGAGGGAGATGTTCTCGGGCTCTTTTTCACCGGCCTGTTCGGTGAGGTAGGTGGAAATGTAGGTGTCGTATTGGGCGGTGTGGCGGAAAACCTTGGCAGCCAGGCGACGGCGGGTTTCAAACGTGGTGTCGCCGTTGGCGCGCACTTCAGCCAGCACGGTGTCGTAGTCGGCGGAATCCACAACCACGGTCACGAACTTGTGGTTCTTGGCGGCGCTGCGCAGCATGGTCGGGCCGCCGATGTCGATATTCTCGATAGCGTCTTCGTAGGAGACGCCGGGTTTTTCAATAGTCTGTTTGAAGGGGTAGAGGTTCACGACAATCATATCAATCGGTTCGATGCCGTTGTCGCGCATCTCCTGTTGGTGTTTCTCGTTGTCGCGGATGGCGAGCAGACCGCCGTGGACTTTGGGATGGAGGGTTTTCACGCGGCCGTCCATAATTTCCGGGAAGCCGGTAACCTCGCTGATGCCGATGGTTTGGAGGCCGGCGGCGTCAAGGGCCTTCTTCGTGCCGCCCGTGGAAATGATTTGGTAACCTAATTCAATGAGACCGGCGGCGAAAGGCACCACGCCGGTTTTGTCGCTTACGCTGATAATTGCTCTTTTCATATAAGGTGTTTTTTGTTGTCGAATGAAAATAAGAGGTCCCTCTTATTGAGGCGGCAAAGATAAAAAAAACGCAAAGATGATGAACCGGTTTTGTGCCTTCTGATTTTCGTTATGGGAAAATTTAAGAAGGATGTAAAATCTCAAATAAAATCTTGCAAAAAATAGCCGGGACGAACCGGCTCCTTTGGGGTCGTCGTCCTTTGGACTCCTCAAAATCAAAAAGAAAATCCACAAGAAAATAGCTCATTGCGTAGTTTTCCCTATGATTTTTAGAATGATTTTCACAGGATTTTGAGCGCAGCGACCAAGATGATCTTCAAAAAATTTTTGAAAAGATTTTCATCCGATTTTAAGATAGCCTGAAAGGGGAGACAAAAAGTTCCGCATACATGATCTGGCTATCCTTAGTTTTGTGTCCTATAATTTTCTTTAGGGTAAAAACTTATGAGGAAAAATCATTAACAGCATCTAAAAAATCCTCTTTCAATAATTTCACTCGTGAGTCTAACATATCTGCAAATGCTACAGTATTAGGGAGTGAAATTGGATAACAGGAACTGGTATCTTCATTAAATAATTAGAATAATGGATGAACAAAGATCGTCAGTGTCCAATAGGCATTTTCATTTTTGGCGTTTTTTTTTTTGTTGATGTTGATTAAAAAGCGACAAAAATACAAAAAAATGAGGAGCAAATGTACTTTTTTCCCTATTTTCCTTCTATAAAAAATCAAATTTATATTTAACCGGCATAAAAAAACAATTTTTTATGTATGTTTGCGGCTTTCAAAATCATTCTATAAAACCGGTACACATTATGACAAAAACGCTTTGTCTGCTCGCGATTGTCCTGTCCTCGTTGGGGATGGCAAGATGCCAAAATCGTTCTTCTGATGTTAGTGAATTGACTCAAAAGGCGGCCGAAGTCCCTACCATCGCACTTAATTCGTTGGAAATGCAGGAAGTGCCGGGTCTGACTTTTTTCGATCAGGACGATTGGAAGACTATGTCCATTGAAAACGGTGCGGTCAATATGAAGAAAGAATTCAGCTATTGGGGTCAAATCGGCGAGGTTGACTCCATTCCGTTTTATCGAATCACTTTCGAGATGGATGGTCAAACTTTAACCGTCGATAGTCTCCTCGGACTGGGGAAACCTTCTCTGTCCAAACATAGTGGGAAGTTGGTCGTTCCAGTCGTCCTAAAACAATACGACAGCTTTATTTTTGACGGCAAATTGGTTCTGATAGATTTTAGAGGCCGTAGCGTGAGCACCATAGATGTTTTGACAAATTCCTGTGCGGCCTGCCTGTCCGGCGATGTATGTTACTATTGTAGCTCTGGCAACATTGATTTGTATGCCTTCAATTTGTCCTCTGGGGAGAACCAACATATTGCTGTTCTCTCAGATGAGGAAGGAGGATATCCCGCCGTATTCTCATTGGATAGGGATGCGGATAGAACCTTCACCCTGCAATATTATTCTGATTTCACTCATGATATTGAGGAACATAATCCTGGCAAAAAGGTGCAATTCCAACTATAATCAATCCAAAAAATTGCTGCCGATTCCGTAGCGGAGAAGGATATTCCGCCTTATTCCATAGCTGCAGGAAAGCACTGAACCACGACCTCTACAGAACGAGGATTTCCTTTTCGGAGAGGCCGGTGAGTTTGGCAATGGTTGAGATGTCGAATTTGCAGTCCAACATAGTACGGGCTATTTCCATCTGTTTCTCTTGCCTTCCTTCTCGTCTTCCTTCGCAAATACCTTCTTCTCTTCCTTCTCGAAGTCCTTCCAGTCTGCCCCTTTCAACACCTTCCGCCATGCCACGTTCCTGGGCATAGCTCACTGCGTCCTGCACGTCCTCGTAGTCCAGCACACTCTTTCTGTAGTCCTCTTTTTCCATAACGTCCAATTTTGAATATTTGCAACTTTCAAAAAACTTCCGGAACACTCCTTCCTGCAGGCTGACTTCGGGCTCGCCCATGTTCGACACGTTCTTCATCACGTACAGCCATTTCTGTAATTCGTCACTGAATTCCGGCATTTTGTTTCGGGCTGCAAATTTATTCAATTCTATGTAAATCAGAGTGAACTTCTCTGAAAAAAATTTATTCTCACTGTCATTTTCGTTATGGTAAAACATCTGGTGGATGCAATGAATTGCGTTCCTACAAAGCGGACTGGGTATGGCATTTTGTAGGGACGCGATTCATCGCGTCCGTGAAACGAAGTTCCAATTTCTTTTGCGGCTGCTCTATTTTGGAAAAAATACGATATTTGCACCCTCTAATTTCAAAGGACTTTAATTTTATTTATTATGAAGAAAAATCTTTTAGCTTATCTTTTCAGCCTGATGGCTTGCGTATGTATGCTGCTCGCTTCTTGCGACAAACCCGAACCCATTGTCCCCGGCCCTGGCGATGAGGAAGGCCAGGATACAACGGTGGTTACCTATTCGATTCTCGGTCATTGGGCTTTGGACAGCGCTATGCAAAATGTAGGCGGAAACAACATTGATGTTACAGCATTTTACGGCAACAATTTCCAACTTACGTTTGAAGAAGACGGTACTTTGATTACCTCAGACGGTATTAACGAGGTTCCTATGCAGTGGAATATGGAAGGTGACCAGGTGGGCTTTATCCAAGCTCCGGGCATGGATCCTGTGATGTACACGGTCAAGGAACTTTCCGCAGAAAAACTCATAATGGAAAACGGCGCAGGTACGGATTACGTCACTACGCTGTATATGCATAGAGATTAATATTCTACAAGCATCTTTCGGCTGCCTTTTCGGCGCACTCTTCCATCAGCCACATCGGCGTGGAAGTTGCTCCGCATATGCCGATGTTTTGTGCCGAGCATATATCCAGCGTACGGATTTGCTCGGCATTTGATATCATATAACTATTGGGATTGTTCTTTTTGCAGATGTCGAAAAGATAAAGTCCGTTGGAACTTTTTTCTCCGGATACAAAAAGAATCGTGTCATGCTTTTGGGCGAAATCCGCTATTTCCTTGGCTCGATTGGCCACTTTGCGGCAGATGGTGTCCGCAAATTCAAATAATTCGCTGTTTCCCGTTGCTTCGTATCTCTTTCTGATGAGCTCAATGAGCTGGAAATACTGCTCCAGACTTTGTGTCGTTTGGGAATAGAGCATGGCTGGTCGGCTGTAGTCTATTCTGTCAATTTCGTCGAATGAGGAGATGACGATGACGTCGTTATCGGCTTGCCCCATAAGCCCGATGACTTCGGCATGGCCTTTTTTACCGAAGATGAGGATTTGCTTGCCTTTGTTGTCGGCAGACTGGTAGAAGTCGCGAATGCGCTGCTGCAGTTTTAACACCACGGGGCAGGTGGCATCGATGAGGACAATGTTGTTGGCCTTGGCAGTCTGGTAGGTGAGGGGAGGCTCTCCGTGCGCACGGATGAGTACGGTGGTGTCATGCAAGTTTTCGAATTCCTCAAAACTGATGACGCGCAAGCCGATGCTGGTGAGGCGTTTGACCTCCTCGTTGTTATGTACGATGTCGCCCAGACAATACAAGGTGTCGTGCGTCCGTAGATATTCCTCTGCCGTTTGGATGGCGTGAATCACCCCAAAGCAGAATCCGGAATTGTCATCGATCGTGATATTCATCTTATTAGCTGTTAGCCATCAGCTTTTAGCCAATTTTCAATTCTTAACTCTTATCTCTTAACTCTACCAATTGTCCGGGAACAGGGAATCCACGAATTCTGCGCGGTTGAATACCTGGAGTTGGTCGATTTTCTCGCCTACGCCGATATACTTGATGGGGATTTTGAATTGGTCGGAGATGCCAATGACCACGCCGCCCTTGGCAGTGCCGTCGAGTTTGGTGATGGCCAGGGTGGTGACTTCGGTGGCGGCGCTGAACTGGCGAGCCTGTTCGAAGGCGTTTTGACCGGTGGATCCGTCCAATACGAGCATCACTTCGTGCGGGCCGTCCGGAACGAGCTTTTTGATGACGTTCTTGATCTTGATGAGCTCGTTCATCAGGTTCGTCTTGTTATGGAGACGACCGGCTGTGTCAATGATGACGATGTCGCTCTTGTGTGCGATGGCGGAAGCCACGGTGTCGTATGCGACGGCTGCTGGGTCGGAGCCCATCTTCTGGGTGACAATTGGAACGTCGGCACGGCGAGCCCACTCTTCGAGTTGCTCGATGGCCGCAGCACGGAAGGTGTCGGCAGCACCGAGGGTTACGGAATAACCCTTCTTCTTGAACTGATAGGCCAGCTTGCCGATGGTCGTGGTCTTGCCCACGCCGTTCACACCAACAACAAGCAAGATGTATGGGGTGTCCATTTCGGGGATGACGAAGTCGTTGACTTTCTCGATGTCGTTCTCCAACAGCAGTCCTGCAATCTCTTCTTTGAGAATGGTGTTCAACTGTTCGGTGCCGATGTATTTGTCGCGTGACACGCGTGCCTCAATGCGCTCGATGATGCGCAGCGTGGTCTCCACGCCGACGTCCGAGGTGACCAAAACCTCTTCGAGTTTGTCGAGAACATCGTCATCGACCTTGGATTTGCCCACTACTGTCTTAGCCAATTTGGCGAAGAAACTCTCCTTGGACTTTTGCAGGCCTTCGTCTAACTCTTGTTTTTTCTCTTTGGAAAAGAATGAAAAAAATCCCATAATCTTCGTTGTTTTTGTTGAGGGTGCAAATGTACACAAAATTTTCTTGTGTTCGCTGCGCTCGCAGCTTATAATAAAAGAGCAATTGCAATCTCTTAACTCTTATCTCTTAACTCTTATCTCTTATCTCCCCAAAATTTCTTCCTCCGTCAGCCCCGTAATGGAGATTATTGTGTCAATGTCGAACCCCTTTTCAAGCATACTTTTTGCAATAGATAGTTTAGCTTTGGTCTCACCTTCTTCACGCCCTTCTACGCGCCCTTGCTGCAGTCCTTGTTGCAAACCGCACTCGAAGTTTTCCTTGGCAGCATCTTCTCGGGCGCATTCGATGGCATCACGAATGCCCTCGTACTCCAAAAGGCTCTTCCTGTATTCTTCCTGTTCCATGTTGTTGAGATTTGAATATTTGCACTCCTCCAGTAGTTTCTTGAATACGGGATCCTCTTCGTTCTCTAGGTCCTGCTCGCTCATGTTCTGGATGTTTTTCAGATAATAGAGCCACTTGACCATTCCGTTCTCGAAGCTTTCCCTCTTCACTGTTGACTGGGCGGCAAAATTACTCAATTTAAAGAAGAATAGCAACAACTTCTTTGAAAATATTCGGTTGGCGTTGTCCTTCAGCATCACTTTCCAGAAGTACTCCTCGTTTTCTGGGAACACGTCCGGCTGGAAGTCCAGCAAGTTCACGGAATAGACCGTCGGGAAGTTGTAGTGCCGGTCGCCTTTGCGCAGACTGTTGCTGATGGCGCGGCTGACATAGGATATCACGCGGTTGGTGAAGAAATGCTGCTTGCTGCGCTGCATTTCGATGATGAAGTGGTCGCCGCTTTGGCTGGTGCAGTAGATGTCGAAGATGACGTCCTTCTCGAACTGGCTGTTGCCGATCTGCTCCTGCGGTAGGAAACTGATGTCCGCAATAACGCCAGTGTCGGAGGATAGCGTCTGATTCAGGAAGGCGATGAGCAGTTCCTTGTTGTTCTCAGTTCCGAAGATTCGCTTGAAGCTGAAGTCAGCTAATGGATAGATGAAATAGGTGGTGTTGTCTTGTGGCTGGTACATGATCTATGTGTTTAAAATTAGTGCCGCAAAGATAACACATACCACAAGAGTTGTCAATAGGAAAACGCTCTGTCAGAAATACTTGTAAATATGCAGAAAAACAAATGAAATCTGCAGAAAAGTTGTCGGAAACTGCATAAAACGAAAATCCGCACTTTATGGAGGGTGGGGCCAAAAGGGAGGGATTTTCGGAGAAAAATTGGTGACTGACGCATTGTGTTCGCTGCGCTCGCAGCTTTCCGCAAATTATTATATAAGAGCAATTGTAATTCAGCTCCTAACTCTTAACTCCCCATAACGAAAAAAGGCATCCCGGGAGGGACACCTTCTTTCAACCATGAAAACAAAATATTACTTTTTAGCCAAAAAGTCTTTAACAGTAGTTGAGTCTATAACAGCTTCTTTGAATGTATAGGCTCCAGTTTTCGGTGAGCGTTCCATTTTTACAACTCTTGTGTAGGTAACACCACCTTCTTTTTTCAATGTTGCAACAACCTTCTTTGCCATCTCTTTATGTTTTTATTATTTAACTTCTTTATGTAATGTCATACGTTTCAGATATGGATTGTATTTCATGAGTTCCAATCTGTCCGGTGTGTTCTTTCTGTTCTTAGTGGTGATATATCTTGACATACCGGGTACGCCACTTGCTTTTTGCTCAGTGCATTCTAAAATCACTTGTTGACGAGCTTCTTTTACTTTCTTTGCCATTTTTCTTTCCTCTTTATTTTTCTATCGTTTTTTTTGACGGCGCAAAAATACACTTTTTTTGATAATCTTGCCTACTTATAGAGATTTTTTTTGTCGTCTGTGGAATGTTTAGATAAATCTTTGAAAATCAAGTTTGTATGTTTTTCTAAACAAGAACGATTCTAGTTTAGAAGTTCCCAAAGTTTGTCTTTGATCTCTGTTAAATGGAAGTTTGTTAAAGATGAGATGTTAATAACAGGCAGCTCTTCGGGCAATTTTTTCATTATTTTATCTACTTCTTCGGCAGGTGCGAGGTCGCATTTGGTCACCGCGATCAGATAATTCTTGTCTAATAACTCGGGGTTGAACTGCTTGAGCTCGTTCTTGAGGATGTTGAACTCGTTGACGATCTCTTTGGCTGTTCTCAGTTCGCCTTCGTCGGAGACGACGGGGACCATATAGAGCAGTGCGGCGTTGCGTTCGATGTGACGCAGGAAGCGCAGGCCGATGCCTTTGCCTTCCGAGGCGCCTTCGATGATGCCGGGGATGTCTGCTATCACGAATGACTGGTAGTCGCGGTAGGCTACCATGCCGAGGTTCGGAGTGAGCGTGGTGAACGGGTAGTTCGCGATTTTAGGCTTGGCGTTGGAGAGCTGGCTGATGAGTGTTGATTTGCCGGCGTTGGGGAACCCCACGAGGCCGACGTCTGCCAGCACTTTCAGTTCCAGTGATATCCAGCCTTCAGTGCCTTCTTCTCCCGACTGCGCGAACCGGGGCGTCTGCATCGTGGCGCTTTTGAAGTGCACGTTGCCTAAGCCGCCGCGGCCGCCCTTCATGACGACGAGCTCTTCGCCGTCCTCGAGCACTTCGCCGACTACTTCGCCGGTCTCCACTATTTTGATGACCGTGCCGAGCGGTACTTCGATGATGGCGTCATCTCCGTTTTTGCCGAAGCATTGGTTCTTCTGTCCGTTGCCGCCATGCTCTGCGAAGATGTGCTTGGTGTAGCGCAAATGCAGCAGGGTCCACAAATTGCGGTTGCCTCTGACTATGATGCTGCCGCCTTTGCCTCCGTCGCCGCCGTCAGGACCCGCTTTGGGATTCCTGGCCGTACGCGCCAGGTGCGCAGAACCGCTGCCGCCGTTGCCTGAGCGTCCGAATATTTTGACGTAGTCTATGAATTGTTCGTTTTCCATATTATATAAGTTGTTTAATGATTGTCAATGACGTTGAGTATGGGATTGGCGTAGATGTCTAAGAATATGCGCTGCAACTCCTCGTGGTCGCCTTCCAACAGGCAGAGCCCGTGCTCCATATGTTCCACGAATGCTTTTTTGTCACTGTCTGTATAGCGGTCGGCGTATCTGTCTTTCCGCTCTATCAGGTCATAAGCGATGTAGTTGGTCGGCCAGAGCCTGTACCCGTTGTGGATTTTCTGGTCGATGAGTTTCGTTAGGTTGGCGAACCGCCGGTTCTTGTCCATGTCGTCGCATTGGGCGTACTCCTCTGCCGTGATGGTCGGGGTGGCGACTAAGTGGATGCGCCCCTTGGACTGGGTGATGCCTTGCACGATGCTGTGCAGATCTTCACCGGGGGCTTTTACATAGGGCTGGTATTGGGAAATGTACAGTTCCTGTGTCTTGAGGAAGTCGCAAGGCTCATACTCGTACGAGACGGCCAATGGCGTGATGTTCAGTTCTCCGAGATTCTCGGCAAAAGGCTTGGAACTGCTCGTTGCAAACATCTTCAGCAGCGCAGTGTCAGTCTTGTCGTTTCCGTTTTTGGTTCGGCCGTTGCGCTGCGCGATCCAGACGGACTGCCTTTTGTCGATAATTGTGAACCGCATGTACTGTGATATCTCCAAAAGTTTTTTATAGAAATTGCGCAGAGAACCGCCGCGGTCAATGCGGAACATCTTGTTGATCTTGCCGATATCGATGGTGAACTGCCCCTGCATCAGATTGTTGCCGAAGGTGATTTCGGAGGTGTCGTGGCCGTATTGGTTCAGGATGACTTGCAGTATGGCAGCATCGAGCAGGATGTCGCGGTGGTTGCTCACAAACATATAGCGGCTGCTGCAGTCGAGCTCTTCAAATCCCTCGACCGTCAGACCCGTGGAGGTCTTGGCGATGATGCTTTGTATGGCTTTCAGCATAATCCGTTCTTGAAATTCCTGCACGGTTTTGATTTTGAGGAATTCCTGCCGGAACTGCGGGATGTCTGCTTCGGGAAACAGATAGTGCACGATGGTTCCGAACACGGGATCTGCAGCCACGCGGGCTACTGCCGCGGGGATTTCTGAATTGGAATAGGGCCGGATGTCATCGTACATAGTGCTGGGAAATGCTGGAAGTTGGTGTCTGTATGTTATTTGTGTCGTTTGTCAATGAAGGTCACGGGCTTGCGGCTCATGGCTGGGAAGTTCACCTTGCGGACGTTCTCCACGTCGTCGATGATGATCTTCGGGGCTACGCGGATTTTGGCACGGAAGCGGTCTTTGAGGTCCTTGACCACGTCAAAGTCGGGTTGGCTGCGCAGGCCGATGGTGATGGTCACGTCGTCAGTCTCCGTGGCTTCGTTGGTGCTGAGGGTGATGTAGTAGTTCTCTACGTAGTTGGCGTTGGTGAGCACTTCTGCCATGGCGGGCGGATAAAGTGTTGTGCCCTTATATTTGATCATGTGGTTTTTGCGGCCCACAATCGGACTGATGCGGAAGGTCTGGCGCCCGCATTGACACGGTTCGGGATGGATGCAGGCCATATCGCCGGTGCGGAATCGCAACAGCGGCATGCCTTGTACGCCGAGGGTGGTGATGACCACTTCGCCGACTTCGCCTTCTTTCACGGGCTTGTCGTCTTCGCCTATGATTTCCACAATCAGCAGTTCTGGGTGGTGGTGGCCGCCGCATCCGTATTCACACTCGGAGAAGGTGGCGGACATCTCCGTAGAAGAGTAGGTGGCGAAGAGTTCGACATCCCATTTCTCCTTTATCTTTTTACCTAATGAGTTCAGCTCGAAGTTCTGGTCGCGCAAACCTTCGCCGATGCCGATGATGCGCTTGATGGAGCTGCTGCGGTAGTCAATGCCGTGCTCTTCTGCGTATTCAATGAGGCGCAGGATGAACGACGGAATGCACATTACCGTGTCCGGTTGGATGCGGTGGATGGTGTCCCATTGCAATTCGGGAATGCCGTTGCCCACGCGGATGACGCCGGCGCCCATTTTGCGCAGACCTAAGAAGTAGGCCAACCCGGCCATGAAGCGCTTGTCCATGGTCGTCATCAACTGCAGCACGCTGCTTTTATCCAAGCCGGCGCACGTGAACGATACGGCCTCGTTGTAGGCCAGACGCTCTAAGTCTCCGTCGGTACAGGCAAACGTGACTGGGTCACCTAACGTGCCCGATGTGGTGATGTAGTCCACAATCTGCTCTTTCGGCACGCAAAGGAAATCCCAGTTATGCAACTGCAGGTCCTTCTTGTCGGTGAAAGGTATATGTTGCAAGTCTTCCAAAAGGTTGATTTTGGAAATGTCGATGTGGTTCTCGGCAAACATTCTTTGATAGAAAGGAGAATTGGCTTGCAAATAGGCCAACTGCTCTTTCATTTTCTCTTCCTGAAATGCCTTGATGACGGCTTTCGGCTGAAATTCTATTTCCGGTTTGAAGTTCAAGGTCAAAATTTAGGGTTTAAAGTTTAAGGTTTAAAGTTTAAAGGGGAGCCGTTATGAGTTTAATAAAGAGAGAGGTGATATTCTTTCAAATTCTTTTTTATTGCTGTCGGGCCAGCCCGACGGAGGCACTCATTCCCCTTCTAACAAGAAGGGGTGCCCGTAGGGCGGGGTAGTGATATGGGCATTTTAGCGCTTTAGCGCTACCTTATGAGTTAAGAATTAATAGTCGAACAATTCATTTACCCATTTATCAAATTCATATTTCCACTTGGTGGCTTCTGGGGCTTTGGACTCGTCGGCGCCGTAGCCGTGGCCGCCGGTCTTATAGAGGAGGTATTTGTGTTTGATGTTGGCTTTGCGAAGGGATTGTTCGAGTCTGACGCTGTTTTGATACATCACCACAGGGTCGTCTTCGGCGGTGGCGAGGAACACCGGCGGCATGTCGCCGGGAATGCTCAGTTCCATGGAGAACTTGCTCTGCTCTTCCGGCGTGTAGTGGCGGGTGAGCAGGTTGCGGCGGGAGCGCTTGTGGGCGATGTCATCTTGCATGGAGACCACGGGGTAGATGGCTACGACGAAGTTCGGTTTCAGATTGATTTTGCCCGTAATGCCCTTGTCGGCGAGGTGGTTTTCGCTGCTGAAGGCGCCGGCCATCAGGGAGAGGTGGCCGCCGGCCGAGAAGCCCATCGTGCCCACCTTGCCGGAGTTGATGTGGTAGTCGTCGCCGTGAGTACGCACGTAATGGATGGCCATTTGCACGTCTTCCAGCATTGCCGGATGGTGATAGCCTTGCGAACCTACTCTGTATTTGAGCACGAAGGCGTTGATGCCTTGGCTGTTGAGCCATTCGGCCACGCCGAACCCTTCGGTGGCGATGCCCATCGTGTGGCTGTAGCTGCCGCCGGGGCACACGATTACCGCTGTGCCCGTGTTGATGCTGTCAGGCGCGGGATAGCAGTACAACTTCGTAGGCGCCGATTTCATGCCTTTGACGTTAGCCCACAAATGGATAGGCTTGGGTTGCGCAACGGCAGCACAAACCCAAGAGAGCAATAATATGGATAGTATAACTTTTCGCATTATTTGATTTTGCTGATGTTCTTGCCAATCATTTCACCAACGCAACTCATAGCTTCCGCAACGCGGTCTTCAATAACGGGTGTCATAAAGAAACCGTTATGGGAGATGCCTTTGAATTCGATGGTCGCAAACGGCGTTTTTTCGTTTGTTTTGACAAATGCTACATTTCCACTGATTTTGCAAGGTACGGACATCGGACCTGCGAAGGTTCCCGGGTCGATGTCTTTGATGTTGACGATAACAGTATAGGCGGCATCGGCAAAGTCGCCGCATTCCATTTTTTTAGAGGAGATTTCCTTGTTGAGATCTTTAATGAGGCGAGGACTCCATTTCTCTGTGCGGAAAGTGCTGGTCCAAGCGGCTTTCCATTCAGGGTCTTTCGCTTTGTCTTCTTCCTTTAGATACTTGGCCTCACTGTCGCCGTCATAAGTGACGCCGTCATATACGACCATAATGTTGATTTTGCTTTGTCCTTTCAAACAAGAAGCATCACCTTTGATTTTTTGTGCTTGTGCAAAACAAATGCCCCCAACTAAGAGGACGAAAAGGATAAGTTTTTTCATAATAATACGGGTTTAAAGAATATAAAGCTAATAGCTAACGGTTAACATTCCACAGATTTTGAATCTCCTCCGCACTTAACTGGCGGTACTGCAGGTTTGTGGGGAGGCCGCCTTCGAGGTCGTAGGTGACTTGGAACATTTCCTCATCGTAGAAGGAAAGCTTGGAGTTGGTGTTCGGATTGCATTCTACATAAATAATATGTTGGATATCCAATCCCTTCTTATCGCAGATTTGCTTAATGAGGGAGCCACCGGCATAGGTGATGGAGGTGCCGGGGTTCTCCTGATACAATTCTGTGGTGATGACGTATGTCTTGTTGTCTTTTTCTATGATTTTCAATCCGCAAGCACTGGGCATATCCCACTGGCCTGCAAATTCGAATATTTCGTCGTAATATCTTTCTGGTACTCGCATAATTTCAAGTTTATTAAAGTTAAGAGCTTTTTTTAAGTTAAGAGTGAAGAGTTAAGAGTGAAGAATTGCGGAGTCCCTCCAACTCTTAGTTTTATTAGTTCTTAGTTCAAAACTCATTAAAGTGGCTCTTGCTTCTATCTACTGCTTTGCCGAAGCTTTGGTTGGCGAGCTTGCGGTCGCGCGGGCGGTAGGTGCCGTCTTCCATTTCACGCAACATGACCTTCGTGAAGAGTTTGAACATCTTCTCTTCCTGGGTCTCGTCGTGGTAGAAGGCGCTCCAGGCGTATTCGTAGAGTTCCTGCAGTTTTTCCGGGGTCATGTTCTTGGGCTGGTAGACCACCTGGCCTGCGTTGTAGTGATCCCAGTCGTGGTCGAAGATACGGCCTTGGCGCATCAAGTCGTCGTATGCCTTGGTGTGTGGGAACGGGGCCAAGATGGTGAACTCGGCGAGGTCGAGGTCTATTTCCAAGAGGAAGTCGATGAGGCGTTTGATGTCGTCCTCGGTTTGGTTGTCGAGGCCGAAGAGGATGGTGCCTTCAACGCCGATGCCGTAGTCGTGGTATCTCTTGACGCGCTCTTTGATGTAGTCGGAGGTGTCATAGACGGCTTGATATACGTACCAGGCGCCTGCCTGTGCGGCGAGGTCGAGCACTTGCGGGTCGTCTTCGATGGTGTGGCTGATCCATTTCTTCTTCAGCGGAATCATCTCGCGGAAGAGGTCCATTTCCCACTCCTTGTTTTGAGCCAGGGAGTTGTCGACGATGAAGAGACGGTTGTTGTCGATGGTCTCCAAGTCGGCGATGGTCTTGTCGATGGGTCTCGGACGGAAGCAGCGGCCTCCGAGGTAGGAGACGGCGCAGGGGTAGCAGCTGAAACGGCAGCCGCGGGAGGCGTGGAAGAGATCGACCATCTGCACACCCTTGTGGTTGTAAAGTTCGCGCTTGTAGAGGTCGCGGCGTGCCGGGCCCACCAAGGCGATGTCGGGCTGATGGCCCATGTAGTTATATACTTTCTTGAGTTGTCCGTTCTGGAAATCCTGCATCACCTGCTCCATACGGCCTTCTGACTCGCCTAAGAATATGGAGTCGGCGTGTTGCAGCGTCTCCTCGGCGTGCAACATCGTGGAGATACCGCCGAACATCACGGGGATGCCTTTGGCACGGTATGCGTCCGCAATGGCCCAACCGCGTTTTACCTGCGTGGTGAGCATCATACTGATGGCCACTATGTCGCAAGACTCGTTCATGTCCAGCTCTTCCACATTCTCATCGGTGAAGGAGACTTCCACATAGTCGGGAAGGGTGGCAGCAAAAACCACGGGGCCGTGCGGCGGCAGGTTAAAGGTCGTTTGTCCGGGTAATTTTTTCCATTTCGGATAGATAAGTTTCAGTTTCATATACTTATTTTATTGATAATCATTAAAAAACGCCATAAATTCGGGAATATTTTACCCCAAAATTTAAGGCGGCAAAGATAGTGTTTTTTTGAATAAGCGCAAGACGGGATTTAGGAATGTAGGGCCGCAATTCATTGCGTCCGATAATCACTCGGGTCTCTGGAGTTAAGAGATCCCTTCACTGCGCTGCGCTCCGTTCGGGATGACGGGCCGTCCGTGTTGCAGAATGGAGCGGCGGCGTGTGGTAGAAGGTTAAGGTTTATGAGAGGTGCCGCCGCAGGCACGATGTCTTCGGCGGCACCACATCTGGGCATTTGTTGGCTGCTTTGCGCCGCCGCCATTAAGCCACGAGGCACGTCGTCATCCCGAACGCCTGACGGTAGGAAGGCGTGAAGGGATCTCTGGAGCTAAGAGTTAAGAGATAAGCAAAGTGAGAGGTGGGGATGTGCCATTCCGTCAAATTCTTTTTTATAGCCGTCGGGCGGGGTAGTGGTATGGACTTCACGGCGAAGCCGTACATCATTATCTTTTAACAAAACGTCTCCAGCAGCACATCTTGATTGTCGCGGAGGAGTTCGTCGAGGCGGACCATGTCTTTGCGGGAAATCATGATGCAGCCCTGGCTGTGGATGATGCGGAACGGGAAGATTTGGAAAGCGGGCAAGGCTTTGTGTGCGTGCAGCACAATGCAGCGCTTGCGCACGTTGCTGTTGGTGCTGTCCAAACCGTCTAAGCGGTAGGCGAGCCCGTAGGTTCCGTGGTAGCGCTCTGCGATGCGGCACCGTCCCAAGGAACTGAGATAGGAGCCCTCTTCGTTGCTGAACCGGACGGGCGCGAATTTGTCGTTGCCGTGCCCGCGACCGTGGGCCACTAAACAGCTGTACAGCAGTCGATCGTTCTGCAGGTCCCACACGAACAGTCGGTTGGCGCCCGACGGGATGCTGTAATCCACCATTATGACGATGCGCTGGTTGCAGTGGTTGGCTTCCGCATACTGCTTGAGGTTGTGGGCGCGCGTGCGCAGCGCCTCCAGGTCGGGCTTCGGCCGGAACAGCATACTCAGTAATATGATAATCGTGGCAATAATCATAATCGAAAACAAAACAGTGGAGAAACGTGTTTTCATAAGAATTATTGGTTAATAATTGTTAAAAATCGGTTACAAATAACTTCGTTATGTCCTTTTGACAAAGTAAAGGGATTCAGTGGGGGCAAGCATTTCCTTCAGCGACGCTATTTCGTGCACAGCTCCAACCCGACGATGCCGATGAGAATGAGCAGGGCGAAGAACATACGCAGCAGCGAGGCGGAGTCGCCGAAGCAACTGATGCCGATGAGGAACGTGCCGATGGCACCGATGCCCGTCCAGATGATGTACGCCGTGCTCACGGGGATGCTCTTCTGCGCCCAATAAAGGAACAGTCCGCTCAATGCCATACTGACGATGGCCAAGGTGATGTACAGTCCGAAACGCTCCGGATGCAGTCCGCTCAATTTGAAGCCGAGCGGCCAGCCTACTTCGAAGATCGCCGCGATGATTAAGTATATCCAAGCCATAGATTTTTTCTGAATTATTTTTTTGAGAGCGCAAAGATAGGGAAAAAAAGCGGGCCCCAAGCAGTGTGCTGTATTCGTCATTCAACTGCCATTCCGGGATGCTTGTCAGAACTTGTAGCACCGCAACGTCGGTTTTCCCATTTCAGGCCGCAGGTGCATGGCACCGCCAAGACATTGCTTGAAGTCGGTGCACTTGGCGCACGGTCCGCACTTCATCCAGACGCGGTTGCGCATGGCTTGGAACTTGCCGTCCCACACTTCCAGCAGGTCGTCGCGGTAGATGTTGCCCTGCACAAACGAGCGGTTCACGTTGGGGCAGGCGCAGATGCCGCCGTCAATAAGCACGGAGCCGATGTTGATGCCGGCCCGGCAGAAGAAGTAACTGTCGCGAACCTGCTCTTCGTATTTCCCCGTGTAGGCCTCGCAACTGAACTTGATGTCGATGCGGCCTTCCCGGCGGGTGTCGGCTATGAATCGGAACATCTCCTCCAACTGCCGGCGGTCCAACTGCAGCTCGTCGTTGGCGCACGCCCGCCCGATGGGCGCGATGGTGAAGAGGCGCCAGTGGCGGATGCCGTTCTCTATCAGCACCTCCTTCAGCGCGGGAAGCTCTGCGAGGTTGCGTCGGTGTACGCAGGTGACCACGTCGTAGCTGAGTTGCGGGGCGTTGGCGATCAGTCGCAAGGCGGCGATGGCCCGTTGATAACTGTGGGGATTGTTGCGCAGCCAGTTGTGCGTCTCTTCCAAACCGTCAAGGCTGACGGTCACGGCGTTCATGCCGGCGGCGAGCAGCTCTCGGTGGCGTGCCTCGTCGTAGAGGAGGGCGTTGGTGACGATGCCCCAGCGGAAGCCGTGCTGGCGTAGTTGCCGCCCGCAGTCGGCCAGGTCGGTGCGCAGCAGCGGCTCGCCGCCTGTGATGGCCACGATGACAGTGTCGCGCTTGTAGCGTTTCTCCAACGGCTCGATGGCTTGCAGGAAGTCCGCGAAGGGCATGTCCTGCACGCAGGCCTCGGCCTTGCAGTCGCTGCCGCAGTGCCTGCACGCCAGATTGCAGCGCCAGGTGCACTCCCAGAACAGATAGTTCAACTCGTGGATATCCGTCTCATTCTTCCGGAAAACCCGGAACAACCATCTCTTCAGTCTGTTTTCTTTTAGTCTCTGGATCATAACGCTGCCATTTTAAGAGCGGCAAAGATACTATTTTTTATTTGGGCGTGCCCCCTCCTCACGTCGGGGTCAGGGATAAATCATTAAAATTTCTTCTGTCTAAAAGCGTGTCCAGAGAAACAAGGCCTGGCATCGACGAGGTGTGGCTTCATACCAACTTGCG
>JAKSMC010000049.1 GCA_024400835.1 Bacteroidales bacterium
ATACCTATACAATTAATTATACGGATGGCACGACTTCTACCTTCGTAGTGGCCAACGGCGCTCAAGGTGCTCAGGGTCCTGTCGGTGCTCCTGGCGCTGCTGGTACTAACGGCCAGTCCGCATACGAACTGTGGCAGGCTGCCGGTAATACCGGTACAATGGCTGACTTCCTCGCTTCTTTAGTAGGTCCTCAAGGTGCTCCCGGCGCTCCTGGCGCTCCCGGTGCTGATGGTACCAACGGTAGAGGCATTACCTCTATCACCGGCCCTGTGTCCAACGGTTTGAATGATACCTATACAATTAATTATACGGATGGCACGACTTCTACCTTCGTAGTGGCCAATGGTGCTCAAGGTGCTCCTGGCGTTGACGGTACCAACGGTAGAGGCATTACCTCTATCACAGGCCCTGTGTCCAGCGGCTTGAATGATACCTATACGATTAATTATACGGATGGCACGACTTCTACCTTCGTAGTGGCCAATGGTGCTCAAGGTGCTCCGGGTAACCCTGGCGCTCCAGGTGCTGACGGTACCAACGGTAGAGGCATTACCTCTATCACAGGCCCTGTGACCGACGGCTTGAATGATACCTATACAATTAATTATACGGATGGAACGATTTCTTCCTTTGTGGTGAAGAATGGTGCTCAAGGCCCTGCTGGTGTGGGCGTTCCTCAAACGCTCTCTGTTGCTGGCAACCAATTGACCATTTCTTCTGGTAACACGGTGACTCTGCCTACAGCCGGCGGTGGCGACGGCCTCTCCGCTTACCAAATCTGGTTGAACAGCGGCCACGTCGGCACGGAAGCTGACTTTCTCGTTTCCTTAATCGGTGCAACGGGCAACGGCATCGCCTCCATTACCGGGCCGGTCTCGGCTGGTAATGTGGATACCTATACCCTCCATTTCACCGATGGCTCTACTTATAATTTCACCGTAACCAACGGCTTGAACGGCAACGACGGTAATGACGGCAACGGCATCGCCTCCATTACGGGTCCTGTTACCAGCGGCAATGTGGATACCTACACCATTAACCTTACCGATGGCACACATACCACCTTTACTGTGACCAACGGCCTGAATGGTGTCGATGGCGAAAACGGCGCCAGCGCATACCAACTTTGGTTGGATGCAGGCAATACCGGCACAATGGCTGATTTCTTCAATGCGTTGAAGGGACCGCAAGGTGAAACCGGCAAGGGCATCTTCTCCGTTACGGGTCCTGCTACCGCAGGCAATGTGGACACCTACACCATTACCTATACCGACGGCTCTAACAGCACCTTCACTGTGACTAACGGTATTAATGGTAACGACGGCAATGACGGCAGAGGCATCAGTTCCGTAACCTCTACCACCTCCGGCTTGGTTGACACCTACACCATCCACTATACCGATGGCACCGAGTATGACTTTGTTGTCACCAACGGCGCTCAAGGTCTTCCTGGCAATCCCGGTGCGGACGGCAAGGGCATCGCCAATATCACGAAAACGGCTACTGCCGACAATGTCGATACCTATACCATCCTCTATACCGACAATACCACCGACGTGTTCTATGTCACCAATGGTACTAACGGCGTTTCTCCTACGGTTACCTGTGCTACCGCTACGGGCGGTATCAACATCACCGTTACCGATGCAAATGGCCCGTTGACTTATTTCATTCCGACCATCAATCCGGACTCCATCCATCAGTTGCCTGCCAACTGGGCTGAAACAGATCCGAATAATCCGCAGTTCATTATGAACAAACCGATAATCCCGGTTGTTCCTACCAATGTGAGCGCATTCACCAACGATGCCGGCTATATCACCGCTTCTGACGTGCCTGCTCAACAACAAGCTGACTGGAATGCTACGGACAACACCAGTGCTCAGTTCATTTTGAACAAACCCACTATTCCGACCGTTCCTACCAATGTGAGCGCATTCACCAACGACGCCGGCTATATTACCGCTTCTGACGTGCCCGCTCAAGTAAACGCTGATTGGAATGCCACTTCCGGTGCTGCTCAAATTATGAACAAACCCACTATCCCCGCGGTTAACAATGCTACTTTGACCATTAAACAAGGTTCTACCGTGCTGGGTACGTTCACAGCTAATGCCTCTGACAATACTACGATTAACATCGCAGAGACTTTCAGCGGCAGTTACAATGATTTGACTGACAAACCGACCATCCCGACCGTCAACGACGCTACCTTGACCATTAAACAAGGTACTACGGAATTGGGTACGTTCACGGCCAATGCCGGTACTAATAAGACGATCACCATCCCGGCTGGTTTCAGCGGCAGTTACAATGACTTGACCGATAAACCGACCATCCCGGTTGTTCCTACCAATGTGAGCGCATTTACCAACGACGCTGGCTACATCACTGCTTCTGATGTTCCCGCTCAAGTGAATGCCGACTGGAACGCCACTTCCGGCGCTGCTCAGATTTTGAACAAACCGACCATCCCAGCAGAACAAGTGAACGCTGACTGGAATGCAACTTCCGGCAAGGCTCAGATTTTGAACAAACCGACCATCCCGACTGTTCCTACGAATGTTAGCGATCTTACCAACGATGCTGGTTACATCACTTCTGCTGATGTTCCAAGCAATGTCAGCGCATTCAATAATGATGCTGAATATATTACGGTTCAAGATGTTCCTGGACAAGTGAGAGCCAACTGGGCAGAAACCAACACTGAATCACCATCTTATATCGAAAACAAGCCGAATTTGGCAAATGTTTCCTATACAGGCGACTATAACGACCTGTCCAACACACCGGATATTCCTACCTCTCTTTCTGAATTGAACAATGACCAAAACTTCGTTACAAATAATGAAGTTGGGGTATATCAACGTCAAGCAAACTGGAGCGAGACGGATACGGAATCTCCTACCTATATTCAAAATAAACCGACTTTGTCTGCTGTGGCAACTTCTGGCGATTATGAAGATTTGAACAATCTTCCGCAGATGTTTAGCGGTAACTACAACGACTTGACCAATAAGCCTGAAATTCCCGCAGCGCAAGTGAATGCCAACTGGGCAGAAACGGATGCTTCTTCCAAGGCATTTATCCAAAACAAGCCAGATATGAGCAACTATGTTACCGTTGACCAATTGAATGATGTTAATGGTGGCAATTATGTTACGTTGAATGGCAACGAAGTTGTAAACGGCAATAAGGAATTCACAGGCAACAATACGTTTGAGGGTACGGTTGAAGTTCCTTCTGTGCTCAACAATATTACGGAAGAAGGCAACTTCGTATTAGAAGGTACCAACAATTGCGAACAGGCCGTCAACTTCTGCGATTTGAATACGCTTTATCAAACACTGCATAATGAAATGATGCAGCAAATGAGTGACTTGAACGACCAAATCGAGCATTTGAAAGACAGCATTGACCAGTTGAACAAAGAGATGCAAAAGCCGAAAGACGGTTCTCCTTGTCCGAACACACCGATTGTAACGGATGTTGATGGTAATAGCTATTCCACTGTCCGTATTGGCAACCAATGTTGGACGCGTGAAAATCTTAGAACGACGCATTGGCCTAATGGCCATGCTATTTCCCAAAGTGCCCTCGGAATTCCGTCCTTGGGCGTGACCGTTGCTGGCTATCTTTATAGTTTTGATGATGTTATGGCTCAAACCAACGCTCAATCTACGACCACTAGAACGCAAGGTATTTGTCCTTCCGGTTGGCACGTGCCGACGAGACATGAATATGAAGAACTGACAAGTTATGTCCGCACCAAATTAGGATTAACATCCTCCAATGTGGCCAATAGTTTGGCAGCTAATTTATATTGGCATGCTACGGGCAGTTCTTCTGACGGTCCAAGAGAATATACTCCTGGTGCAGATTTAAATAATAATAACAGTACTGGTTTTTCGATGGTTCCTAATGATAATAACACCGATTTTCCAAATGAAGAAGGATGTTTATATACCAGCGATCATTATAGATGGGCACTCTCTTATAATATGTCATGGCCACTGTGTGATGTACCTTGGCCGAATTCAATTAAATATGGTGTTCGTTGTTTGCGTGATAATATGGCTGGTGAAGAACTCACGGTTCATGCTCCTGTTGTTGAAATAGATTCTTCTGCAATCGATCTTACACCTACTCCTTTTATTGGAGATCTGGTTGCGATGACATTTGGTGCCGTCATTACCGATGATGGAGGCGCTACAGTTACAGGTTGTGGCTTTGTTTTTGGAGACACGCCAGATGTAACCTACACTCCAGCTAATTATTATCCTGGATCTCTGGGTAGTAATGTAACGGTTCCTATTCATTTCTTAGGATATTATTTACCTTCCTCTTCAAACACTACGGTGTATGCAAGAGCATACGCAGTCAATCAGGCGGATACGGCTTATAGCGAACCGTTCGCGTTTGTAACGCCGGGTGATGGCGCTCCATGTTCTATGGTGCCTTCTGTAACCGATATTGATGGCAACACCTACAATACTGTAATGATTGGCACGCAGTGTTGGTTGAAGGAAAATATGCGTACAACACGTTACGCTGATCACACTCCTATTCCTTATACAGCTTCTCATTCTAATGAATTTTCAACACCTTATTACACGGATAATCTTGAATATGGCTCAGTTGAAAATGCGGGCTTTGGCTACAACTGGTATGCTGCGGTCAACCAAACGGTAGATGACAATGCTCCATCTGTTGCAGTAAGAGGTGTTTGTCCTTTGGGATGGCATGTTCCTACCCGAGCTGAATTCCAAACATTTAAAGATTATGTTCAAGCAACCTATGGTTCTACCGCTAAACCTATTGCCGCCACTTCTGGCTGGTCTTCATCAAGTACTAATAATACCCCAGGTAATAATCAAAGTACGAACAATGCTTCAGGATTTTCACTCTATCAAAACACATCTAGTTATGCTGAATTGTGGTATTGTACAGCCGAATTCGGCGACATGTATGTTTACTATAGTTCATCAAATCTTAGTATGGCAACAGAAGGAAACAAATACTTTGGCGTTCGCTGTTTGAAAGATGATGAATTGTCAAGAGGCCACTTGTCTGAAGTTGAAATCATCAATTTGACCAATGCAAATAGTAGTTTCAAAACCAAGAACATCACCGTTGAAGCAAATTACAATTATTCAACGCCAAATGAAATCGGTTTCTATTGTTCTACTTCTCACAATCCTTCTGCAACGAATTATATGTTTACGGGAACTTTGCAAAACAGAACGGCTACTGATATTATTGACAGAAGCGAAATTCAACCGAATACAACCTATTACATTCGTGCATATACGACTACTACCGCCGGTATCTATTATAGCGATGAAATGAGTTTCACCACTACCTCCTTCGCTATGAGTTGTCCGGATGCTCCTACTGTTACGGATGCTAATGGCAATGTTTATCCGACGGTTCAATTGGGCAGCCAATGTTGGATGGCTCAGAACTTGCGTTCTACGGTTTATCCTGAAAATAATGGCAATATCAGTCAAACGGCTATTCCTGACAGATATGTTAACAATGATTATGGCCTTCTCTATTCTTTCAATGCTGCAATGCATGGCGCTTCAAGTGGCACCCACATCCAAGGTGCTTGTCCGACCGGTTGGCATATTCCTTCTGCTGGTGAGTTTAATACAATGTTCAATTATATGAGAACGGAAAGCGCGTTCAGTTGTGACGGCAACCCGGATAGTTTCGTGAAGGCATTGGTTTCTGCAACTGGTTGGCAAAGCAGTGATAACCCGAATTGCGTTGCCGGTTCAGACATGGCATCCAATAACGCAGCTGGTTTCAACGTGTTCCCAGCTGGTGTTTATCTTCCTGGCCGAGGTAATGAAGGTTATGGCATGAAGAGTGTGTTTATGACAATAAATCCATCAAAGTCGTATGAATTTGAATACAATGATGGTGGTATTACTAGTGTTGAAACATCCTCCTATCAATCCCTGCGTTGTATCAAGGGCGCTACCCCTCCTTCTGTTGCCACGCTTGAAGACCAATCACTAAGTGCAACTTCTGCTACCGTTGTTGGTGAAGTTTATACCAACGGTGGTTCTCCTATCACTGAAAAAGGTATTTGCTATTCTTGGGTTAATCATAAACCTACTACAGCAGATTCCAAAGTGGTTCACTCCAACAACGATGCTGTTTGGTTTACTGCACATTTAACCAATCTGCTTCCTAACAAGACTTACTATTATTGCGCATACGCCACCAATGAGAATGGTACGCAATATGGCCAAGTATATAGCTTCTCAACAGGTTCTGTACCTCAAGTTTCCACTTCGCAGAACACTACGAACTTTGGTGAGACAACCATTACTTGCTATGCTAATGTTACGAATCCGGATCATGCCCTTATTGATCAATATGCATTTGATGTGGAAATCTATCAAAATGGTTCTTGGACCCCGTGGAATACCTTTACAGTCAATGATTCTGAGATTTCCGATTATAACGCCGCTTTGGATCCTGACGAAACAGGTCTCAACCCACAAACCGCATACGGTATTCACATTATTTACCCGGCAGGTGCTAAATGTAGAGCCAAAGCTAAAATCTTCTCATTTGGTACTTGGGTAGAAGCCAACAACTATGTAGAATGGGTTGGCTTCCATGCTCCAGAAGTTCAAACAGGAGATTACGAAATCTCTGAAGAAGGCATCTATACTTTCTATGGTGAAGTAATCGACCGTGGTAATCCAGAACTTACGAGCAAGGGATTCCTTGTAGGTATATATGAAAACCCCACCTTCTCCAATAGCCAAGTGATTTACCATGGTGGACGGGTTAATGCTTTCCATACACCGCCAGTGCCTAACTCTACCGGCTTAGCTGTGTATTATTGTGTTTTTGCTATCAGTCCTACCGATACGGTTTATGGTGAAGTTCGTTATGCTGCACCAGTGACAGCGCCAGAGGTGAGAACTTTCGACGCATACGCTGCTGCTAATTACGGTGAGTGTGTATCAAATAACAGCATTAAAATGGGTGTAATGAGTGTTAACTCCCATGGTGCGCCTATTCAAGAAGCCGGTGTGGTATATAGCACAACAGCTTCTACAGCACCTACTTTGAACAATGCGGCTAATGTTCGCGTTCAGCTTTCCGGTGATGGTGTATATGCTTTTGCTAATGTAACAGGCCTTACGGCAAATACTATCTATTATATGCGCGGCTATGTTCGCACATTTGCAGGTATTACTTATGGCGAAGTTAAACCCGTCAGAACGGCTATCAATTGCGGCCAAACGTTGACCGACCAAGATAACAACACCTATTCTACGGCTCAATATGGTTCCAGATGCTGGATGACCGCACAACTCAAGGCAACCCACTATGACAATGGCTTGTTAGGTGATAATCGTGTAGCTATACCGCACGCCAATACTTCTACAGCTTCCGATGCTCAAAGATATTATTACAATCCTGTTGATTTTGCATACTTGTACAATGTACGTGCTGTTTATGGTTATGGAAATCCTAACTATGGCGACTATGACTCCTATTCTCCTAACATGACGACGACTTTGGGCTACACACAGGGTATCTGTCCTCGCGGCTGGCATATTCCTACAAATGCTGAATTGGACACCCTGACGTTGATGGATGGTACCAATAGCTCGAATCAACACTTCCTTCCGCTGCCATTTACGGGTTATATCGATGCTAATGGTGTTCATCAAGATCCACCCGGAATTTCATATAGACTTGGCTTCTATTGGGGCGGAACTTATAGTCAACCCTATTTCCTGTCCGCAAATCGTTGGTGGAATGCGCAAGCTGAAGACCGACCGGATGTCTATTATTATACTACGCATTCTTCTGCAAATTCCGCAACGGACAATCTTACAAATCATGGTAGTCATTCTTTGGGCGCTTGGTCTAATGCTTACGCTTTCGCACTCAGATGCGTTCAAGATATTGTGTATCCTGAAAAAGTAATATTCATGAACATTGACAACATTACTCCTACCAGAACTTCCAATACTACGGCTCATTGCACCAGTTCCCTTCATGAAGTAGTAACACCGGCTCATGGTACTTATGAAGTAGGTTTTGTCTATAGTTCTTCAAATGACAATCCATTAATAGGTGGCGCCAACTGTTCCGTTGTTGGAGGTACTGTGGAGAATGGCAGGTATATTAATGCTGATCTCTCTGGTTTGCAACCAGGTGTGGTTTATTATATCCGTTCCTATTTCAAAAATTCCACAACGCCTTATTATAGTAAAAAAGTTGATTTTGTGATTTGTCCTCAAAACGTCACCGACTATGACGGCAACACATACAATGTTGCAAGAATCGGTACGCAATGCTGGATGAAGGAAGACCTTAAAACTACGCACTATAGCAATGGTACTGCTATTACCCAAAGTCCTTTGACTGGTGAAGGTTTCCATTACAGTAATTCCATTAAATATTGCTATCCTATGGCAGGTATGAATGTTGCATATTCTCAAGGCACTTTGTACAACTTTACGGCATTGATGCATGGAGAAACATACAATAGTAACAGCAATGTCAAGGGTGTTTGTCCTACGGGCTGGCATGTGCCGAGCAATGCCGAATGGTCCACGCTGAAGAACTTTGTGAAATCACAACCGGAGTATCGCTGTGATGATGATGAAGACAATATCGCTGCTGCTTTATCTGACCCTACGGGTTGGGGGCCCAATACTGTGAATGAAGCTCCCTGTGGTCCTGGCGCTTCAGCAAGTACCGCCAATCTTACTGGCTTCTCTGCTATAAATACGGGTATGGTTTGGAATAATTCCGCCGAAGGTGTCTTGTACGCAAATTACAACGTTGCGCACTATTGGTCTTCTCAACAACGAGATTACAACTTGTATATTGGATCTCCAGAATTTAGAGACGAAAGCAGAGGCCGTGAAGTGGCTATGGCCGTCCGTTGTATCTACGATGGCAATGCGGAAGAACCTAATCCTCAAGCTACCGATGCACAGCCTTGTCCGAATATCCCAACTGTGACAGACTATGATGGAAACACCTACAATACAGTCCAAATTGGTACGCAATGCTGGATGAAGGAAGACCTTAAAACTACGCACTACAGCAATGGTACTGCTATTAACCAAAGTTCCTTGCGTGGTGAAGGCTTCCATTACAGTAATTCCATTAAATATTGCTATCCTATGGCAGGCATGAATGTTGCATATTCTCAAGGCACTTTGTACAATTTTACGGCATTGATGCATGGAGAAACATACAATAGTAACAGCATTGTCAAGGGTGTTTGTCCTACGGGCTGGCATGTGCCGAGCAATGCCGAATGGTCCACGCTGAAGGACTATGTGAAATCACAACCGGATTATCGCTGTGATGATGATGAAGACAATATCGCTTCTGCTTTATCTGACCCTACGGGCTGGCGTTCCAATGCTGGAATTTCCTGTTCCCCGGGTAGAACATCTGCGACATCCAATCTTACTGGCTTCTCTGCTAAAAATACGGGTATCGTTTGGAGTCCCTCCACAGGTGTCGTTTACGAAAATTACGACATTGCGCACTATTGGTCTTCTCAACAACGCGATTTTAGCTTGTATGTCGAACATACATTCATGAACGATGGAAGCAGAGACCGTGAAGATGCTTTGGCCGTCCGTTGTATCTACGATGGCAATGCGGAAGAACCTAATCCTCAAACTACCGATGCCCATCCTTGTCCGAATACCCCAACTGTGACAGACTATGATGGCAATACCTACAATACGGTCCAAATCGGTACGCAATGCTGGATGAAGGAAGACCTTAAAACTACGCACTACAGTAATGGTACGGCTATTACCCAAAGTCCCTTGAGTGGTGAAGGTTTCCAATACAGCACGTCCACAAAATATTGTTATCCTTTGTCTAGTTCTAGTATCGCTTATTCCCATGGCAATTTGTACAACTATGCTGCTTTAATGAATGGAGCATCTTACAATAGCAGTAGCAATGTGCAAGGTGTTTGTCCTACGGGCTGGCATGTGCCGAGCAATGCCGAATGGTCCACGTTGAAGGACTATGTGAAATCACAACCGGATTATCGCTGTGATGATGACGAAGACAATATCGCTTCTGCTTTATCTGACCCTACGGGCTGGCGTTCCAATGCTGGAATTTCCTGTTCCCCGTGTATAGCATCTGCGACATCCAATCTTACTGGCTTCTCTGCTATAACTACGAGCATGGTTGCGTATAATTACGACGAAGGTTTCGCTTACTCTAATTCTAGTAGTGCGAATTATTGGTCTTCTCAACAACGAAGATACTGCTTGTGGACTGGGTCCCCAGAATTGACAAACGACAGCAGATACCGTGAAGAAGCTTTGGCCGTCCGTTGTCTGAAAAACTAATACTACATAGCTTTTTACATAGATTGAAGGTCTCTCCGCCATCGTGCGGGGAGACCTTTTTTTGACACCTGACTTTGTCCAATTAACAACAAAAATTTAGCCATTTGGACAAAAAAATCATACGACACTTGTCCAAATGACGATATTTTTATGCCTTTGCGGACAACTTCAAGTATATGGTGTTTCTTGGAATCCCATACTATTTGGAAATGATTGTTACGCTGGATGCACTTTTCGAAAAGTTGTGAAACTCCCATTCTACGCCCACGTCCGTTCCAACCCCGCTCACAGCTTCCTTGCAGCACGAGGTACGGGAAATGAATAATTTTGATTCGCTCATAAATTCGGTTGTTTTTAAATATCATTCGTTCATAAAATTGGCATATACTACATAATATTCGCTCATTTTTTTGGATAATTCATTTTCCTATTTCAGAAATTGCGTATCTTTGCACTCTGAAAACAGCATTTTAAAGATGAGGAGAAAGTTATATAACAGTTTGATTGAATGGAAAAACAATTCTCATAGAAAACCTTTGATTTTGGAAGGAGCTCGGCAAGTTGGAAAAACTTGGCTGCTGAAGGAGTTTGGCAAAAACGAATACGAAAATTTAGTGTACGTGAATTGTCACGATAATCCTGAAGTTCAACAGCTCTTTATACAGGATTTAAATGTGGTTCGAGTAATGCAGGCATTCGAAGCCTATAGTGGGCAACGTATTGTGGCAGGTAAAACACTGATTTTTATTGACGAAATCCAAGAAGCACCGCACGCATTGGAAAGTTTGAAATATTTTTGTGAGAATGCCCCTGAACAGCATGTTGCAGTGGCTGGTTCGTTGTTAGGCGTAATGAATAGACCGGAAGAATCATATCCTGTGGGAAAGGTAAATACCTTGCGTTTGTTACCGATGAGCTTCGAGGAATTCCTCTGGGCGCAAGGTGCTGACTATCTGACTGACGAGATGTCTCGTCTGAACTGGCAGTTGATGAAAGATATGGATGTAAAGTTGCAGGAACACCTTCGTCAATACTACTATGTGGGCGGTATGCCCGAAGCGGTCTTGCACTATACCACCCAAGGCGATGTGAACGGAGTTCGGCGCATCCAGCAAGAGATTATTGCGAACTACAATCACGATTTTGCAAAGCACGCGGGCAAGGATACACAACGGATTCGCCTGGTTTGGGACAGCATTCCGAGTCAATTGGCTAAAGAGAATAAGAAATTCATTTATGGAGCGGTCAAAAAAGGTGGCCGTGCACGAGAATTGGAGAATGCCATACAGTGGCTCGTGGATGCCGGATTGGTCTATAAAGTATATCGCGCTGCAAGTCCACAAGTTCCGTTGAAGTTTTATCGCAACATTGATGCCTTTAAACTCTATCTGCTGGATGTCGGCCTTCTTGGCGCACTATCGGATGCCCCAGCTATGCAGATGCTTGTAACTAACGATGTTTTCAAGGAATTCAAAGGCTCATTTTCGGAAAATTATGTATTGCAACAGCTGACGAATGTCCCATCGTTGCCAGTATATTACTACAGCAAGGATAATTCAAGATTGGAGATTGATTTTTTGGTACAAATCAATGATAAAGTTGTCCCGATTGAGGTCAAGGCGGAAGAAAACGTGAAGGGAAAATCATTGGCGCAGTTTGTGAAAAATGAGTTTGGCGAAGAACATCTTCAAGGATTGCGTATCTCTATGAAACCCTATATTGACCAAGGTTGGATGGAAAACATACCCTTATATGCTGTCGGATTTTTCTTTAAGCAAACTATGCCGGAGTAAGGGGAACTTCTCCCGTTCTATCCCCGCTCACAGCTCCTACAACTCGAGGTGCGCGAGATGAAACGGTAGTGGAGGAAATGGGCTGGATTAGAGAAACATCGTCATATATACAGGGACATACGTCACGTTTCCTTCGTTGTGTAAGTCTTTGGTATAAACGATATAACGCTTGGAGATTCTGTCTGAATATTTGCCGCAAAAAACATCTAACGATTTGTGGGTGCGATAGCCAGAAGATTTCACTTCTATGGGGCAAACCTTATGGCCATCGGCATATAGAAAATCAACCTCATAATACTTTTTTCCATCGTCAAAAGGCATAGTATGATAAAATAGTTTTTTGCCTGTGGCGCGTAGCATTTGCGCAACCATATTTTCATATACGTAGCCGAGGTTCGTTTTTAATTTATCATTCAGCAGACGTTGGTATATGTCATTTTCAATGAAATCTTTGTCTTTAAATGCCAGCGTAATAAAAAGTCCGGTATCGCCGACATACAGTTTGAATTTTTCACTGTTCTTGGTGAGAGCCAATCCTGCATTCGGGTCGTTGGTGTGATAAGCAATGTTAACTGTCATCGTGTCTTCCAAAGCCCTAATAATGGAATTGATGCGGCTTATACGTTCGTTGGAAATGGCCGATGAAATGGCATAACAAGAGAAATTCCGGCTCAATTGTCCGGGAATGTCTTCAAATAAGGCAGATGCCCTGCCGGCATCGTCAATCTTCATCAAATCTTCCTCATAGAGGGAAAGGATGTCCCTTTTCACAATATCTATCGCCGCCATATTATTGGTTTTGACGTACTCTGCTACGGCCTGCGGCATCCCTCCAATCAGCATATATAGTCGAAAATTTTGCATCATTTTGCGATGTGTGGCATCTCCCAACGGCATTCTGGCATCAAAGGCCTGCCGAAGAAGCGAGACGGTAGCGGTATCACCCAATGCCCATCGGAATTCCTCGTAATCCAATGGAAACATGTCCAATTTTGTCTCTTCGCTGGGTATGAGGATTTCGGTGCTGCTCTTATGTACGGAAATGAGCGATCCGGTTTCGATATAGTCAAAACGATGGTCTTTCACTAAGTGCTTGATGGCTTGTCGGGCAAGTGGCTCTTTCTGAATCTCATCAAAGACAATTACCGATTTCCGTTCTATAAGTTGCACATTATAATGCAGCTGTAATCTGAAAAACAGGTAATTCAAATCAGAAATGTCCTTAAATAAATCGTGAATTTCAGTAGGGGCGACTGAAAAATCGATCAGCAGATAGGAATCGTATTCGTTGCGTGCGAATTCTTCCACAAGGGTGGATTTTCCTATGCGGCGCGCTCCTTGTATCAGCAGGGCAGTGGCTCCGTCGCGCTCATTTTTCCATTGGAGCATTTTAGCATACAGCTTCCTTTTGAAACATATAAAATCACCTTCCATAATCGTCTTGATTGTTGCGGCAAAAATACAAAAAAATATGGTTCCACCAAATTTTTAATAACCATTTTGTCAATTTCCACCAATTCCGAATGGCTACTTTGTCAATTTCCACCAAATTATTTAAATTTTCGGCGCTCCATGCTGCGCGAGGTGTGCGAGATGAAACGGTAGTGGAGGGAAGAAGATGATATTTGTTCCTAAAATTTGAAAGATAGGAATAAAATATTTATTTTTGCAGCCTATATTTATAAAAATAGGAATGATATGAATTATATCAAGGTTTCGGAAGCGGCTGCTAAATGGAATATTTCAGCTCGAAGAGTCAGAATTTTGTGCGAACAGAACCGCATTGCCGGCGTGACACGCAAGGGCAATCTTTACATGATTCCCGATGATGCGCCAAAGCCAAGTGACGCACGTTCATACGCAAAAAAAAATCCGGCCAGAGATAATGTCCCGCTCTTGGAACAAATTGACGCCCTGAAAGCGAGATTGAATCAAAGCCGTCCAGTAACGCCCGCCGAAGCAGAGGCCTTTCGAGAGGTTTTCCTCGTTGAAAACACTTACCACAGCAATGCCATTGAGGGCAATACGCTTACAATGCAGGAAACAGCCCTCGTCCTTCAAGGCATTACCATCGACCAAAAACCGCTGAAGGACCATCTTGAAATTGTTGGCTATAAAGACGCGTTTGTGTATGTGGAAGAATTGGCCAAAAGCAAAGAGCCACTGACCGCATTTGAGCTGAAACGTATCCATTCGCTGGTTTTGTCCGACCGTCCTGAAGATCGCGGCACGTTCCGTCGCGTCAAGGTTCGCATTGCCGGAGCCGTTACCGAACCCGTTGAACCCTATCTTATAGAAACGGAAGTTTCTAAATTGTTGGCAGATTTTGTTTTATGCACTGAGAAACGGCACATCGTTGAATCGGTGGCACTATTCCATCTTCGTTTTGAAAGCATCCACCCATTTATTGATGGGAACGGCCGAACAGGTCGTTTGCTGATGAATCTGCAACTTATCCAGAACGGACTGCCTCCTGTCAGTGTCAAATTTGCCGACAGACGCCGCTACTATGATGCTTTTGATGCTTACGCAAAAGAACAAGATGAGACTCCAATGATTCAACTCATCGGAGAAGCAGTGGTTGAACGCTTGAGGCAAATGCTTGACGCTATTGGAAAATAATTCGGTCATTAAATCCACACGCTCCTTGTCCCAAATCAAAACGCTATCGGCGTAATCTCTTCCGTGTCGAAATTGATGGTGAAAAAGTAGTGCGTGGTACCGTTGGTTACGCCTAAGATGCGGGCGTGAAGCGTCTTGTTGTAGCGCCCGGCCTGCTCCACCACCGCCTGGGTAATTGCTACTTCGGGCGCTTTGCACTCAATGACGATTTCCGGCTTTCTTTCCAAATTGAAGACGACCAAATCGTAACGTTTGGTCAGCCCGTTTACGGTGATGGCCTTTTCTACGGAAATATGAGATTCGGGAATCTGTTTCACATTCAGCAAATAGAGGATAAACAGCTGTCGCACGCGCTCTTCTGGCGTCTGCAACAGCCATTTTTTACGGATGGGATCAAAGACTTCCGTCTTTCCTTCTTTTACTCTTTGCTTGAAATTGTAAACCATCAACCTAATTTTTCCTTGTATGATTCATAGGTGCCGGGTACGGACAGCAACTCGAATTCGCCGTCTTTGTGAATCATGCCGATGGACGGATGACGTACGCCGTTGAAGAAGGTCGTCTTCACCATGGTGTAGTGAATCATATCGTCGAAGACAATGCGGTCGCCGATTTCCAATGGCTCCGGAAAGGCGAAGTCGCCCATCCCGATGAAGTCGCCGGCCAGGCAGGAGCAGCCGCCAAGGCGATAGACGAACTTGCTGTTTTCGTCAGGCTCGGTGGCATCCAGCACGGTGGGCTTGTACGGCATTTCCAAGCAGTCGGGCATGTGGCAGGCAAACGATACGTTGAGCATCGCGATTTTGATGCCTTTGTTGACCACGATGTCTTCCACCGTTGAGGTCAGCACGCCGGTCTGCCAGCCTACGGCTTCACCGGGTTCCAAAATCACCTCTTCCAAATTCGGATAGCGGGCTTTGAAATCTTTGAGCAGTTGGATGAGGTGCAGCACGTCGTAGTCGCTGCGCGTGATGTGGTGGCCGCCGCCGAAGTTCACCCATTTGCACTGCTTGATGTAGTGGCTGAATCTTTTTTCAAAAGCCTCCAAACAATGTTCGAGGGCGTAGCTGTCGTTTTCGCAAAGTACGTGAAAATGCAGACCTTCAATACCTTCCGGCAAATCTTTCGGCATGTCTTCTGCCAAGATGCCCAATCGGGAGCCTGGTAGCGCAGGATTGTAAAGGTCGGTTTCTATCTCGGAGTATTCCGGATTCACGCGCAGGCCGAAGCTCACTTTCTTCGGACTGTTCAGCGCGATGTCGCGGTATTTGTCCCATTGACTTAAGGAGTTGAATGTCAGGTGGCTGCTGTATATCAGCAGTTGGCCGAACTCTTCTTCCATATAGACGGGGGCGTAGGTGTGCGCATCGCAGCACATCTCTTCGGCAATCAAACGCGCTTCATTCAAGGAAGAGGCGGTGGCGCCGGCCAGGTAGCTCTTGATAAGAGGAAAGGAATGCCAAAATGACATTCCTTTCAGAGCACATATAATCGAAACGCCGGCCTCTTTCTGGACCAGGTCGAGTAATTGCAAGTTAGCTTCCAATGCTTCTTCCGAGAGGATGTAGCACGGGGAAGGGTAGTTGTCGTATGCCGACATAATTATTTATGGTTTTCGTGGAACATTTTCAAACGTTCTTCCAACATTGGGAATTGGCTTCTTGGAGTCAGGGAAACGCAGGCGCGGAGGCCTTCGGTTCTTTCGCTGCCGCAAGTGCCCAATGAGATGGCGCTGACGCCGTAATAGAGGAATTCGGCCAACAATTGGTCGCTGCTCATGCCCGGATAAGCCACGGTGAAGTAGAAACCATCGGCAAGATCTTTGTCGCCGTCTTTGTCATAAACGATGACGAAGCCGTTGTCGGTGAACAATTTCTTCATAATCTGAGCTTTTTCGCCATATTCCTTCACATCGTCAATGTAGTTGTAAGTGCCGTCGTTGCAAGCTTTGAAGATAGCGGCCATAGCGTATTGTGCGGAATGAGCGACACCGGAAGTGAGCGCGTAAACGGTACCGTAGATGATGGCACGGCCGAGTTTCTTCATATTGAAGTAAGGAACGAGGTCGTCGAATTCGCGGCTGAACATCTTGTTGGACATAATCATCATAGAGATACGTTCACCTGCGTAGCTGAATGCCTTGGAACCGGAGATCAACAGAGTATAGTTGTCAGTATATTTGCCAACAGAAGGTTGATATGGAGGAACACCCGGCTTGGAGATGTTGTTGCGGAAGTCCATTCCGAAGTAGGCGAGGTCTTCGAATACGAACACATCGTATTTGTTGGCCATTTCGCCGATGATTTGGAGTTCTTCTTCGGTGAAGCAGATCCAGGAAGGGTTGTTCGGGTTGGAGTACATGATGGAGTGGATGTTGCCTTTTTCGAGGTAGCTTTCCAATTTGGCTCTCAGTTTCTGTCCGCGGTAGTTATAGACGTCGAAGGTTTCATATTTGAAGCCCATAACGCGGTGTTGTTGTTTTTGGACCGGGAAACCTGGGTCGATGAAGAGGGTGGTGTCGCGCTCTTTGCGGCAGCGAACGAAAGTCATAAAACCAGCCATGCCGCCCATCATAGAACCGACGGTAGGAATACAGTTTTCAGGATTGACATCCAAATCGATGAAGTTTTTCACGAATTTAGCGGCTTCCACTTTAAGTTCAGGAATACCTTCGATATCTGGATAGATAGCGGCAACGCCGTTTTGGAGGGCTTTGATTTGGGCTTCCACGCCAACGTGGCAAGCTGGAAGACCTGGGATGCCCATTTCCATACGGACGAATTCCTTACCGGATGCCTTTTCAATTTCGTTAATCAAACGTTTGACTTCACGGATGGATGCTTTACCGACTTCTTTAATACCGCTTTCTGCGACAATTTTGTCAACGATTTCTGCAGGGATGGGGGTGTTCTTCATATTAAGGTGTTTATATTTAAATTAATAACAGGATTAAATGTAGGCCGCAAAGATACAAAAAAAAAAGGCAACCAAGCGGTTGCCCTTTTTTATATAAAGATAAAGGTTATCTTCTAGCTTTGTTAGGTGTACCAGTACCTTGTTGAATACCGTTTGTAGCGTCTTTTTCAGCTTTGCTGATAGCGGCGTTAGCAACTCTGCTGGCAGCTTGTTTAGCGTGTTCTTGAACTGTAGGAGCCGGTTGGGTAGTTTTAGCTTCTTGGATGCCAGTGTTGGATTTCTTAGGTGCCGGCTTGGTTGTCTTCTTTGCAGGAGTAGCAGCCTTAGGTTGTTCAGCAACGGGTTCTTCAACGACGGGTTCTTCAACAACTTCTTCAGCAACTGTTTCAACAGCAACAGTGTCAGCTACGAGTTCGTCAGCTTTTTGTTTTTTGTTACCACAAGCAACGAAAAGGCCTGCGCACAATAATACTAAAAATACTTTTTTCATTTTTGTAATAGTTTTAAGGATTAATATTGTCAATAAAATTATTTAGCGGGAACGTAAGTCAAAGTGAATGTGTATTCGCCTTTAGCAGGGCTCTCGTTGTCGTTGAAAGCGTATTCGAGAACGAGTTCTTTAGAAGAAACGGATACGATTCTGCAGCTTTCTTGTTCTTGGTCATAAGTCATGTTGGAAGGACCATAGAAGAAAGGCAGTTGCATGTTGAGAACTGTGTTGTCAGCGCTCAGAGACCATGTGCCGAGGGTTTGGATTTGGTAACCCCATTCAGGATCAACGTTTGCACCCGGGTTGATAACTTGGATGCCGCCGTCTTGGAAGATGATGATGTCATCTTTTTCACAGTCATAGAAATAGCCGTCGAGAAGATTTTCGATAGCTCTGCCGGAGCTCAATACGTAAGCAGGAGAGGAAGTTGCGGAGGAAAGTACCCAACCTTTAGTGTTGTTAGTCAGGATTTCAGCAGTGGTTTGAGTGTCACCACAAGAAGAGAAACTGAATACGAACATGGCTGCAACGGCCAATACTAATAATGTTTTTTTCATTTTTTTGTGAATTTAGGTTATTAATAAAAATTGAATTTTCCCTTTTTACAAAAGTTTGCAAAAGTATATTTTTTTCCAATATGTAGTTTCTTAAAAAAACTAAAAAAACTTTATGTAAAAAAAACTGATTTTGGGAAATAAATGTTTGGAAAAAAATTGTACTTTAGCGCCCTTAAAATGCGTGGAGAGATGGCCGAGTGGTCGAAGGCGCACGCCTGGAGAGCGTGTAAGCGCCAAAAGCGCTTCCTGGGTTCGAATCCCAGTCTCTCCGCCATATATTAAAAAACTGAATTACAATATAATAGAAAATATCAAATCAATTTATTAAACATCAAAACTTAAAAGTTATTATGAAAAAGCTAATCGCCTTACTTACCGTATTTGGTTTCTTAACCTTCGGTATTGCAAACACCGCATTTGCTCAAAAAGATCAACAAAAAGACAATGCTACCGAACAAGTAGCTGATTCTACAGTCGAAGCTGCCGCTCCCGCAACAGCTCAGGCTGAACTGACCGAGGATCCTGACGACGCTGTCAGCCAAGGTTTACACTACGTATTGAAAGACAAATTTATCCAGGGTGGTGCAGTTTGGATGACCCCGGTGCTTATCTGTTTGATCTTAGGTTTGGCATTCGTTATCGAACGTATTTTCTACCTCAACCTTTCTTCTGTCAATTCTAAGAAACTCCTCGACAAAGTTGAAGATGCTCTTAAGAACGGCGGTGTTGAAAAGGCTAAAGACCTCTGCCGCGATACTAAAGGACCTCTCGCAGCTGTGTTCTATCAAGGTCTCGACCGCTATGACGAAGGCCTCGAATCTGTAGAAAAAGCTGTTGTCTCCTACGGTGGCGTTCAAATGGCTAAATTGGAAACAAACCTTACATGGATTAACTTGTTCATCGCTCTTTCTCCTTCATTGGGTTTCTTGGGTACCGTCATCGGTATGGTCCAGGCATTCGATGATATCGAACGCGCAGGTGATATCTCCCCGACTATCGTCGCTGGTGGTATGAAAGTCGCTTTGTTGACAACCGTCTTCGGTTTGATCTCCGCTATGATCCTCCAAGTGTTCTACAACTACCTCCTTACCAAGGTCGACAGCATCGTTAACGATATGGAAGATGCTACTATCTCCTTCATGGATATCCTCGTGAAGAACAAATAATTGTTTATTAATATATATACTATATAATAATTCTCTTTGTAATGAAGAACAAGATTGTTAACATCATCATATTTGCAGTCGCCATCTTGGATTGCATCTTGGCCCTTGTCTTCTCTATGAACTTCAATGAGGACAAGAAGGACAACTTCTTCCAGGCAAGGCAGATTCAGGCTCAGTGCCCGGCCCTCATCGCCGATCTGCAGACTGCAACCCCTGAAAATCTTCCTACCGTCGTTGAAAAATATCAGAAAAGCCTGAGAACTTTCAACGATTCACTCAACGATGTTCAACTCCAAAAGGATATCCTCTATACTTATCTTCAGGATCTGAAAAACTTGGATGAGAAAAATTTCGAACAATATAAGTCTGATTTCGCAAACCGCGCAGAAGGCCTCTTCGCAAAATGCGACAACAAACAAGCTTACGTTGATGGTTTCAAAGGCGTGAACTCTTTCAAAGACCTCGAAGCCTATATCAACAAACTTGAAAAGGACTATAGCGCAATCAAACAAGACTATCTCGTTAACCGCGACTACTGCAAAGCTGCTAACAGCTTGATTTCAAGAGCTGACATGATTAATGCTACCGCTTCTGCAAACAAGAAAGCTGCTGACCTCGAAGAACTCCAAAACGACCTTAAAGGCTTCGCTTCCAGCTCCAAACTCGAAAACGCCTTCATGTTCGTTGGCTACTTCCTCGGTTTTGTCGCTATTTTGTTACTCCTCTTCTTTGCTGTTATGCGTATCATCAGAAACTTCAAGACATCTTACAAGATCCTTGTCGTTCTCGCATTGTTCGCAATCGTTGTGTTCATCGGCTACCTCGTCGGTTCTCCGGTCCTCACACCGTCAGCTATGAAATTCGGCATGACTTCCACTGGCTTCAAAATGGTCAATGCAGCATGCTTCACATTATATGTTTGTTTGATTTGCGCTATCCTCGCCATCATCGTGACGTCCATCATCAGCGCAGTTAAAAATAGAAAATAAAATGAGTAATAGAAAAACACCAGGACTGAATACAGGTTCAATGTCAGATATCTCATTTCTGCTGTTGACCTTCTTCTTGTTGACTTCTTCTATCAATACAGAGCAAGGTATTCCTCGTAAGTTGCCGCCCCCAAAGGCTGATGACGCTAAGGAAATCAAAGCCGATATTAACAAACGTAACGTTCTGAACGTATTGGTCAACTTCCGCGACGAAATCTCCGTGAACGGTGAAGTTATGATGGTTTCCGAATTGAAGGATAAGGCTAAACTGTTCTTCTCCAACCCCACAAACGACCCATCCCTTCCTGAAAAACAGAACAAACTGATTGAAGGTATTGGCGATTTCGCTGTGTCCAAGGGCGTTGTCTCTCTGACTAATGACCAAGGTACCAGTTACAACATGTATGTGCAGGTTCAGAACGAACTCCAACGCGCCGTCAACGAACTGCGTGACGAAACGTCTCTTCAATATTTCGGTAAGAAATTCAGTGCTCTTGATTCTGCATCACAGCGTGCTATCACTTCCGCTATCCCGATGAGCATCTCTGAAGCTCCTCCTATGGACTATAGCAAAACCGGTGCCGCTAACTAACATTTAAAAATTGTAAGATTATGTCAAGATTTAAAAAGAACGGAAAAAAAGAGACCCCTGAATTGAACATGGGTTCCATGTCTGATATTATCTTCATGTTCTTGTTCTTCTTCATGGTGATTACCACTATGCGTGAAGCTTCTTTGAAAGTACATTTCAATCCGCCTCAAGCAACTGAAATCCAAAAACTCGAAAAGAAGTCATTGGTCGCCAACATCTACGTCGGTGCTCCTATCAGCAAGAACGAAAACACCCTTCCACCGGGCGAAGTCTCTGTACAGCTTAATGACCAAACCATCAAAGCTGAGGAACTTGTCGCAGATGTCCGCGACTTCATTGGTACGGAAAAGGAATCTCGCGATCTCCAGGATCGTGACAAACTGACCTTCTCTTTGAAAGTCGACAAGGACGTTCAAATGCGTTATGTCAATACGATCAAACAAGAACTTCGTAAGAATAATGCTTTGAAAATCAATTATGCAGCTGGTAAACGCGCTGCTAATGACTAATTGAATTATTTTTTGTCAGGTGGGATGCTGTCATCCCATCTGACTTTTTTTTATTAATTAAAACTTTTTGGTATGAAAAAACTTTTACTTGCTGTAACAGCTTTGTTTGTAGCGGGCTCTGCTTTCGCTCAAACTACCCCTGCTATGATTTCCAAGAAACAAGCTGAAAGAATCTCTGTCTCTGTACCGATGCATCAACAGGCAATTCCTCAAAATTTGCCGGCTTTCCGTTCAGATATAGTTCCTTCTTCTGCTATTGGTCAAACTTATTATGACCTTCAGACTAACGGTTCCATTCCTCAAAGATTGGTGAACTATCCCGATGGTACAATCGGTGCTACTTGGACGACCGCTACATCCTCTGCTACCCGTGGCGCAGGTTACAACTATTTCAACGGTACTTCCTGGGCAAACGAACTTCCCAATGCTGGCAGAATCGAATCCGTCAGAGGTGGCTGGCCTACAATGGCTGCTTTAGGTGACAATGGCGAAATCGTTATTTCTCACAATGGCGCTACTGGCCTTATCGTCAACCTTCGTCCTCAAAAAGGTACTGGTGACTGGATTGAATCCACTCTCCTCGGACCTTCTGTTTACGATAGCACTGCTGGTGCTAACAGCACCGCTCTTCTTTGGCCGGCTATGGCTACCAATGGTAACACTATTCACTTGATCGCTTGTACTGAATCTGATGCTGGTTCTTACTACCAAGGCATCCAAACCTGCTTGGTTTATTACAGAGGTACATTCAATCCTGCTGACAACACTATCGCTTGGGAAAACCCGAGAATCGTTGGTGATATGGGCAACCACACAGACTGGTTCAACTCCTTCTCTGGTGATGCTTACAATATCGCTTGTAATGGCAATACTGTTGCCGTCGTCGTTGCTGACCAATGGTCTGACGCTTTCTTGTGGAAGAGTACTGACAATGGTGTAAACTTCACCACTACTACTGTCGTAAATTCTTTCGTTCCTGATAACTTCAACGAAGAAATCCATTTGCTTGATACCACTAATGGCCCTACATACGTCACCGATGGTGCAACTGCTATTGCTATTGATAATAATGGTAAAGTTCACCTTGCTTTCGGTTTGGCTGGTGTAAACAACCCTGAATTAGGTGATGGTTACATTTCCATCTATTCTTATATTGATGGTCTTCTTTATTGGAATGAAGATATGCCTATTTTCCCTGGTACAGATCAAAAACAACTCAGCCCTGATTCCCTGATCAATGCTGGCTATACTGTATTCTCCCGTACTGACCTTGACGGCGACGGCAGCGTATGGTATATGAACTCCGCAGAACGTCCTGAAAACTATCACCGTATTGGTATGACTTCTCAACCTACTTTGGCTGTTGATGGCAACAATGTATACTTGGTTTACTCTTCTGTTCTTGATATTCCTTTCTACGATGCTAATACAACTGGTATGTATTTCATGGGTGTTTTCGGTGTTAAATCTACTGATGGTGGTGCTTCCTTCGAAGATGGCATCAGCTGGTTGTCCTATAGCAAATATACTTACTATGTTGATTGGGATATCTATGATTGGTCTTCTGAAAGCACGGAATGGACTTCTGAAAGTATTGAAAATGAAATGGAAAACATTTATCCTTCCTTGGCTCAAAAAGTTGTTGATGGCAATCTTTCTTTGATTTGGCATAATGACTATTTCCCAGACAATGCTGCTGGTGGTATCGCTACTAACCCGACAAATGTTCTCTTCCTCTCTATCCCGGCTGACCAACTCGGTCTTTACAACAACACCGTTGAAATTCCTCAAGGCCTTTGGATTGACCACACTGGTATCGCTGACAACACTTTGTCTGGCATGAAACTTTATCCTAACCCTGCTGCTGACATCGCTAACGTTGCTATTTCTTCTTCTGAAAGCGCTAATGGTACAATGACTATCACCAACCTTATGGGTCAGATGGTTTATACTGAAAATGTTGCTCTCAACGAAGGTGAAAACACAATCAGAGTTAACACAAGCAACTTCAATGCTGGTGTTTATATGATTAGCATCACAACCAACAAGGGTACATCTACTCAAAAATTGATCGTTAAGTAATTTCCACTTACATCATATAAAAAAGCAGGTCTTTCGAGGCCTGCTTTTTTTTGTCTATTAGAAAACGAATATTAGAATTCTGGAAACATATTATTCGATATTCACAATTTTGATGTTGCGCATTCCTGCGGGAAGTTGCACGTCCAGGAAGTCGCCGACATGATGGCCGAACAGGGCTTTCGCCATGGGAGAGGTGAAGGGTATTTTGCCCTTGTTGGCTGCTGCCTCGTCAACACCGGTGATCTGAATGGTCATTTCCGTGCCGTTCATCCTCATCGTCACTGTTGAACCGAATGCGATTTCGCCGTCATGCTTGTTCTCGGTGACTTTGGCGATACGTATGCGTTTTTCCAACAAATCCAGCTTGGCATTGATGAAATTACGCGTTACGCGGGCATCTGATTCCTGCCCGTCAATTTTGATGTTGTCTCGTTCATTGATTAATTCCTGACGCTCTTGAAGCAGTTGCTCCATTCCTGCAGGTGTGACATAATTGACCATTCCACAGGGTAAAAATGCCCTCGGAGGTACCATGGGCACCTCTTCTTGGTCGCCTTCTTTGACAAAGCCTCTACTCATATTGCGTTAATTTAGAAGTCTTGCAGATGGGGTGTTTTAAGATGATTTTTTTCTGGCTGGTCCCGTTATACGAACTTTCTTCTCAGCAAATCACAGAGTGAAAGGTATGCGGTGGAGGTGGAATCCCAGTAGAATGTCTGTTTCAGCTTCTCCAAAACGTCAAATGCTTCGTCCATATTCTGACATTGGTTCAGTCGCGTTATGGCGGCGCTGAATTCCTCACCTTTGTTGTTGAACAATTCCTTAATGTAGGTGAATTTGTCGTTGATAGAAATCGCTTTGGTCAAATCTGCGACCTTTGCGTGCTGGAACTGAGCACTCAAGGAGCGGTCTTCGCGTTTGTCTGTGAACAAATCGTTCAGGGAACGTTGTGGTGTTTGTGATGTCAATTTGTTCGTTGACTGAGTGGCTGCGGTATGTTGTTGAGGATTGTTCTTGGGCATAAATTGCAACAAATCATCCTCGTCTGAAGGCTGCTGCTTAGCTTCAGCTTTTTTGCGTTCTTCTTCAGCCTTGCGACGCTGCTCTTCGGCAATGCGTCTTTGCTCTTCTTCAGCCTTGCGACGCTGCTCTTCGGCGATGCGTCTTTGCTCTTCTTCAGCTTTGCGGCGCTGCTCTTCGGCGATGCGTCTTTGCTCTTCTTCAGCCTTGCGACGCTGCTCTTCGGCGATGCGTCTTT